>NZ_CAJPVH010000015.1 GCF_905397395.1 Cupriavidus campinensis
TTGCGAGGCGTTTTTTTGTTGGCGTCCGTATCACTTCACTTTTTGTGGGTTCATTGCGGCGCAGGGCAACTTTTGATGGCGGCTTGAAACGCCTTGTCGTAGTCCACGTAGGTTTCGGGGTCGTAGGGGATAATGTGTAAAGTAAAGCCTTCAGATTTTCCGTAGTAACTGATGGATTGATCGACGTTCACGGCCCAAAATCTGCCTGCGTGCTCGGCTATCAAATCGAATCCGTGAGAGCTCAGAACGCTATTCTCATCAAGCGCAGAGAAGCGATAGCGCAGAGGCTTATACCAGTCGGGCACGCTGGTAATCGCCGCCAACGCCTCCTTGGCGGGTTGTTCATCCGCCTTCTTTAGATACCCGTTCCAGATGGCGAATTTCTCGGTGCTTTCCAGTTCGGAATATGGGACTGGCAAGGGATCACGGCTGATCAATCGAGAGCCACCACAGTGAAATACCCAAAGGCCCGTCTTCACAAAGTCGTCAGCGTAGATCACCACGCCGTTGCCGAAATCGCTGTTATATTTGCTCGTCATCATTTCAAATCCACAATATCCCGGAACCAATGCGACGGCTGCTGCAATCCAGAAGAGCTTACTTCGGAAGAAATTCAATGTCATAAAGCGTCGCTTTATGTGGATTCATTGTGGCGTAGGGCAGCTTTTGATGGCGGCTTGAAACGCCTTGTCGTAGTCCACGTAGGTTTCGGGGTCGTAGGGTTCGATAGACAAGGTAAAGCCCTGAGTCTTGCCGTAATAGCTGAGAGATTGGCGGACTCTCACCCCCCATGACCGGCCAGCATGTTCGGCTATCAGATGGAATCTGTGGGCGCTCAAGCCGCTGTTATCGTTAAGTCCAGAATAGAGATAGCGCAGGTGCCTATACCAGTGGGGAACGCTCGTAATGGCCGCCAGCGCCTCCTTGGCGGGTTGTTCATCCGCTTTGCTTATGGGGGAATTCCATATCTTGAACTGCTTGGTGCGTTCCAGTTCGTCGAAAGGGACCGGAATCGGTTCTCGGCTGATCAACCGAGAATGGCCGCAGTGCAGCACCCATAGCCCCGTATTTACATAATCGTCGGCATAGATCACCACGCCGTTACCGAAATCGCTGTTATATTTGCTCGTCATCATTTTAAATCCACAATATCCCGGAAACAACGCGACGGTTGCAGCAATCCAGAAGAGCTTATTTCGGTAGAAACTCAAAATGACCTCCTGGTACGCCAAAGGGAGTCCCGCCGGAGATTACGGGATGACTCGCGCCACTGGTCTGATAGGTAAATTCGTGGTGCTTGTTGGATTTTTGTCGCTCCGCATCCAGCGCAACCCACTGCTTGCACCACGCTTCCGCGGGCACTGCGTTACCGGTGTTTTTGCACAATTTTCCCAATTGGCGCTCTTCGAACGTCCCCCAGGTGTTCTTGTAATCCGACCTGCGAATATAGGCGCGCACCTTCACTCGCAAATGGTTAGCCAGCAATTGCGCCAGGCTTTCATTGGTTTGCGGAAAGAATTGGACACCTTCCTCGATCGGGTAATCCGGGCGATTGCCCATACCGGTCCGGCAGGCATAGCTGTCGACCCGTGCCGAGCTGGAGAACGCCGACTGGGAAATCTTCTGGCAGTTCAGCACATCGAGAGACATTCGCGCATCGTCGCCGAGCTGATAACCGAAAGCGATGCGTTGAGGCACGCCATGACTGAACAAGGACAGGCGCTCGATCGGCGACTGCTTCCGGTCCTTGCCATGGTTCAGATATTGAATCAGCGCATCGGCGCTCGTTACGCGAACAAGAGCCGCCCCATAGACATCGGCCGACTTCGCCGCAGCTTCTAGCATGGCTTCGCTATACGCCGGCGTGAACAACACCAGCGTCCTTGTCGATGCGGCCTTGTGGCGCCTGAATTCGGCCAGCTCGCGCACGGCCTGACCGATAAACATCATCTTGTTACCTGAACCCCGGTCGTGCTGGCTCCCGGCGACCGCGATCCATTCGGGCGTCGATGAAGCGGCGATATTCCCGGGGCGCATCAACAATGCCCCCGCCATTGCGGCACGCTGCTCCAGATGCGGATCGGCCAATAGCGCGGCCATCAGCGATCGATTCACCAACCCACCCGGGTGCACGGCGCCCATCTTGGCAAAGTCGACGACGACATGGCTAGCCGTACCGCCCCAAAGGAAGCCTCCGGCCGTATCGAAGCTGCCTGAGGTGATGGTCCCGCCGTGAGTGGTCGGGCTGCCCGAATAGGCCAACGGCAAATTGCCGACGGTGATGGACGGAAAGCCTGCAGTCAGGACTGCACCGCAGGCGCAGGCGTCGCCAACGCGCGCGGCGCCAAAATGATTGACGTTGGAATCGGCGGAAGCGGATGTTATGGCTGAAGTGCCATGAATTGGGCAGAGATGCATATCGCCCAGTCGAGCGACAGGGAGCATGCATGTTTCCTCGTTGGCAGTTCGACGGAGAGCATCGACACTACCGAATCCACGCATGCCAACTATTGCTTTTGCTCAACTTGCTCCGCACCAAAAACAAAACCCCACACTCCGGAAAGTGTGGGGTTCGTCAGTGCGCCGCGACCTCGTGAAGGCGAGGCACACGCGTCAGCTGCGCACCGCTACTTTTTCTTCTCGAACTCGAACTGCGGCGCGGCCGGTTCGCTGTCCTGCGACGGTGCTGGCAACTCCAACTGCCCACTGCCCGAGGCACCCGGCGCTGGTGCCCCCGGGGCCGGGGAGGCCGGTGCCGATGGCGCCGCAGGCTGGCGGGATTCCAGGTCGATACTCAGGTCACGCGTGATGCTGCGGTCCTGCTGGACCACCTTGCCGGTGCTGACCAGCCCCGGGAACACGATGATCAGCGCCACCATGACCAGCTGGATCACGACGAATGGCACCGCGCCCCAGTAGATGTCCGTGGTCTTGACCTCGCGCGGCGCCACCGAGCGCAGGTAGAACAGCGAGAAGCCGAACGGCGGGTGCATGAACGAGGTCTGCATGTTCACTGCCAGCAGCACGCCGAACCAGATCAGGTCGATGCCGAGCTTGTCCGCCACCGGGCCCACCAGCGGCACCAGGATGAACGCCAGCTCGAAGAAGTCCAGGAAGAACGCCAGCAGGAAGAACAGCACGTTCACCGCGATCAGGAAGCCGGTCTGGCCGCCCGGCAGCGCCGTCAGCAGGTGTTCCACCCAGAGGTGGCCGTCCACGCCATAGAACGTCAGCGAGAACACCCGGGCCCCGATCAGGATGAAGATCACGAAGGCCGACAGCTTCAGCGTGGACTCCATCGCCTGCTTGGTCAGGCTCAGGTTCAGGCGTCCCTTGATCATCGCCAGCACCAGCGCGCCGAGTGCGCCCATGCCGCCGCCCTCGGTGGGGGTGGCAATGCCGAGGAAGATTGTGCCGAGCACCAGGAAGATCAGCGCGAGTGGCGGAATCAGCACAAACGTGACCTTTTCCGCCATGTTCGACAGCAGCTTCAGGTTCAGCGTCCTGTTGATTACCGCCACGACGAAGGCGAACAGGATGGCCGCGCCCACCGAAATCACCAGGCGTTCATCCAGCGGCGCCTCGGGCTTGTAGAGCTTGTCGACCGCCACGCCCACGGCGATGGACAGCACGGTCAGCACCAGCACCGAGCGCGAGCCGGTGGCCCCGCTGGACTCGCGGAAGGTGCGCGCCTCGATCGGCAGCGCCGGCGCGGCGGCCGGGCGGATCAGCGTCACCATCAGCACGTAAAGCATGTACAGGCCGGTCAGTACCAGGCCGGGCACGAACGCGCCCTTGTACATGTCGCCCACCGAGCGGCCGAGCTGGTCGGCCAGCACGATCAGCACCAGCGACGGCGGGATGATCTGCGCCAGCGTGCCGGACGCCGCGATCACGCCCGAGGCCAGCCGCTTGTCGTACTTGTACTTCAGCATCAGCGGCAGCGAGATCAGCCCCATCGAGATCACCGACGCCGCCACCACGCCCGTGGTGGCCGCCAGCAGCGCCCCAACGAAGATCACCGCGTAGGCCAGCCCGCCCCGGATCGGCCCGAACAGCTGGCCGATGGTATCGAGCAGGTCTTCGGCCATGCCTGACCGCTCCAGAATCAGCCCCATGAAGGTGAAGAACGGGATGGCGAGCAGGGTGTCATTCTCGATGATCCCGAACAGCCGGCTCGGCAGCGCCTGGAGCAGCGAGGGCGGCAGCATGCCCAGCTCGATGCCGACGAACGCGAACAGCAGCCCGTTGGCGGCCAGTGCGAAGGCAATCGGGAACCCGGACAGCAGGAATACGACCAGACTGGCGAACATGATCGGCGCGATGTTCGCGGCAAGGAAATGCGTCATCGTGGCGACCTCTTATTGTTTTTCCGACCGGCCGGTCGATGCGGCCTGCGCGATGGCGGCGATTTCCTCGGCCGGATCGGTCGCATGCTTGCGGAACGCCGAGAACGGCAGCAGGCCCTTCAGGTAGGCGATGCGCTTGATCAGCTCGGAAATCCCTTGCAGGATCATCAGGAAGAAGCCCGCCACGATCAGGAACTTGGCGGGCCAGCGGATCAGGCCGCCGGCGTTACCTGACATCTCGTGCCCGGCATACGACAGCCAGAAGTACGGAATCGCCAGCCAGAGGATGATGCAGCAGATAGGCAGCAGGAAGAACAGCACGCCGAAGATGTCGATCCAGACCTGCTTGCGCTCGGACAGGTGGCCTGCCACCACGTCGATGCGCACGTGCTCGTCGCGACGCAGGGTGTAGGGCGCCCCGAGCAGGAAGACCCCCGCGAACAGGTACCACTGCATTTCGAGCCAGGCGTTGGAACTGACACTGAAGCTGTAGCGAATGATGGCGTTCCCGGCGCAGATCAGCACTGCGACCAGGATCAGCCATTTCGCCCACTGCCCGATGAAATCGTTCACGGCATCGATAAGCCGCGAGATTTTCATGAGGAAAGACATGTGATCGTCCTAATGGGTACTAAGGGGGCTACTAACGGGGATACGGGGGTGGCGCGTTAGTCTACGTCCTTCGATGCACGGCTTCGCTAGGGTGAATCCCCAGTTCGTCACATTTTTGCCGCGATTTGAGGCAGGGCGCATTGCGCGAATCCCCAAAATGGTGTGCGCGGGGCCTGCGGGAGGGAGAAAGCGGGGGAGGGCGAGGGTTGGGGCGGCAGGACAGCCGCCCCGGTGCTACGAACTTCGTCAGGTCCGGGGCGGACCGATCAGCTTTGCAGCGCAGCGCGGGCGGCCTTGATGGCAGCGCGCACCTGGGCCGGCGCCGTGCCGCCGATGTGATCGCGGGCGGCCACGGAGCCTTCCAGCGTCAGCACGGCGTGTACGTCGTCGCCGATCAGGCTGGACTTGTCGCCCAGGCCCGAGACCTCGCGCAGCTCGGCCACGGTGAGGTCGGCCAGGTCGCAGCGGCGGTCGTCGCAGGCGCGCACGGCGTGGGCCACGGCCTCGTGGGCGTCACGGAACGGCAGGCCGCGCTTGACCAGGTAGTCGGCCAGGTCGGTGGCCGTGGCGTAGCCCTGCAGCGCGGCGGCGCGCATGGCCTCCGGCTTCACGGTGATGCCCGGCACCATGTCGGCAAAGATGCGCAGCGTGTCCACCACGGTGTCCACCGTGTCGAACAGCGGTTCCTTGTCTTCCTGGTTGTCCTTGTTGTACGCCAGCGGCTGGCCCTTCATCAGCGTCAGCAGGCCGATCAGGTGGCCGTTCACGCGGCCGGTCTTGCCACGGGCCAGCTCGGGTACGTCCGGGTTCTTCTTCTGCGGCATGATCGAGCTGCCCGTGCAGAAGCGGTCGGCAATGTCGATGAAGCCGACGCGCGGGCTCATCCACAGCACCAGTTCTTCGGAAAAACGCGAGACGTGCGTCATCACCAGCGCGGCGGCGGCGCAGAATTCGATGGCGAAGTCGCGATCGGACACGGCATCGAGCGAATTGCGGCAAACGCCGTCGAAACCGAGCTGGGACGCCACGAACTCCCGGTCGATCGGGTAGCTCGTGCCGGCCAGCGCGGCGGCGCCCAGCGGCAGGCGGTTGACGCGTTTTCGGCAATCGGCCATGCGCTCGGTGTCGCGCGTGAACATTTCCACATAGGCCAGCAGATGGTGGCCGAAGGTGACCGGCTGGGCCACCTGGAGGTGGGTGAAGCCGGGCAGGATGGTGTCGGCGTTCTGTTCGGCCAGGTCCAGCAGCGCGCCGCGCAGGGCGCCCAGCAGGCCGATGATGTTGTCGATCTCGCTGCGCAGCCACAGGCGGATATCGGTGGCCACCTGGTCATTGCGCGAGCGGCCCGTGTGCAGGCGCTTGCCGGCGTCGCCAACCAGCGCGGTCAGGCGGGCTTCGATATTCAGGTGGACGTCCTCGAGGTCGAGCTTCCACTCGAACGCGCCGGACTCGATCTCGCCACGGATCTGCGTCATGCCACGCTCGATCTCGGCGCGGTCCGCCTCGGCGATGATGCCTTGCTTGGCCAGCATGGCCGCATGGGCCAGCGACCCCGCGATGTCGAACAGCGCCAGGCGCTTGTCGAAGAAGACCGATGCGGTGTAGCGCTTCACCAGGTCGGACATCGGTTCGGAGAAGCGGGCGGACCAGGCTTCGCCTTTCTTGGCAAGTTGGGAGGTCATGGCAGGTGGGGTGGGGCAGGCGGAAAATCGGAAACCGCGATTATATCGCCTTGATGCGGGCGAAACCGGCTTGTCGGTACCTCCCCCTGCCAGGAAGGCACGGGGAGGCAACCGGCGTATACATCACATTCGGTCAGCCGCTGTTGCGCAGCCCGGCCGCCACGCCGTTGATGGTCAGGTGGATGCCGCGCCGCACGCGCACGTCGTCACCGTCCTTGCCAGCCCGGTAACGCTTGAGCAGTTCCACCTGCAAGTGGTTCAGCGGGTCCAGATAGGCAAAGCGGTTCTTGATCGAGCGCGCCAGCAGCGGGTTGTCGGCCAGCCGTTCGTGGCGGCCGGTGATCAGCGCGAGCATGTCGCTGGTCAGGTGCCACTCGGCGCTGATGCGCGCGAACACGCTCTTGCGCAGCGCGGTGTCCTCGCACAGCTGCGCGTAGCGGGAGGCCACGGCGAGGTCGGTCTTGGCCAGCACCATGTCCATGTTCGAGAGCAGCGTCGAGAAGAACGGCCAGCTCTTGACCATGCGGCGCAGCGTGGCCACCGTGGCCTTGCGCGATTTCTCGTCCGGCGCCTCGTCCACCAGCGCCTTGACCGCGCTGCCGAAGCCGAACCAGCCCGGGAGCAGCAGCCGGCACTGGCCCCAGGAGAAGCCCCAGGGAATCGCGCGGAGATCCTCGATCTTGCGGTTCTTCTTGTCCATCAGCTTGCGCGAGGCCGGCCGCGAACCCAGGTTCAGGTCGGCGATCTCGGTGATCGGCGTGGTGGCGAAGAAGTAATCCTTGAAGCCCGGCGTCTCGTAGACCAGGTCGCGATAGGCGGTGAAGGCGCGGTCGGACAACTGCTGCATCACGCCCTCGAACGACTCCAGGTCCTTCGGCGCGTTCTGCGTGGGCAGCAGCGAGGCCTCCAGCGTGGCCGCCACCACGGTTTCCAGGTTGCGCCGGCCGATTTCGGCATTGGCGAACTTGCTGTTGATGATCTCGCCCTGCTCGGTCAGCCGGATCTGGCCGTTCACGGTGCCGGGCGGCTGCGACAGGATGGCCTGGTAGGTCGGCCCGCCCCCGCGCCCCACGGTGCCGCCGCGGCCATGGAACAGCCGCAGCTTCACGCGGCGGGCCTCGAACAGCTTCACCAGCGCCAGTTCGGCCTTGTACAGCTCCCAGTTCGAAGTCAGGAAGCCGCCGTCCTTGTTCGAATCCGAATAGCCGAGCATCACCTCCTGTTCCACGCCATGGTGGGCGATGACCGAGTCGAAGCCGGGCAGGTCCAGCAGCGACTGCATGATGCCGGCCGCGTTGCGCAAGTCCTCGATGGTTTCGAACAGCGGGATGACCATCAGCTCCATGCGCGCCGGATCGGTCTTGCTGCCGAGCGTGCCGCGCAGCATGCCGGACTCTTTCTGGAGCAGCATGACCTCGATCAGGTCAGACAGCGTTTCGGTATGCGAAATGATGTAGTTGCGGGCCACGCGCTTGCCGTAGCGGGCGCGCAGGTCGCGCGCCATGGCGAAGATCGCCAGCTCGCTGCGCGTCTGCTCGGAATACTCGTGCCACGGCATGGTCAGCAGGCGCGGCTGGCGCAGCTCGGCCAGCAGCAGTTCGCGCTTGCGGGCCTCGGGCAGCGCGGCATAGTCGCGCTCCACGCCGGCGGCGGCGAACAGTTCGGCGATCACGGCCTCGTGGACGTCGGACACCTGGCGCATGTCCACCGAGGCCAGGTGGAAGCCGAAGATGGCGATGGCGCGCTGGAGTGCGTCGATGCGCGCCTGGGCCAGCGCCACGCCGTGGTGGGTGCGCAGGGAATCCATCACGACCTGCACATCGGCGGCGAATGCCTCGGCGTTGTCGTACGGCGCCACGTCTGCCACCGGGTGGCGCTGGGCCTCGTGGCCGGTGAGCTTCTGCGAGGTGGCGGCCAGCCGTGCGTACATGCCGATCAGTGCGCGGCGGTACGGCTCGTCGGAACGGTGGTCGGAATGGTCCGGCGAGGCATCGGCCAGCGCGATCAGCTCGGGGCTGACATCCACCATCAGCGACGACATCGACAACTCCGCGCCCAGCGCGTGCAGTTCGTCGAGATACCACCCCATGATCAGCTGCGATTGCTCGCGCGCGGCGTGCTGAAGCGTCTCTGAAGTCACATTCGGATTGCCGTCACGGTCGCCGCCAATCCACGAGCCCATCTGCAGGAACGGGGCGAGCGGTGCCGGCGCGGTGCCGGCCTTGCCCTTCTTGCTGGTCGGGAACACGGCGGCGATGTCTTCCTCCATCTCGGCCATCAGGCGCGGAATGCCGTGCAGGAAGGTGGTGCGGTAATAGGAGAGGGCGTTCTCGATCTCGTCCACCACCATCAGGCGGTTGTTGCGCAGCATGCGGGTCTGCCAGAGCGTGGTCACGCGGGCGCGCAGTTGCGCCGTGTTGTGGTCGCGCTCGCGGGCGGTCATCGGCAGGTCGCGCTCGGCCAGCAGGCGGGCGATTTCGCGCTCGGCGTCGAGAATACTCTTGCGCTGCACCTCGGTCGGGTGGGCGGTCAGCACGGGCACGATCAGCGCTTCGTCGAGGAACTTGCGCAGCTGCTTGCCGGTGACGCCGGCGGCGTCGATGGCTTCCAGCGCGCGGGCCAGGCTGCCCGGCTGCGGCGGCGAGCCGGCCAGCGCATGCACGCGGCGGCGGCGATTGTGGTGCTGGTCCTCGGCGATATTGGCCAGGTGCGAGAAATAGCTGAAGGCGCGCACCACCTGATTGGTCTGGTCGCGCGACAGCCGCTTGAGCAGGCGGTCCAGCTCGGCGCCGGCGGAGCGGTCGTTCTCGCGGCGGAAGCGCACGGCGGTCTGGCGAATCGTCTCAACCAGATCGAACGCGGCCTCGCCCTCCTGCTCGCGCACGCAGTCGCCCAGCAGGCGGCCCAGGAAGCGGATGTCCTCGCGCAGCGGCAGGTCCTTGTCGGCGGTACGGCGCGCGGGCGAGGCCGCGGCGGCGATGGCCGCATCGGCGACCGTCGCGCCATTGGCGGCCACCACGGCCAGCTTGGCACGGGCGGCGCGCGGCTTCGCTGGGGCGGCGGAAGTGCCTTTCGCTTCACGCGGAACGGGGTTTGACTTGGTGGACTTGCGGGCAGGGGTGGTACGGGTGCGGCCCGATGGGCGCGCGACGGGCTGGGTCATGCAGTCATCTCCTCTGTCTTTTATAGGGTGCCGGTCGCCTTGAAGGCGCCCTGGTCATGTCCGATGCACAGCGAAGCGATTTCTGGCGCATTCCGGGGCCTGAGGCCGCCGGGGTGCGTGCTAACATGCGCGCATGCAAGCACCTGCGTCTCCGTCTTCTTCGTCCGCTGCCGTATCCCGCAGCATGCCGCACAAGCTCGTGATCGCCTCGCGCGAAAGCCGGCTGGCGATGTGGCAGGCTGAACATGTACGTGCTGCGTTGCAACAATACTATCCCTCGTGCGATGTGTCTATTCTCGGCATGACGACAAGGGGTGATCAAATTCTCGACAAGTCCCTGTCCAAGGTAGGCGGCAAGGGGCTCTTCGTGAAGGAACTGGAGGTGGCGATGGCCGAGGGCCGCGCCGACCTTGCCGTGCATTCTCTCAAGGATGTGCCGATGGAGCTGCCCGCCGGCTTCGCGCTCACCGCCGTGATGGAACGCGAAGACCCGCGCGACGCGCTGGTCTCGTCGCAGTTCGCCTCGCTGGACGTGATGCCGCCCGGCACCGTGGTTGGCACGTCGAGCCTGCGCCGCGAGGCCGCCCTGCGCACCCGCTATCCCCATCTGGTCATCAAGCCGCTGCGTGGCAACCTCGACACTCGCCTGCGCAAGCTGGACGCCGGTGAATTCGGCGCGATCATCCTGGCTGCGGCCGGGCTGAAGCGGCTGGGGCTGGGCGAGCGAATCCGCGCGCTGATCGAGCCGGAGGCCTCGCTGCCTGCGGCCGGACAGGGCGCGCTGGGCATCGAGATCCGTTCCGATCGCCCCGAACTGGCCGCGTGGCTGGCGCCGCTGAACCATACCCCGACGCTGCTGGCGGTGTCGGCCGAGCGCGCCGTGTCGCGCCGGCTGGGCGGCAGCTGCCAGGTGCCGCTGGGCGCCCATGCCCGCTGGCGTGGCGATGCCCTGCAACTCGATGCCTTCGTGGCGCTGCCGGACGGCAGCCGCGACGTGCGTGCGCACGCAGCCCTCGCGGTGGACACCCTGGACGCAGCCGAGCAGCTCGGCGCGGCGGTGGCCGGCGACCTGCTCGCGCGCGGCGCCGAAGACGTGCTGGCGGCGCTTGCTGCGGCGGGTCCGACCTGAGGCGCGCGCGATGCCCCGCCCGACCGTCGTAGTTACGCGACCTGCCGGGCAGTCCCGGCAACTGACCGAGGCGCTCCAGTCCGCCGGACTGGACGTGCTCGGCTTCCCCCTGCTCGCCATCGGCCCGCCTGCCGACGACGCCGCGCTGCGTGCGGCGCTGGCCCGGCTCGCCGACTATGCGCTGGTGGTCTTCGTCAGCCCCAATGCGGTGTCGTTCGCGCTCGATGCGCTGGCGCACGTGCAGAACGCGCCGGCGCTGCCGCAATGGCCGGCCGAGGTGCCAGTGGCCGTGGTGGGGCCGTCGAGCGTGGCCGCGCTGGCCGAACGCGGCATTGCCGCGCCCGCCTATCGTGTGATTGCCCCGGCCGGGGCGCATGGCAACGCCGAAATCCACAACGAACCGGCGCGCTTCGATTCCGAGGCGCTCTGGTCCGAACTCGACACCACACCCGGCGCGTTCTCGGGCCAGCGCGTGCTGATCGTACGGGGGAACGGCGGGCGCGACTGGCTCGGCGACCGCCTGCGCGATGCCGGCGCCACCGTCGATGCCGTGGAGGCTTACAGCCGCACGCTGCCGGAACCCACGGCCATGCAATGGCAGGCCGTGCGCGACAACCTGAAACCGGGCGCGCCGCCCTGCGCATGGCTGTTGACCAGTTCCGAAGCCGTGCGCAACCTCGACGCGCTGGCCCGGTTGCACCTGTCGCCGCAGGAACACGAGCGTCTGAAGCAGATGCAGTGCATTGCGCCGCATGCGAGAATTGCCGCGCAGGCGAACGCGCTGGGCTTCGCCCATGTGCTGCCCGCCGCGCCCGGCGACGCCGGCCTGCTGGCCGCCTGCACGCAGTGGGCCGATGCCCACGCGGGGCCGGCGGAGGCGCTGGCCCGCCCAGATACATCCGACACCCCGGTGGTGGCCGTCGCCCCGACGCCAGCCCCGCGCGCGCCGGTTCCAGATTCCCCGTCAACGAAGGTTGATCGCGTGACGCCAGACACTACGTCCTCCTCCTCATCAGCCTCCGCAGCCGCCGCGGCATCGGCCCCGCCGCCGCACGTTGCGCCGCCCACAGGCGCTGCCGCCAGTGCTCCCGCTGGCTCCGCTGCCCCCGCCTTCAGCGCACCGCGCCGCATGAACCCGTGGTGGATCGTCGCCGCCGTGATCGTGCTGGCCACCGCGGCGGGCTTCTGGTGGCTGCAACTGCGCGTGGAACACCTGACCCAGGAGCTGGCGCGGCGCCAGCAGAACAACGACGCGCTGGTCCAGGAGACCCGGGTGCTGTCGCGCAACGCGCAGGAAACGGTTAAGGAACTCCAGGCCAAGGTCGGCGCGCTGGACGGCCAGGTGGTCGAGACCCGCGACAAGCAGGTGGCGCTCGAACAGGTCTACCAGGACCTGATGCGCAACCGTGACGACTGGGAGATCGCCGAGATCCAGCAGTTGCTGACCAACGCCGGCCAGCAGCTTCAGCTCAGCGGCAACGTGCAGGTGGCGCTGGCTGCCCTGCAAAGTGCCGACGCCCGGCTCGCGCGCGCCGACAAGCCGCAGTACAACCAGCTGCGCCGGGCCCTCGCGCGCGACATCGCCCGCATGAAGGCCGTGCCGGATACCGACCTGACCGGCGCCGCGATCAAGCTCGATGAATCAATCAACCAGATCGACGTGCTGCCCCTGCTGTCCGGTGAGCGCATGCTCGACCGCACGCCGGGCGAGAGTGGCAAGCCGGCCAGTGCGGCGCAAGCATCACAAAATGCCCAGCCGGCGCCCGAAGCCGGCAACGCCTTCACCCGCCTCTGGCACTACGTGCTGGGCGAGATGGGGCAGGTGATCCGCATCCGCAAGGTGGACGACGCCAACGCGCTGCTGCTCTCCGGCGACCAGGGCTGGTTCCTGCGCGAGAACGTGAAGCTGCGGCTGCTCAACGCGCGGCTGGCGCTGCTGTCGCGCAACGAGCCGGTATTCCGCAATGACCTCGCCGCCGCCCAGGCGCTGATTTCAAGATATTTCGATACCCGCTCGCGCCGCGTGCAGGGCGTGCTGACCCTGCTCAAGCAGGCGCAGGCCAGCGCGGTCTCGGTGTCGCTGCCGACCATGGCCGAGAGCCTTGGCGCGCTGCGTGCCCTGAAGAAGGAGTAGCCATGCGACTTCTGTTCTGGGTAGCGGTCCTGTTCGCCGGCGCCGTCGGGCTGGCGCTGTTCACGCAGTTCAACCACAGCAACGTGGTGCTCTTCTACCCGCCGTACCGGGTGGAAATGTCGCTGAATCTCACGCTGGCGCTGCTGTTGCTGCTGTTCTTCGTGGTGTGGACGATCCTGACCACGTTCCGCCACCTCTCCGAAATGCCGCGCCGCGCCGCCGCTTACCGCGAACGCAGCCGCATGAGCAAGGCGCAGGCCGCGCTGCGCGAGTCGATCGAAAACCTGTTTGCCGGACGTTTCGCCCGGGCCGAGCGCGCCGCGCGCGACGCCCAGGCCTGGCCGGAACAGGCGCAGACCGCCGCCCTGGTGGGCGCGCGGGCCGCGCACCGGATGCAGGAATCGGAACGCCGCGACGCGTGGATGGCGCAGGTCACGGACCCCGAGCGCGCCCAGGCGCGGCTGGTTTCCATGGCCGAACTGCTGGTCGATGCCCGTGACGCCGAGGGCGCGCTGGAAACCATCGCCCAATTGCAGTCACAGGGTGGGCGGCAGATCCACGTGCAACGGATTGCGCTGCGTGCGCACCAGCATCTGAAGAACTGGACGGAGGTCCTGCGGCTGGCGCGCTCGCTGGAGAAGCGCAACGCGCTGCACCCGGTGCTGGCGCTGCGGCTCAAGCAGCTTGCCGTGGAGGCGATGCTCGACGAGCGTCGCCATGACGCGGAAGGGCTGTACCACTTCTGGCGCTCGCTGTCGCCCGATGAGCGGCACGCGGTGCGCATCGCCGAGCCGGCGGCGCGCTACTTTTCGGCGCTGGGCCGCCAGAACGAGGCGCGGCGCATTGTCGAGGAAGCGCTCCGGGTCAACTGGGACAGCCGCCTCGTGCAGCGCTACGCCGAATGCGCCGAGCGCGGCAAGGCCCTGCCGCAGATCCAGCAGGCCGAGAAATGGCTGACCGAACATCCGGTCGATGCGGATTTGTACTACACGCTGGGCGTGCTGTGCCTGGGCGAGCAGCTCTGGGGCAAGGCCCAGTCGAACTTCGAGCGCGCGTTGAAGTACGCCGATCCCGAATCGCAACGCCGCCTGCGCGTGCGCACCCACCTGGCGCTGGCCCGGCTGTTCGAGGAAACCGAACGCCCCGAGGATGCCCAACGGCATTATCGGGAAAGTGCGATGTTGGCGGCCTGAGCCGCCAACCCACCCAGTTCTCTCGCCGGTCTCTCTCAGTTCTCTCTCAGTTCTCTCTCAGTTCTCTTCTTCGGCCAGCTTTGCCCGGGCGGCCGCCTTCGCCTTCGGCGTCTTGACCACCGCGTAGCGCGCCAGCGTCTCTTGCCGGGCGATGTCGTGCTGCACGATCGGCCTCGGATAATGCTCACCCAGCTTCACGCCCGCCGCCGCCAGCACATCGTCTGGCGCGGTCCACGGCGCGTGGAGGTACTTGTCCGGCAGGCTGGCCAGTTGCGGCAGGTACTTGCGGATGAACTTCCCGTCCGGATCGAACTTTTCCGATTGCGTGACCGGGTTGAAGATCCGGAAGTAGGGCTGCGCATCGCAGCCCGTGGAGGCCGCCCACTGCCAGCCGCCGTTGTTGGCTGCGAAGTCGAAATCGTTGAGCTGGTCGGCGAAATACTGCTCGCCGCGCCGCCAGTCCACACCCAGATCCTTGACCAGGAAGCTTGCCGTCACCATCCGCAGCCGGTTGTGCATATAGCCGCTCTGGCGGATCTGGCGCATCGCCGCGTCCACCAGCGGATAGCCGGTGGCGGCATCGCACCATGCCTGGAAGTAGCCCTCGCCGGTCTGCGGGGCGACCCAGCGCAGGCCGTCGTACTCGGGGTGGAACGACTTGCCGTCGGCCACGCGCGGGTGGTGATGCAGGATCATGAAGTAGAAGTCGCGCCAGATCAGTTCCGATAGCCATACCGCCGCCCCGGCGCTGGCGGCGCCGCCGCGCAGCACGGTTTCGTGGGCGGCGCGGGCCAGGGTGCGGATCGAGATCGTGCCGAAGCGCAGGTGCACGGACAGGTAGCTCGGCCCGCGCAGCGCAGGGAAGTCGCGGCGCTGGCCGTAGTCGCCGATCCGGGCCAGGAATTCGTCGAACAGCGCATGGGCGCCGTCCGAGCCGGTCGGCATGGCGATCTCGGCGAGGTTGCTGGGCGCGAAGCCGAGTTCGGCCAGCGTGGGCAGGTCCCGGGCATACCGTGCCGGCACCGGGGCCAGCGCGCGGCGGTACTTATCCACAGGGTAGGGGCGCAGGTCGAACGGCTGCACCGTGCGCAGCCACGCGTTCTTGTAGGGCGTGAACACGGCGAATGGCGCGCCCTGGCCGTTCAGGACCTCGTCGGCCTCGAAGATGACCTGATCCTTGAAGGTGAACAGGAGGCGGGCGTCGGCGGCCAGCGCGTCGCGCACGGCGGCATCGCGGGCGTTGGCGGACGGTTCGTAGTCGTGGTTGGCGAACACCGCCTCGGCTTCCAGGGCGGCCGCGAGTTGCGGGATCGCCTCGCGCGCCATGGCATCGAGCACGATCAGACCGCCGCCCCATTGGCTCAACGCCGCGTGCAGCGGGGCCAGCGAGCGCAGGATGAAGTCGACGCGCCGGTCCGCCTGGAGGCCCCGTTCCAGCAGGGAATCGAGGATCTCGCGGTCGAAGACAAACACGCACCATACCTGTCGGCAGTGCTTAAGGGCATAATGCAGCGCCGCGTGGTCGTCGGCGCGCAGGTCGCGCCGGAACCAGACCAGGCCGCGTTCGAAGCGTTGGTCGACACGATACGGCGCGCGGCCGGCGGCATCCGCTGATTGGGGCTGGGACGATCTTGGCATCGTCGTACCCTAACATATGGATACCCCGGCATCACATCCGCATTTCAGAGCATTCCCATGGCCATGACACTCGATCGAATTCTGCAATCCCAAGGCTTCGGCACGCGCCGTTATTGTGGCGACCTCGTGGCCGCCGGGCTGGTCGAGGTCAACGGCGAGCTATGCGAAGACCCCGGCGCACGCTTCGAGGTGGATGGCCTGCAGCTCACCGTGGACGGCGAGGCGTGGCTGGCCTGCACCAAGGCCTACCTGATGCTCCACAAGCCCGCCGGCTATGAGTGCTCGCAGCGGCCGCGCCACCACGAGAGCGTCTACAACCTGCTGCCGGTACCGCTGCGCCAGCGCGAAGTGCAGGCCGTGGGCCGGCTCGACCACGACACCACGGGCCTGCTGTTGCTGACGGACGACGGCCAGTTCATCCACGCCCAGACCTCGCCCAAGCGCAAGGTGCCGAAGTTCTACGAGGTGACCACGGCCGAGCCGGTAACCGAGGCGCAGGCCGAGGCACTGCGCACCGGCGTGAAACTCGACGACGAACCGGCCCCGATCGCCGCCGAAGGCTGCGAAATCACCGGCGAACGCAGCCTGCGACTGACCCTGATCCAGGGCAAGTACCATCAGGTGAAACGCATGGTGGCCGCCGCCGGCAACCACGTGAGCGGGCTGCACCGGAGCGCCATCGGCCGCCTGCAGCTCGACCCGGCACTGGCGCCGGGCGAATGGCGCTGGCTCACGGCGGAAGACCTTGCCGCGCTGAAGCCGGCCGACTGACGGGCCGTATCGACGAACCTCCGGTGACGGATGCTGCGCAGGCCGGCAGAAAGTTTCGGGCCGACCGGCGGCGATTTGATAAAATGCAGCCATGGCGACGCCCGAAGCTCCAATCAATCTCACGAATCAGTTCCTGATTGCCATGCCCGGCATGGCCGACCCGACTTTTTCGGGTTCCGTGGTCTACCTTTGCGAGCACAACGAACGTGGCGCGCTCGGCCTGGTCATCAACCGGCCGATCGATATCGACATGGCCACGCTGTTCGACAAGATCGATCTCAAGCTCGAAATCCAGCCCGTGGCCCATCAGCCTGTCTACTTCGGCGGCCCGGTACAGACCGAGCGCGGCTTCGTGCTGCACGATCCGGTCGGTGTCTATGTGTCGTCGCTGGCGGTGCCGGGTGGGCTCGAGATGACTACCTCCAAGGACGTGCTCGAAGCCGTGGCCAACGGCAGCGGGCCGCACCGGTTCCTGCTCACGCTGGGTTATGCCGGCTGGGGCGCCGGGCAGTTGGAGGAAGAATTGAGCCGCAATGGCTGGCTGACCGTCCAGGCCGATCCCGAGATCATTTTCAGTGTGCCGCCCGAAGAGCGGTTCGCCGCCGCAGTGCGCCTGCTGGGCATAGATTTCACGATGCTCTCGGGCGAGGCGGGGCATGCCTGACCAGGCGGGGCGCGCGACGCCCCCGGACGGCACCGTCCTCGCCTTCGACTATGGCGAGAAAAAAATCGGCGTGGCGCTTGGCAATTTCATCACCCGGCAGGCTCGCGCGCTGACCATTCTTCCCAATGTGACCGTGGAAGGCCGCTTCGAGGCCGTGGGCGCGCTGGTGCGCGACTGGACCCCGGTGCAGTTCGTGGTGGGCATGCCGGTCAACCCCGAAGCCGGCCCCGACGACGCCGAACAAGCTTCCATGCGACTTGCACGCCGCTTTGGCAACCAGTTGAACGGCCGTTTCGACCTGCCGGTGGCCTTTGTGGATGAGCGCTACAGCTCCCGCGCGGCCGCCATGGCCGGGGCGAAGCGCGGCGCGCTGGACGCCGAGGCCGCCCGCATCATCCTGCAACAGTATTTCGACGAGCTTCCGCTATGACCCAGACCTCCACTCCCGACGCCGAGGCGCTCTACCACGCGCTGCGCGACCAGGCCCAGGCGCTGATGCCGGCGGCCGAGCGCGCCAAGTGGTCCGTGGCCGGCATCTACTCCGGCGGCGCCTGGATTGCCGAGCGCCTGGCAGCGGACCTGAAGCTCGACAGCCACGGCGTGATCAACGTGGCCTTCCACCGCGACGACTACGCCAAGAAGGGCCTGCACAGCCAGGCCCAGCCGACCACGCTGCCCTTCGACGTGCAGGACCGCAACATCCTGCTGATTGACGATGTGCTGGCCACGGGCCGCACGATCCGCGCCGCCGTGAACGAATTGTTCGACTACGGCCGCCCGGGGCGCGTGGCGCTGGCGGTGCTGGCGGACCGTGGCGGCCGCAACCTGCCGATTGCCGCCGACTTTGCCGCGGCCACCATCGAACTGCCCCAAGACAAGACCCTGGTGCTGTCCCGCCAGGGCGAGGGTGCCGCCACGCGCTTCGCCTTCGCCACCGAAGCCCGTGCCTGACCGGCCCCGACCCGATACGCCGCAAGCCACCCAGACCGACCCTGCCCGCGCCCGACCTGCCATGACCAAGATGTTCCGCAACCCGCAGCTGACCAAGAATGGCGAACTGAAGCACCTGTTGTCGATCGAGGGGCTGTCGCGTGACATGATCACGCACATCCTCGACACCGCCAGCCAGTTCGTCTCGCTCTCCGACTCGGACCGCGACGTGAAGAAGGTGCCGCTGCTGCGCGGCAAGAGCGTGTTCAACCTGTTCTTCGAGAACTCCACGCGGACGCGCACCACGTTCGAGATTGCCGCCAAGCGGCTCTCCGCCGACGTGCTGAACCTGAACATCAACGCGTCATCCACCAGCAAGGGCGAATCGCTGCTGGACACGATCAACAACCTCTCGGCGATGTCCGCCGACATGTTCGTCGTGCGCCACGCCAGCTCGGGCGCGCCGTACCTGATCGCCGAGCACGTGGCGCCGCATGTCCACGTGATCAACGCCGGCGACGGCCGCCACGCACACCCGACGCAGGGTTTGCTGGACATGTACACGATTCGGCACTTCAAGAAGGATTTCACCAACCTGACGGTGGCAATCATCGGCGACATCCTGCATTCGCGGGTGGCGCGCTCGGACATCCACGCGCTGACCACGCTCGGCGTGCCGGAAGTGCGCGCGATCGGGCCGCGCACGCTGCTGCCGTCCGGGCTGGAGCAGATGGGCGTGCGCGTCTTCCACAACATGGAAGAGGGCCTGAAGGGCGTGGACGTGGTGATCATGCTGCGTCTGCAGAACGAGCGGATGAGCGGCGCGCTGCTGCCGTCCGCGCAGGAGTACTTCAAGGCGTACGGGCTGACGCCGGAGCGGCTGGCGCTGGCCAAGCCCGATGCCATCGTCATGCACCCGGGACCGATGAACCGCGGCGTGGAGATCGACTCCGCCGTGGCCGATGGCTCCCAATCGGTGATCCTGAACCAGGTGACTTTCGGCATCGCCGTGCGCATGGCCGTCATGGGCATCGTCGCCGGTAACAACGACTAAGACGCGCCTCCCAGAACAACCGAACGCCAAGCGACAGAACATGAAGATTCACATCCAGGGTGGCCGCCTGATCGACCCGGCCGCGAACCTCGACGCCGAGCAGGACCTGTTTATCGCCGCCGGCAAGGTCGTCGGCGTAGGCCGCGCGCCGGCCGACTTCAACGCCAACAAGACGATCGACGCCCGCGGGTTGATCGTCTGCCCGGGGCTGGTGGACCTCTCTGCGCGGCTGCGCGAGCCCGGTTATGAATACAAGGCGACGCTGGAATCCGAAGTGGCCGCCGCCACCGCCGGCGGCGTGACCAGCCTGGTCTGCCCGCCCGACACCGACCCGGTGCTGGACGAGCCGGGCCTCGTAGAAATGCTGAAGTTCCGCGCCCGCACGCTCAACCAGACCCACGTCTACCCGCTGGGCGCGCTGACGCTGGGCCTCAAGGGCGAGATCCTGACCGAGATGGGCCAGCTGACCGAGGCCGGCTGCGTCGGCTTCAGCCAGGCCGAGATGCCGATCCGCAATACCCAGGTGCTGCTGCGCGCGATGCAGTACGCGCAGACCTTCGGCTACACGGTGTGGCTGCGCCCCGAGGACCCGTTCCTCGGCGGCGGGGTGGCGGCAAGTGGCGCGGTGGCGTCGCGGCTGGGCCTCTCGGGCGTGTCGGTGATCGCCGAGACCGTGCGCCTGCATACGATCTTCGAACTGATGCGCACCACGGGCGCGCGCGTGCACCTGTGCCGGCTGTCGTCGGCTGCCGGCCTGGAACTGGTGCGGCAGGCGCGCAAGGAAGGGCTGAGGGTGTCGTGCGACGTCAACATGCATCATGTGGCGCTGACCGACATGGACATCGGCTTCTTCAATAGCCAGATGCGCTTCTCGCCGCCGCTGCGCAGCGCGCGGGACCGGGATGCCATCATCGCCGCGCTGGCCGATGGCACCATCGACGCGCTGTGCTCGGATCACACCCCGGTGGACGACGACGAGAAGCTGCTGCCATTCGACGAGGCTTCGCCCGGTGCCACCGGCCTGGAACTGCTGCTGCCGCTGACGCTGCGCTGGGCCAACGAGCACAAGGTGCCGCTGGTGAAGGCGCTGGCGCGCATCACGAGCGAGCCGGCCCGCGTGATCGGCCTTGGTGCCGGCACGCTGGCCACCGGCAGCGCGGCCGATGTCTGCGTGTTCGACCCGAAACAGGTGTGGAAGGTGGAGCGTAGCGCGCTGAAGAGCCAGGGCAAGAACTCGCCGTGGCTCGGCTACGAGATGGAAGGGCGCGTGCGCATGACACTGGTTGGTGGCCAGATCGTGCACGAAGCGCGCTGATCTGCGCGGATCTTCGTCGATCACTATCATCTGAGAGCCCCTGCGATGATCTGGTTACGCAAGACGCGGCTGATCCTGCTGATGCTGCGCGGCATGCTGATCTGCGCCACGGTGTTCCCGTGGGCCAGCGTGGCGATGCGCGAGCGGCTGATCCGCAACTGGTCGCGCAAGCTGCTGAAGCTGTGCGGCGTGGAGGTGGAAGTGCAGGGCCTGGCGCCCGGCCAGGCCGCGCCGCGTGGCGCGATGATGGTGGCGAATCACATTTCCTGGCTCGATATCTATGTGATTCATAGCTGGCATCCGGCGCGCTTCGTGGCGAAGTCCGAGATCCGGAGCTGGCCGGTCGTTGGCTGGCTATGCGAGAAGACCGGCACGATCTTCATCGAGCGTGGACGCAAACGCGACGCGCACCGGGTGCTCCATCACATCACCGAGGTGATGCGCGATGGTGACTTGGTGTGCGTGTTCCCGGAGGGGACGACGACGGATGGGACGGAGGTGCTGCCGTTCCATGCGAATTTGATGCAGGCGCCGGTTTCGGGCGGGTTGCCGGTGCAGCCTGTGGGGCTGCGGTATCTGGACGCGGCCACCGGCGAGCCGACGGCGGCGCCGGCGTATATCGGCGATTTGTCCCTGCTGGACTCGCTCGACATGATATTGCGGTCGCCGCCGATCAAGGCGCGGCTGACGCTTGGGCCGCAGCTGATGGCGCAGTCGGCCAGCCGGCGGGAGTTGGCGGAGTCTGCGCGGGAAGTGGTTGTTCACCTCGCACAGGGGACGCCGGAGGCTGCCGTCGCCGTGGCTGACCGGCTTCACCAGCCCGCGCCGGCACTGGCGCCGGTGTCCGCTGCCATGAACTGAGGTTCACGGCTTCCCCGCTGGCGCGGGGCTGACGGACTCAGGCGAGCGGATCAGAATACTGCGGGCAATCGACCTGGACGATGGTCCGGTCCGCCGGATCGGATGCGAGTCGGGCGGCCGTCAGCTTGCCACCCCAGACACAACCGGTATCGAGCGCCATGAGGTTGGGCCGCGTCACCAGTCCGAGCGTGGACCAGTGGCCGCAGACCACGGTGACATCGGCGGTACGGCGGCCGGGCACATCGAACCAGGGCATGACGCCGTTTGGCGCGCCGCCCGGACCTTCCTTGGTTTTCAGATCCATGACCCCGTCCGCGGAACAGAAGCGGAGACGGGTGAGGGCGTTCACGACCACGCGATGGCGGTGGATGCCGGTCAGGTCGTCTTGCCAGCGGTCCGCGGCGTTGCCGAAGACATTGCCGAGGAAGTCTTGCCAGTTGGGGCCTTGCAGTTCCGCTTCCACTTCGCGCGCGAGATCGACGACCTGTGTCGCGGTCCATTGCGGCAGGACGCCCGCGTGGACGATCAGGAAGTCATTCTCCAGGATCGCCAGCGGCTGATGGCGCAGCCATATGAGTAAGTCATCACAATCGGGGGCGGCGAGGATGTCGTCCAAGGTGTCCGATTTGCTCTTCTTGCGCACCCCGGCAGCGACGGCAAGCAGATGGATGTCGTGGTTGCCCAGCACGGTCTGGGCGCGTGGGGCCATGTCCCGGACCATCCGAAGGGTTTGGAGCGAGGCGGGGCCCCGGTTGACGAGGTCACCGACGAAGCGGAGGGAAGCCGTCGACGGAAGTTTGGCGAGGAGAGGGGGCAGGGACGGTGCGCAGCCTTGGAGGTCGCCAATGGCGAACGAGGTGTCTGTGGGTGCTGGATTAACAGGCATCGAGAATTTGCCACATTTGGGAGGGGTGGGCGCAAAGTGCCAGAATAAGCATTCTTTTGTCGACCCATAATCGATTTGATCGAAGGTTACAAGACGCTACAAAAAGTTGGGTATCACACCAAGGATGCAGGTCACGGTCAGCTAGAATAGCGCCACTTCCGAGAGGACTAGAAAAAGACCGCTATCCCCCACTGGATCTGGCGGACAACCGACGTTGTCGGGAACTCGAAACATATCGAATGGGTAAGGGAGCAAGGTTTTGTCGCATATTCTTGTCACCGGCGGTGCTGGGTTCATCGGGGCCAATTTTGTGCTCGACTGGCTTGCGCAGCCGAACGCGGACGGTGTTGTCAACGTCGACAAGCTGACGTATGCCGGGAACCTCAAGACGCTCGCATCGTTGAAGGATGACAGCCGCCATGTCTTTTCGCAGACCGATATTTGCGACCGAGCGGCTCTGGACCGTCTGCTCACCCAATACAGGCCACGTGCCGTCGTGCATTTCGCGGCGGAATCCCATGTCGACCGGTCCATTCACGGCCCGGCTGAGTTCATTCAGACAAATATCGTCGGTACCTTCACACTACTGGAAGCCGTGCGCGGCTACTGGAGTGGCCTGGACGATCCGGCAAAGGGCGCGTTCCGATTCCTTCACGTCTCCACGGACGAGGTGTTTGGCTCGCTCGGCCCTGCGGATCCGCAGTTCTCGGAGGCCACTGCCTATTCGCCGAACAGTCCGTACTCCGCGTCGAAGGCCGCGTCGGACCATCTGGTGCGTGCCTACCACCATACCTACGGCCTGCCGGTCCTGACGACGAATTGCTCCAACAACTACGGCCCCTATCACTTCCCCGAGAAGCTGATCCCGCTGATGATCACCAACGCGCTCACGGGCAAGGAGTTGCCAATTTATGGTGATGGCCGGAACGTGCGCGACTGGTTGTACGTACGCGACCATTGCAGCGCCATTCGCGAAGTGCTGGCGCGTGGCCGAGTGTGCGAAACCTATAACGTTGGCGGCTGGAACGAGAAGACCAATCTCGACGTCGTGCATACGCTGTGCGACCTGCTCGACGAGCTCAAGCCGAAGGCTTTGGGGTCGTATCGCGACCAAGTTGCGTTCGTGAAGGACCGCCCCGGCCACGATCGACGCTACGCCATCGACGCGCGCAAGCTCGAGCGCGAACTCGGCTGGAAGCCAGTCGAGACCTTCGAGACGGGGCTGCGCAAGACGGTTCAGTGGTATCTCGATAACCAGGAGTGGGTGCAGGACGTGATGTCGGGCGAATACCGGAACTGGGTGGCGAAGCAATATGCAGCGTAAGCCCGGCGGTATCCCCACGATTCTTGTAACAGGAAGCAACGGCCAAGTCGGTTTTGAATTGCGACGCAGCCTAGCGACGCTGGGCCAAGTGTTGGCCTTGGATCGGGGGGGGTGTGATCTGTCGAACCCTGATGCGATTCGCGGAGTGGTTCGCCGTGTACGTCCCGACGTGATTGTGAATCCCGCCGCCTACACTGCTGTGGACAAGGCGGAAAGCGAAGCGGCGCTGGCGTTCGCCATCAACGGCGCGGCGCCGGGTGTGCTGGCGGAAGAAGCCCGTGCGTTGGGCAGCCTGCTCGTGCACTACTCCACAGACTATGTGTTCGCCGGTATCGGCCACGCACCCTATACCGAGGCAGATGCCGTCGGTCCGCTGTCCGTCTATGGCAAGAGCAAGCTCGCGGGCGAGCAGGCGATCGAAACAGCGGGGGCGGCGGCTATCGTGCTGCGTACGTGTTGGGTGGCAGGCGCGCATGGCGGCAACTTCGCAAAGACGATGCTCAAGCTCGGGCGCGAACGCGACAGTCTGCGCGTGGTGGCTGACCAGTACGGCGCGCCGACCACGGCGGCGCTGATTGCCGACGTGACCGCGCATATTGTCGACCGCGCCTGGCTGCATAGTGACCGTGAAGCGTTTCCCGCTGGCGTTTATCACCTCGCAGCATCCGGGGAAACATCCTGGCATGGCTATGCAGTGGAAGTCCTGCGTTATGCGAAGAGCAAGGGCGTGGCACTGAAGGTGGATCCGGATGCCATCGAGGCGATCCCTGCCTCGGCCTATCCTCTGCCCGCGCCGCGCCCGGCCAATTCGCGGCTGGACACGCGCAAGCTCCGCGATACTTTTGACATCAATCTTCCGGAATGGCAGCAAGGCGTACGGCACTTGCTGGACCAGATTCTCTCCTGATACCGCACATGCATAAAGGCATCATCCTGGCCGGCGGCTCCGGTACCCGGCTTTATCCGATTACTCGTTCGGTGTCGAAGCAGCTCCTGCCTGTTTACGACAAGCCGATGATCTACTATCCGCTGTCCACGCTCATGCTGGCAGGGATTCGTGACATCCTCGTCATCTCCACGCCGGAAGATACGCCGCGATTCGCAGAGATGCTCGGTGACGGCAGCAGTTGGGGCATCAACTTGTCCTATGCGGTGCAGCCATCACCGGATGGGCTCGCACAGGCGTTCATTATTGGCCGCGACTTTGTCGGCCATGATCCGTCAGCCCTGATACTTGGCGACAATATTTTCTTTGGCCACGATCTCGCTCGGCAGTTGCAGAGCGCGGCAACGCAGGAGCGTGGCGCTACGGTTTTTGCTTACCACGTGCATGATCCAGAGCGGTATGGCGTCATCGAATTCGACGACGATTTCCGCGCCGTGTCGCTCGAGGAAAAGCCCAAGATGGCGCGTTCGAACTACGCCGTGACCGGACTCTATTTTTACGATAACCAGGTTTGCGACATTGCCGCGGATATCAAGCCGTCAGCGCGTGGTGAACTGGAAATCACGGACGTGAACAAGCACTATTTGGCGAGGGGCGAGCTCAATGTGGAAATCATGGGGCGGGGCTATGCCTGGCTCGATACTGGCACGCATGATTCGCTGCTGGAGGCGGCGAGTTTCATCGCCACGCTGCAGAAGCGCCAGGGTTTGATGGTGGCCTGCCCTGAAGAGATTGCGTATCGCAGCAAATGGATCAGTGCCGAGCAAGTGGAAGCGCTGGCCAGGCCGCTGTCCAAGAATGGTTATGGGCAATACTTGCGCCAGATTGTTGCGGAGGCGATCAAGTGAGCCTCAACGTGATTCCGACCAGCCTGCCCGAAGTGCTCATTCTCGAACCCAGGGTGTTTGGCGACAGTCGTGGTTTCTTCTTCGAATCGTTCAATCAGAAGGCATTCGAAGTGGCGACGGGGTACCAGGGAATGTTTGTTCAGGACAACCACTCCCGCTCGGCGCGCAATGTGCTGCGTGGATTGCACTACCAGATCCAGCATGCTCAGGGAAAGCTGATTCGTGTGGTATCGGGTGAGGTGTTCGATGTCGCCGTGGACATGCGTCGAAGCTCGCAAAATTTCGGGAAATGGGTCGGCGTGACCCTGTCGGCGGAAAATAAGCGCCAGCTTTGGGTTCCGGCGGGATTTGCGCATGGCTTCGTCGTGACGTCTGACGAAGCGGAGTTCCTATACAAAGTCACGGACTATTGGCATCCGGAACATGAACGAAGCCTGATCTGGAACGATCCGGATGTCGGCATTGAGTGGCCAATCGACCGCAATCCTATTCTTGCCGCGAAGGACGCCGAAGGCAAGCGCCTGGTGGAGGCTGATCTGTTCGAGTAATGCATCGCTGTGATTGCTGCAAGAGCCAGGGCGGAATGATAGTTTCGCCAGTAGAACGATGACAATTGGCTCGGCAGTAATCAATTGCAATAGCCAACAGTGGTGATATAACGCTTCCTATATGCTGACACTTTCGATTGCTTTTGTTCTCTCGTTTCTCTTTACGCTGTTGGTGATACGCTATTCGAGCGTGCATGCCCACATCACGGCGGACTGGGATCTGAACGGGGTCCAGAAATTTCATGCTCGTCCGGTTCCGCGGGTGGGCGGACTGGGCATCGCGCTCGCGCTGGTTGGGGTGAGTATCGCGCTGTTCTTTCTTCGCGACTCGAAGGCGCTCGGCTTCCCGTACCTCCTGTTGCTTTGCAGTGCCACGCCGGCATTCGCCGCTGGCTTTATCGAGGATCTGACCAAGCGCGTGAGCCCCCGCGAGCGACTCATTGCGACTATGATTTCGGCGATCCTCGCGGCCTATCTACTCGATGCACGCATCGTGCGCATCGATGTCCATTATCTCGATATGGCTCTCGCGCTGCCGCTGCTGTCGGGCCTGATCACGGTATTCGCGGTGGCTGGCGTTGCCAATGCCATTAACATCATCGACGGATTCAACGGTCTCGCCTCAATGGTGGCGATGCTCATGTTTGTGTCGCTGGCCTACGTGTCATTCCAGGTGAGCGATCCGCTTATCATCACGGTGGCCTTCGCGATGGTGGGGGCGATTCTCGGATTCTTTATCTGGAATTTCCCGGCTGGGCATATCTTCCTCGGCGATGGCGGCGCCTATCTCATCGGTTTTGTGCTCGCTGAGTGCGGGATATTGCTGGTCATGCGCAACCCGCAGGTGTCGGCCTGGTACCCCGTCTTGATGCTGATCTATCCGATCTTCGAGACCTTGTTCTCGATCTATCGTCGCCGCGTGCTGAAAGGCGTGCCGGCGGGATATCCGGACGGCGTCCACCTTCATACGCTGATCTATCAGCGCCTGATGCGGTGGGCCGTGGGTAGCAAGGACGAACGGAGCATGCTGCGCAGGAATTCGATGACTTCGCCCTATCTTTGGCTTCTGAGCCTGATGGCGGTGCTGCCGGCCACGTTGTTCTGGAATAACCGGATCGTCCTGCTGATTTTCATCGGTCTGTTCATTATTCTGTATGTATGGCTGTACTGGCGGATCGTCCGATTCCAGTCGCCGCGATGGATGATTATTAAGAGATAGCTTATGGAAATGAAATCTGTGCCTGCACCGAAAAGCGAGGAGGAGGGCATTGTTATCACGTTCGAGGATGTCATCCACTTCCTCAAGCGGCATGCCGCCAAGATCCTGGTCCTGAGTATGGTGGGACTGATCATCGGTGTTGGCGCGACGTTCCTGGTTTCCCGGCAGTGGGAGGCAAAGGGCGTCCTGCAGATTGGCCAGGTGTCGAACGAGGGGCAAAATGCGCCGCTCGTCACGCAGATCGAGCCGACCTTGCGCGCGCTCGAGCGGCTCAGGATTCCTCAGTTCACTGATGAAGTCTTGAGAGCGCTGGGTTTTTCGGTCGGGCTTGAAGAGCCTGCCGCCGCTGCACTGATTCGTCGCTCCTTGAAGTCCACGACGGTTGTTGGTACCGATCTCATCCAGTTCAGCGTGCGGGGCTATTCGCCGGAAGAGGCGAAACGCGCCGCCGAAGGCATTAGCGCAGAGATGATGCGCATCCACGCCGATCTTATGCGCCCCTCGCTGAGCCGATTGAATGCGGATCTGGCAGAGGTCCAGCAAGGTATCGCCAGGGAAGATAAGCGCCGGGAAATGCTGAACGAGCTCGTGCAAAGCCGTGGTCAGGCCGGGATTGCGTCGAAATTCTCGGAGAATGTACTGCTTAGCGAGATGGTCAGCGAAAATGAGAAGGGACTGCGAACGCTACGCCTTCGCCAGAACTCGCTCGGGGAGCTGATGAGCAAGGAGCGTACTTACAATACGCATTTGCTTGGGACGGTTGAAACCAGCCGGCGATCCGTCTTCCCAAGCAAGATTCTGTTTGGTCTCGCCGGCCTGGCGGCCGGTCTGGTGATCAGCCTGCTGCTGGGCGTCGCGATTGACGCACGTCACCGCCTGATTCAGGCGTGAGGCCATTCACGGCGCGACATCAGTCGCGCCGGTAGAGACACACCAAAACGTCGCTGGGAAAGAGTCGGGTGAGTGGGAGCAGCGCCATGGTTCCCAAGTATTGAATCCATACGCTCACCGGGCTCGCCGTATTATCGAACCGCATCCGCGCCAGCATTCCCTTCGCTCTCACCGAGGGGAGCTCAGTGCTTTTTTCTAGCCTGAATCCATGGCGCGAAACGACCCCGGTCAGATTCGTCGCGTTGAAGAAGTGGACATGCGGCGACGGGAATCCCTTCTGCCACAGCCGCTCAAAGGGTCCCGTCCATCCTGCGCGGGCAAACACCTTCGATAGCCGATAAAAGAAGCCTCTGCTGTTCGGGAGATTCAGGACAAGCAGGCCACCTGGCGCCAGGCGCTGGTGGCAGACAGCCGCGATCGAATGGACATCGGGAATGTGTTCGAACACGTCGTTGAATACGATCACGTCGAACTGTTCGTCAGGCTGTAGCGCTTCTGGAAAATATCCCTTGCGGACGGGCAGCCCTCTGGCCGCCGTCGCCTCAAACACTTTCGCATCGGGCTCGACGCCGAGAACCGAATAGCGGGCCGCGGCGGCCGCTTCGAGAAACCACCCGTGGGCGCAGCCAACATCAAGCACGCGGCGGGATGCAGACGCGGAATTCGCCTCGATCAGCGTGAGAATATCCTTGAAGTTTTCCAGCCGGATTTCCCGCAATCCCGCCTCGCGATCCTGTTCATCGATGGAATGGTGCGCGGCCTCGTCATTGATCATCGGCTGAAGGCCGCCGGATTCGTAGCGGCATTCGGGGCAGATCCGATGCCAGGACGAGAGCCCGGCTTCGGTTGCATGGCCACACGCCAGGCACGCGTTGTCGCTAGTTTGGGAAGACATTGCCTCAACAGTCATGAAAGATCGCGGGATTCATTGGCAGTCACGGAAGCGGGCTAGGCGTGCACCAACGACCTGCGGCCGCGCCAGGCTGCAGCCAGGAAAACGATAAACGATAGATTGGTGGCGATGATGCACCAGTACGCGTAGCGAAAATCGACGGACGGTACGGCCGCCAGCAAACTGGCATAACAGCCCAGCGCAGAAAGATTCAAGGCGAATACCTGTGTTCTCTCAATGGAGGGCCGCATGCGAGCACACAGTACCAGCATGATTACCGCAAGGGTCAGCCACAGGTATGGCTTGAAGAATTCGCTCAGTACACTGTTCTGGCTCAGGGTGACATACGTTTCCAGACGTTGGGCGCTATCCGGTCGTGCCAGCGCGATACCCAGGTCGTTTTGCATGATTTGTGGCTGCCACACGTAAGCCGGCGCGAGCTGAGGGGAGCGAAGGAAGTACAGGAAGGCATCCCATCGGATTTTCGCCGAGAGAATGGGATGCGCGAGTACCGTTTCCTTCCACAGCTTGTGCGTGGTTTCAACCGGCACTTCCGTTACCAGACTCCCGCCCGGGTCGTAGCCTCGGCTGATAAAGCACAAGGCTCGCTCATACAGAATGCGAGGCTTGGTGCAGGCCATCAGGTCGTCATGTTTGACCCACGGCAGCAGATTCTGTCCCGTCTGGGCGGAGATCATTGCGATGTCGTCGCCCATCAGAAATGTCTCCAGATGCCGTCGCTCGGCTTTCAGCAAGCCATAGCTGACCAGCGAACCGATAAGCCAGAACGCAACCGACGCCACAATGGCGATGAGGGCTGCATAAATGACCTTTCGCTTGTGGAGATAGCCCAGCGAGGCAACAAAGATAAGCGGAGCTGTGGCAAGAATGGCGTTGTGCCTGACCGCAAACGCGTAAAACAGAAAAGGCAGGCTCAGCAGCGCCAGCCGGATACTACGACGCTGGTTGAACAACAAGCCCGTGGCCACAAGCAGAGAAAATGCCATGCCGACATCTTTCCACAGCACGCCGGCGAAATTTAGTATCCACGGCAAAAAGAAGATGGCGGGAACGAGGACTTTCCAGCGGGGGCTGGGCATGTCCATTTGCCAGACGAAGATGCCGAGTACGAGCAACACCAGATGCAGCACCAGCAGACTCTCCGGCCCATGTATCAGGGACAGGCTCAGATGCCACACGTAGGACATGATGGCAGGGTGGTTGTCCGCGTAGCTTTGCGCCAGGGCGCTGCGATACTGGCTGACGGAGTCGTTGGACATGAACCCAGGCGCGAACGCCGTCCAGATCGTCACGATCAGGAGCGCGGTAATGGCGATCGACAATGCCGTGTACTTCTTGCTCATGTCGGCGCGGTAATTTGGATTGGAGTGCATCGAAAAGGGCGTCATGCGCTGGTCGTCAGTATTACGCCGATCAAGATGAAGACGACGCCAAACAGGTATTGTGGCTGAAATCGCTCGCCGAAGAGAAAATATGTGCCGAGCGGCACGAACACGAAAGCCAGGGCCATGAAGGGATAGACCTTGCCCAGAGAAATGCGCTGGAGCACCCACACCCAGACAATGGAAGTCACGCCATAAAGGCACATCGCTGCGAACAACACGGCAAGGGGCTTGAACGAGAAAAGGCTGCCGGTTTCCTGGGAAGCACTCGCGCTCATCTTGAACAGTATCTGCCCCAACGTCATGCCAAGCGTGCAGACGAGTGCCACTGCGTAGGTGAGAATCATTGTTCCCCTCCGGTTGAACTTTCAGTCGCGCTGCGTCCGATTCGACGTCGGTGGAGTGGCCGCCGAGGAACGGACGCGATGTCATAGGCCAGAAACGCCAAAACAAACTGCAGGCCGACAATCACGGGCAGGCCGGCAAGCATGACGGTGCCGGCGGAAGCGGGCGCGTGGGCCTGGAACGATCGCATCCATTCGATTCCGCCGAAAATGAAACCGAACGCAAGCATCGCCACCCCGAGAGGGAGTTCCAGGGAGGCAATCGAAAGATCGCGCAGATAGTAGTTGTAAAAGACTCGCTTCACGAAGTTTCTCGCGTGCTTCACGAGGAATTCGCCGACCACCTTGCCGATCTTCAGATTGCTGACTTCGTCGCCATACTTCGCGTCCATGGGTATATCGAGCACCACCGCGCGCAGGGTATTCAGTCGGAAGAGCATGTCCGACTCGAAGAAATAACGATGGCTGATCTTCTTCATTGGCAGATGGCGAGCCACTTCGCTGTGAATCGCCGTATAGCCGTTAGTGGGATCAAACAAATCCCAGTAGCCCGACGACAGCTTGCTCATGAACGATAGCGCAGCATTCCCGATCAGGCGGGCTTTCGGCATCTGCTCCAGGCTGTCGAGGTTGAAGAAGCGGTTGCCCTTCGTGTAATCCGCTTCTCCCGCCAGAATAGGCTCGACGAAGTTGGCGATATACCGCGGGTCCATCTGCCCGTCGCCGTCGACCTTGACCATGACATCTACGCCGTCCTGAATAGCCGCCTGATACCCGGCCATGACGGCGCCGCCCACTCCGACATTTTTCGGCAGACGGATCACCTGTACGCGGGGGTCTTGACACTCGCTGGTGACAAATGCACCGGAGTTGTCCGGGCAGCAGTCGTCAATGACGTAGATGTGCGTCACCAGGTCACCGATGTTCTCGATGACGCTCATGATCTGGTTGCGTACCCTGTACGCCGGTATCACAACCGCGATCCTGGGGGAGTGGTTGCTGGTCATATCAGATCGGCCTGGCGGTCGGTTTCAATGGCGTGCCTGCAGCAAACGGGCCACAACGTCGTCGTATTGGTCGAGAATGCGACGCCAGAGGAACTGATCCACGCAACGCTGCTTGGCGGCGGCAATCATTGACGCACGGACTTCCGGATCCGGCGGATTATCGAGGTGGACGGCGAGGTCGTCGGCGCCCTTGAAAAACAGCCCCGATACGTCGCCACCCATTACCCACCGATTGAACGGGTTGTCGTGGGCCACCAGCAATGCCCCTGCGGCCATGGCTTCGATTAGGGAAGGATTGGTACCCCCGACCGAATGGCCGTGAATATAGAGGGAACTGCGGCGTCGCAGTTCATTCAGGACTGGTGCGTTATACACGCCACCAGCGAAATGAACGTCGGGGTGTTTGGCGCGTAGCTGACGACCGTATTCGTTGATCTCGAAATTGCCGAGCACGACCATCGGACGCTTTTTCCCGCTTCGCTCGAATGCCTCGAGCGTGACGTGAATCTGGTTTTCCGGCTCCGGTCGTGCCACGACAAGGGAAAAGCCTTGGTCCGGATACTGGCTCAGCAGCGGGTGCGAGAATTTGCTTCGGTCGCCGGGCTCCAGGGCGTCGTCATCCACACCATAGGCAATCATGGTGGAATCCTTGCCAAGCGCTTCCTGCAGATAGCGTTGGATTTCGGGATGGTCGGCAATCAGGATATCTGCCTGACGGGCAGCGGCACGTTCGTTCCAGCGCAGCCAGATGCGGGCGATGCGCCCCCACTTCTCGCGCCGCCATTCGATGCCATCCATGTTGACCGCATGCGGAACGCGATGCTGCCTCAGATAACGCTGAAAAATCCCGGTTCCGTAACCGAAAATCAAGGCGACCGCGCCCGGCGGCACGTCCTTGAAGGATCTCCAGTCATATTCGATGGTGCCAAGGGGACCGCTGCTGCGAACGGAAACAAAACGACGCCGGACACCCATCCAGCGGTCTTCCTCTGCGCCTGTCTCGTTAACAGTGGGATCGTTATTGCAATACACGGTCACTTCGTGACCCTGGTTTGCCAGGTGCGGAGCGAGGACTTCTACCAGTCTTTCGAAGCCGCCATAGCGGTTCGGAATGCCCCGTACACCGATCAGATAAACAGTTGCCATAATCCCGACTTAGCGAAAATATCGTCCGCGCAGGACGTCACTCGTTATTCGAAGAAGCCCCGCCATGCAGCCAAGGCAGTAGCGCGGGAGGCCGGAAGGCCAGGGAGATTTCAGGAGGACCTGACGGGCCGCGAACTCGCCTTTGCGCATCTTCCATATTGCACTGGACAGGCCACCGCTGGTCCCAACGGGCCGATAGACGATGGAGAGTTCCTGCTGGAGAAAGCAGATTCGCGTATCGGGTTGAACGTACCGAAGCAGGAAGCACCAGTCTTCGCAGTGCCGCAGGCGCACCAGGCCGAGGCGTCGCTCACGCCGTATCACCAGCGTTGGTGTCACGACGGGATTCAGAAGCGCAATCCACCAGCCAAATGGTAGCCAGCGGCTCAGGGAGCGCGTCCAGAGGCGGGCCAGCTTACCATACTTGGGCATCCCCTGGACACCATGAAAAAGCAGGTCTACGGGGCCATTATCGAGTTGTTCCAGGATCAGATCGATTTTCTCGGGGGTGAAGGCGTCGTCAGAATCCAGGAAAGCGATATGGCTGAATCGCGCTCGTCGGATACCGAGATTTCGCGCAGCTTGCGGACCCCGGTTGCGCATAAACCGATAACAACGGATCGGAATGCCCCAGTCATTGCGCGTGGGGAGCTGCTGGCGAAGATCTTCGCTGGATCCGTCATCGATAACAATAATCTCCACCCGGTCGAGCTGGGTCGAGCGTACCGACTGGCACGCGCGCAAGACCATTTCAATGCGATTCAACGTGGGAATCACGACCGACAGACCGCTCGGTCGCGAGGGTGTATTCAGTTGCATGATCAGCCGATAAAGGGGAGTTCGCGCATATAGGTCGAGCCAGCTGCCCAGGCGAGCAGAATCACGACATTCATTGCGCAGAGGGAAAGGAACTTCTTCCCGGCATCGACATAGGGCTCGAGGGAAGGGCTGAGCGTAAGGAACAGAATGACCGGATACATGCCATAAATGAAGCGATACCCAAAATAGGGCAGCGCAAGAAACGGTGTGCAGACGATAGCCATGCGAAGCGCAATGGCATAGCGCCGGTCAGACGCGATCGTACGTACGGTTACGCCAGTCCGCCGGCACAGCAGCGGTGCCAACAACGCGGCTACCACGCAGGCAAGCGAAAGAATGCGAATCCACAACTCACTGTCCTGATGCGCGAGATACTTGTTGATTTCGTACAGGAATCGGGACACGAATGGCAGCTCGACCGAACTGCTCAGGAAATGGACAGTGAGCAGGAGCAGGCTGGCCATCAGGGCGAGAAAGATTCTCCAGTTCTGTCGTGCCAGCAGGTATCCAATCAGCACGAGGCCGGCGCTGGGATGGAAGACCATGGCGAAGGCGCCAAACAGCAACGTGAGTAGCGCGCTGACCGGTGTCAACGATACGGCAAGTACCATCAGCCCCGTGGACAATCCTTGCCGCAAGGCGTTGGTGGACAGTTCAATGCCGATCAGTGACAGCAGGAGTGCCGATATATAGCAGAGGCGGACGCGCCAGGGGGTCCGGAAAAACAGCGCCGGCAGCACGATCAGGAATATCCACACAGCAGGCAGCAACTCCGTGTCGCAACTGCCAAGCATCGTGAAATTGAGCACTTCCGTCGCGATCTGGAAACTGGACTCGCGGTCGGTGATTAGTCCGCCCTTGCAGAAATCAGCGAATATCTCGGCATATGCGGCCGTATCCACGCCAAAGCTCAGGCTGCGGAAGCACATCATCAGGACGATGAAGCCGGCCGCAGTCACGCCACCCACTACGTATGGCGATGGTTGCTGCACCTTTAGCGCGCGCAAGCCGAAACCCGAGGACAGTCCCAATGCCGTGGCCAGCAGGACGATTTCGGTCAGAAACATGGATGGAGTCGTCCGGCCTTCACCGATTGGGCAGCGAATGTATGATGACGTTGCACATGACGCGTCATGAACCGCTCTTCGTCAGTTCCAGTTTCTTGCCCAGTTTCTGGATGTACTGCGAAGCGACCTCGAAAGCCTGTTCGGTATCAGCTACGTCATGCAGCACCACAGTATTATCCGGCTTGAAGCGATTCAGTTGCCGTTTGACAAGCATGCGACCAATTCGGGTTGCCTCGCGCACCGTCGCGCCGAAGAACTCGATCCCGGTCGCAATATAGCCGGACGTGCGGGCATGTTGCTTAAGGCATTGCAGCACCATGTCCTTGTATTGCGGATCGCTGATCAGGCAACGCAGATACAACATCGAAAAATCGGCCTTACGCAGCCATTGCGGCTTGTCCTCGATGCCCTTCAGCAGCGAATATCCCCAGACCGTGGGAACGCTGTAATACTCGGGCACCCGTTCGTCCCAGACGAGGTTCTTGAACGCGCCAATATGGGCGTTGTCGCGCAGCCCACCGACATGACGGCCACGAGCGCTTTTGCCCGAGGTACTGCCGGCGCATGCGCCCGGCACAACGATGGGGAAATTGACGTGATAGCTCTTTTTGCTTTCGAGGGAGATTAGCGCGGCACTGTAGATATCCGGGCTGACACCGCCGAACAATGCGCCGTGCGTCGCAATAATGCGATCGACCAGCGAGCGGGAAATCATGCCTGCGTAGGCGCGCGGCATACCGAGCACGCCCGAGCCCATGTTGCGCAAGGCCGCGGACAGTTCAGACTTGGCGTCGAACGGCGTGATGCGTCCGTCGAAATCGCTTACCACCAGCGTGCTGCCTTCCGCCTTCCATCGCGTGGTACTGGAAAATGTCGGCCAGTAATACAGCATGGGAAACGTAAAGCTGAATGCATCGACCTGATTGGCGATGCCCCAGTGGGCAATCTCCGCGATTTGCGGCGATACCAGATCATCATCCCCAATGAAAGCGAGGTATTCCCCGCTGGCATGGCTCAGCGCGAAATTGAAGTTGTCGACGACACTGAGCGGTTCACCGGGTCGCAGAAGCTTGAGCCGGGCAATGTCTTGCCCGGCGAATGCCGGCGTGATGCGGTCTTCGCTGCTTGTGTCGCTAACGACAACTTCCAGTTCCCCGGACGCCGCCAGGACGGCGCGAATCGTCGACACCGCGCATTCGGGGCGACCATGGGTGGGGATAATGACTGATACCAACGGGCGCATTAGATCTTCACCTCTTCCTGGACGTAAGGAAGCGTAAGAAGCAATTGCTTGATGCGTTCTACGTTAAGGCGCTCGGTATTGTGCGAGGTGTAATCGTCAACGTCGTTGGCGTCGGGCTGACCTTCGAGAATGAACTTGTCGTAGTTCAGGTCGCGATTGTCGGCGAGGATCCGGAAATAGCGTCCCATATCCTCCGCCTTGGCCATTTCTTCCCGGGATACCAGCGTCTCGTAAAGCTTCTCGCCATGCCGGGTGCCGATGATTTCCACCGGCACGTTGCTGCTGAACAGTTCCTTGAGCGCCTGGCCCAACTCTTCGATCGTGGAGGCGGGAGCCTTCTGCACGAAAATATCCCCCTGCGTGCCATGCTGGAAGGCATGCAGCACGAGGTCGACCGAGTCTTCCAGCGACATCAGGAATCGGGTCATCTTGGGGTCGGTCACGGTCAGCGGCTTGCCGGCCTTGATTTTGTCGATGAAGAGGGGGATGACGGAGCCGCGGGACGCCATGACGTTGCCATAGCGCGTGGCGCAGAGCACCGTACCGCCTTCGCGAACCGTGCGCGACTTCGCGACCATGATCTTTTCTGCCATGGCTTTCGAAATCCCCATGGCGTTGATCGGATACACCGCCTTGTCCGTGCTGAGCACGACCACGCGCTTCACCTTGTTGGCAATCGCCGCGTTCAACACGTTTTCCGTGCCGATCACGTTGGTCAGTGTCGCCTCCATGGGGTAAAACTCGCAGGAGGGCACCTGTTTCAGCGCGGCGGCGTGAAAGACATAGTCGACGCCCTCCATCGCGCGGGCGACGCTTTCATAGTTCCGGACGTCGCCGATGTGAAACTTGACCTTGCGATTGTTAATGGCGATTCGCATGTCCTCCTGCTTCTTCTCGTCGCGGCTGAAGACGATGATCTCCTTGACGGAGGAATGGAGGAAGCGGTTGAGGACCGTGTTGCCGAACGACCCGGTACCGCCGGTGATCATCAAGACCTTGTTATCGAACATTGTGAGAATCTCTTAGTAACTTTGAATCAAAAACTGAGCCAGAATCGCAATGCCAATTAGCGGAACGAAGAGCTGCAATGCCAGTACTGCCGAATATCTTGCCGCGGCGCGAACCTTTTCCAGCGTCATGGCGCGCACCCAACTGATGAGCGTGGATGTGGTGTGATAAGTGGCGTATATGTAGCACACGCTCTCGACACTCTGCTTATACGCAGCCACTGCGGTAAGTACCAGCGTCACCACGCTCATGGCAATCGATGCAACTGCCTGGAAACGAAAATCCTTGGCATAAAGCAGCAGCGTGTAAGGAATATAGCCGAACGCCCCCACCACAAAGCCCGGCAGAAGTATTTTTACATAATGGGCGACCGTGCCACTGTCCTGTCCGTGACCCACCCAAAGACCGATCAGCGGTTCGCGTGCCAGCCAGAGAACCAAAGACGGCACCGCGGTGATCATGATTGTGCCGAGTACAAATCTTTGGATGGTCGATTTCGGGAAATCCTTGCCCGAAAAATCCTGGTTCAGCACGCGCGGCTGGAAATACTGGCTGATCGGGCCAGCCAGCAGCGAGAGCGGAACCATGCACAGGGTCGTCGCCAGAAAATACGGCGACACGCTGTTGGCGGAAATCAGGCCGGACACCAGCGGCTTGTCCAACTGGGTGACAGCCGCTCCGGCCGCCGAGAACAGCACCAGGGAACGCCCTTTCATGATGAGTGCCCATGCGTCGCGGATCGTCGGGTGCTTCAGCAGCGTGGCGCCGGATGTGCTTCCCCCCCAAAAGGCAAAGCACCGGTGACGCGTGACGAGCGCCTGCGTAGCCGCGAAAACCAGTTGGGTGACGATGAACGCCGTCATTGTGCTGGACACGGCAGCCAGCACATAGGCCGTGGCGCCTGCGCGGGCGGCCACCCCCACCACCTGGATCGTACTGGCCGCCGCATATTCGCGACGGGCCAGCATGGCGCCGTAGTACATATTCTGGAGCACGAGTACCCAGAACAGCGCGATGGTTCCGAGGATCGTACTCCAGTCGATACTGCCGAAAGCACCCGCTGCCTTCAGACAGATGGCGGCCGGCAGCAGCAGGAGATAAAAGCTCGTCAGGCTCATCTCTGCCGTACGGACCAGCGATACCAATTCGCTGGGTCCGGAATTCGCCACGGCAATATCGCGGCCAACCAGCGTTGACATCCCCAGGTCGAGCATGATCAGCAGGCCCTGGAGCGAGAGGATGACGGCAACAATGCCAAACTGCTCGGCCCCGAGCAGATGTCGATAAAGCGGCAGGAAGATAAACCCGACGAGGACTGCCGACACCTTGCCGGCATACAGCATGACCATGTCGAGCACTGCGGCGCGGAGCAATTTCATCAGACCTTGCCAGCTCGCGAAGACGTTGCGGCGTCCGCTGTCGCGCGCTCGCAGGCATTGCCGATGGCATCGACATCGGCATCACTGAGCCACCATCCGCAGGGCAGGGCAATAATGTGATCCTGCAAATAGGTCGTTTCGCTGCCGGGTTCCATCCGCGCCGCATGGAACCCGCTGTAGGTGTCATTGCGATGATGCAGAATGGACGCGGAGACGTCCTGATCCTTCAGATACTGGAGCAGCGCGTCGCGGTTTTCGGCCAGGCACAGCATGACCCAGTAGGCCGGCAGGGCGCCATCGGCGGCAGGAATGGGCTGAATACCGTCGATGTCGGCCAGGCGAGCGCTGAGTCGGCGCACGTTGGCACGGGCCTTCTCGACCTTTTCCGTGACCTGCGCCAGCTGCGTCGCACCCAGGGCCGCGCAGAGGTTGTTCATGGTGTATGCCCAACCAATCTCGGGAATATCCGCAAGCGGATTGATCTCACCCTGCGGCGTACGGAACCCCGCACCATCAATGCCGAACCGACGCAGTTGACGGGCTTTCGTGGCCATGTCCGCGGATTTGCAGACTAGCGCGCCGCCTTCGGTGCAGTTAATCTGGCGATTCGGATAGAACGAATAGATCGAGAAATCGCTGTACTGGCCCACATGCGCGCCATCCTGTGTGGCACATAGCGCGTTGTCGCAGTCTTCGATAAATGCAATGCTGCGCGTCTTGCACAGATCGGCCATTTTCCTGGCCGGTCCCGGATAACCCGCCACGTGATACATGATGACTGCCTTGGTCCGCGCGGTAATCTTTCGGGCGGCGTCATCGACATCCATTTCCACGGAGCGGGGGCCTACGTCGACCCACACCGGCGTGGCGCCGAGTTGCGCGATCGCGGAATTCGTCGCCATGCAGGAGAACGCCGTCGTCAAGACTTCGTCCCCGGCGCGAACGCCGGCCAGATACAAGGCGAGGAATACTGCGTTCGTCATGTCGTGGGTGGACACGACATGTGGATTGCCGACGATCTCCCCAAGGCCCTTCTCGAACTTGCCAACATAATCGCCGCTGGCGATGCGGCCGGAGCGCAGGACCTCCAGCGCCACCGCTTCCATTTCGGGGGTGTGTACCACCCCGAACAATGGGATTTTCTTCATTTGATGTCTCCTTAGCCCTTGCGGATGACGTCGACGATGCGCGCGCGGTCTTCGTCGCTCACCCACCAGCCGCAGGGAATATGAAGCAGGCGCTTGTAGAACGTGTCGAGTCCGGGCAAATCTCGCCGGGATGCGGCGAAGATGCTGTGCAGGTTATTGGGCCGATGAAGTTTCGATGCCGAGATGCCTGCACCATTGAGAGCCTTTTCCAGATTCGCACTGTCGTCGCTCAGCAGGGTGTAGAGCCAATAGCTCGGCTCGGCCGAAGCGTCGCAGCGCGCAAAATCCACGCCGCTGATCGATTCGAATTGCGCATCGAAGTATTTGCCGTTCTCGGTGTGCCGGTTGAGCACGGGGGTAATGTTCTGCAACTGCACCAGACCGATCGTCGCGTTGACGTTGTTCATGTTGTACTTGTAGCCAACGCTGGTGATATCGATCTCGGTGCGCGGAACGCCCTTGAGCATGCCGAACCAGCGGAACTTCTTTGCCGCTTCCAGTTGCGCCTCATCCCGGAATGTCAGCAGACCGCCATCGACGGTCGTCATATGCTTGATTGCCTGGAAGGAGTAAATGCCGTAATCACCGATCGTCCCGATCGGCTGGTCCTGATAGGTCGCGCCCAGTGCATGGGCGCAGTCTTCGATCAGGGCGATGCCGCGCTCGTTGGCGATTTGCCGTAGTTCGGCAAGGCGCACCGGATAACCCGCATAGTGGACGCAAACGATGGCCTTGGTCTTGTCCGTCACGCATTGGCGGACCGAGTCGGGGCACATATTGCCGGAAGCCGGATCGACATCGGCCCATACCACTTTGGCGCCGGTGTACAGGATCGTCGTATTGGTAGGCTCCGCCGTCATTGGGGTGGAAATCACCTCGTCGCCCGGGCCAACGCCTGCCAGCGTGAGCGCGGAATGCAACGCGCCGGTCCCGCTGCTCATGGCGAGCGACCGCTTCAGGCCAAACCGTCGGTTGAACTCGGCTTCGAACTGATAGACCGATTCCCCTTCCGCGATCATGCCGCTGTACAGCACGGTTTCCAGCGCGGGCATCAGGGCCGATTTCGGTGGCATTGCGACTTTGACGATCGGAATCATGCTTATGTTTTCCTCAGATGCGGTTGAGCAAAGGGATATACGGCAGGCGGGAATGATCCCGGCCCGAGAGTTCATGGACCATCCGGTAGGAGCCCGGCGAGAGATCCGACTTGTATGCCCGGCTGTGCAGTTCGGCCAGGATGGCGGAATCTGCCAGTGCGTTCAGGCTCCAGGCGGCCGGCAAAACCTGCTCGATCAGGCGGAACACGCCATCCCAGTCGCCTCGCCAGTCCGCCAGCGTGTATCCCTGCACCGTAGGCAGTACGGTAATCGCGGCGCTGTCGCCGCTGAATACCAGCACGCTTTTTGCGAAAGCCGGAATGCCCCGGGCGGAAATGTCCTCGGTCTTCAGCCCGGCCAGATCGTGGCAGAAGGGCCGGTCCATGCCCTCATGCGCGGGCGTCCACACCGGACCATACCGGTCAGCGCTATCCACGGCGAAGCCATGCTTGGCGTAGACGTTGGGCTTGTTGGTCCACAGCACCAGCGTATCGAAGGCCTGGTTCCGGCCGACTTCTGTCGCGGCGGCAACCAACTGGTGGCCCAGCCCCTTGCCACGGAACGCTTCGTCGACGCAGACCAGGCCCACCAGGCCAACCTTCCTGCCGTCAGCCATGGGGGCTTCCTTGATGACCAGTCCGGCGGCCGCCTTCGGCTCATCGCCCGGCTGGTCCGCGCCGATCAGGATGGTCGTCACGCCCGTGCTGTCATCGATCCACGGGGAGTGCGCCGGAAGGTCGATGCCGCGCCCCCTGGACCTGAAAAACACCTCCCAGATCAGCGTCCTGGCGGCGTGCGGTACGCCCTCGTGTACGGAATGCTGCATTGCTTCGGCCATGTTGCTGGTCTCCGACTATTCTGACTGTTCAGTCTGTTCTGCCTGCTGTCCCTTTGCGACCTCACTGCCAACCTCTTCCCGCAGGGCCTCGATCTCGGCTTTCAGGAGTTCGTATTCCTCCATTTTCCGTTTGAGGAACCGGCTGGTCAGGGCCGCCTTTTCGGCAATGCCACGCGGCGTAAGGATGTAGACGTAGCCGAACTTGTTCTTGGACTGGCTGAAGTTCTGCACCTTGACCCAGCCTTTCTCCATCAGGGCCTTCAGGCAATAATTCAGGCCGCCGACACTGACGCCGAGTTCCTTCGCCAACTCGCGCTGGGTCAGGTCCGGATTCTCCTGCAAGATGCGCATGATCCGAAAATACGTGTCTTCTTGTATCTTGGCTTGGCGGCTTGTCATGGAATGAACACAATGCTTGTTCCCGGCGCGAGCGGATTTGGCGATATGCCGCTCCCGTCATGTTTCACGAGAAAACGACCGAAAAGTGCAGTGAACTGCTTGTTTGTTTGAACTTGAACGATTCTACTTCGCTCAGCCCATTCGGTCCAGAGGGTGAGTCAGCCAAGCAACGCGACCCAGCTATCTGTGATCTGCGCGATGTCGAAGCGCCGGGCGTTCTCCCTGCCCCGACTGGCGAGTTCATTCGCCAGGGCGGGCGCCTCGATCACACGGCGGAGTGCCCGGGCAAGCGCGGGCGCGTCTTCCACCGGCACCAATAGTGCGTCGTCGGGGCCAAGCAACTCCCACGGGCCCCGTTCGCATTCGGTGGAGACGATGGGCAGGCCGAAGGCCATGGCCTCGATCAACACCAGCCCAAAACCTTCGTAGCGCGAACTCAGGCAGAAGACGGCACCGTGCGCGTAGGCGCCCGTGACGTCGGCCAGCACGCCGGGCAGGGCAATGCGTGTCTCAAGTCCCAGGCGGGCGCGCAGGGCTTCCAACCTGCCGCGTTCCTCGCCTTCCCCAATGATCACCAGATTCCAGTCGGGTGCGGTCTGTGCGACCGCCGCCCAGGCTTCGATCAGCACGTCAAAGCCCTTGGCGGGCGTCAGTCGGCCCACCGCCAGCACGGTCTTCGTGTCACGGGGCGCCGGCGTGGCGGGGATCGGAAAGGGGAGTGGATTCGGGAGATGGACGATCTTCGCCCGTGGACGCAGCGCGTCTTGCCAGCGACGCGCATCCCCCTCCGTCAGCACCACGATGTGCGTATGTGTCCGTGCCGCCAGCGAGCGTGCAACCTTGCGCGCCGGCTTTCCCAGATCCTCATCGAAGTGGCAGTGTTCCCACGCAATCCGCCGGACCCGTTGGCCCCATGTTGCCGGCATCGTGAACAGGGTCAGCATCGTGTCGACCTCGACCAGCACATCGATGCCGTGCGCCCGCACGAAGCGCCGAATGCCGAGGACAGTAGATAGATATGCCCGCTTGAACGACGGTCGATGCTCGAACAGTGCGTGATGCTGCACATTTTCGTGCAAGGGGAACACGCTGGCACGATCCCACAGGCTCAGGATGAACACCCGATACCCGCGCGCCGCCAACGCATTGGCGATGACCGCCGTCATGCGCTCGGCACCCGCAAACGCGTTCAGCGTGCCAGTCAGGAAACAGACGGAGGGCAGGGCGGTGCCGCTCACGCCGCTGCCATGTCGCGAACGGGGCGGTTGCGCCACCACAGGGCCATGCCGACGATCACCGCGACACCGTTGCCCAGGACATAGCCCGCAATCGCGCCCCAGTTGCCGAACCGGGGGATGACCGCCAGATCGAAGGCGAGCGTCGTCGCCAGCACCAGCGCCCACTTCATCGCCACCCAGCGCGGGCGGCGCAGGTAGACCGCCAGCAGGGTCAGGGCGACGTCCGCGAAGACGAGCGCAGATGCCACGGCGGCCACCCGTAGCAGCGTCACGGTGGCCTCGAAGGCGCTGCCGTAGAGGAGGCGGACGATCCACGGCGCGCAGGCGGCAATCGCCAGCCCGCCGACCAGCCCGAGCGCGCCCAGCGCCGCAGCAATCCGGCCGATGTTCGCGTGGGCATCGGCAAATGCCCTGCGCGCATAGACGTAGCTGGGGGCGATGCCCGCCACGAGGATGGTCGCGAGCATCGAGAAATTGTCGAGCAGTTGCATGCACGCCGCATAGGCGCCGAAGTCCGCCGCCGGCACCGCTGGCTGGAGCACGAGTTGGTCGACCCGGCGCGCGCCCATCATCAGGATGAAGCTGACCCAGAACAAGGCGCCCGCCGAAAACAACTCGCGCGCCTGGCTCGCCTGCCAGGTCAAGGGCTGTCGGGGCGCCCGGGTCAGGTAATAGGCCGCGAGCAGTGCGGCCAGAAGCACGGCCTCGAGCGCGAACGCCGTGGCGTAGCCCGACACCGTGGTCACGCCCGCGGCGAACAGCCCGCCGACCAGCGTGGCCTTGACGGACAGCGCGGCGAGGCTCGCCAAGGCGCCGGGCCGATTGTTGGTATGGGCCTGCATCCAGGCATTGACCACGCCGAAGGGCTCGCGCAGCAGGATGGCCACGCCGAGCCACAGCGCCGCCTGCCAGACTTCCTGCGTGGGGGATGTCAGCGCCAGATACGCGCACATCAGCAAGTACCCCGCCACACCGCCCGCAAGACGCAGCACAAACGCATGGTCGATGATGCGGGCCTGGGCCTCGGGCGCCGCCGCCACGAGCCGTGGCACCACCACCTCCGCACCGCACACCAGCGCCAGCGAAGCGGCAATCAGCACCACTGACTGGGCGTACTGGAAATGCGCGAACCCGGCTGGCCCGAGCGCGCGCGCCAGCATGGCCACCACGCCGATCCCGATGCCTACCTGCAGGCCGCGCTCGGCCAGCATCCACAGCACATTGCCCGCGATGCGCCGATGCATCACGCGGTCTCCGCCGGAATGACGCGCGCGCCGTGCGTCAGGCTGGTGTAGTGAGCCAGCCAGCGTCGGGCGATGCTGTCGATCGAAAACGCGGACAGTACGCGCTCCCGCCGCGCCGCCGCCTGCGCCGGGGTGCCGCGACCCGCGCGCAGGGCTTCGGCCATCGCGCCGGCAAGCGCCGCCGCGTCGCCGCGCGGCACGATCACGCCCTGGTCGCGCAGGACTTCGGCCACGCCGGGTGCGTCAGTCGACACCACCGGGCATCCGCAAGCCAGCGCCTCCACCAGCACCATGGGCAGTCCTTCGATATTCGATGACAGGACGAACAAGTCGGCCGCGTTGAGCAGGGCAGGGATGTCGTCACGCGGGCCGAGGAGGGTGACTGACGATGTGAGCCTCTGCGTTGCGATCTGCCGGGCCAGCGCCTCGGTGAGCGCGCCGCCGCCCGCGATCATCAGGCGCGCTGGCGCGGCGGGTGAGAGTTGGCCAAACGCACGGATCAGCAGATCCTGGGCCTTCTCCGGCGCCAGCCGGCCGACATTGAGGATCATCCGCGTATCCGGCGCGAGACCCAGTCTGGCGCGGGTGGCATCGCGCAGCGCCGGATCGGGCCGGAATCGTTCGACGTCGATCCCGTTGGGCATGACGACGATGCGGTCGTCCGGCACACCGCCGGCGGCGATCATGCCGGCGCGGCCGTCCTGGCTGACGTGGGTGGTCAGCGCTGTCCACCGGTCGGTCAGCCGGTAGGCCAGCATCCGCATCGTGCCGCCTTCGCGGAAACTGTGCGCGGTGCAGACCAGCGGCGGACTATCGACCAGCCGCGTTAGCAGCCGGGCGAACAGGTTGGCGTGGACCATGTGGGCATGCATGACATCGGGCCGCCATGCTTTGACCAGCGCGCGCGCCTGCCCCAGCGCGGCGACCATGCCGCCGGGTGTCTTCCGCATGTTCAGCTCGAAGACCTCGGCGCCGGCAGGCGTGTCGATCTCCCGGCCCGGCGACAGACTCAGGATCGCCACCGCGTGCCCGAGCGCCAGAAAGGCGCGCGCCAGCGCGACGACCTGATGCTCGGCGCCGCCTACCTTGAGGCCCGTAGTGATCAGCAAAATCCGCATGGTGGCTGGCGCCATCACCGAGCCCCGTAGCCGGTCAGCAGCGTGCGCAGCGTCTTGACTACGATCAACAAATCGAGCGCGAACGAGCAATGCTTGACGTAGTACAGGTCGTAGCTCAGCTTGGTGACGGTTTCCTCGTGCGTGCCGACATAGCCCTGCTGCACTTGCGCCCAGCCGGACAGCCCCGGGCGCACAAGGTGCCGGTACGGATAGTAGGCAATCGTCTCGGCGAAGGTGTCGACCATCGGCACCTGCTCGGGGCGCGGGCCGATCAGGCTCATATCGCCCGTCAGCACGTTCCACAGTTGCGGCAGCTCGTCCAGCCGGTACTTGCGGATCACGCGGCCCACGCGTGTGACGCGGGCATCCTGGCGCGCCGCGAAGCGCGCGGTGGCGTCGGGCTGGACGCTCATGCTGCGAAACTTGAGCATCGTGAACGCTTCGCCGAAGCGCCCGGCGCGGGCCTGCCGGAACAGCACGGGCCCCGGCTGTTCGAGGCGGATGGCCAGCGCGGTCAGCGCCGACAGCGGCAGGGCGAGCGGCATGAGGCACAGCGCGGCTGCGATGTCGATCAGACGCTTCACGAAGCCATAGAGATAGTGCCGCGCGTAGTCGTCCAGGAAGTTCTCGTCGATATGGTCGAGCCCCACGCGGCCGGTGAGCATTTCGCCAATCCGCTCCACCGAATACAGGCGAACGTGGCTCATCTTCAGTCGCGCCAGCGTGCGCGTGCGCTCGGGGTCGGCGGTGCCCGAGCGGTCAAGCATCAGGCCGTCGCAAAACACGGCATCCTCGATCGAACGGATGAAATCGAAGCGGATCGGTGCCGGCGGGGCGGCGCCCGGCATGGCGAGGATCGCCTCGAGTTGCTCCAGCGCGCGGGGGTCCGTGTAGCCGATCACCGGCACATAGTTCTGCACGAAGCGCCGGTAGCCGATGCCGCTCCAGACCAGCGTGGTGAGGTAGCCGAGCAGCAGCGCGCCGCGCGAATACTCGATATGCCAGCCGGCAAAGACGAACAGCAGCAGCGCAAACGGCAGCGTGGCCGAGATGCCGACCAGACTGTTGCCCTCGATCGGCGGCAGGTGCAGCGAGCGGTGCAGCAGCAGGAACGTGCACAGGTAGGGCACGATGCCCCAGAGCAGCGTACGCGTGAAGACGTAGGTGACGATGCCCGCGTGGTGCAGGGTCTCCGCCGCGATCGTGTTGAGCCCGAACAGCGCGAGCCCGAACGCGGCCCATGACAGCATGCGGCTGGCCCGGCGGATGGTCTCGGAGGCGCGGCTGGCTGTTGTGGCGCGTGACGCGCCGGCGAGACGGGCGGTTTCCTTGTTGGTGCTCATGTCAGGCACGCTCCGTGGGCATGGGCTCGCTCACCCGCCGTCCCAGTGCCTGTCGATAGACCGCCCACGTGGCATCCGCCATGGGGCCGATCCCGAACGCCTGCTCCCATCGGGCGCGAGACAGCTGGCCGAGGGCGGCCCGGCGCGCGCTGTCGCCTGCCAGCATCGACAGATGCCGGGCCAGCGTGGCGTCATCGCCCTCAGCCATCAGCAACGCGTCTGGCATGTCTCCAAACTGCTCACGGATGCCGGGCAGGTCGGACGCCACCACCGGTAGGCCGGCCCGCATCGCTTCCAGTACAGAGAGCGGCAAGCCTTCGTGATCGGAGGCCAGTACGAATACCTGCGCTGATGCGAGCAAGGCGGGTATGTCTGCCACGTTGCCCGGGAGGCGTACCCGGCCGGGTGCGACGGCGTTGGCCAACGCCTGCATGGCCCCGCGCATCGGCCCTTCGCCGGCGATTACGAGTTCGCAATCGCTCAGGTTCGCCTGCCCGAAGGCCCGGATGACCGTGTCCGGTCGCTTTGGCGCGGCCAGGCGCGCCACCATGACGATCCGCGTGAGCGGCGCCGCCGGCTGTGCCCGCGCGGTGTCGTCGGGAATCCCGTTGTGGATCACGCTGATGCGTGACGCGGGGATTGGCAGGCTGCGGGCCAGTTGCCGTTCCGCCTCCGCCACGCAGATCAGGCGCGCCGTCAGCGGCGCCAGGCACCATTCGGCAACGCGCGAGGCCAGCCGTCGCGCCAGGGGCGCGGCTGGCTTGAAGCCGAAACCGTGTACCGTGTAGACGACCGGGATGCCCAGCAGCCATCCGGCCAGTCTGCCGAGCGCGCCGGCCTTGGCGCTGTGCACGTGAATCAGGTCGGGCGCGGCGTGGCGCAGCGCCGCCATCAGTTCGCGCAGGGTCTTCAGTGCACGCAGCGGCGACATGGCGTTGTCGAGCAGGGCCAGCCGCACTGTCGCTGCCCCGGCGGTCTGCGCAGTGGCGAAGAGCGGTCCGTCGCCGCCCGCCAGCACCGTGGCGTCGATGCGGCCTCGCAGTGCGCGCACGAGGTCGGCGACGTGCGATTGGGCGCCGCCGATCTCGGAATTCGTGATGACAAAGGCGACGCGAGGCCGGGAGGAAGGCAAGTTCTGCACGAACGCGGAAGAAAGTTGGATAGGCGGCACGGAATCGCGCGAGAAATGCCGGTTTGCAGACGGTTTGCAGGGTGCCCGGTGATTATAAACTGGCGCGGTTTGCACAATCCGGCAAAATACACCTTTTTGGCGCCCTGCCCGCGCCCCGCCCAAGCCACTCTCCGGGCGGTATCGCACCATGAACTCGTACACGGGAAGCCACATGAAACTTGACCCCTCAATCTTCAAGGCGTATGACATCCGCGGCATCGTCGGCAAGACGCTGACCCCCGAGGTCGCCCGCCAGATCGGCCTGGCCTTTGGCTCTGCCGCGGTCGAACTTGGCGAGAAAACCGTCGTCGTGGGCCGTGACGGGCGCCTGTCGGGCCCGGATCTGCTCGGCGGACTCGTGGAAGGGCTGCGCGCGGCCGGTGTCGATGTGATCGACCTCGGCATGGTCGCCACCCCGATGGTCTACTTCGGCACCAATATCGAGCTGGACGGCCGCCGTGCCGGGTCTGGCATCATGGTCACCGGCAGCCACAATCCGCCTGACTACAACGGTTTCAAGATGGTGCTCGGTGGCAAGGCCATCTACGGCGACCAGATCCAGGCGCTGCACCAGCGCATCGAGGCCGGCAAGTTCACGCAGGGCAGTGGCGGATACAAGCTAGTCGATATCCGACAACAGTACCTCGACCGTATCGTCGGCGACGTCAAGTTGGCCCGTCCGATGAAAATCGCCCTGGACGCCGGTAACGGCGTGGCTGGCGCCTTCGTCGGCGACCTGTTCCGGGGGCTTGGCTGCGAGGTCGTCGAGCTGTTTTGCGATGTCGACGGCCATTTCCCGAACCACCATCCGGACCCGGCCCACGTCGAGAACCTGCAGGACCTGATGCAGTGCCTGCGCGACACCGACTGCGAGCTGGGCCTGGCCTTCGATGGCGACGGCGACCGCCTGGGCGTGGTCACCAAGGACGGCGAGGTCATCTTCCCGGACCGCCAGCTGATGCTGTTCGCCGAGGAAATCCTCTCGCGCAACCCGGGCGCGCAGGTCATCTACGACGTCAAGTGCACCGGCAAGCTGGCGCCGTGGATCCGCGACCACGGCGGCGAGCCGCTGATGTGGAAAACCGGCCATTCGCTGGTCAAGGCCAAGCTCAAGGAAACCGGCGCACCGATCGCCGGGGAGATGAGCGGCCACGTGTTCTTCAAGGACCGCTGGTACGGCTTTGACGATGGCCTCTACACGGGCGCGCGCCTGCTGGAGATCCTGTCGCGCCACGCCGACCCGAGCGCCGTGCTGAACGCGCTGCCGAACTCCAACTGCACGCCTGAATTGCAACTGAAGTGTGCCGAAGGGGAGGCGTTCACGCTGCTCGACAAGATCCGCGCCAACGCGAAGTTCGACGGTGCGCGCGAAGTCATCACGATCGACGGCGTGCGTGTGGAGTACCCCGATGGCTTCGGCCTGGCGCGTCCGTCCAACACCACGCCGGTGGTCGTCATGCGTTTCGAAGCCGATAACGATGCCGCGCTGGCGCGCATCCAGGCCGAGTTCAAGCGCGTGATCCTGGCCGAGAAGCCGGATGCAAAGCTCCCGTTCTGAGGTGGGGCAGCCGGCCGGCGCCGCAACGTCGAACCCAACCGCGCCGCTTGCGGCGCCGATGGTCGTGAGCTCGCCGTTCGCGTTGCCGGCCCGGCCGCGCATCCTGGTCGTCAAGGTGTCGTCGCTGGGCGATGTGGTGCACAACATGCCCCTCATCCACGACTTGCGCGCGCGTTGGCCCGATGCCGAGATCGACTGGGTGGTGGAAGAGGGCTATGTCGACCTGGTGCGGCTGCTGCCGGACGTCCACCGCGTGATTCCGTTCGCGCTGCGCCGCTGGCGCAAGCGGTTCTGGCAGGGCGATACCTGGGCCGAAGTCGGCGCGCTGCGCGATGCGATCCGCGCGCGGCCCTATGACGCGGTGCTCGAGACCCAGGGCCTGCTGAAGACCGCCATCGTGGCGCGCACCGCCGCGCGCACGGCTGGCGCGCCCGTGATCGGGCTTGGCAATGCCACGCAGGGCTCCGGCTACGAGCCGGCGTCGCGCCTGTTCTATACCGCGCCGGTCAAGGTGCCGCGTCAGACCCATTCGGTGCGGCGCTCGCGCCTGCTTGGGGCCGCGCTGACGGGCGGCACGCCGCCGGAGCTGCCGCGCTTCTTCGGCCCGGCGGCAACGTCGCTGCATGCCGATGATCCGCTCTGGGCCGGGCTGCCGGCCCGGTACGCGGTCTGTTTCCACGCCACGGCCGGCGCGAAGAAGCGCTGGCCAGTGGCGAGCTGGCACGCGCTGGGCCAGAAGCTGCACGCCGAGGGGCTGACCGTGCTGCTGCCCTGGGGCAGCGAGTCGGAACGCCGCGATGCCGAGGCGCTGGCCACCGGCATGCCCGGCGCGCAGGTGCTGCCGCGCTTCTCGGTCATGCAGGGCTTTGGCCTGATCAACCGGGCCGAGGTGGTCATCGGCGTGGATACCGGCCTCGTGCACATCGCCGCAGCGCTGTGCCGGCCCACCGTCGAGATCTACACTGCCACCTGGCGCTGGAAGACCGAAGGCTACTGGTCCGACCGCATCGCCAATGTGGGCGACGACGGCATCGTGCCGTCCGTCGATGAGGTCTACGCCGCCGCCGTGCGGGTACGCGGAGTGCCTGCCTGATGCTTCGTCTGGTTTACACGTTGTTGTGGGGGGTGATCCTCCCACTGGCGCTGCTGCGCCTGGTCTGGCGGTCGCGCAAGGAACCCGGCTATCGCCGCCACATCGGGGAGCGGCTTGGCCGATATGGCGGGTTGTCGGCCAGCGGGCCGTGGCTCTGGGTTCATGCGGTGTCCGTCGGCGAGACGCGCGCCGCGCAGCCGCTGCTCGACGCGCTGCTGGCTGCGTATCCCCGTCATCGTATTTTGTTGACCCACATGACGCCGACCGGCCGCCAGACCGGTCAGCAGCTCTATGGCGACAACCCGCGCGTGCAGCAGTGCTACCTGCCGTACGACGTGCCGGCGTTGGTGCGCCGCTTCCTGGCCTACTTCCGGCCCGAGGCGGGGCTGATCATGGAGACCGAGGTCTGGCCCAACCTGGTCCACGTCACGCGCCGGGTGGGCGTGCCGCTGTTCCTGGTCAATGCCCGGCTGTCGCCGCGCAGTTATCGGCGGACAGCGCGCTTCGGCGGCGCGGCGGCCTCGTTGTATAACGATTTCACGGCGGTGCTGGCCCAGACGGCTGGCGATGCCGAGCGCTATCGCGCGCTCGGCGTGAAGGCCGTGCAGGTGACCGGCAACCTCAAGTTCGACATGCAGCCGCCGGAAGCCGGCATCGCGCGCGGCCATACCCTGCGCCGCGCGTTCGGCGCCCGCCACGTGCTGGCCGCCGCGAGCACGCGAGAAGGGGAGGAGCCCCTGATCCTGGACGCCTTCGCGCGCTGGCCCGGCGCGGCGCGTCCCGCGCTGCTGCTGGTGCCGCGCCATCCGCAGCGGTTTGACGAGGTAGCTGCGCTGGCCACGCGTGCCGGCTTCAGCGTGCAGCGCCGCAGCCAGCTGGATGTGGACGCCCTCGACGCCCCGATCACGGCCGACATCGTGCTCGGCGACTCCATGGGCGAGATGGCGATGTACTACGCCGCCTCGGATATCGCCTATATCGGCGGCAGCCTGATCCCGCTCGGTGGACAGAATTTGATCGAGGCCTGCGCCGTCGGCACGCCTGTGCTGATGGGCCCGCACACCTTCAACTTTGCCCAGGCCACCGAGGATGCCATCGCCGCCGGCGCCTGCCTGCGCGTGGCCGATGCCGACGCCCTGATGGCCGCCGCCTCGGCCGTGCTGGCCGATGAAGCGCGTCTGGCCGACATGCGCGCCCATGCGCTGACGTTCGCCGGGCTGCATCGGGGTGCCACGCAGCGCACTTTGGCAGCCGTCGCGCCAGTGTTGCGCTGACATACAGGCGCCACGCGGGCGTCTACACTGGTTGCATAGTGAGGAAAAGTGCGACATCCACCGCTTTATCGCGGCATGCGCAATCAGGAGCTCGATCGATGCAACATCCCTTCTCCATGCGTGGTGTTTTCGCAACATTGATGCTCGGTGCCGTGGCGGCGGTGGCCGGCTGCGCCACCGGCCCGGCACCCGACCAGGCATCGGCCAACGCCAGCCTCAACGAAACCCGCGCCGGCGGTCCGAGCCGCTGGGAATTGATCCGCTGGCAGAACGCCGATGGCACCGTCCGTGACATTCCGCATGGCGACAACGGCCAGCCGGTCATCTTCGAATTCAATGACGGCATCGACGCCTCGCAAGGCACGGTGAGCGGCACCAGCGGCTGCAACCGCTTCACCGGCGGGTATGGCAAGACCAGCTCCGGCATCCGCTTCGACCGCATCGCCGGCACCCGGATGGCCTGCACGGGCATGCGGATGGAGGTGGAGGGCGCGCTGTTGAAGGCGATGCAATCGCCATTCACGACGGTCGGCACGCAGCCATCCGCCGGCGCCACGGGGCGCCAGATCATCTGGAAGACCGCCGACGGCGATCTGCTGCAATTTGTTGAACGAGAAGGCGTGGGCCGGCGCGGCGCCAAGGCGGACGCCGCAGCGGGGCACGAGAAGATCGTCTATATCGACTCCCAGCGCGTGGAGTGCTCGGGCGCGGGCCGCATGCAGTGCTACCGCTGGCGCGAATCGCCCGATGCCCCGTGGCAACTCTGGTACGGGCCAATCGAGGGCCTGGACTTCGAATCCGGCGTGAGCTACAAGCTGCGTGTGCGCGAGTACCAGGTGCCGAATCCGCCCGCCGATGCCTCGGCCATCCGCTGGCAGCTGTTGAGCGTGGAGGAGCGCAAGCGCGGGGGTTGACCTGGTCGATCGTTTAGAATGCCGGGCTATCTCTAGCGCACGGACGCCGGCCGTATTGCCGTCTCAAACAAGCTGATATGTCTTTCCCCAAACATTGGGTGTCCTCCCTGGCGGACCTCCTGGTATTCGTGTTTCCGGTGTTGATCCTGTGTGTACCGCGCGGAGCCGGGGTATTTCTGGCCGGGGTTGGCGTGCTGGCCTTGCTGGGATGGGATGAGATGGGGCGCGCGTGGCGGCAACACGTCACAATTTTGCGGCCGTTGGCGATGTCAGTGCTCGCCTTCATCGGCGTCTATGTGGTGTCGAAGTTTCTCCACAACACGCCGTGGGATGTGATCGACAATCCCTCCCGCACCCTGCTTTCCGTCCTTGCCTGCTGGGTGATCTTCCGCGCCGCGCCGAATCCGGCCCTGCTGTGGCGGGGCATCACCATCGGCCTGTTCCTTGCCCTGCTGATCGTCGCTTACCAGAAAATCCAGCTGGATCTGGACCGGCCCTCGGCCTGGACCCAGGCCATCGCCTTCGCCAACATGGTGGCGGCGCTGGCCCTGGTGGGGTTCGCGCGGCCCGGGGACTCCCGCCGTGACCATGCCGAGGCATGGTTCAACGTGCTCTGCGCGCTCCCCATCCTGGTCATGAACGGCACCCGGGGCGCGATGATCGGCATGCTGGTTACGCTCTTCCCGCTGCTGCTGGTCCGCTATCGTCGCTTCAGCGCGCGGATGTTCATGTTCGCGCTGGGCGGCGTTGCCGCGCTGCTCATCGGCCTGTACCAGATTCCGGGCAGCCCGGTGGCAAAACGGGTGGATCTGGCGGTCAAGGAGGTGCAGCAGTTCCAGCATGGCAATGTGGAGTCGTCGGTCGGCGCGCGGCTGATGATGTGGAAGGTTGGGATGCAGTACTTTGTCGAGCACCCGTGGGCGGGCGCCGGCGTGGGGCAGTTTGCGCGGATTCTGCGCGCGGACCCGTATTGCGAGCAGCGGCGGGAGTCGGACGCGTGCCGACTGGAGCACGCCCACAATGATCTGGTCGAGGCGGCGGCCACTACCGGTATCCCCGGCCTGCTGGCCACGCTGACCCTGTTCCTGGTCCCCGCCGGCCTGTTCTGGCGCGCACTGCGCACCTGCCATGCCGACAACAACTATGCGGGGGTGAGTCTGGGTGGCGCGGGATTGGCGGTCGTGATGGCGTCGCTGATCTCAGGCCTGACGCAGGTGACGACCGCCCATCAGGCCAACGTGGTGTTCTACGCCGGCGCCATTGGCATGCTGCTGGGGCTGGCGGGGCGTGAGGCCTGGGTCACCCGGCTCTCCAATGCGGCCACACCTACCGGCCAGCCCAAGGCCGCCGCTGCACCGGGCGAGTCGCACGCGGTCAGGACCGCGGCGTAGCCCCCGGAACCGGGCTTTCGCGCCGGCCCTGCTCGGCGCGCTTGCGGGCCGGGGCGGACGCCGACCCCACCCGCGCCTTCTCCGGCAGCTTGTACATCGCCCCCGGCACCGACGTCAGCAGCGTATTGATCTGCACGACGTCTTCCTCGCTCAGCACCGCCGTCGATGCCTTCAGGCGCAGCCCGTTCATGATTGTGTCGTAGCGGGCCTTGGCCAGGTCGCGGCGGGTCGAGAACAGCTGCGCCTCGGCATTCAGCACATCGATATTGATGCGCACACCCACCTCGTAGCCCAGCTGGTTCGATTCCACCGCGCTCTGCGCCGAGCGTTCGGCGGCCTCGAGCGCCTTGACCTGCGCCAGCCCGTTGGACACCCCCGAGTATGTCTGCCGCGCGGTCTGTGCGGCCGTGCGGCGGGCGAATTCGAGGTCGCTGGCGGCCTTGTCGGCCAGCGCCAGCGTCTCGCGCACGCGCGACTGGATCTGTCCGCCGGCGTAGATCGGAATGCTCAGCTGCACGCCGACCACGCCCGAGTTGTAGCGGCTGCCGACATTGCTGAGCTGGGTGGCCGTGCCTTGCGCGTTGGTATAGCCGTACGACGCAACGAGGTCGACGGACGGCAGGTGGCCGGCCCGGGCTTTGTTCGATTCCCGCTGGGCGGTCTCGAGGTTGTAGCCGGCCACGCCTACCTGAAGGTTGGTCTGCTCCGCCTGCGCGGCCCAGGCGTTCACGTCGGCCGGCATCGGGCCCGGAATGGCCGCCTCGGGGCGCAGCCCCATCAGTTCGTCGACCGGCTTGCCGGTGATCTGCTGCAACGACGCGCGTGCCACTTCGAGCGCGCTCCGGGCCGAAATCTCGGTGGCCGTGGCCAGGTCGTACCGGGCCTGGGCGTCGTTGGCATCGGTAATAGTGGCCGTGCCCACCTCGAAATTGCGTTTGGCCTGCTCGAGTTGCTCGCCGATGGCCTTCTTCTGGGCGCCGGCCAGGTACAGGTTGTCCTGCGCGGCCAGCACGTCGAAATACGCCTGGGAGGCCCGCGTGATCAGGTCGAGCTGCGCCTGCTGGAACGTGACTTCACCGGCCAGCGTGGCCAGTTCGCCCTGCTTGTACGTCTCCCAGCGATCCCAGCGGAACAGCGGCTGCGTCAGTTGCAGCGCCCAGGTGTTGGCATTGAAGTAGCGCGTGACGTCCACGGGCGAGCTGTAGTCGGCCATGGTGCGCTGCACGCCCGCCGTGCCGAGCACCTGCGGTAGCAGGCCGGCGCGTGCCTGGGGCAGGCGCTCGCGCGTGGCCAGCAGTTGTGAGCGGGCGCTCGCGAACTGGGCGTCATTGGCTTGCGCATCGCGGTAGACCTGGAGCAGGTCCGCCCCCGCAGCGGCCGGAACATGCAGCAGGGCCAGCAGGGACACGGCCAGCGCCAGGGGTTTCCTGGCTGCACCGGGCACGGCGAGAAGCGCGAAACTCATGACATCTCCAGCTCGGCCAGCGGGCGCGCGGCCATCGTTCTTGTTGGTCTACGGGTGCTACTGCAGAGGCGAGCGATTTGCGAGGGGCGGCGTGACAGCGGGGTCCGGACAAACGCCCGGACCGCCTCCCTCAATACTGCGGAACGGACGGGTCCACCTGCGTGGACCACGCGTGGATGCCGCCGGTCAGGTTGTAGACGTTGGCGTAGCCCTGGCGCTCGAGGAAGCTGGCTACCTGCATGCTGCGCGCACCGTGGTGGCAGATGCAGACGATTTGCGCTTCGTCGTCGAGTTCGCCGAGGCGGGCCGGAATCTGGCCCATCGGGATGTGGGTGATGCCGGGCATCGCGGCGGTGCGGATCTCGAGATCCTCGCGCACATCGAGCAGCACCGGCTTGGCGCGGCCGGCGTCAGCCAGCCATTGCGCGAGTTCGGGGGCGGTAATGACCTGCATGGTGGCTCCCGGCGGCTCAGAACTGGAAGCGCGACGGCTGGGCGGCGCCTTGCAGCGGCTTGACCAGCGTCTCGAACAGGTTCACCGACTGGTAGCCGGCTTCCGAGGTGCGGGTGATGATGCGCGCTTCCATCACCGGCGCGGTGCCGACGATGACCGCGATGCGGCCGCCCACCTTGACCTGCGACAGCAGCGACTGCGGAATCTCCGGCACCGAGCCCGACACGCAGATCACATCGTACGGTGCGGCGACAGCCCAGCCCTCGGCGCCATTGCCTTCGGCCACTTCGGCGTTGCTCACGCCGGCGGCGGCCAGGTTCTGGCGGGCCAGTTCGGCCAGTTCGGGCACGATTTCCACGGTCAGCACATGGCGGGCGCGGTTGGCCAGCAGGGCGGCCATGTAGCCGGAGCCGGCGCCGATTTCCAGAACATTCTCATGCTTGCGCACGTTCAGGTCCTGCAGCAGGCGGGCTTCCACGCGCGGGGCCAGCATGTTCTGACCGGCCGGCAGTGGGATCTCCATGTCGACGAAAGCCAGCGCGGCGTATGCCTGCGGCACGAACTGCTCGCGCTTGACCACGGCCAGCAGGTCCAGGATTTCCTGGTCCAGCACGTCCCACGGACGAATTTGCTGTTCGATCATGTTGAAGCGGGCTTTTTCGAGATCCATCTTGCCTTTTCCTTCCAATTCCAGTGCTTGCGGAGAGCCCGCCATTTTACCCCTGCGGACTGCCGCAGGATGTTTACAGATTATTGGCAACGACTTGCACGGGGCCAGTTGTTGCGCGTTGGCACAGCGCCGGCGCTCAGCCGTCCTCGCCGCCCGCCGGCTCGGCCGCCTGGGCGGCCAGCATTTCGTCCCGGATCTGCTCCCAGACCCAGGGGCCGGACTTCGCCGGCAGCGGCGTGTCCCGGGCCGGGCCCGTGGTCAGGCCGAACAGCAGCATCTGGATCAACTGGTCCACGAACGCCACCGGATCGATCTCGTGCACCGCCACCTGGCTGAACGCGCGCTGCCACAGCATCAGGAAGACCAGCGGGGCGCAGATCAGCGTGGTGGTGGGGTTTGCCGGCGTCTCGCGGAACTCGCCGCGCGCCACGCCACGGGCCAGCACACGGGCGAACAGCTCGTCCCCGGGGCCCATCACCTCGTCCTGGTAGAACTGGGCGATGTCCGGGAAATTGCCCGATTCAGCCATGATCAGCTTGGTCAGCCCGGCGGCGCGCGTGGCGCCGATCAGGCCCCACCAGCCCAGCAGCAACTCGCGCAGCAGTTCGGGCGTGGACCCCTCGTAGGTCTCGACCAGATCGCCCCCCCGGGCCAGCGCCGGCACCATGTTCTCGCGCACGACGGTCTTGAACAGCTCTTCCTTGTTCGCGAAATACAGGTAAACAGTGCCTTTCGAGACACCTGCTGCGGCGGCAACGTCCTCGAGCCGGGTCGCGGCGTAGCCGCGCTCCACGAACAATTCCAGCGCGGCCGCCACCAGTTCCTGCGGGCGGGCGGCCTTGCGCCGGTGCCACCGGCGCGCGTCGGGATCTTTCTTGGGCGAGAGTTCGGTCACAGGGCAGGGAACGCGAGGCGGCCGGCGCGCGTCCGCGTGGCACCGCATCGAAATTAAATAACTTGTGGGTCAGTAATGTAGAGGAGCGGTCTTGAGCGGTCAAGCCAGCGCCATTCCGCATTGTGACGCATCCGGCGCAGGTTGCGCTTTGTTGCAGGTTCGACGGGGCCTCTCAGGCAGAATGACGCCTTTCGCGTGCCTTTTCCGATGTCTTGCATGACGACATTTGCGCCAGAACCTTGAGCATGGCCTGCCAGTCTGAACTTTCCTGCCGCGATGGTTGCGGCGCCTGCTGCATCGCGCCGTCCATTACCTCGCCTTTGCCGGGCATGCCGCACGGCAAGCCGGCGGGGCAGCCCTGCGCCCAGTTGCTACCCGACATGCGCTGCGCGGTGTTCGGCCAGCCCGGGCGGCCCGCGTTCTGCGGCGGGCTGCGTCCTTCGGCTGAGATGTGTGGCAACTCCCGCGACGCGGCGCTGCACTGGCTGACCCGGCTTGAGGTGCTGACCGCGCCATCCACCGTTGCGGCCTGATCGGCATCAGGCCGCAGCCCGTCTTTTGGAGGTTCTACGATGATCGCGATGACACGCCGGCGCTGGCTGGCGGCCGCAGGCATCGCCACGGCCGCTGCCGCCACCGCATGGCTGGCGGCTTGCGGTGGGTTCATGAACGAATACACGTTCTCGCAAAGCCAGCTCCAGTCGGCGCTCGAGCGCAAGTTCCCGTTCAACAAGCGCTATATGGAGTTGTTCGATATCCAGCTCGCCAACCCGCAGTTGGCGCTCGACCCCGCGCGCAACCGCGTGACCGTGCAGTTCGACGCCACCATCGACAACCGGCTCTTCTTCCGCCAGCCGCTGACTGGCCGTTTCGCGCTGGACAGCGCGCTGCGCTACGACCCGCCCTCGCACTCGCTGGTGCTGCAAGACCCCGAGGTGCGCCAGTTCGACGTGCAGGGCATGCCGGCACAGTTCTCGCGTCAACTCAATGCGCTGGGCGGTATCCTGTCCGAGCAGCTGTTGCAGGGCTATCCGCTGTATACCTTCAAGCCGGAGCAGTTGCGGCTGGCTGGCGCGCCGGCGGAGCCCGGTACAATCACGGTCCTGCCGGACGGCATCAACGTCAAGATCAATCGTCCGTAAACACGGTTTTCCAATAATAATGCCGAGGGTTCGCGTGTTACCGCGCGGACCGGACCGCGCCTGACCCTCTCCTGAATCCGCATGGATATCGCACTTGCCCTGAAAGCCGTGATCCTCGGCATCGTCGAAGGACTGACCGAGTTTCTGCCCATCTCCAGTACCGGCCACCTGATCCTTGCCGGCCAGTTACTCGATTTCAACGACGAGAAGGGCAAGATCTTCGAAATCGTGATTCAGTTCGGTGCGATTCTGGCGGTGTGCTGGGAATTCCGGCGCAGGATTGGTGCGGTCGTCAGTGGTCTCGGGTCCGATCCGAAAGCCCAGCGCTTCGCCATTAACGTTATTGTGGCCAGCGTGCCGGCCATTGTGCTGGCCTTTGTCTTCGGCAAGTGGATCAAGGCCCATCTGTTCAATCCGATGAGCGTGGCCATGGCGTTTATCGTCGGCGGCGTGGTGATTCTGCTCGCCGAATGGCGCGATGCGCGCCGGGGCACGGTTTCGCATCCGCAGGGCAATGCGCTGCTGGAGGCGGCCAAGGCCGGGGCGCCGCGCATCGAATCGGTGGATGACCTGAACTGGCGCGACGCGCTGAAGGTTGGCCTGGCGCAATGCTGCGCGCTGGTGCCCGGCACGTCCCGCTCCGGCGCCACGATTATCGGCGGCATGCTGTTTGGCCTGTCGCGTCAGGTGGCGACCGAATTCTCGTTCTTCCTGGCCATTCCGGTGATTTTCGGCGCGACCGTCTACGAGCTGTACAAGGCGCGCGCGCTGCTCTCCGCCGACGACCTCGGTATTTTCGGCATCGGCTTTGTCTTCGCGTTCCTGTCGGCGTTCCTGTGCGTGCGCTGGCTATTGCGCTTCGTCGCCACGCACGATTTCAAGCCGTTTGCGTGGTACCGGATTGCCTTCGGGATTATCGTGCTGGCCACGGCGTGGACCGGGATGGTGTCCTGGCACGCTTGAGGGTAGCGCGCCGAGTGAGGCGATAAAAAAAGCGTGGCTGTTATCGGCCACGCCTTTCCTGTTTCTGCCGGTACCTCGGCGATCAACGCTTGCGGAACACCACGTCCCAGACGCCGTGTCCGAGCCGGACGCCGCGTTTCTCGAATTTTGTCACGGGACGGTAATCCGGCCGCTCGGCAAAACCGCCCTCCGCCTGCGAGGTATTTTCCAGCGCCGGTTCGCCCGACAGCACTTCCACCATCTGGTAGGCATATTCCTCCCAGTCCGTAGCGCAGTGGAGATAACCACCGGGCTTCAGGCGGCTCGCCAGCAGCTTGACCAGCGGTGGCTGCACCAGCCGCCGCTTGTTGTGTTTCTTCTTGTGCCACGGATCGGGGAAGAAGATATGCACGCCATCGAGACAATTCTCAGTCAGCATGTGCGCGATGACCTCGACGGCATCGTGCTGCATGATGCGAACATTCTCAATGCCACGCTCACCGGCCAGCTTCAGCAGGGCGCCAACGCCGGGCTCGTGCACCTCGCAGCCCAGGAAGTTGTCCTGCGGACGTAGTTGGGCGATATGCGCCGTGGTCTCGCCCATGCCAAAGCCGATCTCCAGGATGGCCGGGCCCGGGCGGCCGAAGGTGGCCGTCCAGTCGAGCGGGGTGGGCGCATAGGGCACGATGAAGCGCGGGCCAAGGTCGTCGATGGCGCGCTGCTGCCCGGTCGAGGTGCGCCCGGCGCGCCGCACGAACGAGCGGATGCGGCGCGGATGCGCAACGTCTTCGCCGGGCTGGCGAGGGGCGTCTGACGCGGCCTCGGCGTCGTCTGCCGGCTTCGGTTCGGTACTGGCGTCTTGGGGGAGCATGGCAACAAAAAGCCGCCGGGCGGAGTGCCGATCGGGGGATCGACCGGTGCCAGAGGCGGCTTGTTCAATCAGAGGTGGAGCGGGCGATGGGAATCGAACCCACGTCTTTAGCTTGGGAAGCTAAGGTAATGGCCATTATACGACGCCCGCAAGAAGCGCGATTCTACGCGGGAAGGGCGGACGAGCGCAAGCTGCCAGGGTGATGGCGAGATCACTGCAACAGAACTCGCACTATTCCGAGGCGGCTGCGCACGGAGCGCGAAGCGGGCGCAAAATAGCCGTCACCACAAGCCTCCACATCCGCCGTGCACCTCGCCCCCGCCCAGCGTTTCAATGCCGAATTCCTGCCGCGCATTATCGCGCGCATTCACGCGCTGTCTCACGGCACGCTTCAGACCGAGGTGCGGCCCGCCGACCGCCCGCATTTGCCCGCCTGCCTGCGGGTCTCCGCCGCAGCCCGCACCGGAGGCGGGCGCTATGCGCATCCGCTCGATATCACGCTGTCCTGGGATGGCTACGAGGTGGAGCGCCTGTTCGAGGCGGGCGGCGAATCGCGCTTTGCCGCCTATCTGGAAGCGCTGCCGGCCAAGCTCGATGCCTGGCAGGACGCCCGCCAGCTCGATCTGAACACGCGGACCCAGGCCGATCCGGCGGTGTTGATCGGCGGGCTCGATTTCGAGCATCTGCTGCGATAGCCGCGCGGCGGCTCAGATCACCAGCCGGCAGACCGCCGCTTCCGTCTTGCCCGGTGCCAGCCACCGCAGTCCTTCTCCATTCCCGATCGCGTTGGGCAGCCCCAGCCACGGCTCCACGCAGTAGAAATCAGAATCTTCTCGCTCGGACCACGTCGTGATCGCGTGCCATGGCGCACGCCCCGGGACATTGAGGACGAAGTCGATCTCTCGCGCGGGCATCTGCAGCCGCAACGTGCCCGGCCCGCGCAGGACGTGGAAGGTGTCCTGCAGCCGGGCGTCATCCAGTCGGTAGGTGCGCTCGCCCGGTTCGGCGCCGGTCAGGCCGCCGTCCGGGGTTTGCCGCACGCGGTCTGCCGGCGGCAGGGACAGTCGGCTTGCCGACCGCTCCGCGTGAGGCAGCGCGAAGTAGAAATGATGGCCGGCGTACCACGGCAGCGGCGCCGAGCCTGTGTTCCTGACCTCCAGTTCTGCCTCCAGCCCTTCGGGCACGAGCCGGTAGCTAACCGTGAAGACGAAGTCGAACGGATAGCCCGCCCGTGTCGCATCGGACGAAGCCAGCGTCATGCTCACCGCAGACTCGGAGAAATCCGATACCGCGAACGCCATGTCGCGGGCAAAGCCGTGCTGGGGAAGCTCGCGTACCAGGCCGTCGGCATCGCGCCATTTCCCCGGTTCGCCGTCGACGAAATGCCGGCCGATAAACGGGAACAGCAGCGGGTTGCCGCCGCGCACCTTGGCCACGCGGGACCAGTCGGCATCGTCCGGCCAGTAAAGGATGTCCTGGCCGCGATGGACCCATCGCACCAGTCGGCCGCCATGCGCCGGCGCCAGCAGCAGGTAGTTGTCACCCGTGCCGATGCGCACCAGATCCTGCCCTTGAAAGCGTTCCATGCCGACCCGCGCCATGCGTATGTCCCCCGCAGAAATTCGGAAAACCACGAGGGTATCGCAACTTGCCCCTGGTACGCCTCGCCGGTACGCCTCGCAGGTACCCCTTTGGGGCGGGCCGCATCGTTTCGGCGCGCGCCGCCGATCAGCGCCGGTGCAGGCCACCGCCGCACCCGTGCGCGAGGGTCCCTGCCCGCCACATTCGCCCCATTCTCGCCCGGCGCGAATGTTGCAGCGCAAGAGGGCCTTGCCGCCATGCTTCGCTGATCAGGAGGTCACCATGTCACAGCTCCCCCCGAGCCAGACGACCGCACTGCTGTCGCCGGCCCAATCCCCCACAGACTTTTCTCATGTACGGCCGCGCGACACGGCTTTTGTCGACCAGGGTTTGAGAGATTTCTTCCTCTACCGCGATCTCGGCATTGCCGATGCCACGCACGGCAAGGTGCTCGTGCAACTGGTGAAGGCCAACCTGCCGCCGCAGCAGGGCACCGGCTGGCACCGGCACGTGGCGGATTTCCACATCGTGCTCATGCTCAAGGGCTGGGCGCGCTTCATGTACGAGGACAAGGAGACGCTGGTCGCCGCCGGCGACTGCGTGCACCAGCGGCCCGGCATTACGCACTACCTGTTCGACTATTCGCCGGACATGGAATACCTGGAGATCGTCGGCCCCGCCGATTTCAAGACCATCGATGCGCCCGCGCCGTGCCCCGTGCCCGCTGTCACACCCTGGGCGTCGTCCGGTACCGAATCCTGGCGCGACGTGCCGGTCTGAACCGCGCGCGACCGGCCATCCGTAATTCTCGCTATTCGGCCATGTAGATCGTTTCGCGCACCAGCGGATATACCTGCGCCTCCCAGTGCCTGCCGTTGAACACGCCGTAGTGCCCCACACCGGTCTGGATGTGATGCATGCGCATGTAGGGGCGCACGTTCGTACACAGGTCCTGCGCCGCCATGGTCTGGCCGATGGCGCAGATGTCGTCGCGCTCGCCCTCCACGGTGAGCAGCGCCGTGCGGCGGATGGCCTGCGTGGCCACGCGGCGGCCGGCTACGTCGAGCAGGCCCTGCGCGAGCAGAAATCGCTGGAATACGAGGCTCACGGTCTCGAGGTAGAACTCGGCCGTGAGGTCCATGGTGGCGAAGTACTCGGCGTAGAAGGTCTGGATGGCATCGGCCTTGTCGTGCTCGCCGCGTGCGCGCAGGTCGTAGAGGTCGCGCAGGGCTTGCTCGTGGCGCTCCCGGTTCATGCTCATGAACGCGATCAACTGCACGAAGCCCGGATACACGCGACGCGTGGCGCCCGGAAAGCGCCACGGCACGTAGCCGATCAGTGTCGATTCGAACCACTCGATGGGCCGGCTCATGGCCAGCTCGTTGACCTTGGTCGGATTCACGCGTGCGTCGATCGGGCCAGCCATCAGCGTCAGGCTCGGCGGCTGCGCCGGGTCGCCGTCCTCGGCCATCAGCGCCACCGCCGCCAGCGCTGCCACGGTGGGCTGGCACACGGCCATCAGGTGGGTATGGCCGCCCAGCGCGTGCAGGAAGGTGATCAGGTGCTGCACGTATTCATCGAAGCCAAACCGTCCGTACAGCACCGGGACGTCGCGCGGGTTGTGCCAGTCCGTAATGTAGACGTCATGGTCGCGGAGCATGGTTTCCACCGTGCCGCGCAGCAGCGTGGCGAAGTGGCCGGACATCGGCGCCACCAGCAGCACGCGCGGCTGCGCGGGCGCGCCTTCGCGGCGGAAGCGCAGCAGGGTGCAGAACGGCGTGCGTGTGACGATTTCCTCGACGACCGATACCTCGTCGCCATTCACGCGCACGCTATGAATGGCGAACGGCGGCCGGTAGTGGGTCAGGCGGGCCAGCGCCAGCACCTCGCAGGCGGCGCGGACGGATCTCAACGGTTCGCATTCGTCGGCGCCGGGATAGCCGGCGATCAGCGTGGCGGCGATATCGGCCAGGGAGCAGGCCGGCTGCATCATGTCCGCGTAGGTCTGGTAGGCCTGATAGAGCATTGCTCGATTTCCTCCGCGGCATGGCGCCTCGCCTCATGTAATCGTAGTGCGCCGCAATATATATGCCACCGATAATTGAACTTGGCACGCCGCTTGCGCGTGGCGAGTGGCATGACAAGCAGGGCAGAGGGAGTGCGGCAAGGGGCGCTTCCACAGGCCATGCGCCACTTCCGGTGGCGTGATGTGGCCTCGGACTGGTGCCGCGCCGCGCACCGCACGGGTGCTTGGCGATGCGGCATCCGCCACCGATACTGCAAACGATGCATCGCGCACTGGCCCGGGGGGCCGAGGAGGCATGATGGCGAAGACCACGCTGACCATCAGCAGCAAGACCTATTCGTCCTGGTCGCTGCGCGGCTGGTTGCTGGCCCGGTTCGCGGGCCTGGAGTTCGAGGAAGTGCTGGTGTCGCCCGAAGATCCGGCGGCGCGTGCCGAAATCCTGCTGCTGTCGCCGTCGATCCTCGTGCCCTGCCTGCGCCATCAGGGCGTGACGGTGTGGGACACGCTGGCGATCGCCGAATACCTCAATGAGATTCGTCCCAAGGCGGGACTGCTGCCCGACGACCTGGTCGCGCGCGCCCACTGCCGGGCTATCTGCGGCGAGATGCATTCCGGCTTCGCGGCGATGCGCGCCGCCTTGCCGATGAATCTCAAGGGACATTTTCCCGGGCTTAAGGTCTGGTCGCGCGCCCAGGCCGACATCGACCGCATCGTCACGATCTGGACCGAGTGCCTGACCCGCTACGGCGGCCCGTACCTGTTCGGCGAGCGCCGCACCATGGCGGACGCGATGTACGCGCCCGTGGTCACGCGCTTCGTCACCTATGGCGTGATGCTCGACCCGGAGCCGGTGGCCTACTGCAAGGCCATCCTCGCCATGCCCGAGATGCAGGAGTGGATCAGCGCCGCGCGCGAGGAGCCCGACGAGATCAGCGAACTCGACGTCGAATTCTGATCCTTTCCGATCCTTCTCCCGGCCCTAGGCGGCCGCCGTCCTCGCCAGATAGGTGGCCGCGTAGGCAAAGTACCAGTCCAGGCAGTCCGGATTGGCCATTGCGTCGCGGTTGGCGATCTGTTCCGGCGGATGGCCGAGCAGCAGCTTCTTGATCGGCACCTCCATCTTCTTGCCGGACAGCGTGCGCGGCACGCCGGGCACCTGCACGATGTCATTCGGCACATGGCGCGATGACAGCCCGGCGCGAATCCGCGCCCGCAGCGTGTCGCGTAGCGCCTCATCGAGCACATTCCCCTCGCGCAGCACGACGAAGAGCGGCATGTACGACTCGCGGCCCAGGTATTCGAGATCGACCACCATGCTGTCGAGCACGTCGGGAAGCTCTTCCACCACGCGATACAGCTCGCTGGTGCCCATGCGGATGCCATGCCGGTTGATCGTGGCGTCCGAGCGCCCGTAGATGATGGCACCGCCGCGCGGCGTGATGCGAATCCAGTCGCCGTGGCGCCAGGCGTTCGGATAGGTGTCGAAGTAGCTGTCGCGGTAGCGCTTGCCGTCGGCGTCGCCCCAGAGGTAGAGCGGCATCGACGGCATCGGCTCGGTGCAGACCAGTTCGCCCACCGCGTCGATCATCGGCCGGCCCTGTTCGTCGAAGGCTTCCACCTTGGCGCCCAGGCAGCGGCACTGCATTTCGCCCGCGTACACCGGCAGCAGCGGACAGCCCGCCACGAACGAGCCGGCGAAGTCGGTGCCGCCGGACATCGGCGCAAGCCAGATGTCGGCGCGCACGTGGCGATAAATCCACTCATAGGCCTCTTCGGGCAGCGGCGAGCCGGTGGAGCCCAGCCCGCGCAGCCGGGACACATCGGCAAAGGCGGCCGGCTCCAGCCGGGTCTTCATGCAGTTGGTGAAAAACGCGGCGCCGGCGCCGAACATCGTCACGCGCGCGTCATCGACGAAACGCCACAGCACGCCGGCGTCCGGCCAGGCGGGGTTGCCGTCGTAGAGCGCCACGGTGGTGCCGAGCAGCAGGCCGCCTACCTGCGCGTTCCACATGATCCAGCCGCTGCTGCTGTACCAGTGGAAGACGTCGTCCGGGCCGAGGTTGTTGTGGAACGCCAGCAGCTTGAGCTGCTCGATGACGATGCCGCCGTGGCCATGGACGATCGGCTTGGGCATGCCGGTGGTGCCGGACGAGTAGACGATCCAGAGCGGATGGTCGAACGGTACCGGCTCGATGCGCAGCGGCTCGTCATGCGCCAGCACCTCCGCCCAGTCGTGGCGGCGGACCGGGCCGGCTACGTCGACTTCGCTGCCGATGGCCGGAATCAGCACGAGGTCGGTCAGCGAGGGCAGGGCGGCGACGAGATCGGCGATCACCGGCGCGCGGTCGTAGGTCTTGCCGCCGTAGCGGTAGCCGTCGACGGCAATCAGCACCTTGGGCGCAATCTGCCGAAAGCGGTCGATCACGGCCACCTGGCCCATGTCCGGCGCGCAGCCGGACCAGACCGCGCCCAGGCTGGCCGTGGCCAGGAAGGCGACGATCGTGGCCGGCACGTTGGGCAGGTAGCCGGCCACGCGGTCACCCGGCGTCACGCCCATCGCGCGCAGGGCATGGGCGAGGGAGGCGACCTGGGCTTCCAGGGCATCCCAGCTCACGTCGGCCAGCGGCTGGGCCTCGCCGGCATGGCGGATGGCCGGGCGCTGGCGTGCCTCCCCGGTGCCGGCGTGGCGGAAGACCTGCTGGACGTAATTGAGCGTGGCGCCTTCGAACCAGCGCGCACCGGGCATGGTGCGGCGGTCCAGCACGCGCCGGGCGGGGGTGTCGAAGTGGAGGTCGAAGTAGACGCGGATGGCGTCCCAGAACGCCTCGATGTCGGTGACCGACCAGCGCCAGAGGCTGTCGTAGTCATCGAAGGCGAGGCCGCGCTCGCGGCGCAGCCATGTGATGAAAGCGGCCAGCTGGCTGCTCTCGGCAAAGTTGGCGGACGGCGTCCACATCAGCTTTCCGGATGCCACGGTCATGCCTGTCTCCTCCTCTTCCCGTCTGCGCGGGGGTTTGGGGTGCGCCGCTGGTTTGTCGCTGGTGCGTTGACAGCAGCGGCGCGGCGCGATGCGTGGTCACATCATAACCGTCTCCGGCGTCACCTGGCGGCGCCGCCCGATTCGAACAGCGTGCCCCACATGGCGTCCACCCGTGCCTTGACGGCCGGGTCCATCGAGATCGTCCGGCCCCATTCGCGGGTGGTCTCGCCGGGCCACTTGTCGGTGGCGTCGATGCCCATCTTCGAGCCCAGGCCCGAGACCGGCGAGGCGAAGTCGAGGTAGTCGATGGGCGTGTTGTCGACCATCACCGTGTCGCGGCTCGGGTCCACCCGGGTGGTGATCGCCCAGATGACCTCCTTCCAGTCGCGCACGTCCACATCGTCATCCACCACGACGATGAACTTCGTATACATGAACTGGCGCAGGAAGCTCCAGACGCCGAACATCACCCGTTTGGCGTGGCCGGCGTACTGCTTTTTCATCCGCACCAGCGCCATGCGGTAGCTGCACCCCTCGGGCGGCAGGTAGAAATCGGTGATTTCCGGGAACTGCTTCTGGAGCAGCGGCACGAAGACCTCGTTCAGCGCCACGCCCAGCACGGCGGGCTCGTCGGGCGGCTTGCCGGTGTAGGTGGAGTGGTAGATGGGGTCGCGCCGCATGGTGATGCGGTCGATCGTGAAGACCGGGAACCAGTCCTGCTCGTTGTAATAGCCGGTGTGGTCGCCGTAGGGGCCCTCCAGTGCATGCTGGTAGCCGGACGGATGGGCCGGGTCGGGCTGGATGTGGCCTTCGAGGATGATCTCGGCCGAGGCCGGCACGGACAATTCGGACAAGGTCGGCGTCAGGCAGCCGGCCAGCGCGGTGCGGCTGCCGCGCAGCAGGCCGGCGAACTGGTATTCGGAGAGCGTGTCGGGCACCGGGGTCACGGCGCCGAGGATGGTGGCTGGGTCCGCGCCCAGCGCGACGGCGATCGGGAAGGGCTTGCCGGGGTTGGCGAGCGCGTGCTCGCGGAAGTCCAGCGCGCCGCCGCGATGCGCCAGCCAGCGCATGATCACCTGGTTGCGGCTGATGACCTGCTGGCGGTAGATGCCCAGGTTCTGGCGCTTCTTGTGCGGGCCCTTGGTGACTACCAGGCCCCAGGTGATCAGCGGGGCGGCATCGCCGGGCCAGCAGGTCTGGATCGGCAGGCGGCCCAGGTCAACGTCGTTGCCTTCCCAGACGATCTCCTGGCAAGCCGGGCTGCTCACGCGCTTGGGCGCCATGTCCCACACTGACTTGGCCAGCGTGAACAGCTTGCCGGCCTCACGCAGGCCGCGCGGCGGCTCAGGTTCCTTGAGCGCGGAGAGTACCCGGCCGATGTCGCGCAGGTCTTCGAGCGAGTTGGCGCCCATGCCCATCGCCACCCTGCGTGTCGTGCCGAACAGATTGGCGAGCACTGGCACCTTATAGATAGCGTCATGGCCCGCGCCGGCATCGTTCCGAGATTGCACGCTCGGCTTCTCGAAGAGCACGGCGGGACCTTCCGCGCGCAGCAGGCGGTCGCAAATCTCCGTCATTTCGAGGTTGGGCGAGACCGGCGTGGCGATCCGTTTCAGCTCGCCAAGCTGTTCCAGTTGGCCGATGAAATCGCGCAAGTCTTTGTATTGCATAGTGAAATCTGTGAAGGTTGCCGCGCTGCGCCAATCCATGGCGTGCCCTGGCGAGGTGTGTGACGATACACATCAGCGTTCGGCGGCGCAAAAAAATCGTGTCGGAAGCGTACGAGAAATGTAAATTTTTGGCGGCCTGGGCAGGTCCTCAAAGGAAGGGTAACCCTAGGCCAGTCCTACGATTCCGAGCTTCCGGGTGATGTAGCCGCCGCTTAAATAACGTCGTTACATATTTCCAAAAGTAGTGACATGTTGAATCGTTATGCTTGACGGGTTATAAAAGGGTTCCTACAATCCGGTCTGCTCTGTGGGGTGTTGCGCCGCAACATGGCTTTGAGGCTTCTGTCAAGAGGCACTCTTTAAAAAGGCCAGCGTGACCACACCTCCTTTGACCGTGATCGCGGTACGTGTAGCAAGCGTGCGCGGCGGGGTCGTCCGGCGGGATGCCGGGGCGTAAAGAGTCTTTAGTGGCAGGGTGCGTTTCCCCAAGAGCGTACCCTGTTTCTCGTTGGGCGCATGGGGAGCGCCCGCCAACAGGTGCTGGACACCCCTGCTAGGTGGCGCAGCATCCTTACTTGAGTACGTTGAGATCGGGCACGCGTGGCAGTTCGCACGCGCGCCGCGGGCAGCGGATGGAGGTAAGTATGAGCGGTTGGAAAACCCTTCATCTTCCCGGTGTCGGGCGGGCGTTGCAGGTCCGCTTCAGACAACCGGTTCCCGGTGTGAACCGTGCGCTGCAAATGCGCCTGGCCCACCCGGTGGCGGGTCGCGCCTTGCTGCGCGGCAGCCGGACAACCTTGAAGTACACCCTGAACAGTCTGGGCGTGCTTTCCGTGGCCGCAGCGGTCACCCTGACCGTCAGCCAGCAATGGCGGACGTCGCTCGCCGGCGCGCTGGCGGGCAAGGAAGCGCCCTCGGTGCTGCTCGGCGCGGCCCTGCCGGCCACGACGGCCCATGCCAGCACTGGCGTGCCGCCGGTCTCGGCGGACGTGGCCGCCGCGCGCCTGGCGCATGCCACCAACGGCCTGCCGACGGTATCCGGCGTGGACGAGTGGAGCGTGTCGGCCGCGGGCAAGGTCCCGTCGGTGGCGCACCTGGCCGCGCAGATCCCGGTGCAGCGCGTGGCGCTGGACGCCCGCAACACCACGGCGCTCGGCTCCGCACGTGAGCAGGCCGCCGTGGCGGACTACATCGCCCGCAAGTACCGCGTGGCGGCGCAGGCCACCGGCCAACTGGTGAAGGCCGCGTACATGACTGGCCGCGAGGTCGGCATCGACCCGCTGCTGATCCTCGGCGTGATCGCCATCGAGTCCAGCTTCAACCCGTACGCCGAAAGTGGCGTGGGCGCGCAGGGCCTGATGCAGGTCATGACCAAGGTCCACCAGGACAAGTACGAAGCCGTGGGCGGCGTGTCTGCCGCGCTGAACCCGTACGCCAACATCAAGATTGGCGCGCTGGTGCTGAAGGATTGCATCGCCCGTGCCGGTTCGCTGGAAGGCGGCCTGAAGTACTACGTGGGTGCCGCCACGACCAACACCGATGGTGGCTACGGCGCCAAGGTGCTGGCCGAGCGCGCCCGCCTGCGTCAGTTGCTGGGCCTGCCCGCCAACGACACGAAGCCGGTCGACGCCAAGCCGACGACGGCCGAGAAGCTGGAAGCGGCCACGGCCACGGCCCAGGCGGCCTGATCGCCGCCCAGCTGGGCACGGCATGAAAAAGAGCACCCCTCGGGGTGCTCTTTTCATTTGCGCTGCTATCTATATAGATAGCGGTGCCGACCCGGCCCTTAGCGCATCACCGCAGGAAATGGTGGAGCCGCTGCATCGCTTCCTCGATGTTTTCCATGGCGGTTGCGTACGAGATGCGGATGTAGTCGCGCGCGGTGTGCGGGCCGAAGTCCGTGCCAGGCACCATTACCACGCCGGCGTCATGCAGGATGGCCTGCGTCAGCTTGTCGGCATCGCCCGCATGGGGGTGGTTCACGTGGCGGCAGTCGGCGTAGACATAGAAGGCGCCGTCCGGCTTTACCGGCACCCGCAGCCCCAGCGCCTCCAGCGCCGGCACGATGGCATCACGGCGGCGGCGGAATTCGGCCTTGCGCTCGTCGTAGATGGCCAGCGCCTCGGGCGTGAAGCAGGCCAGCGCCGCGTGCTGCGCCACCGCCGACGCGCAGATGAACAGGTTCTGTGCCACTTTCTCGAAGGCCGGCACCAGCGCGTCCGGCACCACCAGCCAGCCCAGGCGCCATCCCGTCATATTGAAATACTTCGAGAAGCTGTTCACGGTGATCACGTTGTCGTCCAGCGACAGCGCGGAGACCGGCGGGGCATCGTACGACAGACCCTGGTAGATCTCGTCGAGGATGGCGAAGCCGTTGCGGCGGCGGACTTCGGCGAGGATGCCGCGCAGCTCGTCCGGCAGGATCGACGTACCGGTGGGATTGCTCGGCGACGCCAGCAGCACCCCGCGCGTGTCCGGCCCCCAGTTGGCGGCCACCTGGGCGGCGGTGAGCTGGAAGCGCTCGGCCGGCCCGCTCGGCACCATGCGCGCCCGGCCGTCGAAGGCGGCCACGAAATGGCGGTTGCAGGGGTAGCTCGGATCGGGCATCAGCACCTCGGCGCCAATCTCCACCAGCACCGCGCAGGCCAGCAGCAGGGCGCCGGAGGCGCCAGCGGTCACGATCACGCGGCGCTCGGGGATGTCGATACCGTAGGCGGTCTTGTAGTAGCCGGCGATGGCCTCGCGCAGCGCGTGGATGCCCAGCGCCCCGGTGTATTGCGTCACGCCCCGGCGCATGGCCGCCTCGGCGGCATGCACGACCGGCGCGGCGGCAGTGAAGTCTGGCTCGCCAATCCCCATGTGGATGATGTGGCGCCCGGCCCGTTCGAGTTCGGCGGCCTGCTTGGCCAATTCCATGACGTGGAAGGCGTCGATATTGGCGAGGCGGGAGGCAGTGGCAAGGCGCTGGTGGTCCATGGCGGTCAGGATGGGCGGAGGGCTCGGGAGGGTTGAGGGTAAGGGTAGGCAGCGCGGCGCGGATCCCAAAGGATCAAGCGATGCGCGGAAATATCGCGCTGAAACAAAAACACCCGCCGGGGCGGGTGCTCTGGGCTAGTGTCAACCAGCAGTGACGGCAGGCTTAGCGGCGCGCGGCAACTTCCGGCGCGCGAACCTGGGCGGCGAGCTTGTCCAGCACGCCGTTGACGTACTTGTAGCCTTCCACGCCGCCGAAGGTCTTGGTCAGCTCCACGGCCTCGTTGATGACGACCTTGTAGGGAATGTCCAGACAATGCACGAGCTCGAAGCTGCCAACCAGCAGCGCGGCGCGTTCCACGGGCGACAGTTCGGCCACGGGGCGGTCCAGGAACGGCTCGAACGCGGCCGTCAGGCGCGCTTCCTCGCGCACGGCGCCATTGAGCAGGGCGTCGAAGTGCTCGCTGTCGGCCTTGTTGAAGCCTTGTGCGTCATGCAGGTGGGCCTGAATCGCACCAATATCGTTACGATTCAGCAGCCATTGGTAGAGGCCCTGCAGCGCCAGCTCGCGCGACCGGCGGCGCGCGCTCTTCGGCGGGGCCTTGGGCTCGGTGCGGGCCGGCTTGGCGCCGCCCGGCTTGCCGGCGTCGCCGGTGTCGGTGGCGTCACTCATCATGCTTCCTCGTCTTCGTCTTCGTCGTTCTGGCCGCTGCGCAGGGAGTCCAGCGCGACCACCAGGTTCGCCATTTCCACGGCGGCGCGGGCGCAGTCGCGGCCCTTCTCGCGCGTGCGGGCGTGTGCCTGCGCATCGGTATCCACGGTCAGGATGCCGTTGGCGATGGGCACGTTGAAATCCAGGCCCACGCGCGTGATGCCGGCGCCGGACTCGTTCGAGACCAGCTCGAAGTGGTAGGTCTCGCCGCGCACCACGGCGCCGAGCGCGATCAGCGCGTCGAACTGGCCGCTTTCGGCCATCTTCTGCAGCGCCAGCGGAATTTCCAGCGCGCCGGGCACCGTCACGACCAGCGTGTCTTCGCCTTCCACGCCGAGTTTTTCGAGTTCGGCCACGCAGGCCTCGCGCAGCTCGTCGCAGACGGGCTCGTTGAAGCGACCCTGCACGATGCCGATGCGCAGGCCTTCACCTTCGAGGTTGCTGGGGTAGAAGCCGTGATCCATTGTCAGTTCTCCAATTGTTCGGGGAAGGGTGGCTGGCCGCGCCGGATGGGCGCTGGCTGCCATCGATGTTCGTGAATGTTCGTTGGTTTTAGTCGCAGTTGGCTTCGCCGTGCATCGGCTGGCAGCCGGTCACTTCGAGGTCGTAGCCGGTCATGCTCGGCATCTTCTGGGGCGAGCCCAGCACGCGCATCTTGCCCACGCCGAGGTCGCGCAGGATCTGGGCGCCCATGCCGTAGGTGCGCAGGTCCGGCTTGCGGCGCGGACGGTCTTGCGGGGCGTCCAGCGCGGCGAACTGCGAAAACAGCTGCTCGGGCGAATCGCCCACGTTCAGCAGCACCATCACGCCTTGCTCGGCGCCGTGCAGTACCTCGAGCGCGGCCGGCAGGCTCCACGAGTGCGTGGTGCGGGCCGATTCCAGCAGGTCGAGCACCGACAGCGGCTCGTGCACGCGCACCAGCGTTTCCGTGTCCGGGCGCGGCTGGCCCTTGACCAGCGCCAGGTGGGCGCGGCCCGTGGGCTTGTCACGGTAGATCACGCCCTGGAAGCTGCCCCACGGCGTCTGCATGGTGCGCTCGCCCGCCCGTTCGATGATGCTTTCGGTGCGGCTGCGGTAGTGGATCAGGTCGGCGATGGTGCCGATCTTGAGATCGTGCTCGCGCGCAAACTCGACCAGATCCGGCAGGCGCGCCATGGTGCCGTCGTCCTTCATGATCTCGCAGATCACGGCCGCCGGCGTCAGGCCGGCCAGGGCGCCGAGGTCGCAACCGGCTTCGGTATGGCCGGCGCGGATCAGCACGCCGCCGGGCTGCGCCGTCAGCGGGAAGATGTGGCCGGGCTGCACGAGGTCGCTGGCCTTGGCGTCGCGGGCCACGGCGGCCTGCACGGTGCGCGAGCGGTCGGCGGCGGAGATGCCGGTGGTCACGCCCTCGGCGGCCTCGATCGACACCGTGAAATTCGTGCCGTGCACCGTGCCGTTGCGCGACACCATCGGATACAGCTCCAACTGGCGGCAGCGTTCGGCGGTCAGCGTCAGGCAGATCAGGCCGCGCCCGTACTTGGCCATGAAGTTGATGGCTTCCGGCGTGACGAAGTCGGCCGCCAGGACCAGGTCGCCTTCATTTTCGCGATCTTCCTCGTCAACGAGGATGACCATGCGGCCGGCGCGAATGTCGGCAATGATGTCTTCGGTACGGGCGATAGTCATGGCTGGGGCAACGTCAGGGAATACGGCGGGTGGCAGTAGGCGGGCAGGGCCGGAGGCAGGGGCAACAAAGCCGGCGAAATCAAGCCCGCTATTGTACGCCAAGCCGCGGGGTTCGGGCCTGCCCCGGGCTGACTCAAATATGTCGCATCAGGCACTTATGCGTCATGGTGTGACGGACGACAGGTACGGGTGCGGCTGACCGCTTACCATGTCACCCACAGCATACGAATCAGGAGCCTGCCGCATGACCTTGCCGCTGAACGGAATTCGCGTCGTTGAGTTTGAAGGGATTGGCCCCGGCCCGCTGGCGGGCCGGATGCTGGCCGACATGGGGGCGGAGGTCATCGTCATTGCGCGCAGGCAGAAGGTGGCCGTGGCGGCGCAGCTTGGCGGCGACAAGGACAGTCCGCTGCGGCGCGGCAAGACCATCGTGCCGCTCGACCTGAAGGACCCGGCGGGGTTGGCGGAAGCGCTGGCGCTGGTGGCTGGCGCTGATGCATTGATCGAGGGCAACCGGCCCGGGGTGATGGAGCGGCTGGGACTCGGCCCCGCCGACTGCGCGGCGCGCAACCCGCGCCTGGTCTATGGCCGCATGACTGGTTGGGGGCAGGCCGGACCGCTGGCCCAGTCGGCCGGTCATGATCTCAACTACGTGGCGCTCACTGGCATGCTGTCACTGTCCGCGCGGCCCGGCGAGACGCCGGCCATCCCACCAACCGTGCTGGGCGACGCCGGCGGGGCGCTGGGCCTCGCCTTCGGCATCGCCTGCGCGCTGGTCGATGCGCGCGCCAGCGGCCGGGGGCGCGTGGTGGACGGCGCCATCGTCGACATGGTGGCCATGCTCGGCGGTATCGCGCTCTGGGTACGCAACAACGGCCAGATCGACGGCCCCACGCCGAGCCCCTTCCATCAATCGCCGTTTTACGATGTTTACGCCTGTGAGGACGGTGGGCATATCACCATCGGCGCGCTGGAACCGCAGTTCTACGCGCTGCTGCTCGACAAACTCGGCATGACCGATGTGGACCCCGCCACGCAGTACGACCACGCGACATGGCCGGCGTTGAAATCGCGATTCGCTGATGTGTTCCGCAGCCAGCCGCGTGCCCACTGGGACGCGCTGCTCGGTGGCACCGATGTCTGCTACGCGCCCGTGCTGAGCGTGGCGGAGGCCGCCAGGCATCCGCACAACGTGGCGCGCGGCATTTTCATCGAACGCCCGGACGGCACGCTCGACGTGGCCGGGGCGCCGCGGTTCTCGGACCTGTCGCCCTCAGAGCAGTGAGACGGACTCGCCCTGCGAGGCGGACAGCATCCGCTCCACGTACCGCGCGATCAGGTCGATCTCGAGGTTGACGCGCGCGCCAGCCTTCAGTTCGTTCAGCGTGGTCACTTCCACGGTGTGCGGGATCAGGTTGATCGAGAACTCGCAGCCTTCGGCCACATCGCTGACGCTGTTCACGGTCAGCGAGACGCCGTTGACCACAACCGAGCCCTTGTAGGCCAGGTAGCGGCCCAGCTCGCGCGGGGCGCGGATGCGCAGCTCGTGCGATTCGCCAACCGGGGCAAAGCGCACGACGTCGCCAAGCCCATCGACGTGACCGGACACGAGATGACCGCCCAGCCGGTCTGCCAGCCGCAGCGCCTTCTCGAGATTGACGCGGCCCGGCTTGTCGAGGCCCACGGTCTTGTCGAGCGATTCTCGGGAAACGTCTACGTCGAACTGGCCGTGCTGCAGGGCCACGACGGTCATGCAGGCGCCCTGAATGGCGATGCTGTCGCCGATGATCACATCGGTCAGGTCCAGCTCGCCGGCGGCGATGCGCAGGCGCACGCCAGCGTCGGCGTTGCCCAGCGGGGAGACGGTGTCGATGCGGCCAACGGCCGCCACAATGCCAGTAAACATGCTTGCCTCGGAATACGTAGGGTCTGTCTGTTCAGGGGGATGTCAGTGCTTGCTGTCGCCACGTCGGGCAATCAGCCGGAGGTCGTCGCCGATCTGGCGCACCTCGTGCCAATGGAAGGCGGCGGCGTCTTCGAGCCTGGCCAGCGGGGGCAGGTTGAACATGCCCTGCGCGTCGCCCAGCAGCCGGGGCGCCAGATAGATCAGCAGCTCGTCGGCACAGCCCTCGCGGATCAGGGACCCGTTGAGCTTGAAGCCGGCTTCCACATGCAATTCATTGATGCCGCGCTTGCCCAGTTCCTGCAACATTCGGCGAAGTTCGACCTTGCCGTGCGGATTGGGCAGCACCACCACCTCGGCGCCGCGTGCCTCCAATGCACGCTGCCGTGCGGCGTCTTCCACGGCGCAGAAGACCAGCACGGGCTTGGCGAAATCCCCGGAGTCGCGGTTCAGGATCTGCGCGTCTAGCGATACCTCGAGGCGGGAGTCCACCAGCACGCGCTGCGGCTGGCGCGGCGTGGGAATCGCCCGCACGGTCAGCGCGGGGTTGTCGTCCCGCACGGTGCCGATGCCGGTCAGGATGGCGCAGGCCCGGGCGCGCCAGGCATGACCATCGTCGCGCGCGGGTTTGCCGGTGATCCACTGGCTGGTGCCGTCATGCAGCGCCGTGCCGCCATCGAGGGAAGCGGCCACTTTCACGCGCACCCATGGCAGGCCGCGCGTCATGCGCGAGACGAAGCCGATGTTGAGGTCGCGCGCTTCCTTTTCCAGCAGGCCGCAGCGTACGTCGATGCCGGCATCGCGCAGTCGTTGCAGGCCGCGCCCGGACACCGCGGGGTTGGGGTCTTCCATGGCGGCCACCACGCGGGCGATGCCCGCGCGCACCAGCGCCTCCGCGCACGGCGGCGTGCGGCCGAAGTGGCTGCATGGTTCCAGCGTGACGTAGGCGGTGGAGCCGGAGGGATCGTGGCCGCGCGAGAGGGCATCTTTCATCGCCTGGATCTCGGCGTGGTCCTGGCCCGCCGGCTGGGTATAGCCCTGCCCGATGATCTCGCCATGCTTCATCAGCACGCAGCCAACGCGCGGGTTGGGCGTGGTGGTGAACATGCCCCGCGCGGCGAGCGCGAGGGCCAGTTCCATGGCGGTATGGTCGGAGTCGGAAAACATGGCGGGGCAGGCTGTGCCGTTAGGTGAGAAAGCAGGGCGGTCAGTCGCAGTCGGCATCGGGGCCGGCGCCGCAGATCCGGATGCGCCCCTGGGCGCCGAGCCTGACCTGCCGCTGCGCACCGCGGCATCGCACATGGAACGTGGCCGCGTAGAAACCGCCGCGTTCCGATCGAGAGTATCCCACAGGTGTCAAGCGGAGCGCAGGCGGCCCCTTGGCGCCATCGGTGCCACGCAGGGTCACGCGCAGGCAGGCGGCGTCCAGCGCGGTGACGGCGATGGGCGGCCCGGGGGGCGCCAAGGGCACCACCGGCGCGAGCTGCCATCCGCCATCCAGCGTGGTGGCGCCCGGCAAGGGCCCCAGCCGGATTTCGACGCGCCGGTTGGCCGCCGTGGTGCGTGCCATGGCCAGCGATGCCGCCAGCCGGTCTGCGGCATAGGTCACGGTGTGCTCGGCCAGCATGTGGCGCAGGGCGGGCAGGGCGATGGCCGCGAGGATGGCGGCCACGGCCAGCGAGACGAGGAGTTCGGTCAGCGTCATGCCGCTGCGCTGGCGGACGTGCGCGATGGCGGTCTGTTGCATTTCAGCATCCTTCGGGTGGTCGAGCGGGCGGACTTTCCGTGGTGAGCAGGGAAAGCCACTCGCCGGTGCTCCGCAGCACGAGGGTGCCGCAGCGCGTATCGACAAAAGTGGGTGTGGCGCGGACTTCGACGCAACGGGACAGGTCGAGTCCGGCGCAACTGGTGGCCGTTAGCCAGTGCCGGACCGGGGCGGGCGGCGCGGGCACAGGGCGGGGCCAATGGCCGGCCGGCACGGTTGCGTCGCGGGCGCTCGCAAAGGTCGACGCGTTGAGTGCGTGCCGCTCGAGCGCCAGCATCGCGGTGACCGCTTCGGCACGTGCCTGCATGCGCCATGCCCGGTGGAAATGCTGCTGCCATGCCGGTAGCGCCATGGCAGCGAGGATCGTGACGATCATCAGGGTGACCATCAACTCGACGAGGCTGAATCCCTGTTGGGTGCGCGGCAGGCAGGATCGGTGCGGCATGGCGGTGGTCATAGCGGTGTCCGGATCAGTTCGCGCCAGCCGAGCCGGCCGCGCCGGCGTGTCACGTAGGCGTGCTGTTGCAGGTGGGCGCCGTCGCCATGGACCTGCCACAGGGCGAGGGAATGGACATCCCGCCGGCTGGTGCCGGGAGCGACGGCGGCGCCTTCGATGACTGGCGAGAGGCCGACGATCGGACCGCCGAAGGCCGGATCGAACGGCAATCCCGTGATGGCGGCGCCCGGCTTGCCATCGGCCAGCAGAACAGTGACGGACTCCCCGGTGGCGGCGTCGATCAGGTAGCTCCGCGCGCGGCCATCGGGTCCCAGCGTGGTGAAGGCAAGATGGGCGGGGCTGGCCGCGTGCAGTGTCTCGATCCGTTCGCCGGGATGGGGAAGCGCCAGCGTCCATCCTGTCGTGCCGGGCGGGTCTGACGAGGGCGCGGCACGCAGCACCACGCCATTGCCGCTTGGGATGGCATGGATCTGGCGGGGATTGGCGCGTTTGCCGGTGCGGTCCGGGATGGCGGAAATGGCGTCGCCGGTGCCGTAGACGACGAGCGGGGTGGCGCCGGTGTACGTGATCACCGGTGGTTCGACACTGCCGCGTGTGCTGGCGGACTGGCGATGCAGGCACGTTGCCGCCTGGGGTGGCGTATTGGAACCCAGGGTGTCGAAGGGGAATCGCCAGAGACGGCCCACATCGTCGATGACGTACGCGGCGCGGGCGGCGCCACTGGCGTCGCTCCGCACCGTGACGGCCAGCAGTTGCGTGGTGGCCGTCTTGCTGTCGCAGCCTTGCTCCGGCAACGGCAGTCGCGGAACACGGCCGGTGGTCGCCCACGCGCCTGACGGCCGGTCCAGTGGAAGCAGCGCCAGGCCTGCTCGTGCGCCTGCCGGCGTGCCCGGCGCGAGGATGCCGACCGCGAACCAGCGGCGTTCGTTATCGACTGTGTACATGGCGGCGCGTAGTGGGCCGCTGCCGGTCAGCGGCAGGGCATCGTTTGCCGTCACTTCCCAGATCAGTTGGATGGGCGTGTCGGCGCCCAGGGTGGATACGTCGAGAACGAATGCGGTGCCGGGCGTGCGCGCCTTGGCGGGGGTGGTGCACAGGAGAAGGGTGCGCCAGCGGCCGTTTGGGTCAGCATCTACGCTAGTGGGCCGTGGGCACGATGGTGCCGGCATCCGCGTGCCTACGGCAGTCAGCGCGGCGGCTTCGGCCAGCGCGGCGAGCGGCAGGTAGCCGGTGAGTTCCTGTCCCGTGATCGCGTGGAAACCGTGCAGGATGCCATCGCGCGTGCCCAGCCAGACGGTAGTTGGCCGCAGCGCGTGTGCATTGCGGAAGGCAGTGTGGCCCGGCTGCATAGGCTGCCAGGCTGGCGGCGACACCACGTGCACGCGCGCGCCAGTGGCGCTGGCAAGCCGGGTGTCGCGTGGGCGCAGCAGGGCGGGTTGATTGCCGCGAAGCCAGGAGAGCCGGTCCGCGCCATGGGTGTCGGGCTGGTTGGTGGCGGGATCGATATTGAGGCGGTGCTTGGCCTCGGTATCGATGGCCGGCCACCGCAAAGGTGTCAGCCGTGCTCCGCCCAGATAGAGGCGGCGCGTGTCCGTGGCGCGTTGGTCGAGTAAATCGCCCGCTTCCCAGAGGTGCAGTACCCCACGCCGGTTGGCGTCGGCGGTAGTGCGGAAGCCGATGGCATGGAGACGGCCTGTCCAAGCGTAGGCGGCAGGCGCCACACGGTAGCCCATCGGCAGATGGCCCGCCTCATTGGCAACGGCGCTGGCGCCGCCGCAAAGCCCTAGCGCCAGTGCCATGCAACCGATGACTAAGCGGATCATGGCTGGAACTCCGCCTGGAGCAGCACGCGCACGGACGGATCGCGGCCAAGGCCGAGTGCGGTAATGCGGAAGCGCGGCCACTGCGCGGCGCCGGCCAGTGTGTGGAGAGGGTGGTCGAGGACTTCGATGAGGTAGCGCGGCGGATGCGTCGCCCCGGCAACGCCTTCGGGCAGATCGGGGAGGCGCACCCCGGTGAGCGCGCCAATCGACAGGGCCGGAACGCGCTCGGCCGGGCTGCCTTCGATCCACGGCCACCAGGCCGGCTGGCCGGTGCCCGTTCGACAGATGCCGCGCTGGGCCTCGTCACCACAATGGCCCGCGCCCGGCCACGATGCCAGCCGAGCATGCGGCGACGCGGCGGCCGCGAGCAGATCCGCCTCCGCATCGAGCAAGGCCGCCTCTGCCGCGCGGAACGCGATCTCGCGGTCCAGTTGCAATCCTGCCAGTTGACGGCCGGCGTGGAGGAAGTGCATCGCGGCGGCGCAAACGCTGGCCGTGAGCACCAGCATCGTCGTGACGAAGGCGAGGACGGCGATACCTTCTTGCGCACGGCGGCTCAACATAGGGCCTCCAGGCAGGGCGAAGGGTTGCGCAGGCGGAAGGTGGCGGTGAAGGCGCGCCGGCGGACCGCATGCCGGGTGGCAGGGGGGAACGACAAGTCTTCGTCGGCGTCGCCATGGGTCAGCGCAGGCAGCAGGGTCAGCGGCTCCGGTCGCGTCGTCTGCCCGGTAGCGCGGTCGCCCCGAATCACCAGCCCGATCTGCACGGTACGCACGCGATGCCAGCCGGCATCGCCCTGCGCGCGGATGTCGCGGGCGCGCAGGTAAGTATCCGCCTCACCGTCGCCGTCCTGATCGACGCCATAGCGCAGCTGCATGGTCTCCACGCCACGGACGAGCGTGCCCGAGGTGTAAGTGACGGCTTGCATCTGGCGCCCCTGCCGGCGCGGATAGCGGCACAGCAACTGCGGCACGCCATCACTGCCGAGGCCGATGTACAGCAGATTCATCGCGGCGTGATGCGAAGCGGGCACGCCATCGACCGGTTGGGCCGTTGCCGCCAGCGCATGCCCGCCACAGTCGGTCATGGTGCCGTCCGGCCGTGTGGTCGTCTCGCCGCTGCTGCTGCCGGAGAAGCGCAGGCGCAGCGCGTCGCTGTAATGCCGGCCCCGGGCGCCGCACGGGGCCGAAAGATCGATGGCGGGCTGGCCGCAGTCGTCGTGACCCTCGAGCGGCGCGGTGGGCGCCGGATGCCCGGGGGCAAGCGCGGCCTGGCCGGGAATCCAGCCCGCCTGACGCACCAGTTGGGCGACGATGCCCAGCGCCCGATGGCCGCGCTCCGCCATCATCACGCTGTCCGCGACGTTGGCGTACGCGTGCCGCACCACCTGGAACGTGGTGATGGCCAGCACGGATGCCAGCAACCCGAGCACCATCCCCACCATCATCCCGGTGAGCGTGAATCCGCGCAGGCGATAGCGGCGCTTCATGGCGCCACCCAAAGCGCCACGTGGGCGGGAGGCACCGCCATCCCGGGAGAGGCGTCAGGCGAGATGCGGACCGGGCCAGCCAGCACGATGCGCACGCCGGGCGCGCAGACCGGCTGAGGTCCGGACCCTGCGCTGAGCGCGCCGCACAACTGCGCGTGGCGGGCGCCGGGCGGCACCGTCGAACCGGCACCGGCCGTCTCGGCAAATTCCGACGCCCACTGGGTGGTCTGCGCCAGGCTCTCCTGCTCGCCCGCCAGCCGGAGCCACAAGGGGCCGAGCACCGCCAGCGGCATGGCGCCAATGCCGATGACGGCAAGACAGATCAGCGATTCAAGGAGGATGTAGCCGCGAGAGCGTTGCCGAGGGCGGCTGGGAGTGGAGGGCGGAGCAAGGGACATGGCGCATCGGTTCGAAGAGAACAGATGGCCACGATAGCCTCGGGCGAGGCCCTAAAACGTGTCCGGATGTGGAGGTTTTGTGGAAGTTTGTGTCCGAGGTCGGCTCGGAACACACCCAGGTCAGGAGTAGCCGGCTCGGCCCGCGCACAGGTCATGCGCGGGCCATGCAAGCTGCTACCAGCAATCCGCCTGGCTTCCGGTGCCCGTCTCGGTTTTGTTATTGAGATTGTCGATGCCGAGGTTTCCGCACAGCGCGTCGGCCAGCTTGGGCGTGGCGGTGAGGGTGTAGCCGGTGGCGTCGGCGCCGCCGGTCACGGCGATGGTGATCACATGGCTGCCTTGATCGCAGGTATCCCCGGACCCCGTGGTCTGGGCGGCGCATGCCAGCACCTTGAGATCGGCAGGGTTCGACGAATACTTGTTGTTCACCGTGAAATACCTCTCCTGGGCGCCCTGCACGCGCGCCAGGGCGGCCTTGGCTTCGGTGCGGCGCGCCTTGGTCACGTACTGCCCGTACTGCGGGTAGGCGATGGCGGCCAGGATGCCGAGCACCATGACCGTGATCATCAGTTCGATCAGCGTGAAGCCTTGCGCGTGCTGACGCAGTCCTGTCCGGGTCATTGCCGTCCTCCGTCTTGTTTCATGTTGCGCCACCATCAGTGCAGGATCTCGCGCCACGACAGACGGCCGCTCGGCTTGTCCGCGCTTTCCGTGATGGTCTGCGTGCCACCGCTCGAACCGGACATCAGCTTGCACTCCTTGCCCGGGCCGCAGTCGATGATAGGCGGCTTCGGCGTGATACCCACCGTCGAGCCGATGCCGCTTACTACCACGCCATTGACCGTATCGTTCGCGTCGATCTTGCCGTCGCCGTTGAGGTCCACCGGCGATTCATCCAGGCGCGCGCCGCTGAACGTGCCGACTTCATAGACGAAGCTCGAGCCGCCGCTGTCGCAGACCTCGGTGGACGGCGTCATGGTGATCAACACGACGCGTTTGCCACGGATCAGGGCGTCCGTGACCATGCGCTCGCCGAGTTGAGCGTAGGTCGGGCCGATCAGCAGGTCCATGTACCAGCCCTGGATGCCACCGGCGGTCAACTGCACCTTCGTGTCGGTCGTGATCCGGTAGGGCTTGCCGTAGGCGACTCCAGCCGACAGCGTCTTCTGTTCCTGCAGCATGCTGCGCGTGATCGTGCCCTGCGCGGTGATGTTCTGGTCCCAGATACCGTACAGCGTTTGGGTCGAGAAGTTCGAGGGGTCGCTATTGTCGACGTACCGGCCCGTGCCGAACACCACCATGTAGCCGCCGGTGGGGTTGCGCGCCACGTCCGGCTGGCCGGTGATCGGCTGCCGGTTGCCCGCGCTGTCCTTGGCCGTGAACATCAGCTTGCGCGTGGACTGCCACTTCGAATCGGTCTTGTCTGTGACATCGAACTTCCAGAGGTTGCCGAGCAGGTCGCCGGCGTAGAGGAAGTCCACGGTACCGTCGCCGTTGACGTCGGCCGGGAGCACCGAGGCAATCCCGTTGGATGCCGTTGCAGTGGCGTCGTCGAGCGTCAGCTTGAGGTAGTCCGTGCCGAGTGTCCAGCGCTTGGAGCCCCGCACGCGGTCCAGGTAGACGATGAAGATGGAGCCACGGCCCGCCGTGCTGTTGAAGCCGTTACCGAAGATCGCCACCCACTTGCCGTTCGACATCTTGACGATTTTTGGCTGGCCCACGACGTGGCCGAGATCGGCGTCGGCCGAGCTTGGGAACTCCCACAGCACGGTGCTGGCGGCGGTGCTCTCGCTGATGGATTCCGGATCGGTGACGTCGAGCGCGAACACGCCACGGCCGCCCAGGCCGAGGCCGCTGACCAGCACGGTGCGCCAGGCGCTGTTGATCTTCGCATCCTTGACGGCAGGTGTGCCGTCGACCGTGTAGGTGTGGACGTAGTCGAGGTTCGTCAGGGTGGGCAGCTTGCTGTACACCAGCGACGGCACGTAGGCGAACAACTCCTTGCCGCCGTCTTCATCCTTGGCGGAGAACGCGTGCATCATGCCGTCGTTCGCGCCCACGTAGAGCACCGGCTTGCGGGACCGCTTGCTCAGCACGAACTCGGCGTAGTCGTTACCGGCGTAGCCGGCGTTGGGCGGGCCCACGTACTGCGGGCTGGAGTTGACGATGTCGCCCAGGATGGTGGTGGGGCGGGTGCGGAACTTGCCGGAGGCGTCGCCCTCGTTGCTCTGGTCCCCGCGCAGCCAGTTGACGCGCTTCGTGCCGTCCGCGCCGCCCGTCGTCATGATGGTCTGGAAGTCGGTGGGCAGGCTGTTGTAGCGGAACGGAATGCCAGTGCCATCGGCATCTACGCTGTTGTACGTGAGGATCGCGCGGTTGGTGGGGGCGATGCTGCGGAGCGTCTGGCCGGCGTCCCAGATGGCGGGGAGGACGGTCTCGCCCTTGGTATCCAATGCAAAGTTGAATAGCTGGCCTGACCAGTCGGAGCCGTTGAAGCGCGCCTGATAGGACCGTGTGTTGATGTCCAGTCGGGATGAGCTTGCCGCGACGGAGGAGGACGACGAGGTGGCCAGGATCGAGATAAAGGCGCGCTCCAGCGCCGCGCTCAGCGCGCCCGGGTTGGTGGCGTAGAAGTAGTTGTCGGGCAGGCCATCGGAGCCGCCGTCGCCATTGGACAGGCGGACGTCCCATTCAGTCTGCTTGTTCGGGGTCTTGTCGCCGTCGCCGTCCTTGAAGCCGCCCCACTTGGCGGCGTACTGCAGCGGGTCGAGGAACTGCGAGCCCGAGTTGCCGGTTACGCTGTAGGTGACGCTCGTTTCTGCATCGCCCAGAATGCAGTTGCTGCAGCCCTTCACGCCGGTCGGGTCGGTGTAGTTAAAACCGTAGATGCCGGAGTGGAAGTGCGGGCCGTCCTTGTCGGTGCCGGATACCACGTAGCCGAAGCCCTGGCCATTGCTGGAGGAGCCGGACACCACCTTCGTCGACACCGTGATGTTGCCGCCGGTGACGGAGTAGCTCAGGATGCCCCAGACGTCCTGGTCGTAGTCGCCGCCGGCCACCGAATCTTCCCAACTGACGTAGAAGCGACCGCTGCTGGCGTCCTGCGAAATCACCTTGAAGTCGACCAGCGTGCCGGTGCTCGGGTCGACGTTAGTCGGGTGCAACTGGTAGGACGGCATGATCGTCACGGTCTTGCCACCGACATTCACGTTGATCTTGGGCGTGTTGGTCGCCAGCTGCACGGCGTAGGTGGAGACCTTCAGCGCGGCGTTGCGGGTGGTTTCATCGGCGGAAGTGACGTCGATGTCCGTCCGGATGCGGTTCATGTGCGCGAACAGCGCCGCGCCCGCGATCTGGAACGTGCCCTTCTGGGACGGTCCTTCCGGGCAGATCCCGAGCACGTTGCTGAGCGAGCCGACCTTCTTGGCCGAGCAGACATTGTCGATGATGCCACCGCTGACCCCGCCCGCGAACCAGTTGCCGTTGTCGATGCCTTCACCGGCGCCAACCTTGTTGGTCCAGTCGCTGATTGCCGGCGAGCCGGCCAGATCGCTCAGGCCGCCCAATTGGTCGTTGTCGTAGGAGGAAACGCTCGAGTTGAACACCAGCGCATTGAGCGGCGAGCAGTAGGGTGCCCGCTTGGGGTTCGACGCCGGCAGGTTCATCGGGTTGGCCCACGTCGCGGTCGTCAGGCCGAGGGCCACATCCTTGCCATTGGTCTTGGGTGCGAAATCGGCGTTGGCCGTCTTGCCGGCGAAGTAGCGGAGCGTCTCGACATAAATTTCCGAGATCGGATTGCCCCACGTGGAGCAATTTCCCTCGTTGGCCGGCTTGTTCTGGGCGTTCTGGCCGCCGCTCGGTTGAATGGCGGTTTGCTGATAGTTGCAGCTGTCTGCACTGGTGTAGCCCCCATCGCTATAGCTGTAGCCGTATGGGCGCAGCTTGTCGATGTTCCAGACAATGCCTTTCACGGGCGTGGCAGCGCGATAGGTAAAGACGCCGGTATCGGGGTTGATCTCGGTGGAGAAGTTCGTCACGTTCTGCCGAAGCACACCACCTGAGATGTTCTTGTCGTAGGTGCCCGTCATCAGCCCGAACAGCATCTGGCCGGTCTCGCCGTACTTCTGCAGCAACCCGTACGGCTTGTAGGCATTGCCGTACTGTTTGCACGATTCGCCGCCGATCAGGCCCGTTACGCAGGCCTGCACACGCGCGTTGAACGTGCCCTTCGCCTGCCCCGTGCCGGTGCCCCGCACCGACTGCGATGGGTTTTCTGCCGACGCGTTGATGCCCGATGTTGCGGCGCGGTTGCCGTTCGAGGAACCAGAGACAGTCTTGCCGTTGGTCTGCGGCAGAAAGCTGCTTTGGGTGTTGCTGGCCTCGCTGTACCAGTTGCACTGCCATTTCTCGCTGGCGCCCCAGGTGGCATAGTTGCCTTTGACCACGCGTAATTGCGGGGCCTGCGTGTTGGCCTGTGAGTTGATATTACTGCTGTCTTTCGGGGTGACGTTGCAGATCGTCAGCCCGCCGCGCGTGAGATTGGTCACGGTCCACGACGAATAGCTGTTGCTTGCGCCGGCCGGCTTGGAGACGCTGTCCGCGTAGATCGCCATCGTGATGGCGTTGCTGTTGCCAATACTGCTGATCCAGCCGGTCAGCGATGTGCCGGCCGGAGCGCTGCCGCGCGGAACCAGCCGAATCTGGTCGCCGATCTGCATCTTGGAGTTGTCGCTCACCGTCAGCGTCACCACGTCGGCGCGCAGTGTGATCTGGGTGGACGACGTCTGGGTCTCCACCTCGGAAGGCAGCTCCAGGTCTACAGGCACCAGTTTGCGCAGGTCGGCGCCACCGTAGTACTTGGCCCAGGCGTGGGCGTCCATCGGCAGGAAGGCGCGTTCCAGCACCGTGGTGGTGGCGTTATCGGTCGACCGAGTGCCGCCGTAGAGGATCTTGCGTACTTCGTCGATGCGGCTCATCGACACCCAGTTCAGGAAGTTGCCGCTCCACTTGGTGCCGTCGCAGTACTTTGCGCTGTCAGCCATCGCGGCAGGCACGAAGCCCTGGATGCTGCTGCTGTCATAGCTGTAGCATTTAGCCGAATCGAAATAGCCCGCGTAGCTGATGGTCGACCTATAGGTCGAATCCAGGATGCCGTCGCCGTCCAGGTCGGAGTAGTCGTTGTACGCCTTCTGGTGGAGCGAATGATCCTTGGAGAGATCGATCATCACCATCGGCGAAACGCCGCCGCCTGCATAGAGGGGCTTGGTGGACAGGTTGAGCTGCGCCGCCGAGGCGGAGGCTACGGCGAGCAGGAACGATGCCGCAAGCAGTACGGCTTGCAGGCGGCTCGCGGGTCGATGCGGGAGGAACGGTTTCATGGTGCGCCCAGCGGTTGGAGGGTTGCGCGACACGGTTCGGGAAGAATCACAAACGCACGACTTCCTGGATCATCACCTTCGTGCTCGGGTTGGCCCCGTAGCCGATGGCGCTGACGCGGAAGACGTACTTGATGTTGCCGGCCTCGAGGCTGCCTTCGTTGATGTCCGGGATCGATTCGATCAGGTAGCGCGGCTGCTTCGAGACGCCGTTGGCGCCCCCGGTCGGCATCTTCTGGTCGGCGGTCAGCAGCGTTATTTCGCCAAGTTCCACGGACCGGGCAGGATCTTCGAGGTACAGGTCCCACGCCGGCTTGCCCGTCACGGCGGGCAGGCAAAAGCCCTTGAAGCCGGCGACGTCGCAGGTCAGCGCGGCGCCGGTGACGCCGGAGATGAAGCGGATGTTGCGGATGTCGTTGCGGGCATCTCGCAGCGCCGCCTCGGCGGCCTGGAGCGCGATGTTCTGGTCGCGCGTGTTGCGGGCCATGCGCTCGGATGACAGGCTGGACATGCTCGCGGCCAGCCCGACCAGCGTCAGGATGATCAGGAACAGCAGCACCAGCACCAGCGAGATGCCGCGCTGCCCCTGGCGTCGATGCAGGCGGGCGCGCGGACGGGGAGGGATTCGCGTCATGTCGTGTCAGTTCAGGCGGTTGCGGAGGGCGATGAAGAACGTGGCGTGCTTGCGCAGGCGGCCGTCGTTGGCCATGTTCATGACGCTGCCGGCATCACCGGCCGGGGCGACGTCGTTCTGCGCATACACCTTGCCGAAGTGGTTCATGACCAGCGAGGTCGGCGCGGCGTTCGTGGTGCTCTTGCCGCGCAGCACCAGCGAGACGCGCAGGGCGCGCACGTTGGCCATGTTTGCCGCGCCGGGCGGGACGAAGCGGTTGACGGTCTGGTCGCCGTCGGTATCCTCGCCCAGCAGGATCTGGAAGGCCTCGACATTGGGGAACAGCGGCGTGGCGGCCCCGTTGACCGTGCACTGGAGCCAGGGCACGCCGGCCGCGTCGTTGACGATCGAGAACACCTCGGTCACCAGGATGTTACCGTTCACATCGTTGCCGGCGCAGTCGACCATGGTGCCGTCCGGCGTCGGGGCCGTGGGCGTGCCCGGTACCGCTGCGGGGTCTGCCCCCGGCGGCGACGAGCCGAAATAGCGCACGGTCAGTGTGTCGCTGGTATTGACACCGGTATCGTTGGTGGCTTCGAGCGTCTCGTTGACACCGAAGCTGTTGTCCAGGAAGGTGAAGTCGGAGTATCCGGCCTGGCGGCCCTGCCGTTGCAGCAACTGCGCAATGGCGCGCGAGTTCTCCTGCACTTCGGCGAGATCGCCCTGTGTGTTGTACGAGCGCTGCTGCGCCAGGTAGAGCGAGATCACCACGATGACCAGCAGCATGCTGATCACCATGCCGACCATGAGTTCGACCAGGGTGAAACCCTGCGCGCGGCGCCTCGGCTTGCGGATGGACGTAGTCATGGCACGAAGGCGGTCACGAATCGTTGAGGGGTGTCCTGGCCGTCTTCGCGCCACCAGATCTTGATGACGTAGGGTGCGCCGTTGACGTTCTGGCACTGCGGGTCCGCGGCGTCGCCGTCATTGGGGGACGCATCGATGCAGACCATTCCGCTGGCGGCGGGCAGCGCTTCCTTCAAATCGTCCAGCCAGGCCGCGAAGCTGGCCCCGGCCATGGCGGCCGGCGTGCAGCCCTTGGCCGCATAGCAATCGGCATTGGGCACGCTATTCGGCTTGTCGAACGCGCCAGCCGTCAGCGCGACCTCGTTGCTGCGCATCTGGTCTGCCAGGTTGTAGGCCATGGTGGTGGCCACGTTGCGCATGGACGCCGTGCGGGTATCGACCAGCGTGCGGAGCTGCAGCATGGCCAGCGCCAGGACGCCGATGGCGAGCACGACAATCGTGATCAGTGACTCAATCAGCGTGAACCCGTCATGGCGCGCGCGCGCGGGCGTGCGCAGTCGAACCGGGCGGGCACGTCTCGGTAGGCCGTTCTGTTGGGAGGGCGACATGGCGTCAGATGCAGGGCGTCTGCTGCTGGGTTTGGGGGCGGCCGCTGCCGGTCATGCTGACGGTCTGGCCGGGCAGTTCGGAATTGCGTTCGCAGAACTTCCAGGTGGCCGTGGGGGAGGTGGAGGCGCCCGAGGACCGGAATCGCACCAGGTCGGACGTGGCGCCCAGGTTGCTGGCTTCCAGGGTCAGGGTCGGGGTCGGGTCGTCGCTGTAACGCAGCACGTCGTCTGTGGGATCGACCACGCCGTCGGCGTTGAGATCGGCGAAGATCACGCGCCGCTGGTTCCAGTCGGCGGAGCAGGCGCTGCCGGTGCCCACGGGGCAGATCGTGACGGTGCCGTTGCGCCGTGCTGCCTCGCTGCGGGCCGCTTCGATTTCGGTGAAGAACTTCGACGATTCCGTCGCGATGCGGCTGTTATGCAGGAAGGAGCGGAAGTTGGGGATAGCCGCTGCCGCGAGGATGCCGAGGATCGTCACGGCAGTCAGCAGCTCGATCAGCGTGAACCCGCCGATGATGCGCGTCTGAGAGCGGTGGAGACGCCCGATGCGGGCGCGGCTGTGCGGCTGGCTGGCATGCCGCGGCGACCCCATGCCAGCGGGCATGGACGCAGGCCGAGCAGGCGTCAGCAAGCCCACTGCCCAAAGGCAGAAAGACTGACCCATTTGTGACTCCCGTCCAAAAAATCGAACTGTTCTTTTGCTTTTCTATGGGCGGCGCGTTGGAGTTTTGCTGCGCCGGAGCCTCTGTTGGGCTCCGTTTACGCCGTGCACGCGTTCGCCATCCGGCCCCCTTACCCGAAGGAGGTCAGTGCAGATTAGACAGCTTTTTTTACGAAGTAGCTACCCCTTTCGTGGGGTAGGCGGGGAAAATTCGTCGAGTACGTCGCGGAATTCCGACACATCTTCAAAACTGCGATAAACGGAAGCAAAGCGGATATAGGCAATTTTGTCGAGTTTGCGCAATTCGCGCATGACCAGCTCGCCTACCTGGCTGCTGGCGATCTCTTTCTCGCCCAGCGCCAGCAGTTTTTCCTCGATCCGGGTGATGGCCTGGTCGATGGCCTCGGCGGACACCGGCCGCTTGCGCAGGGCCAGCCGCATCGAGTCCTTGAGCTTGCCGCGCGTGTAGTCCACGCGTGAGCCGTTTTTCTTGACGATGGCGGGGAAGAAGAGCTCGATGCGCTCGTAGGTGGTGAAGCGGCGGTCGCAGGCTTCGCAACGCCGGCGGCGGCGCACCGTGTCACCGTCTTCGGAGACACGACTGTCAAGCACCTGGGTGTTGGAATGACCGCAGAAGGGGCATTTCATGCCGGACCACCTGAAGATATATGCCGGGCCGCATTATCGCCCGCGGTGTGCAAAAGGTAAAACGGCGCTGCCGGGGCAGCGCCGTTGGTCACACGCACTATATAGATAGGCGCGATGCCGGTTACGAGCCGGAAATCAGCCGTAGACCGGGAAGCGGCGGGTCAGGGCGGACACCTGCTCGCGTACCTTGGCGATATTGGCTTCGTCGTGCGGGTTGTCCAGCACGTCGGCGATCAGGTTGGCCACCTGGCGCGCCTCGTCTTCCTTAAAGCCGCGCGTGGTCATGGCCGGCGAGCCCAGGCGCACGCCCGAGGTCACGAACGGCTTTTCCGGATCGTTCGGGATGGCGTTCTTGTTCACCGTGATATGGGCGTCGCCGAGGATCTTCTCGGCTTCCTTGCCGGTGATCTGCTTGGCGCGCAGGTCCACCAGCATCACGTGGCTCTCGGTCTTGCCGGACACGATGCGCAGGCCGCGCGCGATCAGCGTCTCGGCCATCGCGGCGGCGTTCTTCACCACCTGTTGCTGGTAGGACTTGAACTCCGGCGTCAGCGCTTCCTTGAAGGCGACGGCCTTGCCGGCGATCACGTGCATCAGCGGGCCGCCCTGGATACCCGGGAAGATGGCCGAGTTGATGGCGCGCTCGTGCTCGGCCTTCATCAGGATCACGCCACCACGCGGGCCGCGCAGGCTCTTGTGGGTGGTCGTGGTCACGAAGTCGGCGTGCGGCACCGGGTTCGGGTACACGCCGGCGGCGATCAGGCCGGCGTAGTGGGCCATGTCCACCATGAAGTAGGCGCCAACATCCTTGGCCACCTTGGCGATCCGCTCGAAGTCGATGCGCAGGGCGAAGGCCGAAGCGCCGGCGATGATCATCTTCGGCTTCTTCTCGTGGGCCAGCTTCTCCAGCGCATCGTAGTCGATGTCTTCCTGGGCGTTCAGGCCGTAGCTGACGACGTTGAACCACTTGCCGCTCATGTTCAGGGCCATGCCGTGGGTCAGGTGACCGCCTTCGGCCAGGCTCATGCCCATGATGGTGTCGCCCGGCTTGAGCATGGCGAAGAACACGCCCTGGTTGGCCTGCGAGCCCGAGTTCGGCTGCACGTTGGCGGCTTCGGCGCCGAAGAGCTGCTTCACGCGGTCGATGGCCAGCTGCTCCACCACGTCCACGTACTCGCAGCCACCGTAGTAGCGCTTGCCGGGATAGCCTTCGGCGTACTTGTTGGTCAGCTGCGAGCCCTGGGCGGCCATCACGGCCGGCGAGGTGTAGTTTTCGGACGCGATCAGCTCGATATGGTCTTCCTGGCGCTGGTTTTCCTTCTGGATCGCGGCAAAGACTTCGGGGTCGATCTGCTCGATGGTGAAACGGCTGCGTTCAAACATGGCGTGACTCGTCTGTAAAAAAGGGATGCCGATGCACTTTTCGGATAGCGAACAGGCAATCGGTATACATCTCGGGGGTTTCGCGGAACTTCGCGATTAGGGCGCGCGGGGAAGGCATCGGCGTCCGGCACCAGTGACCCCTATATATATAGATGTCGTCCGGTGCAGGGCGCACCCTGCTTCCCATTCGCTGCCCAGGCGAGCGGCAGGCGTTTGTGATTCACGCCAGTGAACTTGCGCTTCCTCGTGGTAGTACCCACTGACTTCGCCAGTCGCGCAAGGTGGAATGGTTGCCGCAGAGTTTACGCGAGGCCGCGCCGCGCCGCAAGGCGGTGCCCCGGGGGCAAGGGCGGGGCAGGGCGGTGCGGAGTGTGGCGGTCGTGCATCGGGCCAGCTTCCCGCCAAGCCGCGCGGCGCCTGGCTCGCAACTTGCTGTTGCATTTCTCCTGCGGGTTTACCTGTGGCGGGCCGTTGCGGTCCGTTACAATGCCGGCCATGCCGAACTTTGTCTGGCCGCTGCGCGTGTACTGGGAAGACACGGATGCCGGCGGCGTGGTGTTCTACGCCAACTACCTGAAATTCTTTGAACGGGCCCGGACCGAATGGCTGCGCTCGCTCGGAATCGGCCAGCAGGATCTTGCCGATACGTCCAATGTGGTCTTCGTGGTACGCAGTACTGCTGTGGAATACAATGCGCCCGCCCGGCTGGACGACCAGCTGGAAATCCGCACCGTGATTGAACGGGTGGGGCCGGCATCGGTCCAATTCGCCCAAGAAGCGTGGCGCGACGACCTCCAACTGGCCAGCGGCAAGATCCGGGTGGGATGTGTCGATAAAAGCACATTTCGTCCGGCCCCGATTCCTGCTCCTGTTCTCGCAACTATAAGAAACGCTCGATGAATCCGGTGACCGTCACGCAAGACCTGTCGATTATCTCGCTGGTGCTGCACGCCAGCCTGCTGGCACAGGCCGTCATGGCGCTGCTGCTGGTGATGTCCCTCTTCTCGTGGACCTATATTTTCCGCAAGCACCTGGCGCTGCGCGCCGCGCGCAGCCAGACGGAAATCTTCGAGCGCGACTTCTGGGCCGGCGGCGATCTCCAGGCGCTCTATAACAGCGCCGTCAACAATCGCCATAACACCGGCGCGCTCGAGCGCATCTTCGAGTCCGGCATGGGCGAGTTCCTGAAGGCCCGCGAGCGCAGCAGCGACGCCGGCGCGCTGCTCGATGCCGCCCGCCGCGCCATGCGCGCCGCCTACCAGCGTGAGATGGATGTGCTCGAGTCGCACCTGCCGTTCCTGGCATCGGTGGGCTCGGTGAGCCCGTACATCGGCCTGTTCGGCACGGTGTGGGGGATCATGAACGCGTTCCGCGGCCTGTCGAATGTGCAGCAAGCGACGCTTGCATCGGTTGCGCCCGGTATCGCCGAAGCCCTCGTGGCCACGGCCATCGGCCTGTTTGCAGCGATTCCGGCCGTGATCGCCTACAACCGATATGCAACGGAGATCGACCGTCTGGCCATCCGTTTCGAGAGTTTCATGGAAGAGTTCCTGAACATTCTCCAGCGCCAGACCCGCTAACCCACCTCATTCATCGCATTCGGAGCACCAGCCATGGCAGCCATCCAGCGTCGCGGCGGCTCGCGCCGCCGGGCCAGCGCCGACATCAACGTCGTGCCGTACATCGACGTGATGCTCGTGCTGCTCGTCATCTTCATGGTGGCGGCCCCCATCGTGAACCCGGCCGTGGTCGACCTGCCTTCCGTGGCCCAGGCCACGCCGCAGCAGAAGGCGCCGCCCATCGTCGTGTCCGTGCATGAGGACGGCACGCTGACCGCGAGCGGCAAGGACAATGCCGGCAACGCCTTCGAGCGCAAGCTCGACAAGCGCGGCCTGCTGGATTTCGTCCACCAGCGCCAGAATGAGAACCCTGACCAGCCCGTGGTGATCGCCGCCGACCGTGCCGTGAAGTACGAGGCGGTGCTCGACGTGATGTCCGTACTGAAGGCCGACGGCGTGAAGCGCGTGGGCCTGATGGTCAAGTCCAAGTAAGCCCCGCGACATCCAGTGGCCAGTCTCTCGTCACGTCATCCGCAAGCCCGGCCGCAGCGCCGGGCACAGGCCGCCGCCTACCCCTACCAGCCGGTGAAGGAGCGCGGCACCACGCGCTCGTTCCTGATGGCCCTGTTCATGCACCTGCTGCTCGGGCTGGTCCTCTACTACGGCGTGCGCTGGCAGAGCAGCACGCCGGTGGGCGCTGAAGCCGAGCTGTGGGACGAGATTCCCGACACCACGCCGGCCCCGCCGCCGCGCCCGGTAGAGCAGCCGCGCCCGACGCCGCAGCCCGAGCCAGCCGTACGCAGCAAGGCCGAGGAAGACGCGGACATCGCCCTGGAACGCCAGAAGCGCAAGCAGGCCGAGGAGGCCGCCGAGCGCGAGGCCGCCCGCAAGGAACAGGAAAAACGCGACGCCCAGCGCAAGGAAGAGCAGCGCAAGGAAGACCTGCGCCAGCAACAGCAGCGCGAAGAGGCGCAGCGCAAGGAAGACGCCAGGAAGAAGGCTGAGCAGGATCGCAAGGAGCAGGCCGAGCGCGACCGCAAGGAAGCGGCCGACGCGAAGGCGAAGGCTGACGCCAAGGCCCGCGCTGACGCGGAGCAGAAGGCGAAGGCCGCCGATGCCGAGCAGAAGGCCCGTGCGAAGGCGGACGCCGATGCGAAGGCCAAGCGCGAAGCCGCCGCCAACGCCCAGCGCAAGAGCGAGCTGGCGCGCCTGCAGGCGATGGCCGGCGGCAGCGCCACCTCCAGCGGCGGCGGCGTGGGCAATGCGGCCGGCTCCGGCGCGGGCTCGGGCGGCAAGGCGTCGCCGGGCTACGCCGACCGCGTGCGCCGCAAGGTGAAGCCGAACATCAACTTCGGTGGCGATGTGGACGGGAATCCGGCCGCCGTGGTGTCGGTCTCGCTGGCGCCGGATGGCTCGCTGCTGTCCGCCCGCCTGAGCAAGTCCAGCGGCAACGCGGACTGGGACAACGCCGTGCTGCGTGCGGTACAGCGCTCCGACCCGCTGCCGGTTGACGAGAACGGCAAGGCGCCTTCGAGCTTCACGATCACGTTCAAGCCCAAGGACTAGGCGCCTCATCTGCCATGTTTTGCAACATAATGCAACCTTCATCGATGGCGCTGGGTCGCATTGCTACCATGAACGGTTGCCTGACGCGGCCGGCAGCGTGCAATTGCGCGCAGAACGGGCCATGCGCCAAGCGGCGCGTTGCCCGTCCTGCTGTAGTTGCTGTGCCCGCCGCACCGATGAATCCTGATATCGACTGAGGAGCAGCATGCGAAAGCTTTGGGCCCCCAACTGGCTGTCCGCAAGGCGGCACAACGCTCAATCCACATCGTCGCCCGCCACCCAGCCCACGCGCGAGCAAAGCCGCTACGCGCTGATGGCATGGCTGGCGGCCGCGCTGATGTCTGCCGGCGTGGCACACGCGCAACTGAATGTGGAAATCACCGGGGTGGGTTCGAACCAGTTTCCGGTGGCCACCGCCAACTTCCAGGGCGAGGCGCAGGCCCCGCAGAACCTGACCGCCATCATCCGCAGCGACCTGGTCAACAGCGGCCGCTTCCGCAACGTGGATCCGGGCGGCGCCACCGTGGCCGAATCGGCCCAGGTGGACCTGGGCAGCTGGAAGTCGCGCGGCGCCGATGCCTTCGTGGCTGGCAGCGTCACCCCCGCCGGCAACGGCCAGTACGAGGTGCGTTTCCGCCTGTACGACACGGTCAAGGGCCAGAGCCTGGGCGGCCTGGCCTTCACGGTCGGCCAGAACCAGCTGCGCGTGACCGCGCACAAGATCGCCGACTATATCTACGAGAAGCTGCTCGGCGAGCGAGGCGTGTTTGCCACGCGCCTGTCGTACGTGTCGAAGGTGGGCAACCGCTACCAGCTGCTGATCTCCGATTCGGACGGCCAGAACGCGCAGATCGCGCTGACCAGCACCGAGCCGATCATCTCGCCGTCGTGGTCGCCTGACGGCCGCCGCGTGGCCTACGTCTCGTTCGAGGCGCGCAAGCCGGTGGTCTACGTGCACGACCTGGCCACGGGCAAGCGCACGCTGGTGTCGAACCAGAAGGGCAACAACAGCGCGCCGTCGTGGTCGCCGGACGGCCAGCGCCTGGCGCTGGCGCTCTCGCGTGACGGCAATACGCAGGTGTACCTGGTCAACGCCGATGGTTCGGGCCTGCGCCGCATCTCGCGCAGCAGCGCCATCGACACCGAGCCGCAGTTCTCGCCGGACGGCCGGAGCATCTACTTCACGAGCGATCGCGGCGGTGCGCCGCAGATCTACCGCATGCCGGCCTCGGGCGAAGAGGGCGGCGCGGCGCAACGCGTGACGTTCAAGGGCAACTACAACGTCAGTCCGCGCCTCTCGCCGGACGGCAAGTACCTGGCCTTCATCTCGCGTTCGGGCGGCTTCAAGCTACAGCTGCAGGACCTCTCCAACGGTGACGTGACGTCCCTCACCGATACGTCCAATGACGAAGCCCCGAGCTTCGCCGCCAACGGCAAGTACATTCTTTACGCCACCCGCGTGGGCGGCCGCTCGGTGCTGGCGGCGGTGTCCACGGATGGCCGTACGAAGCAGGTGCTGTCTCTCCAGTCCGGCGAAGTTCGCGAGCCGTCCTGGGGTCCTTTCATGCAATAGTGCAATAGAAAAAAGAGGAGTTATTGCCATGTCCCAAATGATGACCAAGTCGCTCGCCCTCGCCGCCCTGCTCGCACTGGGCGCCTGCAGCTCCGGCGTGAAGCTGGATGACACCGCCAAGTCGGGTGCCGGCGCTACGCCGACCACCGACCCGCGCGCCGTGGCGCCGGTTGACGTCTCGCGTGACCCGCTGAACGATCCGAACAGCCCGCTGGCCAAGCGCAGCGTGTACTTCGACTTCGACAGCTACAGCGTGAAGTCCGACTACCAGAGCATGCTGCAGGCCCACTCGCAGTACCTGGGCGCCAACAAGGGTCGCAAGATCCTGATCCAGGGCAACACCGACGAACGCGGCACCAGCGAGTACAACCTCGCCCTGGGCCAGAAGCGTGCCGAGGCCGTGCGCCGTTCGCTGTCGTCGCTCGGCGTGCCCGAGTCGCAGATGGAAGCCGTGAGCCTGGGCAAGGAAAAGCCGAAGGCCACCGGTCACGACGAAGCGTCGTGGGCCGAGAACCGTCGCGCCGACATCGCCTACTGATCTACGGATAAGTCTTCATGAATGCTCGCGCATCCACCCTGTTGTGGCTGGCGGCCGTCTCAGGCGGCTTGCTGGCAGCCACGTCCGCGCACGCCGGCGTCTTCGACGACGACGAGGCGCGCCGCGCCGTGATCACGTTGCGGGACCAGTTCAACGGTTTCCAGGCAACGGCTTCCCAGCGCATCGACCAGAACAGCAAGGCCCAGCTCGACATGCAGAACCAGCTCGAAGGTCTGCGGCAAGAGGTGGCCCGCCTGCGCGGTCAGAACGAGGTGCTCCAGAACGCGGTGGATACGCTGCAGAAGCAGCAGAAGGACTACTACGCTGACCTGGACGCGCGGCTCAAGAAGTTCGAGCCGCAACAGGTGACCGTGGACGGCCGCGAGGGCCTGGCCCAACCGACCGAGAAGCCCGAGTACGACGCGGCGCTGAAGCAGTTCCAGTCGGGCGACTTCAAGGGTGCGGGCAATGCGTTCTCGGCGTTTGCCAAGAAGTATCCGCAAAGCCCCTACCTGCCGCTGGCGCAGTTCTGGCTCGGCAATTCGCTCTACGCGCAGCGTGACTACAAGGGCTCGACGACGGTCCTGCAGAGCATGGTGTCGGCCAACCCGACGCATCCGAAGGTGCCGGACGCCATGATCGCCATCGCCAACAACCAGCTCGAGTCCGGCCAGAAGGCCGCGGCGAAGAAGACGCTGGAGACGGTGGTGGCCAAGTATCCGGGCACCGAAGGGGCCCAGGCCGCGAGCAACCGGCTCAAGACCCTGAAGTAACCGGCCTGCCTGGCAGTACCGTTGCAGGAGGAAGCCCGCTGGAGATTCTGGCGGGCTTTTTCTTTTGGAACGATGGGAGGACCCGGCGATGGGCACCATCAGCCCGGCCTGATTGGGGGCGGCCCGCCGGCGCGCTAAAATACGCGCTTTCGCAGTCAGCGACCCCCATTCCGCGCCGTCCGCGCCCCCTGATCATGACCAAACGCGCCATCGTCCTGCTTTCTGGCGGACTTGACTCCGCCACCGTCCTCGCCATGGCCAACGCCGCCGGGTTTGAAACCTACGCGCTGTCCATGCGCTACGGCCAGCGGCATTCGTCCGAGCTGGAGGCCGCGAAGCTGGTGGCGGCGGCGCTGGGCGCGAAGCGCCACGAGATCATCGACCTCGACCTGCGCCGCTTCGGCGGCTCCGCGCTGACCGACGACACCCTCGACGTGCCGACCGACGGCGCCACCGGCGGCATTCCGATTACCTACGTGCCGGCCCGCAACACGATCATGCTGTCGCTGGCCCTGGGCTGGGCCGAGGCGATCGGCGGCCGCGACCTGTTCTTCGGCGCCAACGCCGTGGACTACTCCGGCTATCCTGACTGCCGCCCCGAGTACGTGTCCGCCTACGAGGCGCTCGCCAACCTCGCCACCAAGGCCGGCGTGGAGGGCGACCGCTTCCGCGTGCACGCGCCCATCATCGACATGACCAAGGCCGAGATCATCCGCGCGGGCGTGAAGCTGGGCGTGGACTACGGCCTGACCGTCTCCTGCTACAAGGCCGACGACGCAGGCCGCGCCTGTGGCGTGTGCGACTCCTGCCGCATCCGCCGCGCCGGCTTCGAGACGGCGGGCGTGCCCGACCCCACGCGCTACCAGGCCGCTGCCTGATTGATTCCTGCACCAGCACATCATAAAAATACGAGTCACCCCCGGTCCACCATGCCTGACATCGACATTCCCGCGCTCACCCACACCGTGCTGTGGAGCACGTTTGCCCTGACCTTCCTGTTCGGCGCCATTCTCCAGCGCACGCATTTCTGCACGATGGGCGCCATCTCGGACATCGTGAACATCGGCGACTGGAGCCGCATGCGCATGTGGGTCATGGCCATCGGCGTGGCGATGATCGGCACCGGCGCGCTGGCCTGGGCCGGCCTGATCGACCCGACCAAGACGATCTACACCTCGGCGAAGCTGGCCTGGCTGTCGGCGGCGGTGGGCGGGCTGATGTTCGGCTTTGGCATGGTGCTGGCCTCCGGCTGCGGCAGCAAGACGCTGGTGCGCATCGGCGCGGGCAACCTGAAGTCGCTGGTGGTGTTCGTGTTCCTGGGGCTCTCCGCCTATATGACGCTGCGCGGCCTGTTTGGCGTGGTGCGCGTGAACACGGTCGATGCAGTGTCCGTGGCGCTGCCGGCCACGCAGGACCTGCCGTCGCTGGTGGCGCAGGGCAGTGGCATGGCGCGCGGCACGCTGCAACTGGCGCTGGGCGGCGCGATCGGTGCGGCGCTGGTGCTGTGGGCGCTGGCGGGACGCGGATTCCGGACCTTCGACAACGTGCTCGGGGGCCTCGGCGTGGGGCTGATCATCGTTGGCATGTGGTACGTGTCCGGCCATCTCGGCTATGTGTCGGAAGACCCGAACACGCTCGAGGAACTGTTCGTCGGCACGAACAGCGGCCGCATGGAAAGCCTGAGCTTCGTGGCGCCGTACGCCTACACGCTGGACTGGCTGATGATGTTCAGCGACAAGAGCAAGGTGCTGACCATCGGCATCGTCAGCGTGATCGGCGTGATTGCCGGCGCGGCGGTGTACGCGCTGGCCACGCGCTCGTTCCGCTGGGAAGGCTTCGGCAATGCCGAGGATGTGGCCAACCACATGGTGGGCGGCATGCTGATGGGCGCGGGCGGCGTGACGGCACTGGGCTGCACCATCGGGCAGGGGCTCTCGGGCGTCTCGACGCTGGCCGTGGGGTCCTTCATCGCGCTCGCGGGCATCGTGATCGGCGCGTGGCTGGCCTTCAAGTACCAGATATGGCGACTGGAGCGCATGGCCTGAGGGTTGACGCCTGACAGGTACCTCTCTATAATCGCGGATTCGATTTTTGCGGGTCGTTAGCTCAGTCGGTAGAGCAGCGGACTTTTAATCCGTTGGTCGCGTGTTCGAGTCACGCACGACCCACCAGCATTGCAGAAGGGCCTGTGGCGCAAGTCACAGGCCCTTTTTGTTTTTGTTTGGCCTTTCCGCCCCCGGCGTGTGCCGCCGCACAGAACTCCTGCGCCGTGCGTCCAAAATCCATGGTTCATCCCGTGCGCCTCTGCCGGCGCGCGAACCCCTCATTTCGGATGCGATGAGACGACACGATGAACAGCCTTCTGGCTCGCCTGGCCGCGCTGCTGGCGTGGGGGCTGGTCGCTGTAGGCGCCGCGCAGGCGTCTGACATCGCCTGCCAGCCAGCGCCGCAGTCCGCCACGGCGCGCTGTGACGATCCGGTGTCGCCCGGCCAGCGCTGCGGCAGCCCGCCGGACCGCCGCCCCGTGGCCCAGCGCATGATCTGCGAATACGCGATGCTCCACATGGGCTACCTGCGGATCGACGACGACCAGCGCCGCCAGTTGCGTGCCGGCACGCTGCGCATGGGCGACTTGCAGGCGTGGCGCCGCAAGCGCGATGCCTGTACCTCCGTGCCGTGCCTCGATGCCGTGTTCGCCGAATGGTGGCGCCACCGTGGCGACCGGCTGACTGCCGGCAGGCCGCCCGCGCAGCCGCCGTCCAGGCCGGTGCAGGCGCGGCCGGCGCCGGAATTCTCCGCGGCGACCCGCCCGGAGGTGCCGCCCGCAACCCTCGTTCCCGTCTCGCCGCCCACCGCCGAATCGACGCCTGCATTGCCCGACGCGGCCCCCGTGCTGGCGCTGACGATGGCGGCGCCGCCTGACGCCCTCCCGCAGTCGTCGCTGCTCTCCTCGGTGCACGATACCCGGCCGCCACTGCCCAAGGAGGAGGTCGGTGGCGCCTTCGCGAACTTCTCCACCCGGCATGCGATGGCCTGGGCCTGGCTGCTGTGGCTCGGGCTGCTGCTGGTGGCGAGCGTCGGGCTGGACTGGGTGCTGAAGCGCCGCGAACGGCCATCCCGGGCCGAGGGCCAGCCGGAAGCGGCCGGCGCCGCCAGCGAGGTCCGCCATCGTCCGGCCATCCCCCGCGTGGCCATCGTGCTCGGCACGCTGCTGGCGCTGAACGCGATTCTGCTGCTGGCGGTGTTCGTCAGCCGCTAGGGGCCAATTAACCAGTCTGAGTTAGAGACAGCGCCGTTCCCGGTCATCGAAAATGCACTTGGCACGCCGCACCCCGGCGTGGCCATCGCTTCATTCGTCCACTGGGTCAGCGCCGCACGCCGGCGCGGGATGTCTCTATGCAGCAAGGCGGTACCGCCCTCCCGGCCAATGAGCATGTTCTGCGCATCATCTGGCCGTTCCTGCCCGTGGTGCTGGCGCTCGCATTGTTCTGTCTGGCCAGCGTCGACATGTTGTCCGCCGCGCGCGGTTTCGTGGCTGGCGAGAGCCTGTGGTCGAAGGGGCAGAAGGACGCGGTGATGCACCTGCTGCGCTATGCGGATGCGCGCGACCCTGCCGACTTCGACGCCTACCGGGCCGCCATCGCCGTGCCCCTCGGGGACAGGCAGGCCCGTCTCGAACTCGAAAAACGTCCCGATTTCAATCGCCAGGTGGCCGTGGAAGGGCTGCTCATCGGCGGCAATCACCACGACGACATCCCCGGGATGATCCGGCTGTACCGCTATTTCCGGAATGTGACGGAAATCGACCGGGCGATTGCCGTCTGGGCCGCCGCCGACGTGGACATCGCCCACCTGACGGTGGTGGCGAACCACTTGCGCGAATGTGTCGGCACGCCGGCGGAACCGGCCTGCCTGCCCCCGCTCCAACGCGAGATTGCCGAACTGGACGCGCGGCTCGGGCCAATGGCGATGGCGTTCTCGGCCGCGCTGGGCCAGGCATCGCGGCGCGTGCGGGGTGTGCTGCTGTCCGGCACCGTGCTGCTGACGATCCTGCTGCTGGGCTGTGCCTCGTGGCTGTCGATGCGCACCCAGCGCAAGGAGCGCCAGCTGCGCGCCGCGCTGGCCAAGAGCGAGCAGCGGCTGCAACTGGCCGTGGCGGGCAGCAACGATGGCCTCTGGGACTGGCATCCCCACCATGGCGAACTCTATTTCTCGCCGCGCTGCGCCGAGATGCTCGGCTTTGGCGCCGACGAGCTGCCGCACGCACGCGAAACCCTGCTGGCGCTGATGCATCCGGCCGATGTGGCCGAGTTCGACCGCCAACTGGCCCGCCACGTGCGGGAGGGCACGCCCTACGATGTGGAGATCCGCCTGCGCCGCAAGCCGGGCGGCTACCTGTGGGTCCGCGCGCGCGGCCGCATGGTGCGCAGCCCGGTGGGCAAGGCGGTGCGGATGGCGGGCTCCCTGAGCGATATTTCCGACCGCAAGCGCTTCGAGGCGCAGCTGTTCGCCGAGAAGGAGCGTGCCCAGGTCACGCTGCGCGCTATCGGTGAGGCGGTGGTGACGACCGATGTCTGGGGGCGCATCGATTCGATGAACCCGGCCGCCGAGCGCCTGACCGGCTGGTCCGAGGCCGAGGCGGCCGGCTGTTTCCTGGCCCAGGTTTGCCCGCTGCTGGACGAATCGACCAGCATGCCGGTGACCGACCTGGTGCCGCGCGCGCTGGAAGACTGCTGGCCGAGCCAGTCGGTGATGCTGCTGGCGGGCCGCGCCGAAGAAGGGCCGGTAGTGGTCAAGCCTTCGGTGGCGCTGATGCGCGACAAGGGCGGGCACGCCATCGGCGTGGTGTTGGTGCTGCACGACGTGAGCATGGAGCGCGCCCACGCTGCCCAACTGGCGCACGAGGCCAGCCACGATGCGCTGACCGGGCTGGTCAACCGCGTCGAATTCGAGCGCCGCGTGGCGGCCGCCATCGCCCGCGTGCGGCAGGAGGGCGCCGCGCACACGTTGATGTACCTCGATCTGGACCAGTTCAAGGTGGTCAATGACACCTGCGGCCATGCCGCCGGCGACGAGCTGATCCGCCAGATGGCCGCCGTCATGCGCCAGCAGCTGCGCAAGGGCGATACGCTGGCGCGGCTTGGCGGCGATGAATTCGGCGTGCTGCTGGAACATTGCGAGGCGGGCGATGGCGAACGCGTGGCCGAGGCCCTGCGGCGTGCCATTGCCACGTTCCGCTACGCGCATCGACAGCGAATCTTCTCATTGGGGGTCAGCATCGGACTGGTCCGAATCGATGCCGGTACCGGCAAGGTCGAGGAGGCGCTGAGTGCTGCCGATGCGGCCTGCTACATGGCGAAGGAGGGTGGCCGCAACCGCGTGCAGGTGTATCTGCCGAACGACAGCGTGGTACGCGCCCGGCACGGCGAGATGGAGTGGGTCAGCCGGGTGCACGCGGCGCTGAGCGCGGGGCGCTTCTGCCTCTACGCGCAGGACATCGTGCCGCTGCAGGCGTCAGAACCGGGCACGGCGGGTTCGGCTGGCGGGGCGGGCCGGCATATCGAGCTGCTGCTGCGCCTGGTGGACGAGCAGGGTCAACTGGTGCCGCCAATGGCCTTCGTGCCGGCGTGCGAGCGCTACAACCTGATGCCGATGATCGACCGATGGGTGGTGGAAACTGCGTTCGCGGCGCTGGCGCGGATGCATGCCGAGCAGCCCGGCGAGATCGGCATGTGCTCGATCAACATGTCCGGCGCTTCGCTGGCCGATGCACACTTCCCAGGCTTCGTGCGGCAGCAGGCTGTCCGCCATGACATCGCTTTGTCCGGCATCTGTTTCGAAATCACGGAAACGGCGGCGATCAACAACCTGGCGCAGGCGGCGGCCTTCATTGAGCAACTGCAGGGCATGGGCTGCGTGTTTGCGCTCGACGACTTCGGCGCGGGCATGTCGTCATTCGCCTATTTGAAACACCTGCCGGCGGCTTACCTGAAGATCGACGGCAGCTTCGTGCGCGAGATGCTCGATGACCCGGTCAACGCGGTGATGGTGGAGGTGATCCAGCGGATCGGGCACGCGATGGGCAAGAAGACCATCGCCGAGTTCGTCGAGTCGGAGGCGATGCGGGAGCGGCTGCGGGCGTTGGGCGTGGACTACGCCCAGGGCCAGTTGATCGGCGCGCCGGCGCCCTTCGCACGCGGCAACGCCGTGGTGGTGGACGGCGCCGAGCGGTTCGCCGTCACCCTCTGAGGTAGCTTCAGGCCAGGTTCAGTCCAGGTTCAGGGCTGGGCCGGCGGCGGTGCGTTCGGCGTGGGGGAGGGCACGAGCGGGTCCCGGAAGCCGGTATCGAATGCCTTGGCGGCGACGACCTCGGCCGCGCTGGCCGGGGTCCTTGTATCCTGCCAGGTCTTGTAGGCCCAGTATCCGGCGCCGGCGACCATGCCGTATTTCGACAGCTTCCAGGCCATGCGGCCAATGGCGGTCCGGCGCAGCAGCGGCATCGCCAGGGTGATGGCGGTGCTCAGCATCGGGTAATCGCGCGTCACGCCCAGCATCTTGAGCCAGCCCGAGGGCCGCGTCAGCCGGGGCAGCCAGGCGCCCACATTGGTCATGCGGCGCGCGCCGCCGCGCACCTGGCGCAGCGCCTGCACGGCGTCGTAGCGTTCCAGCGCCGCGCGGGTGATCAGCAGTTCCTTGCGCACGGCCAGCGGGAGTTTCACCTCGCGCGAGAATCGTACCGGGCGCGGATGGTCGGCGCGGCGTTCGTCCATGGAGTCGTCGTCGGGCGTGGTCATCGGCGCAGCATCTCCCGGTCTTTGTCGAGTTCGGCGAGTGTGTCCGCGAACAGCGGCGGGGCGTTGCGCACCATGCGGCGCGCGGTAAGCAGGCAGGCGGCCATGCAGACGAGATAAATCACGACGATCGCGCCGATGGCCTGCCAGCGGTAGGTTTCCCAGAACAGGATGGCGACGAGGATCGTGAAGGTCATCAGCGCCATGCCGAAAAACACCAGCCCGAAGCAGGCCAGCAGGGCGACTTTCATCAGCCGGGTGCGTTCCTCGGCCAGCTCCACGCTGGCAAGCTCCAGGCGCGTCTGGACCATCGACACCATCGAACTGGTCAGGTTGCGGAGGGATTCCAGGAACTTGGGGGATGGGGATTCGCTCATGCGGCTCCGGCGAAGAATCGATGCGCCGGCATTGGCGGCATCCTCGATGAGCGGACCGGGTGGCGGCATGGCGCCGCGCCTCCCGGGCCTTCGGCGCGGGCCGGCGCGGGCGCTGAGCCCGTATGCCGGCCGGCTTGCGCCTGTCTTACTTGCGGTTCAGCAGCAGGCCGATGAGCAGGCCCACGCCGGCCGCCACGCCCACGGCCTTCCACGGGTGGTCATGCACGTAGTCATCGGTGGCGCGTGCGGCGGCCTTGCTCTTGGTGACCACGGCGTCCTGCAGATCCTGGGCTTTTTCCTTGGCCTGCTTCAGCAGGCCCATGCCGCGCTCGCGCAACTCGGCAGCCTTCTCGCCGGTGGTCGAGGCCGCTTGCTTAAGCAGTTCTTCGGCATCGGACAGAACGGTCTTCACATCGCTCATCAGTTTCTCCTGTTTGCGGGCGGTTGGTTCGAATGGTGACATTTTGCCTTGCTCGCTCTCGCTTGTGGCGCTTTCTGTCTTCCACTTAGGATATGTGGCGGTTGCCCATCGTTTCAAGGCAAGCCGTTCACCCGAGCGTCTTTATGACTTCGAGTGATTTTATAGTGACTTTATATTCGTTTCGGTTGGATCGCAATCCAACTAAGCTGGTTCCTTCAACCTTCCCCTGGAGATTTTCACAATGGCACTGCGTCTTGGCGACATCGCACCGGACTTCGAGCAAGAATCGAGCGAGGGCCGCATCCGCTTCCACGATTGGCTGGGCGACGGCTGGGGCGTGCTGTTTTCACACCCGGCGGACTACACCCCGGTCTGCACCACCGAACTGGGCCTGACGGCCAAGCTGAAGGGCGAGTTCGAGCGCCGCAATGTCAAGGCCATCGCCCTGTCCGTGGACAGCGTGGAGTCCCATAAAGGCTGGATTGGCGATATCAACGACACCCAGTCGACCTCGGTGAATTTCCCGATTCTGGCCGATGCAGACCGTAAAGTGTCTGAGCTTTACGACATGATTCACCCGAACGCCAGCGAGACCCTGACCGTGCGTTCGCTGTTCGTGATTGATCCGAAGAAGAAGGTAAGACTGATCATTACCTACCCGGCCAGTACCGGTAGAAATTTCAACGAAATCCTGCGCGTCATCGATTCCCTGCAGCTGACCGACCACCACAGCGTGGCCACGCCGGGCAACTGGCAGGATGGTGACGACGTGGTGATCGTGCCGTCGCTGAAGGACGAGGAAGTCCTCCGCCAGAAATTCCCGAAGGGCTACAAGGCGGTTCGCCCCTACCTGCGCCTGACGCCGCAGCCGAACAAGTAAGCCGGCCGGTAGGCAGGCAGACGCAAAAAAGCCCGGC
>NZ_CAJPVH010000016.1 GCF_905397395.1 Cupriavidus campinensis
CGCTTCGCCGCCGGCGGCAAGGCGCTGGGCGCCGCCGCCGTGGCGCGCTGGCTCGGGCAGTCCGCTGCCGATAGCGCTGATAGCGGCGATAGCGCCGCCGCCGCCGACGATGGCCTCGGCTACGTGATGCGCGACATGGCGTTCTGGAGCCACCTCACCCAGGCCATGCGCGGCGCGCAGGACGGCGTGCCGGGCACGCTCGATGCCGGCGTGGCCGAGTTGTTCCGCGCCGCCCAGCGCAGCGCGGCGGATGACTTCCAGCAGGCGCTGTCGCTGCTCAAGGAGAGCCTGGCGTGGCGCCGCAGCGACCGCCTCGACCAGAGCCGCGCGGCGCTGCGCCGCTTCCACCGCGTGGTGGCGCGGGGCGGCGTCAGCGCGGCCCTGCCCACCTTCGCGGCGATGGGCCACGTGGTGCGTGCGTGGGAACACTACGCACGCGGCGACCTGGACACCGCACAGGGCGAACTGGCGCGGCTCAACGCCGATGCCGAGCTGCGCCCGGTGGTGCGCTACAACCCGCGCGTGCGCTTCGAAACGCTGAACCTGGGCGCACTGGTGCGCAAGAGTCTGGCGCTGCGGCCGGACGACCCCAAGGCCAAACCCGGCAAAGTGGATCGCCACGCCGCCGCGCGCGACGCCCTCCAGGCGTTTTCCGGCGCGCTGCAGGCCGGCTACGAGGCCGATTCGGTCGATGCCGTGCAGCACGCCGCCGCCAATATCGGCTGGTCGCTGTGGCTGTTCTGGCAGCACGGGCTGGTCGATGAAGGACGCGCGCTGGCCGCCGGCGACGTGCAGCGGCAGGCCATGCGCTGGCTGGGCCTGTCCGAATGGATCTGTGACCGCTTCGGCGTGGGCGGCGGCTCGGCCTGGAACACGATCTTCCTGCTGCGCGTGGCACGCGGCACCGCCGATGTGGAGGCCCCCGACAGCGTTGCCGCGTTCCGCAGCCAGCGGCCGCTCACCGTGGCCGCCGCCATCGACGCCCTGCGCCCCTTCCACGCCCCGTTCGCGCCGGCCAAGGGCTTCGTGCGCTGGTCGTCGGTGGCCGCCTTCGCGCTGGAGGAGCACGATGCCGGCCACGTGCGCTACAACGCGCTCCAGCTCGCCAACCTGCTGATGGAATCGGCCTGGTACCTCACCCACGAGCAGGGCGCCACGGCCATCGCCTATACCGCGATGGAGCGGCTGGCGCAGCAGATCGGCGCGCTCAGGCCCGCCGAGCGCGGCTTCTTCCGCGCCGGGCTGCGCGCGTTTCCGCCGGAGTTACGGGCGGCGGCGGCGGAAGCCATGCGCCGCCCGCGCCTCAGCCGCTGAACTGAACCGCCCGCACCGGCAACGCGCGGCGGCGCGGCGCATTGGTCATGTCGGCCACATCGCCGGCCCCTCCCCCCGCCCGGCCCGGCAGGCGGAAGAACGCCACCGCCTCGTTGAGCATGCGGCCCTGTTCGTCAAGCGAGCGGGAGGCCGTGGCGGCCTCGTGTACGAGGGTGGCGTTCTGCTGGGTGACCTGGTCGATCTGCACGATGGCCTGGTTGACCTGCTCGATGCCCCGGTTCTGTTCGGCGGACGCCGCCGCGATCTCGTTGACGATGCCCGTCACGCGGGCCACCGCCTGGGTCACCTCGCCCATCGTCTTGCCGGCCTCGCTGGCCAGCAAGGCGCCTTCGCTCACCTGCGCCACGGAGGCCTCGATCAGCTCCTTGATCTCCTTGGCCGCGCTGGACGAACGCTGCGCCAGCCCGCGCACCTCGCTGGCCACCACCGCAAAGCCGCGCCCCTGCTCCCCGGCGCGCGCCGCTTCCACGGCCGCGTTGAGCGCGAGGATGTTGGTCTGGAAGGCGATGCCCTCGATGATGCCGGTGATATCGGCAATCTTGGCCGAACTGGCGCTGATGCCGTTCATGGTGTCCACCACGCGGCCCACCGTGCCGCTGCCCTCTTGCGCCACGGTGGCAGCGCTGCGGGCCAGTTCGCTGGCCTGGCGGGCGTTCTCGGTGTTGTGGCGCACCGTGGCGGTCAGTTCCTCCATGCTGGCGGCGGTCTGCTCCAGTGACGCCGCCTGCTCCTCGGTGCGTGCGGACAGGTCCGCGTTGCCGTTGGCGATCTCGCCCGTGGCATCGACGATGCTGGCGCTGCCCTGCCGCACGCGCGCCACGGTTTCGGTCAGGCGGTCGTTCATGTCGCGCAGCGCGCCCAGCAGGCGGCCGGTCTCGTCGTCCGAATTCACCTCGATGTGCATGCCCAGTTCGCCCCGCGCCACGGTGCGCGCCACGTTCACGGCGCGCTGGATCGGGCCGGTGATGGCGCGCGTCAGCAGCAGGCCGCCCATCAGCCCGAACACCACGGCGGCCAGCGAGACCACGACCAGCAGGTTGCGCTGCGTGCCGTAGTCGGCCTCCAGGGCGGCCACCATCTCCTGCTGGCGCTCGTGCGTGAAGCTGGCGTAGGCGTCGGTGGCCTTGACCAGCTCGGCCAGCAGCGGACGGCACTCCGCATTCATCCTGGCGATGGCCGCTTCCTGCTTCTTGTCCAGCGCAAGGCCGACGATGGCTGTCGCCACCGGGCCGTAGCGCGCCTCCACGGCGGCCATGCCGGCCACGAGGCCGCGCGCGGTTTCACTGACGTCGTCGCGCGACACCATCTCCCTGAGCCTGGTCATGCGCGCCGCCACGTCGTCATGCGCGCGCAGCACCTCGGCCTTTTCCACGTCGAGGTCCGCCTGCGTGGTCACCAGCACCAGATTGCGCGCGGCAATCGCGCGGCGGTCCACGGCGGAGCGCACTTGGGCGGCCACCTCGGCACGCGCGTTGAGGCCATCGACATAGGCCTTGAAGCCGCTGGTGGCACGGTTCAGCGCGTACAGCGACAGCCCCGACACCAGCAGCACGACCAGCGCCAGCGTGCCAAAACCGGCCACGAGCTTGGTCTTGATCGAAAGATTGCGAAAGCTCACGGTGATCCCCCTTTTCCCGAAGGCTTGCCCGCAGGCATGCCGGATTGCGCGTCACGCACACGCGTGACGGCCGAATCGCTGAGAGCCCGTTCCCCACTCGCTGGCACATCGCGATATGACTGACTCTGCCCTTGCTGGCGCGCTCGCGATTTGGCGCGCGTACGCGCCGTGCTCTGTCTAGTGCGTGGGCTAACGGCACGCCGTGGAAACCTTTACCCCTACCGCAGTAGGGCTACCCGCAGGGAGGGAATGGTTAACCCGCGCGAAGTGACGGCACCGCCAGATTTCGGTGCAAACCCGCCCCAGGACTGGGCCAATTTTAAAGTTGCATATGTAATGCATGTTTTATAGAATCGATCCGTCGCGGCGTTCGGCCGCGTGTTCATGCGAGCAACGATGTCCGTCCTGCTGCCGATCTCTCCCCCCTCCCGTCCCGACGCCGGCTATCGCGGACTGCCCGTTTTCGCACTCGGCTTCCGCCCCTTCTATCTGCTTGCCGCCGCCTTCGGCGCGCTGGCCGTGCCGGCCTGGGTGGCGCTCTACCTCGGCTGGTGGCAGCCGGCCGCGCAGCCGTGGATGGGCACCATGGCCTGGCACGCGCACGAGATGGTGTTCGGCTTCGCGGCGGCGGTGGTGGTGGGTTTCCTGTTCACCGCCGGCAAGAACTGGACGGGCCTGCAGACACCGCAGGGCACCTGGCTGGCCGCGCTGGCCGGCACGTGGCTGGCGGCACGCATCCTGATGTGGGCCGGGCCGGCCTGGGCGGCCATCGCCGTGGATGCGGCGTTCCTGCCGCTGTGCAGCTTCAGCTTCTATCGCCTGCTGCGCCGGGCCAGGAACCAGCGCAACATGGGCCTCGCCATCGCACTGGGGGTGCTGGGCGCGCTGAACCTTGCCTTCGACCTCGCCATGGCCAGCGGCCATCCCGGACTGGCCTTCCAGATGGCCGATGCGGCCACGGGGCTGGTCATCGTCTTCGTCACGGTGATCGGCGGGCGGGTGATTCCGATGTTCACCGCCAACGGCGTGCCCGGCGTGCGCATCCGCCGGATGGCGACGGTGGAGCGCGCGGTCATCGCGCTGACCCTGCTCGCCATCGTCGCCCATGCTTCGATGGTGTCGCCGCTGGCCACCACGCTGCTGGCACTCGGCGCGGCGGCGGCGCACGGCATCCGGCTGGCCGGCTGGGACCCCCTGCGCACCTGGCGCAAACCCATCGTCGCCATCCTCCACCTGGCCTATGCCTTCCTGCCGATTGGCTTCCTGCTGATTGCCGGCGCCGCGCTGGGCTGGCTGGACCGCTCCACCGCGCTCCACGCGCTGACCGTGGGCGTGATTGGCTGCGCCATCATGGCCATGATCACCCGCACCGCGCTCGGCCACACCGGCCGGCGGCTGGAAACCGGCCATCTGGAACACCTGGCCTACGCCTGCATCGTGCTGTCCGCGCTGGTCCGGGTGGCGCTGCCGCTCTGGCTGCCGGCGCTCAAGGCCGAAGCGGTGGCCGGGGCCGGCGCGCTCTGGGTGGCGGCGTTCCTGTGCTACCTCGTCAAATACACGCCCTACCTGTTGCAGGTGCGCGTCGACGGCAGGGATGGCTGATGCAGGGGTATGTCGTGTCGATCTCCATCACTTGACCAGACCGTGTCTGTCCCGGGCGAGGTGACCGTGATGCGTCACACGCTGTCTGGATATGACGTCCTAGGTCTTGAATGCCTCCTTCGGGAGGCATTTTCAATTGGCCGCGTCGTATGATGAGGGCTTTCCCGCGTCGCGATCCCGCGAGGTTGGCCATGCCTATCACCTATCTGCGCAGTCTCACCGCGCGCCAGCGCACTGCCCACGCCAACCGGCAACTGGCCGGATTCCTGTGCTTCGTGGCGGGCGCGGCCAATGCGGGCGGGTTCCTCGCGGTCAAGCAGTACACCTCGCATATGTCCGGCATCGTCTCGGCGATGGCCGACGATCTGGTGCTCGGCAACATCGCCCTGCTGCTCCAGGGCCTGGGCGCCTTCCTCTCCTTCCTGCTCGGCGCTGCCTGCTCCGCCATCACCATCAACTGGGCCCGGCGCAACAGCCTGCGCAGCGAATACGCGCTGCCGCTGGTGCTGGAAGCCGGCCTGCTGCTCTGCTTCGGGCTGATGGGCGCGCAACTGGGCCTGAAGCAGTGGCTGTTCGTACCGGCCACGGTGATGTTGCTGTGCTTCATGATGGGCCTGCAGAACGCGATGATCACCAAGGTTTCCAACGCCGAGATCCGCACCACGCACGTCACCGGCATGGTCACGGATATCGGCATCGAACTGGGCAAGCTGTGCTACTGGAACTGGGCGCCGCCGCTGGGCAACCGGCGGCCCGTGACGGCCAACCACACCAAGCTGCGCATGCTCTCCCTGCTGGTGGGACTGTTCTTCGGCGGGGGCGTGGTGGGGGCGCTGGCGTTCAACGGCATCGGCTACACCGCCACGATTCCGCTGGCGGCGCTGCTGCTGCTGGTGGCGCTGGTGCCGGTGCTCGACGACGTGCTGCCGCGTCTCTTCCTCCTGCTGCGCGCGCGCCGGCTGGCGCGGCGCAGCCGCCGCTGGGGCCGCCGGCGCTAGGCGAACAGAACAACCCGCCAGCCACCCTAAGCGCGCGCCGCGCGCCGCACCGCCTGCGGCGGCAGGCCGAAACCGCGCACGAAGGCCTCGCGCATATGCCGGCGGTCCCGGAAGCCGGTTTCGCGCGCCACCACGTCCAGCGGGTGGCGGCTCTGTTCGATCATCAGCCGCGCCGCCTCCAGCCGCAGGCTTTCAATCGCCTTGGCCGGCGACTGCCCGGTCTCCGCCGTAAAGATCCGGCTGAACTGGCGCGGGCTCAGGTGCACCGTCTGCGCGAGTTCCTCCACCGTCAGCGGCTGGCTCAGGTGCTTGCGCGCGTGGTCGATGGCGCGCTGGATGCGGTCTGACTTCGGCGCCATGTCCAGCAGTTCCGAGTGCTGCGACTGCCCGCCCGCGCGCCGCTGCACCATCACCAGCTTGTGCGCGAGGGACCGCGCCGCGTCCGCGCCAAGATCCTTCTCGACCAGCGCCAGCGCCAGGTCAAACCCGGCCGTCATGCCCGCAGAAGTCCAGATCGGGCCATCGACGATATAGATCCGGTCGTCCTCCACGCGGATGTCCGGGTGCTGCTGCTGCATCGCCCGCGCGTACGCCCAGTGCGTGGTGGCGCGCCGGCCTTCCAGCAGCCCCGCCTCGGCCAGCACGAAGGCGCCGGTGCATATCGACGCCGCCCGCCGTGCGCGCGGCGCCGCGCGGCGCACGAAGTCCAGATGCGCCGCCGGCGTCGGCGTGGCGACCGGGTCCCCCACGCCGACGATGATCCACGTATCCACCGCCGTGCGCGGGCCGGCGGCGCGCGTCTCCACATGCATGCCCAGCGAGGAGGCCACCGGCCCGCCTTCCACCGAGTAGTTGTCGATGGCGTAGAACGGCTCGCCCGCCACCATGTTGGCGTACTCGAACACGCTCTGCGTGGCCAGCGCCATCACCTGAAAGCCATCCAGCAACAGAAATCCGATGCGATGCATTGATCACTCCACTACCCGCCGTGGGGTCATGTCCTGAATCCGTACCATAAACGTCATTTCGGCCATCGTCAAACGTCCCTACGATGGCATCCATGGATTCGACGAATCCGATCCGACGATACGAACCGATTCACAAGGAGCATCACCATGGCAATCATCCCGACCCCTCCCCTCGGCACGGCCCTGATCACGGGCGCCTCCACCGGCATTGGCGCGCTCTACGCGGAGCGGCTGGCGCGGCGCGGCTACAACCTGATCCTGGTGGCCCGCAACCGGGAGAAGCTGAACGCGCTGGCCGCGCGCATCACGGACGAGACGCGCCGCGAAGTGGAAGTGCTGGTGGCGGACCTGAACGACCGCGCCTCGCTGGCCACGGTGGAAGACAAGCTGCGCCAGGACGCCAGCATCACGCTGCTGGTGAACAACGCCGGCGTCGGCACGCACACGCCGCTGCTGGAGAGCGATGTGGACAACATGACGCGGATGGTCGAGCTGAACGTGACCGCCCTGACGCGCCTCACCTACGCCGCCGTGCCGGGCTTCGTGGCACGCGGGCAGGGGTCGATCATCAATATCGCGTCGATCGTGGCGGTGGCGCCGGAGATCCTCAACGGGGTCTATGGGGCGAGCAAGGCGTACGTGCTGGCGCTCAGCCAGTCGCTCCATCACGAGCTGAAGGACCAGGGCGTGCGCGTGCAGGCGGTGCTGCCGGGCGCCACGGCGACCGATTTCTGGGCGATTGGCGGCCTGCCGGTAGAGCACCTCGACCCCGCCATCGTGATGCCGGCGGCGGCCATGGTGGATGCGGCGCTGGCCGGCTTCGACCAGGGCGAGCTGGTCACGATCCCGTCGCTGCACGCCATCGAGACGTGGCAGGCCTATGAAAGCGCGCGCCAGTCGATGATGGGCCAGCTGTCCCGTAACGAGCCGGCCCCGCGTTACGCCACGGCGGACTGATTGTTATCGCAGTCCGAGTGACGCAAGCGTCTCTCGCAGGCCCAGCAGCTCGACCATGGTCGCGCCCTGGGCCAGCCGCTCGCGCATCTGCGCCTCCTTCTGCTCGCGCGCCGCGCTGGCGGCGATGACCTCGGGCACCTCCTCCGCCGCCACGATGACGAGGCCATCGCGGTCTCCCACCACGATGTCGCCGGGCCGCACCACCGCCCCGCCCAGGACCAGCGGCAGGTTCAGCTTGCCCGGCTGGTGCTTGTTGGTGCCGCGAATGCTAAGGCCCCGGCAGAACACCGGGAAGCCCATCTCGACGATTTGCGAGGCATCGCGCACCGCGCCGTCGATGACCAGCCCGGCAATGCCGATCTGCTGCGCCGCGAAGGTCAGCACATCGCCCCACGGGCCGGCATCGACGAACGCCTTGGCGTCCACGACCAGCACATCGCCCGGGCGCGCCTTGGTCAGCGCGTAGTGAATCATCAGGTTGTCGCCGGGGCGGATGTCCACGGTCAGCGCCGGGCCGGCCAGCCGCATGGACGGGTCCAGCGGCGCGATGCGCGGGTCCACGGCGCCCCGCTGGCCCTGTGCCTCGTGAATCGTGGCGGTACCCAGGCGCTTGAGCTGGTCCAGCTGGGCGGCGGTGATCGAAGTTGTCATGGTGAGCGGCGATGGATGTCAGTCAACGGTCGCGCCGGAGCGCTTGACCAGGGATTCCCAGTACGGCAGTTCCTTGCCGATAAAGGCGCGGAACTGGGCCGGCGTGCCGCGCACGTCGCCCGAGCCCATCTCGGCCAGCTTGGCGGCGACATCCGGCTCGCCGAGCACGGCGTTGAGGTCGTCGCTCAGGCGCTGCACCAGCGGCGCGGGCGTCTCCGCCGGCACGAACAGGCCGTACCAGTTCTCGATCACGAAGCCCGGGAAGCCGGCCTCCTGCATGGTCGGCAGGTCAGGCAGCGCACGGGCGCGCTTCGCGCCCGTGGTGGCCAGCGGCCGCACGCGGCCGGACTTGAGCTGCGGTGCCAGCGCCGTGGTGGTCTCGAAGGCAATCGGCACCTGCCCCGCCAGCACATCGCTCAGCGCCGGCCCCTGGCCGCGATACGGCACGTGGATCAGGTCCAGATGGCGCTCCAGCTTCAGCAGTTCGCCCGCCAGATGCTGCGGACTGCCGCTGCCGCCCGAGGCGTAGCTGTACTTGCCCGGCGACGCCTTGACCAGATCCACCAGCTGCCCGACGTTGCTGGCCGGCAGCGCCGTGTTGACGTAGAGCACCAGCGGCACGGACGCCACCTCGCCCACCGGGGCCAGCGCGCGGGTGGGGTCCAGCTTGAGCTTGTACAGGCTGCGATTGATGACGATGCCGGTGTTGTTGCCGAGCAGCGCCGTGCAGCCATCGCCCTTGGCGCGGCCCACGAACTCGGTGCCGATATTGCTGCTGGCGCCGCCCCGGTTGTCCACGATCACCGGCACGCCAAGGCGCTTCGACAAGCCCGGTGCGACGATGCGCGCGAGGATGTCCGTGGTACCGCCCGGCGGGTAGGGCGAGACGACGCGCAGCGTGGTGCAGGGGTAGGCGGGGGTATCGGCAGCGGCGAGGGCGGTGGATTGCACGCCGGCGAAGGCTGCAGCAAAGGTCGCGGCCAGCGCGAATCCGTACGCCGCGCGCCGGCGCCCACTGGTCTGCGGGGAGGGGAATGCCATGTCTGTCTCCATCTCTATTTATAGTGTGCGAGGGGCCGGGGCAGCCCCTTCGCCACGCCGGGCTCAGTGGCCGGCGCGTTGCAGCGTGTGATAGCCGAACTGGCGGCGGGCGTCACGCAGCGCCATGCCCTCCAGCGCGGCGCCGAGAATCTGGTCCTCCACGTCACGCGTGCGCAGCGCGCGTTCGAACACCTCCTGCGCGCGAGCCTGCGGGACGACCACCACGCCGTCCGGGTCCGCCACGATGAAGTCGCCGCTGGCCACGCGCACATCGCCCAAACTCACCGGCTGCTCCACCGCCCGCACCTGCACCCGGTCCTTGCCGGTGCGCATGAAGCGGCCGCGCGCATAGAGCGGATAGCCGGCCGCGTCGGCCTCGGCGGTGTCCCGGCAGACGCCGTGGATCACCGTGCCGCCCACCCCGCGATGCGCCGCCAGCCGGCTCATGATGCCGCCCCAGACCGTGCAGTCCACGCGGCCCGCGTTGTCCAGCACGGCCACTGCGCCCTGCGGAATGTCATCGAGAAAGTCGCCCACGGTGCCCGGCGTGGCCAGGTCCACCGGCACGAAGGCCACGGTGAAGGCCGGGCCGAACACCTGCGGCTGGCCGGCGATGTGCTGGATGCCCAGCGCGCTGCCGGGCAGGCGGAAATAGTCGAGGGCGTCCGAGATCTCGGCGGTCGAGAGTTGGCGGGCGCGGGCCAGCCAGTCGGCCTGGCCGGGTTGGGAGGTGTCGGGGGTGTCGGGGGTGTCGCTCATCGTGCTGCGTCTCCTGCTGCTTTTCTCTACGGATGCACGCAGTTTCAAGTAAAGTCCTATCGAGATCAAACATCGAAAAATGGACTCGACTTCAATAAAAATGAACTTGCGGCAGCTACGTTATTTTTGCGAAGTGGTGGATGCGGGCAGCGCGGCGGAAGCCGCCAACCGGCTGTTCGTGGCACCCACGGCCATCAGCATGCAGCTTGGGCAGCTGGAATCCCTGCTCGGCGCGCCCGTGTTCGACCGCTCCCGCCGCCCGATGACGCTGACCGCCACCGGCCAGTTTCTCTATCCGCGCGCCAAGGACCTGCTCGCGCAGATGCGCCGGCTGGACGAGGAGGCGCGCGCCATCGCCGCCGGCAACCTGGGCTGGCTCGGCATCGGCTTTACGCGCTCGGCCATCTTCTCGATCCTGCCGGCAGCGGTGCAGCGCTTTCGGGAACAGCATCCGGATGTGCACTTGGATCCACTCGAACTGCTGTCCGAGCACCAGCCGGCGCAACTGCGGCGCGGGCGTATCGACGTGGGCATCTCGCGCTATGTGGGCGAGTTCGAGCGGCCTGCCGACCTGCACTACACCACGCTGTTCGAAGACCCCTTCGTGGCCGCCGTGCCGTTGCAGAGCCCGCTGGCACAGCGCACCGCCATCGCCGCGCGGGAGCTGGACGCGCTGCCGCTGATCCAGTATCCGAAAGACCCGCAGAGCGGGTTCGCCAGCCATATGGTGACGGCACTGCGCGACGCCGGCGCCCATCCCACGCCAGGACATGAGGCCATCGAGATCCATACCGCGCTGGGGCTGGTGGCAGCCGGGCTCGGCTTCACGCTGGTAGGGGCGTCGGTGGCGGCGCCGAACCGCACCGACGTCGCCTTCGTGCCGATCGACGATCTCCGCGTGCGCGCCACGCTGGTGGCCGTGACCCGCGCCGGGACACCGAGCCCGGTGATCGACGCCTTCGTGGCCGCGCTCGCCGCCAGCCATGATGGCGTGAAACCCCGATGACATCGGCCGGACTTTATTAGAGGTTCACGTGCAGCAATCGTCATAACAGCTTCACGCTCCCTCCCTAGCATGGCGGGCTTCCGTTCGTTCCCCGGCCGCCGCGCCTGCCCACCATGCTCTCTCCCCGCCATGCCCGTACCCTGATCGCCAGCCTGATCGGGGCCATGCTGCTGACCGCCTGCGGCGGCAGCGACGACAACAACACCAACAACACGGGCGCATCGACCCCGCCGCTGGCCGTGCCGGCGGCGCCGAAGGACCTCGGTTTCGTCGATAGCGCGCCCGTGGCCGACCAGGCGGCGGTGCTGCCGTTCGTCGACTTCGCCTATACCAACCAGCGCGGCGACGCGCGCTACGCCACGCAGGACACCAACGCCGGCGTGCGCGTGCTGGGTGGCTTCCTCGACCTGTGGCAGCCCCGCTCGCTGATCGTCGATGCCGGCACCACCGCGGCGGCCAACGGCAGCTTCCCGGCCGTGGTGGCCTCGGACTGGACCGGCCTGCCCGGCGACGCCACCGACGGCACGATCCGCAACGCCGCCGTGCTCGCCGCCAACATCGACTACGTGGCCACCGTGACCGCGCAGCGCACCGCCGCCCAGACGCTGGCCGCCTATCTCGACGACCGCCGGGGCAAGGCGTACAGCATCACCGACGGCATGGGCCCGCTGACCACCGCATGGCGCACCGCCGCCCAGCAGACCACCACGATCACCGACATCGCCGCCGACGCCACGACCGTGCTCTACAACGACAGCGGCAACAACACCGGCGTGGCCGGCAGCGCCAACACGGCGTTCGGCACGGTGGTGGACTTCGTCAACAACATCGGCGAGAACGGCTCCACCGAACCGGCCAAGCGCTTCTTCAAGTACGCGCGTCCGTGGCGCTGGAGCGCCAGCGTGCAGGTGGTGCCGGCGCTGGAACCGGCCAAGAGCCCCACGCCGGCCACCGATGGCGGCTACACCAGCGGCCACACCGCCGAAGCGGTGCGCGACGCCATCGCCATGGCCTACGTGGTGCCCGAGCGCTTCCAGGAGATGGTGGCGCGCGGCCTGGAACTTGGCGAGAACCGCATCCTCGCCGGCATGCACTCGCCGCTGGACGTGGTGAGCGGCCGCATGCTCGGCCAGGCCACGGCGGCGGCCAGCATCGCCACCGGCAACAATGCCGCCCGCAAGGACGCGGCCTACGCCCAGGCCCGCAGCACGCTGATGGCGGCGGCCAACGTCACCACCGACGCAGCGTTCCGTGACTTCGCGCATTCGGGCAGCACCGCCACCGACCGCTTTGCCGACTACGCCACCAACAAAGCCAACTACGTGCGCCGCATGACATTCGGCTTCGCGCCGATCGCCGATACGACGAAGCCGGCGGTGGTGCCGAAGGGGGCCGAGGTGCTGCTGGAGACGCGCCTGCCGTACCTGGACGCCGCCCAGCGCCGCGTGGTGCTGAAGACCACGGCCGTGGCGTCGGGCTACCCGGTGATGGACGATGCCGAAGGCTGGGGCCGCCTGAACCTGTTCGCCGCGGCCGATGGCTACGGCGCGTTCCGGGGCGACGTGGTCGTGAACATGGATGCCAGCCGTGGCGGTTTCCACGCGCTGGACACGTGGCGCAACGACATCGGCGGTGACGGCAAGCTGACCAAGCAGGGCACCGGCACATTGCGCCTGGGCGGCCAGAACACCTACACGGGCGGCACGCAGGTGACGGCCGGCATGCTGCAGGCGGTCTCGGCCACGGCATTCGGCAAGGGAGAGGTCTATCTGGGCGGCGGTACGCTGGCGTCGAGCGCGGACGCGCAACTGGTGATCGCCGGCGCGTTCACGCAACTGGCCGACACCACGCTGCAACTGGACATCGGCAGCGGCGGCGCGGGGCGCCTCGCGGTCAGCGGCATCGCCACGGTGGCGGGCGGCACGCTGGCGGTGAACTTCCGCAGCGGCTTCCGTCCGTCGGTGGGCGACACCATTGCGCTGCTGAACTGCGGCAGCCTGCGCGGCCGCTTCACGACGATCTCGGTGCCGGGCTACAAGACCACGGCGGTCTACACCGAGACGGGCCTGTCGATCCGCATCGACGGCACGGCCTGAGGGAGCTTGAGGGAGCCTGAGGGAGCCTGAGGGAGCCTGAGGGGCTAGAACACGCCGAGCGCGAGGCCGGCCGCCAGGCCGGCGCCAAGCTCGGCGCAATGGTCCAGGTCGTCCTGGCCGATCTGTTTCGTGGCGAGGATGGCTTCCGGCGTCTGCGCCCTGGTGCAGACAATCAGCGTCGGCGCCACGCGGTTGAGGCGCCAGCCCGTGGCGATGCGCTCAAGCTGGCGCTGCGCGTTCTGGCCGTCACTGCCGGCGCAGATCATGGCCGCGTAGGGGCGGCCGTTCACGCGGTCCAGCACCGGGTAGTAGCAACGGTCGAAGAAATCCTTCATCAGGCCGGACATCGCCGCCAGGTTCTCTGGCGTGGCGAACAGGTAGCCGTCGGCCGCGAGCACATCGGCGGCGCCGGCCTCGGTGGCGCGCAGCAGCCGGACGGCCACGCCCTCCTGCCCGCGCGCCGCCCGGGCCGCCGCCTCCGCCATCTGCGCCGTGCCCCCGGTCATCGTGTGATAGACGATCAACAAGGTCTTCATGGTGCGCCGACTCTACCATGTGGGACCGGGTGTGTTCAGCGCGCGGAGTCGAGCACCTCGCCTGCCGACTGCACGGCCTGGGCCTTGGTGTAGCTCTCGATCAGCAACTGGTAGGCCGGGAAGATCTTCGTGTAGACCTCGGCCCACTGCTGGGCATCGTCGCGATGCCAGGTCTGCTGGAGTTCGGAGGCCACGGCGGCGGTGTCCATCGGCACCACGCCGGCCTGCACCACGCGCGCCAGCGTGATCTCCTGGGCCATTTTCGAGTAGGTGCCGGACGCATCGACCACCGCGAACACCTTGTAGCCGTCCGCCACCGCGCTGATCGACGGAAAGGCCATGCAGACGCTGGTGATGGTGCCGGCGATGACCAGCGTCTTCCGCCCGGTCTCCTTCACGGCGGCGACGAACTCGGGGTTGTCCCACGCGTTGATCTCGCCCCTGCGCGCCACATAGCGCGCGTGCGGCGCATTCTCATGGATTTCGGGAATCAGCGGGCCGTTGGGCCCCTGCGGCACGGACGCGGTGGTGATGACCGGCAGCTTGCAGAGCGTGGCCATCCGGGCCAGCGCCGCCGCGCGCTGGCGCAGTTCGGGCATCGGCATGTCGCCGATGGTCTGAAACAGGCCGCTCTGATGGTCGATCAGGAGCATCGCGGTATCGGAGGGGTCGATAACAGGACGCTGGCCGTTGAAGTTTGCCGGGCTGCTCATGGTGGTTCTCCTTGGAGGTGAGTGCGGACTCAGCATAGGCTGCCCGCGGCTTTGGCTGTAGACTCGGATTCACGCTCTCAGCGTCCTATTTCGTGAACGACAAACCCAGGCACGCATGCAAGATCTGAACGATCTCTACTACTACGTGGAGGCAGTGGAACATGGCGGCTTCGCGCCGGCCGGCCGTGCGCTGGGGGTGCCGAAGTCCAAGCTCAGCCGGCGCATCAGCCTGCTGGAGGAGCGGCTCGGCGTGCGGCTGATCCACCGCTCCACGCGCCAGTTCGCCATGACGGAGATCGGCCGCACCTACTACGAGCACTGCAAGGCGATGCTGGTGGAGGCGGAGGCGGCGCAGGACGCCATCGACATGACCCGCGCGGCGCCGCGCGGCATTGTGCGTGTGACGTGTCCGGTGGCGCTGCTGCAGGTTCACGTCGGCACCATGCTGGCGGACTTCATGGTGCGCCACCCGCATGTGACGCTTCATCTGGAAGCGACCAACCGGCGCGTGGACCCGGTGGCGGAAGCGGTGGACGTGGCCATTCGCGTCCGGCCGCCGCCGCTGCAGGACAGCGACCTGGTCATCCGCGTGCTGGCCGAACGCACGCAATGCCTGTTCGCCAGCGCCGACCTCGTGCGGCAGCGTGGCCTGCCGCAACGCCCGGCGGACCTGGCCGACTGGCCGAGCCTGAGCCTGGGCGCCCCGCAGGCCGAGCATGTCTGGCGACTATGCGGCCCCGATGGCGAGGCGGCGGACATCCGCCATCGGCCGCGCTTCGTGACCGGCGACATGATCGCGCTGCGCACCGCCGCGCTGGCGGGGGTGGGCGTGGGACACCTGCCAGTGATGATGGTGTCGGCGCAGCTGGCCGAGGGCTCGCTGGTACGGCTGCTGCCGGAATGGCCGCCCCGGCCCGAAATCCTGCACGTGGTCTTCCCCTCCCGGCGCGGCCTGCTGCCGTCGGTCCGGGCACTGGTGGACCATCTCGCCGAAGCGTTCGGGGCGCTGCGCGAAGCCTAGCGCCCCAGGGCGCGGGACGGCCCGGGCCGGCGCCGTCCCATCGGCGAAATCAGGGCGGCTTACTTGCTGCCCTTGACCGTGGTGTAGCTCGTGATCAGGTTGCGGTAGTCGGGAATGTGGTTCGAGAACAGCGTGCCGAGCCCCTCGATGTCGTTGCGCCAGTCGCGGTGCAGCTCGCACGCCACGCCGAACCAGCTCATCAGCTGCGCGCCGGCCTGGGTCATGCGCTGCCAGGCCGCGTCCCGCGTGATCGGGTTGAAGGTGCCGGAGGCGTCGGTGACCACGAAGACGTCATAGCCTTCCTCGATGGCCGACAGTGCCGGGAAGGCGACGCAGACCTCGGTGACCACGCCGGCGATCAGCAGCTGCTTCTTGCCGGTGGCCTTCACGGCGGCGACGAAGTCGGCGTTGTCCCAGGCGTTGATCTGGCCGGGGCGCGGAATGAACGGCGCCTCGGGGAACATCGCCTTCAGTTCCGGGGCGAGCGGGCCGTTCGGGCCATCCTCGAAGCTCGTGGTCAGGACGGTGGGCAGGCCGAAGTATTTGGCACAGTCGGCCAGCGCCAGCACATTGTTCTTGAACTTGTCGGGTTCGATATCACGCACCAGCGACATCAGGCCGGCCTGATGGTCCACCAGCAGCACGGCGGCTTGGGACTTGTCCAGGCGGTTATACGTTTTGGTCATCATGCGCTCCAATGGAAGACCTGGGCCGGGCGGACGGGCATCCGCCCGGCGGGGGTAGCCCTGCGGGCCAGGCTCCGCCGCGAAACGGCGGCGTGAAGTCCACTGTAGGCGATCCATCGGCAGCGCGGCAGTCATGAAATGCGGATCGCAGCGTCCTGGCAAAGGAACGCTGCGCGGGACTGCCATCCAACCAGATCGGGCCGATCAGACCAGATTGATCTCGATATGGATGTTGCCGGTGAGGGCCTTCGAGTACGGGCAGGTCTGGTGGGCCGTCTCCACCAGCGCCTGCGCCACATCGCGCGGCACGCCCGGCAGGCTCACGTTCAGGCGCGCCTGCAGCAGGTAGGCATCGCCGGCCTTGCCGAGGTCCACTTCCGCGTCCACGGCGGTGTCGCCCGGCAGTTGCACCTTGCGGGCCTTGGCCGCGAGGCCCATGGCGCCGATGAAGCACGCGGACCATCCGGCGGCCAGCAGCTGTTCCGGGTTGGTGCCGATGCCGCGGGTGCCCGGCGAGGCCAGCTTGATGTCCAGCCGGCCGTCGTCGCTGCGCGCCGCGCCGTCACGGCCGCCGGAGGTGATGTGGACCTTGCCGGTGTACAGGACGTTTTCGATACGGGTCATGTCGTTTTCCAGTTTGCGGGTTGAAATGCGTGGATCCAGTCGGGCGGATCAGGTGAATCAGGCGAATCAGTCGAATCAGGCGTAGGCGCCGTCGAGGTAGGGGTCGACCGTGCGTGCCGGGTCGGCCGAGACGCCGGTGCGGTCCAGGCCGGCCACGATGCGGGCGCCGTCCGTGTACGGATCGACATTGCGGGCGCCATCGGTGAACGGGTCGACGTTGCGGGCGCCGTCGCTGTACGGGCTGCGGGCGTCCTGCACGGAGCGGGCACCGTCGCTGTACGGGTTGCGCGGCTCCTGCACCGAGCGGGCACCGTCGGTGTAGACATCACGGGCGCCGGTTACGGCGGCTTGGGCGCCGGCAGCGGCGGCAACGAGGGCAACGGCGAGAACGAGGCGCTTGGCGATGGAGGTCATGATCGTATTTCCTTGAAATTTGGGTTCGGTAGTCATTCAGGTATTGCGAGGCGGGTTGCGGTGCGTCTGGTTTGTTCGCTTGCCGCGCTGCCACGGAATGCATTTAAGTCGACGGACGTATCGCGCCCGTAGCGATTTGGGGGCCTTACTGTCAGGGCACGTATCGCTGCGGGAGCCAGATACAAAGGCGTACAAAAAGGCGGCGGGGCGGAGGGGGGGAGCACCCCGATCCGGCGGGATTCGGGTGACGGGAACGGGCCAAAGCGGGCCAAACCGGGGACCAAATCGGGCCGGCTCGGACCAAATCGGGCAAATCGGGCAAATCGGACGCTACCGGGCCGATCGGCGAGCCCGCCGGACGCCGCCATGTATCACTCTGTATCTGGCGACGGCCTCGCCACAGTGGCATACGCCCAGCCGCGCTGGCGACACATCGGCGATATGCGCAGCGGGTCTGATCGAGGCAAGCCAATCTTCCTACCGGATGCCAATCATGACCCTGCTGATACTTGCCTATATAGGTGGCGCACTCACCATCCTGAGCCCGTGCATCCTGCCGGTGCTGCCCTTCGTGTTCGCCCGCGCCGGCCAGCCCTTCGTGCGCAGCACGCTGCCGATGCTGGCCGGCATGGCGCTGACCTTTGCCGCCGTGGCCTCGCTGGCCTCGGTGGGCGGCGCCTGGGTGGTGCATGCCAATCAGGTGGGGCGCTACGCCGCGCTGGTCCTGCTCACGATCTTCGGCGCGAGCCTGCTGCTGCCCGCGCTGGCGGACCGGCTGGCCCGACCCGTGGTGGCACTCGGCAACCGGCTGGCCGGTGATGGCGACACCTCCACGGTATGGCGCTCGCTGCTGCTCGGCGTGGCCACCGGCATGCTCTGGGCGCCCTGCGCCGGCCCGATCCTCGGCCTGGTGCTGACCGGCGCGGCGCTCAATGGCGCCAGCGTGCAAACGTCGCTGCTGCTGGCCGCCTACGCGGCGGGTGCCGCCAGCTCGCTGGCCGTGGCGCTGGGCATCGGCGGCCGGGTCTTTGCGGCGATGAAGCGGTCGATGGGTGCCGGCGAGTGGCTGCGGCGCGGCCTGGGCGTGGGCGTGCTGGCTGGCGTGGCGATCATCGGCACCGGCACGGACACCGGTCTGCTGGCGCGGCTGTCGGCCGGCAGCACCACCGGGATCGAACAGGCGCTGCTCAATGCGGTGGAAAAGGCCCGCGACATGCCGCCGCAGGCCGCAAAAAACGGCGCTAATGCCGCTAATGCCGCTAATGCCGCTAGCAACGCCAACCACACCAATGACGGCATGCTGCTGGCCGCTAACGACGTCCGCGTGGGCTTCCCGGGCGGTGTGTCGGGCGCGTTGCCCCCGCTGCCGGTCGAAGGCCGCCTGCCCGCGCTGGACGGCGCGGTGCAATGGCTCAACTCGGCCCCGATCACCCGGGAGCAGTTGCAGGGCAAGGTCACGCTGGTCTACTTCTGGACCTATTCCTGCATCAACTGCATCCGCTCCCTGCCCTACCTGCGCGCCTGGGCGGACAAGTACAAGGACCAGGGCCTGACCGTGATCGGCGTACATACGCCGGAGTTCGCGTTCGAGAAGCAGCCCGAGAATGTGCGCCGTGCGGTGGCGGACTTCCGCATCGGCTTCCCGGTGGCCATCGACAGCAATTACAAGATCTGGCGCGCCTTCGACAACAGCTACTGGCCGGCGGCGTATTTCGTCGATGGTCGCGGCAACATCCGCCATCACCAATTCGGCGAAGGTGGCTATGCGACGTCCGAACGTGTGATTCAAGCACTACTTGCGGAAGCCGGCGACAAGTCGGTGGCCACGGGGCTGGTCGCCCCGGAGGCGCGCGGCGCGCAGGCCATGCCTGACCTGAACAACGTGCGTTCGGGCGAGACCTATGTCGGCTACCAGCAGGCTACCAACTTCGCCTCCCCCGGCGGCCTGCGGCCCGATGCGGCGCGCGACTACACGGTCGGCAAGCTGGATCTGAACAGCTGGGGGCTGTCTGGCCGCTGGACCGTGGGAGCGGAGCAAGGGACACTTGACCGCGCCAACGGCACCATCGCCTACCGCTTCCATGCGCGCGACCTGCACCTCGTGCTCGGCCCGGCAGCCAATGGGCAGGCGGTGCGCTTCCAGGTGACCATCGACGGCAAGCCGCCCGGTGCCAGCCATGGCGCGGACACCGACGAGAACGGCAATGGCGCGGTCACGCAAACCCGGCTCTACCAGCTGGTGCGGCAGGCGGGCGAAGTTGGCGACCACACGTTCGAGATCCGCTTCCTCGATCCGGGTGTGCAGGCTTACGCGTTCACCTTCGGCTGAAGATGAATTAGCAACGTAATCGTCACTTTCGCGGGGCTTCCCCGCGCATGCGGTAAACTACGCCCCGTTCTGCCGGCCGGGGCGCCGCTGCATCCAGCCCCTCCCAGCATCATCTGCCCGGCAAACACCCCTCTGCTTCACCTTCGCTCCGGGGACTGCGCCGCCCATCGCGCGCAGCCGCCCGGTCATTGACCTGCGCCCCCCATCGGAGACCTATCCGGGAACCCTTCCGGGAACCCGTCGGCGACCCATCGGGGACCGCGCGCAGGACTGAATCCCTCAGGCAGTTTGTCTGACTCCACCCTCCCGGGGCACGCGTGCGTGTGCCGCGGGCGGTCCGTTTTCCGGAGGACAACGCAATGAAGAAGCCAGCCAGCCTTTGGCTGCTTGCGGCCGGGCTCCTGCCCGTCGCCGCCCACGCCGCACCGGGCGTGACCCTGTACGGCATCGTCAGCTCGGCGGTGCGCTATACGTCGAACATCGACGGTCATCACAACGACCAGGCCGCGCTGGTCTCGGGCGGCATGGTCGGCAGCCGCTGGGGCCTGAAGGGCGATGAAGACCTGGGCGGCGGCCAGCACGCCATCTTCCAGCTGGAAAGCGGCTTCGCCAGCGACGACGGCCGCGCGTCCTACAACGCGCTGTTCGGCCGGCAGGCCTGGGTGGGCCTGAGCGGCGACTGGGGCAGCCTGACCTTCGGCCGCCAGTACAACGCCATCAACAACATCGGCTGGGCGTTCGACCCGCTCGACCAGGGCTGGGGCAATTTCTGGTCCGATCCGCTCTACATCGGCGGGGACATCTTCTTCCAGGACTACCGCATCGACAACAGCGTGGTCTACCAGCGCACCGTGGGGCCGTTCTCCGTGCAGCTGGACTACGGCGCCGGCGAGCAGGCCGGCAGCATGGGGCGCGGCACCACGCTCGGCGGCGGGGTGAAATACCAGCAGGGCCCGGTGGTGCTCGGCGTGGCCTACGACCAGCGCCGCAGCGACGATGGCGCCAACACGCTGCGCAACTACTCGGTGGGGGGCTCCTACGCGGTCGGCAAGGCTACGGCCTACCTCGGCCACATGGGCCGGCGCGAGTCCGCCGGCGACGCGCGCTTCGCCATCTCGTTCGTCGGGCTCGGCTACCAGCTCACGCCGGCGTTCCACGTCTCGGGCGCCTATTACCGCTACCAGCAGTCCGGCGACGTGACCACGCAGTTCCAGGACACTCCGGTGCGGCTGGGCGGCGGCAACGCGGACAGCATCGCGCTGGTGGGCGACTACGCGCTCTCCAAGCGCACCAGCGTCTACGTGGAGGCGGATATCGTGCATGCGCGCGGCGGCGCGGTGGGGCGGGAGACCGAGTACTGGGCCGGCACGCCGGCCACGGACGTGGACGACTCCACCCGCATCGGCGTGATGGTGGGCATGCGGCACCATTTCTGAAGCCGCGCTATCATCGCCCGCTCAGTCCGTTACATCTGTTCAACCCGGGAGCCGGCGATGACCGCGAACATGGACACCATCGAGATCAAGGCGTTTCTGCCGGCGCAGGATTTCGACCTGTCGAAGCGTTTCTACCTCGACCTCGGCTTTACGGAGGCGTGGGGCAGCGACGAGATGGCCTACCTGCACGCCGGGCGCTCCAGCTTCCTGCTGACGCGCTTCTACGAGAAGCCGTTCGCCGAGAACCTGATGATGTCGCTGCTGGTGGTGGATGTGGAGGCGTGGTGGCAGCACGTGGTGGCCCAGGACCTGGGCGCGCGCTACGGCGTGCGCGTGAACCCGCCCGAGGACCGGCCCTGGGGCATGCGCGACTTCACGATCGACGATCCGTCCGGGGTGCTGTGGCGGATCGGCCAGTCCATCGACCAGCCGGCCTGATGGCTGCCTGATGGCTGTCTTGGCTCCCTTCCTTCCGCTTTACGCCTATGTCTTCGATACTTTCCCCCCGCGAGCCCGGCGACGCCGCCTACTACCAGCTTCTGGCCGATAGCTACCAGCGGCTGCTCGGCCGCACGCTGGTGCCCGAGCCGATGCCCGCCACCAAGGCGGCCCGCTGGCTCTACGAGGAAGCGCCGTTCGCGGTACTTGCCCACAACACGGCGCCCGATCCGGTTTTCGTCTACGGCAACCTGGCCGCCCAGCAGCGTTTCGAGTACGACTGGGCCGCCATCACGCGGCTGCCGTCCCGGCTCTCCGCCGAGCCGCCCAATCAGGCGGAGCGGCAGGCGTTCCTGGCGCGCGTGCAGCGCGTGGGCTACGAGACCGGCTACACCGGCGTGCGCATCACCCGCACGGGCAAGCGCTTCATGATCGAGGAAGCCACCCTGTGGCAGCTGATCGACGCCGACGGCGTGCTGCACGGGCAGGCGGTGATCATTCCCCGGACGCGCGACCTGTAGGGAAGCGCCGTGACCGTGCCTTGAACGTCACTTGACCGGCGCTACCAGCGGCACGCCCTTCCGGACCACATAGGTCGCCAGTTCCGACGCCTTGCCACGCCCCACGTTCTTGGCCACGTGCGCGGTGCCGTCCGGGATGAACAGCGCCTCGCCGGCCTTCAGCGTCACCGGCGCGCGGCCCTCCAGCTGGTATTCGAGTTCGCCCGCCAGCACGTAGGCGATTTCCTCGCCCGGATGGGCATGCTTGATCGAGACGGCGCCCGGGTCGAAGTCCACCCGCACCTGCACGGCTTCGCGCCCCGGCGTGCTCAGGTCGCTCTGCACCAGGTCCGTACGATGGAGGCCGACGTTCTGGGCGTGCGCGGCCTGGAACAGCCCCGCGCCGGCCAGCAGGACGGTAGCGGCGAGGATACGGCTGGAGATACGGGCGGGGGTGCTGGCGGGGGTGCGGGCGGGGGTGCGGGTAGCAGTCATGGGAAGCCTTTGCGTTGCAGTGGAATGAGTCGACATTGCAACGCGCCGGTGTGTGGCGCGTGTATCGGGCCGGGGGCGGTTCTGTATGCCGATGTACGAACGCCCGGCGCCGATACGCGGCGATACAATGTCCGCCACGCCCGCCCCGGTGCGGGCCGGCGCCCTCCCCCAACGTAGGTTTCCGACTGCTACCCCATGACCGTAGACAAGCCACTCCTGGACGCCTTCGCCCCGACCGGCGTGCTGCGTGCCTCGATCAACCTGGGCAATCCGATTCTTGCGCACCGCGTTGACGTTCCCGCCGCTGGCGGCGCTGGCGGCGCTGGCGGCGTATCCGTGGACCTGGCCGGCGCGCTGGCCGAGCGGCTGGGCGTGAAGCTCGAGCTGGTGGTGGTGGAAACCGCCGGGAAGTCGGTCGATCTGGTGGCGAACGAGCAGGCCGACATCGGCTTCTTTGCCATCGACCCCAAGCGCGGCGCCAGCATCGCCTTCACCGAGCCCTACGTGCTGATCGAGGGCTACTACCTCGTGCACAACGACTCGCCGGTGCGCACCAACGCGGACGTGGACCACGCCGGCACCCGGGTGGTGGTGGGCAAGGGCAGCGCCTACGACCTGTTCCTGTCCCGCGAACTCCAGCATGCGGAGATCGTGCACGCGCCGTCGTCGCAGGAGGTGGTCCGCACCTTCCTCGAACAGGATCTCGACGTGGCCGCCGGGGTGCGCCAGCAACTGGAGGCGGATATCCGGGGCCTGCCCAACCTGCGCCTGCTGGACGAGCGCTTTATGGTGATCCGTCAGGCGATGGGCGTGCCGAAGTCTCGCGGCGACGCGGCGGCGGCCTTCCTGGCGGCGTTCGTCGAGGAGCGCAAGGCGTCCGGCGCGGTGGCGGCGGCGCTGCAAAAGCACCGCATCCAGGGCGCGACCGTGGCGCCGTTGGCGGCGGGCTAACCCATCGACGAGCCTCAGCGGCCGACGAAGGTCGGCTTGCGCTTCTCCGCGAAGGCCGTCGCCGCGTTCCGATAGTCCTCGCTCTGGTCGCTGCGGCGCGTGGCCTCCGCAATGGCGTGGCGCGCATTCGAGAATAATTGTTAGCGGATCGCAATACATCATTACTGCATTTGTCCGCACTGACCTATCCGTCGAACGCCCCGCTATGCCTTCAGGTCTGCTCCATGCCGCGCAGGCACAGGCTCATCAGCCCCATGCGCCCGCGCACGCCAAGCTTGGTGAAGACCCGGGCGACATGCGCCTGCGTGGTGGATGCCGTCAGGCCCAGCCGTCCGGCGATCTGGTTCTCGGAAGCTGCCGTCAGCAGCAACATCAGCACCTGCTGCTCGCAGGGCTCCAATACATTCAGCAAGGCGGCGGGAATCAGGTGGTCGCAGGTGGGCTGCCGCAAGGCGGTGACGTCGTGCGCCACGCCGAAGCGCAGTTGATGCGTCTCCAGCCAGCGGGCGGACCATGAGAAGTGAACGTCACTGCCGTCGCGGTGCCGGTAGCGGTTCTCGAACCCCGTGCGCCGGTGCCCGGCCATCACCGCGCCCGCCTCACGGAGCGTCCGGTCGCGGTCATGCGGCGCCACCAGTTCGATCATGGTCTGGCCGATGATGGCGGCCTGGGACAGGCCCAGGCTCTCCGCGCACCGCGCATTGACGTAGCGGATCTTCCCAGCCTTGTCGACCAGGAACACCGTGTCTGGCAAGCTGTCCGCCAGCGTCAGGATCGCGTCTTCCGCCAAGCGTTCAATCATGTGTACCGATCCCCGGGGCCGCGACAAAGCCATCGCGACAATGTGGCCGATCATGCCAGAGGATCGGCGTTCACTCCAGCGGCACCGGCCCTACGTCTCGTCCTTGACCGCATGCACGATGTTGTCGCGCAGTGCGATGACCTCCTTCTGCAACTTGGCAAAGGCCGGCGGCGTCAGCCCGCATGCCGACATCAGGTCGGTGCTCGCGGCCTTCTCGCGCACGCGTCGCCCGCTTTTCGTCAGGCTCACGCGCACCTGCCGTTCGTTCTCCGGGTCGCGCTTGCGTTCGACATGGCCCATCGCCTCCAGCTTCTTGAGGATGGGCGTCAGCGTGTTCGACTCCAGGAAGAGCTTTTCGCCAAGGCCGCTGACGGTCTGGCCGTCCGCCTCCGACAGCGCCACCAGGGTGACGTACTGGGTGTAGGTGAGCCCGAGCTTGTCCAGCACGGGACGGTAGAGCTTGCCGAAGGCGAGATTGGTCGAGTAGACCGCGAAGCACAGGAAGTCCGACAGCGGGGTATCCGCGGCGCTTGTCTCATCAATGGGTTTCATCTGCTTCCTCGTCGTGATGGGCCGATGGCAAAGAATACATCGTATGCGACGCAATCGTAAGCGCTGAGCGCCGTCCCCGGCCCACCGCCACGCCGCCCGCCGGGTTTCTTCACGCGCGCCGTACAAACGCCTTGACTTGTCCGGTCCCGTGAACCATTATGCAACGCATGCGATTACATCGCATGCGATTTGTTAAACCACACTAGTTTGAGAGAGACCCTCACCCATCATGACCAAGATCGAAAAAGTACTGTTCACCGGCAAGACCCACACCACCGGCAGCAAGGGCGGCCCGCGCCATCACGGCAACCTCGACCTCCATCTCACCACGCCCGGCAACGACACGGCGCCGACCTATGCCTATGAAGCGGTGCAGTCCCACCCGACGGCTGAACAGCTCTTCGCCGGCGCGTGGTCGGCCTGTTATATCGCCGCGCTGGGCCTTGCGGCCAAGGAGTTGAAGGTGGCGGTGCCGGCCGACCTGTCGGTCGAGATCGAGGTGGACCTGGGCATGACTGGCGCGGACTACTTCCTGCAGGGCCGCATCCACGTCAACCTGCCCGGCGTGGCGCAGGAGGCGGCCGAAGCCGTGGCGCACCGCGCCGATGCCATCTGCCCGTACTCGAAGGCTACGCGCGGCAATATCGACGTCGTGCTGAGCGTCGTCACCGCGTAACGGCGGTAACGGGGGTCATGGCGCAACCGCTTCCGCGTTGCGCCATGCCTGCCTTACTCCCGGTGAATCGCCAGCGGCCCGAACGACTGGGTGACCGGCATCACTTCCACGAAGTTGATGTTGACGCGCGCGGGCAGCGTTGCGGCCCAGAACACGGTTTCGGCGATGTCGTCCGGCGTCAGGGCGTCCGCGCCTTCGTAGACCTTCTCCACGCGAGCCTGATCGCCGCTGAATCGCACCGACGAGAACTCGGTGCCGCCCACCAGCCCCGGCGCCACGTCGGTCACGCGCACGCGGGTGCCTTGCAGGTCGGCGCGCAGGTTCAGCGAGAACTGGCGCACGAAGGCCTTGGTCGCACCGTAGGCGTTGCCGCCCGGATAGGCGTAGGCGCCGGCCGTGGAGCCGATGTTGATCACGTGGCCGCGGTTGCGCGCCACCATGCCGGGCAGCACGGCGCGCGTCATATACATCAGGCCCTTCACGTTGGTGTCGACCATCGTGTCCCAGTTGTCCAGATCAGCCTTCTGCGCCGGCTCCAGGCCCAGTGCCAGGCCGGCGTTGTTCACCAGCAGGTCGATCTCGGCAAACTCCGGCGGCAGCGCGGCCACGGCGGCGGCCACGGCTTCGCGGTCGCGGACATCGAGGATCAGCGGCAATACCTTATCGCGGCCCAGCGCGTCGGCCAGCTCGGCCAGGCGGTCCGCACGGCGTCCGGCCGCAATCACGCGATGGCCCGCCGTGGCGAAACGGCGGGCAATGGCGGCGCCGAATCCTGAGGTGGCGCCGGTAACGAAAACGATCATCTTGCTCTCCAAACTGGGACGGGTTCGGGCACCGATACTACACCGTATCCCCTGCCCCAGCCGTGGCTGGCGACACGCACTGGCTGCCCTGAGACCTGCCGGCGTGGAAGGCCATGGCACTGGGCCGGCGTCCGCCATCCTGGCGGGCGAAACCCCACACGGTCTTCTATAGTTTCTGGACGACCGACCCCGCACCCAAAGGAGCTCGACCATGCCGACCGCGCACGATGACCCTGCCCCGAACGTCTTTGATGCGTGGTCCAGTTCCACGCGGCAGCTGATGCAGGACTGCTCGCGCTACTTCGTGTCGCCATGGCTGAGTCAGCCGATTCTGCCGAACTGGCGCTTTGGGGATACCTACATTGTCTCGGAGGACAATTCGAGGGACCCCGGCATGGAGCGCCGCATCCTCTCGGAAAACAGCTATGGCCGCCAGCTCGGCCGCATCATGGACGCCCTGGAAGTCCTGGTCAAACACCAGAAGCCTGCCGACGACCCCGACAGCAAGGCCGCGCTGAAGGCGTTCCTGGAACTGGCCGAACAGATCCGCCAGATCAAGGCCGAGACCCAGTCCGACCGGGTCGACCAGCTCAGGACCAGCCTGGAGCGGCTGAAGACGCAATGTCCTGATGACTTCCGGCGCCTGATGCACAGCCTGCCCAAGCCGTAGCCCAAGCCGTAGCCCAAGCCCCGTAGCCCCGTAGCCCCCCACCCGTTGGCGCGCCTGCTCACCGCCCGCCCGTGACATCGAGGAAGGTGCCGGTGCTGTAGGACGCGTCGGCGCTGGCCAGCCACAGGATCGCGCGGGCGACCTCTTCCGGCTGGCCGCCCCGGCCCATCGGGATCGAGTCCTTGACGCGATCCACCCGTCCGGGTTCGCCGCCGCTGGCATGCATCTCGGTGTAGATGTGCCCCGGGCGGATGCAGTTGACGCGGATGCCCTCCCGCGCGACTTCCTTGGCGAAGCCGGTGGTGAAGGTCTCCAGGGCGCCCTTGGACGCCGCGTAGTCGACATACTCGTTCGGACTGCCGAGCCGGGCCGCGCCCGACGAGATATTGATAATCACGCCGCCCCGCCCGTTGTGACGCTGGGACATGCGCCGGGCCGCCTGCTGGGCGCAGAGCATGGGGCCGATGGCGTTGACGGCGAAGATGCGCTGCATCCGCGCGAAATCGAGATCCTCCAGCCGGGACTGCCGTGCGAGGATGGCGGCGTTGTTCACCAGCACGTCGATCCGGCCGAACGTCTGGTCGATGGCGGCGAATAGCTGGGCGACCTGCTCGGGGTCCGCGCTATCCGCGCGCACGGCCAGCGCCCGGCGGCCCAGCGCTTCCACATCGGCCACCACTGCGAGGGCGGCGGATTCATTGGCGACGTAGCTGATCGCCACATCGTAGCCCTGTGCGGCGGCCAGGCGCGCGGTGGCGGCGCCCACGCCACGACTGCCCCCCGTGATCAGAATCAGCGGTGCCTGCGGGACGGTATTCATGTTTTGCGCATCCTCATGTGATGATTGATTAACTATTGTGGCAGGCTCAAACCCCCAGGCACACCGCGCCGGCCGCGACGACGATGCAGGCGAGCCAGCGCGTACCGCTGACCGACTCCCGCAGGAACACCCGCCCGATCAGGACCGCGAAGACCACGCTGGTCTCGCGCAACGCCGAGACCGCGCCCATCGCACCCGATTGCAGCGCCCAGATCACGATGCCATAGGCGGCAATCGACACCAGCCCGCCGACCAGCGACGAACCCACCGCCAGCGGCTCGGACCGCACCGGTGCCCAAAGCGGCGCCAGCCCCCGCACCGCGACGAACAACACCGGCATCAGCCAGTAGAACAGGAACATCCACGCCGTATAGCTGAGCGGCTGGTCGCCGGACAACCTGACGCCGATGCCGTCGATCACGGTGTAGAGGGCAATCATCGCCCCGGTGGTCAGCGCGGCCAGCGCCCCCGCGCGGGACGCGCGGTGCCCCTGCAGGGCCATCACGATGATGCCACCCGAGACCATCGCGACGCCAAGCGCCCGCAAGGGGCCGATCGCCTCGCCCGCGAAGAGCGCGGCGCCAAGCGTGACCAGCAGCGGCGACGAGCCGCGCGCAATCGGATACGCCAGCGCCAGGTCGTTGCGGCGATAGGACCGCACCAGACTCACGTTGTAGACGATATGCACGAGCCCCGACGCGACGATGTACGGCCAGGCGGCGCTGGCCGGCAAGGGGTTGCGCAGGACGACGAGCGTGGCGACGGCCGCGATGGCGATGCTCATCCACGTCATCGACAGGAACCGGTCGCGGTTGCCGTGCAGCATGGCGTTCCAGCTCGCGTGGAGCATGGCGGCGAGGAGCACGATACCGCCGGTATAGCTGAGCATTGGGGTGGGAGGGGAGCAGGAAATGCCCAAGAATATCTATCTTGAAGCGGCACGACAAACCAGATAAATTGCCACATCGCGTTAGAAAATCTATTGCCATGAAACGGGTATTGCCGCCGCTCAATGCCTTGCGGGCCTTCGAGGCCGCAGGCCGGCTGGGCAGCTTCAAGGAAGCCGCCGCCGCGCTGCACGTGACGCACGGGGCGGTGAGCCAGCAGGTGCGCCTGCTCGAGGAATGGCTCGGCGCCGCGCTGTTCGAGCGGCATAACCGCCGCGTGACGCTGACGCCGGCGGCGAAAGCCTATCTGGCGGAAATCGGCCCCTTGTTCGAACAGCTCGCGCAGGCCACCGCGCGCTACGGGGTGCCCGGGCCGGTCTCCCGGACCCTCTCCGTCAACGCGCCCGCCACCTTCACCCTGCGCTGGCTGGTGCCGAGGCTGGCCAAATTCCGCGCCGAGCATCCCGATGTGGAGATCAAGGTGGAGACGTCGAACGAGCCGCTGGAGAGCCTGAAGGACGACCATGACCTGATCATCCGAGGGGGTCCGGACACGTTCTACGGCTACGCGATGCGGCCTTTCCTGACCGAGGAGCGGCTGCCGGTTTGTAGCCCGGCGCTGTTGCAGCGCCAGCCGCTCGGGGTGCCGGGCGACTTGCGCCACCACACCCTGCTGCATACCTCGAGCCTGCCGCGCCTTTGGCCGGACTGGCTGGCGAGCGCGCAGATCCCCGGGCTGCGGCCGGCGGCCACGCTGACCTTCGACCACTTCTACCTGACCTTGCAGGCGGCCATCGACGGTATCGGCATCGCCATGGGGCCGACGTCGCTGGTCTCCGACGACCTCGCCGCCGGGCGGCTGGTCGCCCCATTCGCCGGCCCGCGCCTGCCGTCGCGCAGCTATTGCGCCTACGTGCCGGACGAGAAACGGGGCGATGAACTGGTCGGGCTGTTCCAGTCATGGCTGGAACGGGAGGGGATGTGATTCTGCGGCGATGCGCTACGGACCCATACGGATCTGGTATACCATCGCCCGCTAGTCCCCGCCCTCCCAAGACCCCGGCATGAAGTTCAAGGAAATCAGTGCGTTCCAGGCCGTGATGCGCTCCGGCTCGATGACCGCGGCGGCCACCGAGCTGTACACGTCGCAACCGAATGTGAGCCGGCTGATCGCGCAGCTGGAATCGTCCACGGGACTGACGCTGTTCACGCGCAGCGCCGGCCGCCTGATTCCCACCGAGGAGGGCCTGGCTTTCCTGCGCGAAGTGGAACGCGCCTTCGTGGGCCTGGACACGCTCAAGGACGCCGCCCGCAACATTCGCCAGTTCGGCAAGGGCCGGCTGCGCATCGCCACGGTCCCCTCGCTGGCCATGACCGTGCTCCCGCTGGTGCTGCAGCGGTTTCATGCCGACTACCCGGGCGTCAACGTCGCCATGGAAACCGGCAGTACGCAGCTGGTGGCCGACAGCGTCGGCAGCCGCTACTGCGACCTCGGGCTGGTATCGTTCCTGCCCCCCGCCGCCGTCACCGATGCCCAGCCCGTGGCCGAACTCGCGGGCTGCTGCGTGCTGCCGCCCGGCCATCGCCTGGCCAGTCTGGACGTCATTACGCCCGCCGACCTGGCCGGCGAGTCCTTTATCTCGATGAGTCACGGGGATGGCCTGCGCGCCGCCGTGGATGCGGCGTTCGCCGCCGACGACCGGCGTGTCATGCACTTCGAGACCCCCTACGGGGCCACCATCTGCAAGATGGTCGGGCTGGGGCTGGGCGTGGGCATCGTCAATCCGCTGGTCGCCCGCATGCACGCCGCCGAGGTGGTGGTCCGGCCATTCCGGCCGCGTATACCGTTCGTCAGCTACCTCCTGCTGGCCCGGAACCGGCCCGCCAACGTGCTGGTGGACCGCTTTATCGAGCGGCTGAAGGAACTCATCGCTGCCGAAACGGCATCCCTGCCACCGGGGCTATCAGGTTTTCGTATAGACGCCTGACAGACTCGTATTTGCGCGCGCGGCGCGCGCTCCGCATACTGGCTCGCACTGACACACCGCTGTTTCGGCTGGTGTTTTCATGATGCTTGCGAGTACCAGACATGATTTCCAGCAGGGCCCAAGGCCCGCAATCCCCTCACGGAAGGCGCTGCAGATGACCGCAGCCTCCACCTCCCGACTCCCCGTGTTCGACGTTGCCGTCATCGGCGGCGGCCTGGTCGGCTCGGCCGTGGCCTACGGCCTGCGCGGCAGCGTGGGCACGATCGCCGTGCTCGACGAGGGCGATATCGCCCTGCGCGCCTCGCGCGGCAATTTCGGCCTGGTCTGGCTGCAGAGCAAGGGCTACGGCATGGGCGCGTACAGCCGCTGGACGCTGAACTCCACGCGGCTGTGGCCAAAACTTGCAGCCGGCCTGCTGCAGGAGACCGGCATCGACGTGGCCCTCGAGCAAAAAGGCGGACTGACGCCGCTGATGGGCGACTACGAGATCGAGGCGCGCCTGGCCTGGGTCAACACACTGATGTCACAGCCCGGCGTAGAGCCCTACGAATGGAAGTTCCTGGATCATCACCAGGCCGCTTCGCTCGTGCCCGGCCTGGGTCCCGATGTCACCGGGGCGATCTGGACGCCGCACGATGGCATCGTCAATCCGCTCAAGCTGCTGCGCGCCTTCCATACCGCGTTCAGCACCAGCGGGGTCGAGTACCTGCCGCACCACGGCATCACGGACATCGTGCAGCAGCCTGGCGGCGACTTCGTGCTGACCACGCCGAATGGCACCGTGCGGGCGCGCAAGATCGTGCTGGCCGGCGGCCTGCGCAACGGCGACCTGGGCCGCATGGTGGGCATCGACCTGCCGATGGCCCCGCAGCGCGGCCAGATCCTGGTGCTCGAACGCACGCGCCGCCTGCTGGACACGCCCATGGTCACGCTGCGCCAGAACGACGAGGGCAGCTGGCTGGTGGGCGACTCCCAGGAAGAGGCGGGCTACGCCGAACAGGTCACCACGCTGCCCATACTGGCCACGCTGGCCGACCGTGCCGTGCGCACCCTGCCCGCGCTGCGCGACGTGCGCGCGGTACGCGCCTGGTCCGCGCTGCGCGTGCGCGCCAAGGACGGCTTCCCGGTCTACGAACAATCGGCAACGCACCCCGGCGCGTTCATCGTCACCTGCCATAGCGGCGTGACGCTGGCCGCCACGCACGCGATGCACCTCGCCCCCATGATCGCCGCTGGCGAGCTGCCACCCGAGCTGGCCACTTTTTCGACCCGGAGATTCCATGTTCAGACGCATTGACGCGGCCGTCCTGCAAGCGACGGATCGCAAGGTACGGGTCACCGTGGATGGCACCGCGCTGGAATGCCGGGAAGGCGACAGCGTGGCGGCGGCCCTGTTCGCCGCCGGTGTGCTGGCCTGCCGCGACACGGCCGTTTCCGGCGCCGCACGCGGCCCCTATTGCATGATGGGCATCTGCTACGACTGCCTGGTCCGCATCGACGGCCGGCCCAACCAGCAGGCCTGCATGGCGCGTGTGCGCGATGGCATGACCGTGGAACGCCAGCACGGCGCGCGCGAGGTGGCGGCATGAGCATCGAGATCGCTACCACTACGTGCGACCTGCTCGTGGTCGGCGCCGGCCCTGCCGGGCTGGCTGCGGCCACCGAAGCTGCCGCGCTGGGCCTGTCGACGGTACTGATCGACGAGCAACCGGCCCCGGGCGGACAGATCTACCGCGCGATCAGCAGCACCCCGGTGCAGAACCGCGCGATCCTGGGCGAAGACTACTGGCACGGCCTGAGCCTGCTGGAGCCCTTCGCCAGGAGCGGTGCACGCCATCTGCCGGCGGCAACCGTATGGTCGGTCAACACGCTCGACGCGCAGCCTGGTACGGAGGGCGATGGCGACGGCGATACCGATACCGATGGCCGGGCCGCCGGCTTCGAGGTCGCGTATTCGGTGGCCCACCCCGGCCAGGACCCGCAGGCCGCGCTGCTGCACTGCCGCCACATCATCCTGGCCACCGGCGCGCAGGAGCGGCCATTCCCCATTCCGGGCTGGACCTTGCCCGGCGTGATCACGGCCGGCGCCGCGCAGATCCTGCTGAAGACCTCCGGCGTGGTGCCCGAAGGGCGCACGGTGCTGGCGGGCGGCGGGCCCCTGCTCTACCTGCTCGCCTATCAATACCTGAATGCCGGCGTGAAGCTCGAGGCGATTCTCGAGACGACCGATAGCGCCCAATGGCGCAAGGCGCTGCCGCACGCCTGGGGCTTCCTTCGCTCGCCTTATCTCGGCAAGGGGCTGAAGCTGCTGCGCGCGGTTCGCAAGGCCGTGCCGATCGTGAGCGGCGTGACGGCGCTTGAAGCCATCGCCGGCGCCGGCGGCCAGGTCGCCGAGCTGCGCTATCAGGCGGCGGGCCAGCGCCACAGCATGGCGATCGACCAGTTGCTGCTGCATCAGGGCGTGGTGCCGAATACCAACCTCTCGCGCGCCATTGGCGCCGAGCATGTCTGGAACGAGCGCCAGGACTGCTGGGAGCCGATGGTGGATGCGTGGGGCGCGACGTCGATGCCGCACGTGAGCATTGCCGGGGATGGCGCAGGCATCGCGGGCGCCGTGGCCGCCGAGCATCGGGGCCGCATCGCCGCCGTGCATGCCGCTGCCGCGCTGGGTCGCATCGGCAAGGCAACCCGTGACGGCAAGGCCGCCTCGCATCAGGCGGCGCTGGCGCGCGCCACGCGGGGCCGCGAGTTCTTCGAGGTGCTGTATCGCCCGCTGCCGCAGTTCCGCCGCCCAGTGGGCGACACCATCGTCTGCCGCTGCGAGGAAGCCACCGCCGAACAGGTGCGCCACGCCGCGCGCATCGGCTGTCAGGGCCCGAACCAGCTGAAGGCGTTCCTGCGCTGCGGCATGGGGCCGTGCCAGGGTCGTCTGTGCGGGCTGACCGTGACCGAACTGATCGCCGACGAACAACAGCGCCATCCGCGTGACGTGGGCTATTACCGGCTGCGGTTTCCCACCAAGCCGGTGACGCTTGGCGAGATCGCCACGCTGCCGCAGACCCAGGCGTCGCGGGACGCCGTGGTCCGGTTCAAGAAGTAAAGCGCAGTAGGCAGCAACATGAAAACAGAAGCGAGGACCGGGTCATGCATGGCATCCCGCGTCCCGCCAGTCGAACCAGCACAGCGACGACATCCTGAGAGCACTCCTCAACCCCCTTATCGAGAATCAACCATGGCGTTTTCCAAGATCGTCCCCGCTCTCGCCCTCGCACTGGCCGCCGCCCAAGGCATGGCCCAGGAACTGCCGCCGGGCCCGATGCGGATGCTGGTCGGCTTCGCGCCGGGTGGTGGCAACGATGTCATCGCCCGCACGGTCGCCACGCAGTTCCAGCTGAACACCAAGACCACCATCGTGGTGGAGAACAAGCCGGGCGGCGGCAGCACCATCGCCACCGCCGAGATGGCGCGCGCCAAGCCGGATGGCTCGGTGCTGCTGCTGGGCTCGGTGGGCGGCCAGGCGATTGCGCCGTCCATCTACAGCAAGCTGCCGTACGACCCCGTCAAGGGCGTGCAGCCGGTCTCGCTGGTGGCCAAGTCCGCCAACGCGCTGGTCGTGAACAATGACCTGCCGGTCAAGAGCGTGCAGGAGCTGCTCGCCTACGCCAAGGCCAATCCGGGCAAGCTCAATGTCACGTCGCCGGGCAATGGCACGATCTCGCACCTGTCGGCCGAACTGTTCAAGAGCATGGCTGGCGTCTCCATCACGCACATCCCCTATCGCGGCGATGCGCCGGCGATGCAGGATGTGATGGCGGGTCAGGCACAGATGACCTTCGCGAGCCTGCCATCGGCCAAGGCGGGGGCCGATTCCGGCAAGGTGCGCATCCTCGCCGTGACCAGCACCAAGCGCGTGGAAACCATGCCGAACGTGCCGACCATCGCCGAGTCCGGCGTGCCCGGCTATGAAGTGGTGTCGTGGTACGGCGTCTTCACCACGGGCGGCACGCCGATGCCGACGGTGAACCGCCTCGCACAGGAGATCGCCGCCGTGGTGGCGCAACCTTCCATCCGTGATTCGATCGCCAAGCAGGGCATGGAGCCCAGCGCGCTGGGCCCGGTGGAGTTCACGCAACTGGTGAACCGTGACGCCCAGAAGTGGGAGAAGGTCGTGAAGACCGTCGGCATCAAGCTGGACTGACCAGCGGGATGACCCAGGCAGGGCGGGCGTTGAGTGGCTCAACGCCCGTTACAGGGAGGATCAACGCAGCTCCCTTGCCAGATATCCCGCCGTCCGGCTCACCTCCACGCTTGCAATCTCGCTTGGGCGGCCGCAAGCCACGACGCGACCGCCCTGTTCTCCGGCACCGGGCCCCATGTCGATCACCCAGTCCGCCTGTGCCACGACACGCATGTCGTGTTCGACGACCACGACGGTGTTTCCCGCATCCACCAGTTCCTGCAGTTGCACCAGCAGGCGGTCCACATCGGCCGGATGCAGTCCATTGGTGGGCTCGTCCAACACGTAAAGCGTGTCGCCGCGCTGCGCGCGTTGCAGTTCATTGGCCAGTTTGATGCGCTGTGCCTCACCACCCGAGAGTTCGGTGGCGGGCTGCCCCAAGCGAAGGTATCCCAGTCCGATATCACGCAACGCCTTCAGCGATCGCATCACCGGCGGCTCGTCCGCAAAGACGTCGCATGCCGCATCGACGGTCAGACCGAGGATGTCAGCAATATTCCTGCCCTGCCAGGCAATCTCCAGTGTCTGCGGCTGATAGCGCGTGCCATGGCAGGTGGAGCACGGTGCATAGACACTCGGCAGAAACAGCAACTCCACGCTTACAAAGCCCTCGCCTTCGCATGTCGGGCAACGACCTTGTGCCACATTGAAGGAAAAGCGCCCTGGCGTGTAGCGCCGTCTGCGCGCCGCGGGGGTGTCCGCGAAAAGCTTGCGCACATGATCGAACAGTCCGGTATAGGTAGCGAGGTTCGATCGCGGCGTGCGGCCAATCGGTTTCTGATCGACGCGCACCAGGCGGCGCACCGCTTCCATGCCGCCCGTGATGCGCCCTTCCGTCGGCGCATCCGTTACCGCGAACAGCGGATCGCGCTCCTCGTCGGCATCGTTGTCGGTCGCGCGGCCCAGATGACGGTTCACCAGTTCCGGGAGTGCCTGGCTGATGAGGCTCGATTTCCCCGAACCCGAGACACCCGTCACCGCCGCGAAACATCCCAGCGGGATTGCAGCATCGAGCTTGTGCAGATTGTTGCGGGAGACATGCGCGAGCTGGAGCCAGCCTGCCGGATCACGCTGCATTCGCTGCGGCGCCTGGTGCTGGCCAAACAGATACCCTGCGGTACGCGATGCCGACACCGCCGCGAGTCCGTCAGGCGGCCCGCTATAGAGCACACGTCCGCCGCCCTCACCCGCGGCCGGTCCAACGTCTACGATCCAGTCCGCGTGGCGCATGGTCTCCGTGTCATGCTCGACCACGAACAGCGAGTTGCCGGCCGCCTTCAATCGTCGCAACGCCAGCAACAGCGCCTCGCCGTCGGCTGGATGCAGCCCGGCCGATGGCTCGTCGAGCACATAGACCACGCCGAACAGCTGGGACGACAATTGCGTAGCGAGCCGCAGCCGCTGCAATTCGCCCGACGACAGGGTCGGTGTGCTGCGGTCCAGCGACAGATAGCCCAGTCCGAGATCGATGAGCGTGGACACCCGCTCCATCAGCTCTTCCGCGATGCGTTGCGCGGCCAGCCGCTTTTCGTCGGAGAGGTTGGGCGTGCGGCGCACGTCGGGCGCCACCTTGTGCGCGGAGCCTCCCGCGGCGACGCGCCTCGCCGTGGCAGCGCGCATCGCTTTCGTGCTCAGCACCGCGCCGGATGCTACATCGGGGCTCGCCCACTCTCCGTGCGCAATGGGACGCATGATCTCCGCCACGCGGGCAAGGGGAAGGTGCGCGAACTCGCCGATGTCGATGCCCCCGAACGTCACCGACAACGCTTCCTTCTTGAGCCGCTTGCCGTGACATGCCGGGCATTCGCGCCCCAACATATATTGCGCCACCCGCTTCTTCATCAACGCGCTCTGCGTCGTGGCAAAGGTCTGCAACACATAGCGGCGGGCGCCCGTGAACGTCCCCTGGTAGCTGGGCTCCAGCTTGCGCTTGAGCGCAGCGCGCACTTCCCTGGGCGTAAAGCCAGCGTAGACCGGCACCGTGGGCTGTTCCTCGGTGAACAGGATCCAGTCACGATCCTTCTTCGGTAGCTCGCGCCAGGGCTTGTCCACGTCGTAACCGAGCGTGACCAGGATGTCGCGCAGATTCTGTCCATGCCATGCGGGCGGCCATGCCGCAATCGCGCGCTCGCGTATCGACAACGAATCGTCGGGGACCATGGACTGCTCGGTGACATCATAGATTCGCCCCAGACCATGGCAGGTGGGGCAGGCGCCCTCCACCGTATTTGGCGAAAAATCCTCCGCATACAGCATTGGCTGCCGGGCAGGATAGGTGCCGGCGCGCGAATAGAGCATGCGCACAAGACTCCCCAACGTGGTGACACTCCCGACGGTGGAACGTGCATTCGGCGTACCGCGCTGCTGCTGGAGCGCAACGGCCGGCGGCAGTCCTTCGATGGCGTCCACCTCCGGCACGCCGACCTGATCGATCAGCCGTCTGGCATAGGGGGCTACCGACTCGAAGTAGCGCCGCTGTGCTTCCGCATAGAGTGTGCCGAACGCCAGGGACGACTTCCCTGAACCCGAAACGCCGGTGAAGACCACCAGCGCGTTCCGAGGGATATCGACATCCACGTTCTTGAGATTGTGCTCACGCGCACCGCGCACGCGGACGAAGTTGCCTGCCACGCCGCCGGCGGCAGCCGGCAACGTGTCGTCCTGTGTCAATTGGCCCTGGCGTTTTTCATCCTTCATGCGAACTGGCCGTACTCGTTTCTGATTCGCTTGCTCGGAACCGGCACTCTTGCAGAAATTCCCGACGGAATCTACGGCTTTCAGCTAATTCGTACGTGGTCGGGGACCGCGAGCGGCGGCAATAGTCCCGCAAGGCAGGAACCATGCCAAGGAGGGGGTGAGGACGAGGAGAATATGAGAAAGCATCCTATCGGACGCTTCTGCGAGGGGCGCTGGGCTTGCGAACGCGTCGTGCGATAGCGTTCTTGAGCAGGACTGGTAAGCGACAATCGGGTGACGCTGGCGTCCGCCCGAGAGCCAGGAAGAGCAGCTTCAGTGTGCGACCGTTGTCCGCAACAGTGATGAGCTTGGGCCGGGCCGAGAAGACGCGGACGTCGACTTCATGACCCGGTGTGAGGGACGAACAAGGTTTGGAAAGTTCGTCCTCTCACCACCTCACAAACGCCGGGCCCACCTCTCAAACGCCGGGCCGGCGGCGGCCCGTCCTCTCTTACAGATACTTGAACAGGTTCATCCCCTGGATCTGCATGAACGATTGCTGCGCGCCTTGCAGCGCGGTCTGGCGCTGGTAGAACTCGCTGATGGCGGCCGCGTAGTCCAGGTCTTGCAGGCCCGACAGCGTTTGCGCGTTCGAGAGCGCGCGGTTCTCGCCGATGGTGTCCAGCGCGTCGATTTCATTCAGGCGCGAGCCCACCGACGAACGTACCGTCAGCACGTTGTCCAGCGAGTTGCTGAACTGGCGGATGCCCGTGGCGATCACGTTCTGCAGGTTGGCGTTAGCCGCTTCCTGGTTCAGGCCGGTGTTGATCGGGGCCTTCAGCGCATCGATCACGGCCTTCAGGTTCGCGAACACGTCTGCGCCGGCCTGCTGCGCCGGCTTGGCGGTCATGGTGTCGCCGTCTGCCGGGGCGCCCTTCACCGAGAACGACACGCCAGCCACATTGATGGCCACGCCTTCCGCGTAGTCCGTCGGGGTGCCCACGGCGGTACCGGTGGTGGTGTCCATGATGCTGTACTGCATCCTGCCCGTGCCGGCATTGGTCTGGAACGTCAGCGTCAGCGAGTGGCCGTACAGCGGGTCGGTCGGGTCCGTGACGGAGATCGCGCTGTAGGTGCCCGTGCCGGTGTTGGTCGAATTGCCCTTGAGCACGTAGCCGGCGTTGCCGGTGACGCTCATGAACACTTCCGAACCGTTGTTGCCCGCTTCCATCTGGCGCGCGGCATCCACCTGCAGCAGCTGGTGGCCGGTGTCGCCCTGGTACAGCGCACCGCCCGCCGCGTTGAGCGAGAACGGCACGGTGCCCGACTGCAGGCCGGCGAAGATGTAGTTGCCGTTGCCGTCGTCGGCGTTGGCCAGGCCCATCAGCTGGTCGAACTGGCCCTGCAGCGCGGTGGCCAGCGACGCGCGGTCGTTGTCGCTCATGGTGCCGTTACCGGCGTTCACCAGCATGGTCTGGATGCTCTGGATCGTCGTGGTGACGGTGGCCAGCGTGTTGTCTTCCAGGCCGAGGGAGGCCGTGGCCTGCCTGCGCGACGTGGTGTACTGGGTATTCACTGCACCGGACTGCGACACACCCAGCGCGCGCGTGGCGGCCACGGGGTCGTCGGACGGCGTCAGGATGCGGCGGCCGGTGCCGAGCTGCTGCTGCACGTGCAGCAGGGCCGATTGCTGGCCGTTCATCGAGGCCAGGCCCTGGTGGTACAGGGTAGAGGTAGCAACGCGCATGGCGAGATTCCTTCGTATCCGTTGAGATCGTTGGCGGCCGCGATTACGCGCCGATGCCGATGAGGGTGTCGAACAGCGTGCTGGCCGTCTGGATCACGCGTGCGTTGGCCTGGTACAGCTGCTGGAACTTGAGCATGTTCACGGTTTCCTCGTCCATGTTCACGCCCGAGACCGACTGCTGGGCCACATAGATCTGGTTGGTGATGCTGTCCTGCGAGGTCGAGGCGATGGTCGCTGACTTCGTCGCGCTGCCCACGTCGTTGACCAGCTGCGCGTAGGCGTCGTTGAAGCTCGACGTGCCGTTGATGGTCTTGGCCGTTTGCAGCTTGGCCAGCGCCAGCGCGTTGCCGTTGTCGGCCACGGCGCCGGAGTTGTTGGCCAGCGTGAAGGTGTCGCCGTTCTTCGGCGCGCCGTCGAACGTGAAGGTCATGCCGTTGAAGGTCACATCGGTGCCCGTGCCGTTGGGCGCGGTGCTGGTCGGGGTGACTACCGCGCCGGTGGAGTCGGTGAAGGTGTAGGCACCCGCCACGCTGTCGTACGTGGCCGTGATCGGCGCATTGGCCAGCAGCGCAAAGCCCTGCGCCACGTTGGTGAGCTTGGCGGTGCCCGTGCCGGTGTTGTTCTTGTTGACGTCGGCGCGTGCCGGGGAGGCGGCGGCTACCTTGGCCGGGTCGGTGATCAGCGTGCCGAAGCTGGCAGCCGCGTTGCGCGTCGGCTGGATCTGGAACGAATCGTTGGCGTTCATCGGCGCGCTAAGGCTGATCGAGACACCATCGACGACCATCGGCGTGGCGGCGGTCGGGGCGGCCGCTTGCGAGGCCACCACTTTATTGTCCGACAGGCGCGTCAGCGTGTAGTTGGTACCGTCGAACTTCAGCGCGTAGTCGCTGGTCGTCAGGTTGCTGGCGTTATCGATGGTGGCCGAGGCAATCGCCGCCGAGGTGTTGTTCTTGTTGGCGTAGACCACCGGCGAGCCCAGCGAGAACATGTCCGTGCCGATGGCGCCGTTCAGGTCTATGCCCAGCTTGTGCTGGTTGTTGAAGGTCTGGCCGATGGCCAGCGAGAGGCGGCCGATGGCGTTCTGTGCCGGCTCCAGGGAGTCCGAGCGGAACTTCAGGATGCCACCGAGCGAGCCGCCCGTCACCGAGCCCTCGGAGGCTTCGATGATGTTGCCGCTCAGGAGCGTGTAGCCCACCGTCGTGCGGCCGGGGTCGGTGGCCGAGGGCAGCGCCACCATGTCGTACGAATCGCTACCCATGACCAGCGGCTGGCCGTTGCCGACGAACACGTTGTACGTGCCGCCGTCCTGCACCACCACCTTGGCGCCGACCAGTTCGGTCAGCATGGCCACGGCCTGGTCGCGCTGGTCGAGCAGGTCGTTCGGCGGCTGGCCACCGCCGGCGGCGGTCATGCGCGTGATTTCCTTGTTCAGGTTCGCGATCTGCTTGGTGTAGTCGTTGACCTGGGTCACCGTCGACTTGATCTGCGTGTTCAGGCCGTCCTGCAGCTGCTTGAAGTAGTCGCTCGAAGACTTGATCTGGCCAGCCAGCGCCTGGGAAGCCGAGAGCAGGCTCTGGCGCGCGGCGGTGTCCGCCGGCGTGTCCGACACGGCCTGCACGGCGGCGAAGAACTTCTGCATCAGCGGCGAGAGACCGCCCTTCTGGTCGGCCAGCAGGTTGTCGATCTGCGAGAGCTGGTCCGCGTACGTCGCCAGCTGGGCGCTGGCCGACGTGGCGCCACGCAGCTGCCCGGTCAGGAAGCTGTCGTACACGCGCTGCACGGTAATGGTGTTGGAGCCCTGGCCGTAGAAGCCCGAGCTGGTGTACTGGCCGCCCGCCGACGCAATAATCGTGTTCTGGCGCGTATAGCCCGCGGTAGCCGCGTTGCTGAAGTTGTGGCCGGTCGTCGTCAGCGCGTTCTGCGCCACGTTCAGGCCCGAAAGACCGATATTAAAGAGAGACATGTGTCTGACCCCGGATCTGTTGGTAGCCTTCGGCGTGCGGCCGGCGGCGGTGGATGAGCAAGTTAACGGCGCGAACCACGCGGGACTTTAGCGTCTCATCGGCCATTTCCACGTTCTGGCTGGCGCGCATGTTGTGAGCGATCACTTGCTTGAAGACGTAGTCTGGAAGCGACAATAGCGCGGCCGAGAGCGGGCCGCGCGAGGCGTGGTACGGGGCGTTGGGCGGCGAATGCGTTGCCATGCCGCCCACCCTTCAGGTCGAAACCTTCTTCATGATCCGGACCAGCTTCTCGCCGTAGGCCGGATCGGTGGCGTAGCCGGCGCGCTGCAGGCCATGCGCGGCTTCTTCCGCGCTGTTGGCGGCCACCACGCCCGCGTAGCGCGAGTTGGTGGTCAGCAGTCGCGCGTAGTCAGCGCACGCTTCGTCGTAGGAGCCGTAGGCACGGAAGCGGGCCCGCACCTTCTGCGGCTGGCCATCGACATATTCGGTGGTCAGCACTTCGGCGGTCGGCCCCTTCCAGTTGGCGCCGGCCTTGATGCCGAACACGTTGAAGGTGGTGGAGCCGTCCGGGTTGGTGATCTCGCGGCGGCCCCAGCCCGATTCCAGCGCGGCCTGGCCGACGATCAGCTTGGCCGGCACGCCCGAGGCGCGCGAGGCGGCCATGGCCGGTCCGGCCAGCCGGTTGACGAAGTTGCTGATGTGTTCGGGGGAGTCGTCCGGCAACTGGCCCAGTTGCGACTGGCCGTTCTGCTGCCAGTCTGCCTGGCCCTGGTATTGGCGCACGCCGGCGGTGGGGTTCCACGCGCTGCCGGGCAGTACGGTGCCGATCGGCGGCGGGCCGTCGGCGTCGGTAGCGCCGCGGCTATCGAGCAGGGCCGCCATCTGGGCGTCCTGCTGGCGTCCGCCCACCCCGGGCGCGGCCATGGTGTCCGGCAGCTGCGTGCCCGTGGCCCGCGCCAGCTGGCGGATCATCACATCGGCCAGGCCAATGCCGCGCGAGGACAGCTGCTGCGAGAGCTGCTGGTCCATCATCGACATGTAGAGCTTGGTCTGCTCGTTGTCGAACAGGCCGTCCTGCGGCGTGGCGTCGCGCATGCTCTTGAGCACCATCTGCGTGAAGACGGCCTCGAACTGCTTGGCGGCCGCCTGCAGGGTGTTCTGGTTGTTGCCGGCGCGAGCCTGGTTCTTGAGCGCCTCGAAGCCCTGCGTATCGAGCGCGAAGCGCTGCGAGACGTCGGTCTGCGAGGAAAGCGTGGCGCCCGACATCAGATGATCTCCAGTTCCGCGCGCAGTGCCCCGGCGGCCCGCATGGCCTCCAGGATGGTCTGCAGGTCGGCCGGCGTGGCGCCCAGCGCGTTCAGGCCCTTGACCACCGCGGCCAGCGAGGCGCCCGCCTTGACGATCTGGAGCGAGCCGCCGCCCTGCTTGAGGTCGATCTGCGACACCGGCGCCACCACGGTCTGCCCGTTGCTGAACGGGGCCGGCTGGCTGATCACCGGTTGCGTGTTGATCACCACCGACAGGTTGCCGTGCGCCACGGCACAGTCTTCCACGGTGACCGCCTGGTTCATCACGATGGAACCGGTGCGGGCGTTCAGGATGACCTTGGCGGCGGCCTTGGCCGGGGTGACGTCGAGGTTCTCGATCCGGGCAAGGAAGCCCACGCGTGCCGTCGGCGCCTGCGGGGCGCGCACCTGGACCACGCGGCCATCCATGGCGGCGGCAGTACCGGGGCCCAGGTTGCGGTTGATGGCGTCGACCACGCGCTCGGCGGTGCCGAAATCGGTGTCCTTGAGTTCCAGGTTCATGTAGCCGCCTTCTGGCTGGAAGGCCGCGACGGCGCGTTCCACCACGGCGCCGTTGGCGATGCGCCCTACGGCCAGCTGGTTGATCTGGACCTTGCTGCCGTTGGCCGCCGCACCCGCGCCGCCCACCAGCATGTTGCCCTGCGCGATGGCGTACACCTGGCCGTCGGCGCCCTTGAGCGGCGTCATCAGCAGCGTGCCGCCGCGCAGGCTCTTGGCGTTACCCATCGACGAGACCACCACGTCGAGCTGGCTGCCCGGCTGCGCGTACGGCGGCAGCGTGGCGGTCACCATCACGGCCGCCACGTTCTTCAGCTGCATGTTCTTGCCGGCGGGCAGCGTCACGCCGAGCTGCGAGAGCATGTTCGTAATGCTCTGCGTGGTGAACGGCGTCTGCATGGTCTGGTCGCCGGTGTTGTCCAGCCCCACGACCAGGCCGTAGCCGATCAGCGGATTGTCACGCACGCCCTGAAACGTGACGAGGTTCTTCAGACGTTCCGCATGCGCCGTGCCGGCGCCCGCCAGTCCGAAGACCAGCGCGAGCGCGAGCAACAGGCGAGGAAGAGAGACCGCGCGACCCCAGCGGGTAGAAAGGCCGGGCGGGGTGCCCAATAGCGAGCCTGGCTTGTGGAAAGGCATCGGAGGCAGAAACATGGCGGGATCAGAACGGTAAGACATTGAGGAAGAAGCGCTGCAGCCAGCCCATGTTCTGCACTTCGTCGATGTATCCCTTGGCGGTGTACTCGATCCGTGCATCCGCCACCTGGGTGGACGGCACTGCGTTGTCGCCGGTGATCGTGCGCGGATTGACCACGCCGGAGAAACGGATGAACTCCGCCCCCTGGTTGATGGCCATCTGCTTTTCTCCGGACACCACCAGGTTGCCGTTGGCCAGCACTTCCAGCACCGTGACGGTGATGGTGCCGTTGAAGGTGTTCGCGGCGGTGGCGCCGCCGCTGGCCTTCAGGGCATTGCTGCCGTTGACATCGGCATTCGACCTGGCGCTGAACAGACCGGCCAGCGCACGTGGCACCGCGTCGAACGACAGCGTGGTGCTGCCCGTGCGGCTGGCATTGGTCCCGGAGTTCTTGCTGGCGTTGACGTTCTCGCTGATCACGATGGTCAGGATGTCGCCAACGTTACGTGGCCGCCGGTCCTCGAACAGCGGATTGCCCGCGTAGGACGAGGCAAAGATGGAACCCGTGGGCGCGCCCACGGCGCGCGGCTCGGCGCGTGCCGTGGTGGGCGTCTGCACGAGGGGCTCCTTCGGCATCAGCGCGCAGCCGCCGCTCGCCAGCACGGCCAGGCCGGCAAAGGCGTACAGGGCAAACACACCGAGGCGATGCAGCTTGGCGGCCATGGTCACTCCCATCATCCCATCTGGGTCAGGCGTTGCAACATCTGGTCGGACGTCTGCACTGCCTTGCTGTTGATTTCGTACGCGCGCTGGGTCTGGATCATGCTGACCAGTTCCTCGACCACGTTCACGTTCGACGCTTCAACGTAGTTGTTCTGCAGCGTGCCCGCGCCGTTCAGGCCCGGCACGGTGGTGTTCGGCGCGCCCGAGGCATCGGTCTGCGCGTAGAGGTTCTCGCCCAGGCTTTCCAGGCCGGCCGGGTTCGGGAACGTGGCGAGCTGGATCTGGCCGACCGTGGCGGCGTTGGTCTGGCCCGGCTGCATCACCGTGACGGTACCGTCGCGGGCTACGTTCACCGAGGTGTAGTTGGCCGGCAGCGTGATGGCCGGGTTCAGCACGAAGCCGCTCGACGTCACCAGCTGGCCGTTCGGGTCCACCTGGAACGAACCGTCACGCGTGTAGGTGGTGGTGCCGTCCGGCATCGTCACCTGGAAAAAGCCCTGGCCGATGATGGCCACATCGCGCGAGTTGCCGGTCTGCGTGGGGTTGCCCTGCGTGTGGATACGTTCCGTGGCCACGGGGCGCACGCCGGTACCCAGCTGCATGCCCGAGGGCAGCACGGTCTGGTCCGACGACAGCGCGCCCGGCTGGCGGATGGTCTGGTACATCAGTTCCTCGAACACGGCGCGGCTGCGCTTGAAGCCCGTGGTGGACACGTTGGCCAGGTTGTTCGAGATCACGTCCATCTGCGTCTGCTGCGCATCGAGGCCGGTCTTGGCAATCCAGAGTGAGCGGATCATGGTTTTCCTTCGAGTTCTGTGTCAGCGCAGCGCGCTTCAGTTGTTGGACAGCAGCGCGTTGGCCCGCTGGTCGTTGCTATCGGCGCCGGTAATCATCTTCATCTGCATCTCGAAGCGGCGCGCGTTGGCGATCATGTCGACCATCGCCTCCACCGGATTCACGTTACTGCCCTCCAGCGCGCCGGAGATCACACGCACCGTGGGGTCCTGCTCCAGCGCGTTCACGCCGGGACGCAGGCGGAAGTAGCCGTCGTCACCGCGTGCCAGCCCTTCGGGCGGCGGCGATACCACGCGCAGCTTGCCGACCTGGGCCAGGCCGTTGGCGGCCTCGCCCGGGCCACGTGCCACCACACTGCCATCGGTACCGATGGATACCGTGGCGCCCGGCGGCACCGCGATCGCGCCACCGTCGCCCAGCACCGGCCGGCCGGCCGAGGTCTGGAGCTGGCCGTCGGCCGAAATTTGCATCGCGCCGGCGCGGGTGTATGCCTCGGAGCCGTCGGGCATCTGCACCGCCAGCCAGCCGTTGCCCTGCAGGGCGACGTCGAGGTCGCGGCCCGTGTACGTCAGCGGGCCGGCCTTCATGTCGGCACCCGGCGTGGAGGCCAGCGTGAAGGCGCGGGTCTGCGTCTCCTGCCCCACTACCGGCACGGCGCGATACAGGTTGATCTGCGCGCGGAACGCCGGCGTGGAGGCATTGGCCAGGTTGTTCGATACCGCGGCCTGCTGGTCGAGTATCTGCTTGGCGCCCGAGAGGGCGGTGTAAATCATGCGGTCCATGTCGGCGTTCCGGCGGAGAGATCAGCGTGGATCAGATGTTCACCAGGGTCTGCAGGACGGTGTCCTGCGCCTTGATGGTCTGCGCGTTGGCCTGATAGTTACGCTGCGCGACGATCAGGTTGACCAGCTGGCCGGACAGGTCCACGTTGGACTCTTCCACGGCGTTGGACTTCAGCGTGCCCATGGCGCCGCCGGCCGTGCCGAGCAGTTCCTGGCCCGAGGCACCGGTGGCGGACCACACGTTGTCGCCTTCCGGCTTCAGGCCTTCCACGTTGCCGAACGTCGCCATGGCGATCTGGCCCAGCGACAGCGTCTTCTCGTTCGAGTAAGAACCGAGGATCGTGCCGTCTTCCTGCACCGAGAAGCCCAGCAGCGCGCCCGATGCGTAGCCGTCCTGCACGATCTTCTTCGGATCGTTGTCCGAGCCGAACTGCGTGGAACCGGTCAGGTTCAGGTTGGCGGTCAGCGCGGCGGCGCCGTTGGCGGCCGGCAGTGCGAGCGTCGGGTTCGCCGGCGTGGTCGATTGCATCACGCCGTTGCTGTCGAAGGCCATCGATACCGGCATGCCGGCCAGCGTGTTGCCCGCGGAATCGGTCAGGTACATGTTCCAGTTGGTACCGCCCGGCACGGTCGGCGCGGCAGCCGACTTGGCGAAGTACGCGGTGACCTGCTGCTTGTTGCCCAGCGAGTCATAGACGCTGATCGCCGTGCTGTAGTTGAACATGTCCGACGTCGGCAGCGCACCCGGGGCGCTGGCGAAAGCCGTGGTCGGCACGGTGCTGCGCGAGTCGAGCTGGAACTGCGCCGTCACCGTCTGCGTGGCGCGCGGGGGCATCTGTGCATTGCTGATGGTGATCGGCTGCGGAGCCACGCCGCCGGCGGTGGTGCCAGCCGGGTAGCCCGTGACCTGCAGGCCCGTGGCGTTGACCAGGCGGCCATCGTCCAGGCGGTTCATCTGGCCGTTGCGCGAATAGAACACCGAGCCATCGGTATTGGTCAGGCGGAAGAAGCCGTTGCCGTTGCTGATGGCCACGTCCAGGTTACGACCGGACGAGGCGATGTTGCCGTTGGTGAACGACTGCACCACGGCGTTCACGCGCGTGCCCAGGCCGATCTTCGAACCGGCGTACACGTCCGCGAACTGCGCGGTGGATTGCTTGAAGCCAACCGTGTTGGCGTTGGCGATGTTGTTGCCAATCACGTCCAGGTTGGACGCGGCGGCGTTCAGGCCGCTTACCCCTTGACCAAAACCCATGATTTTCCCCTAATAAGGCTGTCGTTCGTGAATTGCCCGCGCGTATGCCGGACCGGGTGATACGTAAAAGTGGATCAGGAAATGCGGCGCACGTCGTCGACGTTGGCGGTCTTGCCGTCGCCAAGTTCGACCAGCACGCCGGTGCTGTCACCGCTGATGGACTGGACCTTGCCGTAGACCAGCGCGATGGCGCTGACGTCCTTGCCCTCGGCCGTGCCGGACACCTTGAAGGTGTACTCGCCATTGGGCACGGCGTTGCCCTGGTCGTTCTTGCCGTCCCAGGCGATGTCGTGCACGCCGGCGGTCTGGCCCTTCATGTCGATGTTGCGGACCACGTTGCCGTTCTTGTCCAGCACCTGCACGGTGACCGAGTCAGCCGTGGACGGCACGTCCACGCCAATCTTGGTGGCCACGCCGTCCGCCACGGTGATTGCGTTGCCCGGCACCATCACGGTCTTGCCGATCAGGTTGGCGGAGTCCATCGCGCGGCTGGCCGCGGTCTGCGAGAGCAGCGCGGTCAGGGTTTCGTTCATCGTCTGCAGGCCGCTCACCGTGCTGATCTGCGCCAGCTGCGAGGTGAGCTGGGCGTTGTCCATCGGGTTGAGCGGGTCCTGGTTGTTCATCTGCGTCACCAGCATCTTCAGGAAGTTGTTCTGAAGATCTGCCGCGCTGGAGCTGCCGCCCTTGAGCGCGTCATTGACGGCGGAGTTGCTGTTGACGTTAGAGGTGGTCGTCATGGTGTCGGTTCCGGCGGTTCCTGGAAGGATTCGAAAGGTTGTGGGTTACTGACCGATCGTCAGCGTCTTCAGCATCATGGTCTTGGCGGTGTTGAGCACCTCCACGTTGGCCTGGTACGAACGCGACGCCGAGATCATGTTGACCATCTCTTCCACCGGGTTCACGTTGGGCATCGTCACGTAGCCGTTGGCGTCCGCCAGCGGGTGCGACGGGTTGTGCACCATGCGGGCCGGGGCAGCGTCTTCCATGACGCCGGCCACCTGCACGCCGCCCACGTCGGACTGGCCGGGCGTGGGCGCCATCTCGAAAATCACCTGCTTGGCGCGATACGGCTGGCCGTTCGGCGCCACGGCGCTGTCCGCGTTGGCCAGGTTGGAGGCCGTCACGTTCATCCGCTGCGACTGCGCGGCCATGGCAGAGCCGGCCACGTCGAAAATGTTCATGCTGGGCATGGTCGGTCCTCGTTAGCTCTGGATCGCCGACAGCATCGTCTTGATCTTGCTGCTCATGACCGTCAGGCCGGCTTCGAAGTGCACCGTGTTGTCGGCGAACGCCACGCGCTCGGTGTCCATTTCCACGGTGTTGCCGTCCATGCTCGACTGCAGCGGAATGCGGTAGTCGAGGTCGGCGCTGCTCGAAGTCGGCGCCTGGCCCGGCAGGTGGCGCTTCTGCGTGGTGGAAAGCGTCATGCCTTCGCTCTGGCGGCCGCGCTCCACCGACGTCGCCAGGGTGCTGGCGAAGTCGAAATCGCGTGCCTTGTAGCCCGGCGTGTCCGCGTGGGCGATGTTCGAGGCAATCACCGATTGCCGCTGGGTCCGGAGGCTCAGGGCTTCCTGCTGGAAGCGCAACGCCGCATCGAGTCTGTCGATCATGTCTGCCTTTCCTGCTCTGGCTTCAACTTCGGGGAGAAAACTGCCGTAGACCTGGGTATGCGTATACGCGTGCCGGTCCGGGGCTTCTTCAGGGTTGCCATCTTAGGGGCCGCCCTGTCACGCCAATCGTGCGAATAGGACCGAGAAATCCGCGCAATTCGCGCCGACCCTTCGCGCGAGGCTGCCTACAATTGCCCCACAGATTCGTTGTTGTATGCCGATGTCGTGGGGCGGCATCGCGCGGGCCCGCCCGCGCCGGCCACCCCCCATCCTTGCTGGGATGACCCCTATGAACCTCACTCGCCAGGCCGCCGGGCTGATGGCGCTGGCCGGCTTCGCGCTGGCCCAGCCGTCCGTCGCCGCGCCCGCCCAGGTCACGCCGGTGGCAATGCCGTCGGCTGCCACCCCGTTTGCCGACGACCCCGTGCGCGTGGTCGTCGAACAGTTCCTGCTGCGCCAGGCCACCGGCCTGCCGGGCAAGGTCAGCGTGCAGGTGGTGCCGCCCTCGGGCGGCCGCGCGCCCGATTGCCAGAACCCCGAACCCTTCCTGCCGTCCGGCGCCGCCCCGTGGGGCCGCGTGGCGGTGGGTGTGCGCTGCGGCGGCGACCGGCCCTGGACGCGCTACGTGCAGGCCCGGGTCTCGGTACTGACTGATTACTATGTAGCGGCCCGCGCAATGGCCCCCGGCGAGACCATCAGCGCCGCCGACCTCGAAGTGCGCCAGGGCGATCTGGCCGCGCTACCGCGCGCGGTTGTGACGGATCCGGCACAGGTAGCCGGCGCCGTGGCGGCCAACCGCATCGCGGCCGGTTCGCCCATGCGCACTGATCTGCTCAAGAAGTCGATTGCCGTGAAATCCGGCCAGACTGTCAACGTGACCGTCGAAGGTGACTCGTTCCAGCTCACCAGCGAGGGCAAGGTGCTCGCCGATGCCGCCACCGGCAATTCGGTGCAGGTGCGGCTACGCAACGGACAGGTGGTCAGCGGCCTCGTGCGCAGCGGCGACACCGTCGTCCTGCAGCAGTAATCGTCACATTTTTAACGGAAGAAGCCCGAAGTAGTCGCCAGGATTCCCGCGGAAGCAGGAAGAAAGAGCAGGCGCAGGCGGCGCATGCGAGAATGCCGCCCCACCCTGATCCGGATGCGAAAACCCTAAAGTTCCGGGTGGAACATCCGATAAGCCAAGGGAACCCAGCAAGGATTTCACCGTGAAGATCAACCAATCCACTCCGTCCCTGCCCGCCGATGCCGCGGCAACCGACAGCGCAGCCCGTCCGGCCGCCAACGGTGCCGCCTCGTCCGCGACTTCCGGCGCCTTGACCGGCGTGCGCGTCAGCCCGCTGACCGCGCAAGTGCGTGAGATCGGTTCGCGTCTGGTCAATGAGACCGACGACGACATCGATACCGCGAAGGTCGAGGAAATTCGCCAGGCCATCGCGGAAGGCAGGATCAAGATCGATCCCAGCAAGATCGCCGACGGCTTGCTCGCTTCGCTGCGCGAGTTGAGCCAAGGCGAAAGCCAATAACTCCCTGACATGAGCCAAGCCCTGATCCAGACCCTGAAGCTCGAAGCTGACGCCATCGCCGCATTTGGCCGCACTCTCGCCGAGGAGCGCGACACCATCAAACGCCAGGATTTCCAGGCGTTGAGCGAGCTGCTCAACCAGAAGATGGAACTGGCTCAGGGCCTCACGCGCGCCACCGCGGCGCGCGAAGCGCAGATGATTGCGCTGGGCCTGCGCGTGGGCCCGGGCGGCCTGCTTGTGGGCGGGCTGGTGGATGCGGCCGTGGCTGAGGCGTGGCGCAAGGTGGTGTTCTTCGCCAGCAAGGCCAAGGACGCCAACGAGTTGAACGGCGCCATCGTCAACGCCCACCTCGAATTCACGCAGGAAGCCATCCAGGTGCTGCGCCAGGGCGGCGCCGGCCCCAACGAGATGTATGGCCGCGACGGCCGCGCGCAGAACGCCGCAAGCGGCGTGAGCCTGGCGGCCGGCTGAGTTACATACGCATCACACCGCCGGTCCCAATCCGGCGGTAGTCAGAACCGGCCTACGCAAGGCTAGGTCATCGACCGATCCCGGCCGGCAGGCACCTTGCCTACATTGACAGTCAGGCGCATCCGCACGACACGCGCGGATGCCACCACTTTCTGTCTGGGAGGTGTCACTCATGTCCTTCGCGCTCTATCTCATCGGGCTCATGCTGCTTGTCGGCGGCATCGCCTGGGGCCTCAGCATCGCTGGGTTGGCTCCGGTTTATATCGGTATTGCCTGCTTGGTGGTACTGGGAATTGGAGTGATGTCGGCGGTATCGCGGACGCGGACTAAGGATCCGTCGTAGGGATGTGTCCGTCCAGGCTGGCGCGTCCCTGAGGCGCGCTCGGCCCTATGTCGCGTCAGTTGCGATTGGAGACGTCGGCTCCTCAGAACCCATGGCGTCAACGCACAGATTTGTTTTAGCCGTCCTCATTGCAACCCAGGCCTGATTCGATAATTTCACTGCTCATCACTGAAGATAAAGTCGTCCGCTTCCAGGTTGTGATCAAGCCTGTACTGCTCCTCCCACTTCCAAAAATCTCCCGGCGGGTCCGAATCGATACCCCTGTGCCAATACTGCTCACCATGAGCCAGTAGCATAGCAAAGTGATAGTCCAGTTCGTGTGCACGCACGACAATGGCCATATATCTATCTAGAGCGTGCTCTACTAAGGGTGAGTCCAGGACAAGGGACTTGGCTTCCTCCTCCGACTTACCCGCATACTTCACCATGATGGCCTGGATTATTGCCACCCAGGTACGGAAGTTAAAAACAACACTCTCTCTGGGATCGCGGTCGTTAACGATGACGATACCATCTACGATTTTGCTTTCCTCTATCACCTAGCAGTCTCCCTTTTTTGCTTTATCGAAAATCAAAGCCGCTTTCGCTGAAAATATAGCCATTTGACATCCCTTAGGGCTTGGCGGCACGCCACGACTTAATTTTTTAGGATTGCCGACCATTGGACCACTCACGGCATCATAATCATGGGAAAGCGTACCGTTGCGACCACGTGTCACGACGTCGGCCCACTCCGCATCCGCCGAACTAAATACCTTCACATTAAGACTCGCCAAATCTGAGTTCGGAACGACGAATTCGGTAATCGTCGGCTTAGCTTTTCGAAGCATCCAATCCTCAGCTTGTGCCCGCTCTGTCGTCACATAAAATCCCCCTTTGCCTGCGGGATTGAAGTCCAGCTTTCGACGCCCTTCAGACGGATCGATCGGTCCCTTGATGTTTCCTGCATGATAAAAAGTCGTCGTACTTTCATCAGCTGATAATCCCAGCGGATCAATATATTCCACTGGATTGGGCGCATACCCATACCCGTTCAGCCCTCCCCGAAGCCCAATCGGATCCCGGCTCACAAACCGCCCGCTTACCGGATCATAGTACCGGTGCCGGTTGTAATGGAGCCCGGTTTCCTCGTCGTAATACTGGCCCTGGAAGCGCAGTGGGTTGGCAATGCCTGCCTTGCGCGCCGCTTCGGAGATGACCTCGCGCGCGGCGCCCCAGGCCTTGTACTGCGCAGACCATGCAATCTCGCCGGTCTCGTCGGTCAACTCCTGGGGTGTGCCGAGGTGGTCGCACTGGTACCACGCGATGGCGTCGAACGGCCGGGGGGCGATGTCCTCGGTCCACAGCGGATCCTCATCGATGTCGTAGTCGCCCGCGTAGTCGGGCTGGCGATGCAGGGCGATGGCGTCATGGCGCACAGCCTGGGCCAGCGGTATGAAGCTGCCGGGCTCGTACAGATAGTGCGTGCTGCGGTCCGGCCGGCTTTCCCACGCCAGTTGGTCGCCGTCCCAGCCATAGAGCGTGACGCCCTGGGCGGAGGACGACTTGACGAGCCTACGCCCCAGCGCGTCGTAGATGTACTGCACTGACAGGTCCGCTTGGCGATAGCCGGCCAGCCGATTGAAAGCATCCCACGTGAAGGAGGCCGCCACGCCATGGTCCAGACGTCCGATGAGGTTGCCGCGTTCGTCCCATTGATATTGGGTGCCGGCGTATTGCCGGAGCAGGTTGTCCACCAGCCTCGGGCGGCCGGTCAGGCGACTATCGGTGGCCCGTCGTCCATGTGCCGGAGTAGCCTCATACAAGCGCGTATCGGGATCGTCGAGCAGGTTGCCGGCCGGGTCGAAGGCGAACGTTTCGCTGCCCAGTGCGCTGTGCGCAGCGAGCAGCCGGCCCACTGGGTCATAGCGATATCGCAGCGTGCCGCGCCGCATGTCGCGGATACCCGATAGCTGCCCGACCGCGTCGTACTGGTACTGGCGGTGCAGCAAGCGATGGCCCGCCCGGGCGCCCTCGATGTGGGATAGCGTCTGTTCCACCAGGCGCCCCGCCGGATCGTAGGCCTGCGCATGGGCGAGCCGGTTGCCCTGCGTGCGAAGCACCTCCCGGTGCAGGTCGTCGCGCTCCAGATGGACCAGTTCGCGGTCATCCAGCATCACGCCGTGCACGTGCCCCGCGCCGTAAGTCAGCGCGGCCACGCGGTGTCCGTCCGGACGGATCGTGGCGATGCGCTGGTGCAGCGCGTCTAACTCGTGCCGCCAGACCGCCACCAGCGGCTGCTCCAGGCACCGGTAGTGCTGATGTTCGCGCACCACATTGCCCGCGGCGTCGTGGAACCATTGCAGGCGGCTGTCCGCGTTCTCGGCCAGGATCATGCGGCCGTCGCCGTCATAGGCGAACGTCTCGGCCTGGCTGTGCCTGACCTGGCCTTGTCGATCCAGCTGGCCCGCCTCGCGGCGGATCAGGCGACCGGCTGCATCGAAGGCGTAGGTGGTTTGCAGTTGCCCGGCATCGACGCTCCGTGCCAGCCTGCCCGTGGCCGGCTCATGGAAGTGGCGCGTGGTCCTGCCGTCGAAGCCGGTTTCCTCCAGCAAACGCCCCACTGGGTCGTAGTGGAACTCGGTCCTCGCGTCGTTCTCGTTGACGAGCGCAATGAGCCGCCCGAGCTTGTCCCACTGGTAGCCGAGCGTGCGGCCCGCCGCATCGGTGCGCCCTGCTATCAGGCCGGCCTCGCTGTAGTGCCAGGTGGTACGCCGGTGCAGCGCATCGGTGTACGCCAGCAGCCGGCCTTCAGCGTCGCGCTCGAAGTATTCCGCGCGCCCATCGGGGTGGCTGACGCTGGCCAGTTGCCCGGCCTCGTACTGGTACTGGGTCGCCTCGCCTGCCGCATTCGTGAATGTCACCAGCTCGCCGCGTGCGCCGTACTGCCAGGTGCTGGTCTTGGCCGAGCAATCGGTGTAGCTGGCGAGCTGCCCCGAGGCGGTGTAGGCCAATTGCTTCCTCCCGCCCCGGGCGTCGAGGATCTCCACCAGCAGGCCTGCCTGGTTGTAGGCGTATTCGGTCTTGTGTCCGAGCGGATCCGTCTCCTCGATCAGGTTGCCCCGGTCGTCATGGCGGCGCTGCCACAGCCCGCCCTCGGCATCCCGGATGCCGATGAGTTGGTCGCCGTCGTCCCAGGCGTAGTGCACCGCGCTGCCGTCCGGGCGCAGGTGCTCGAGCAGGTTGCCGCGCCCATCGTAGGCGAACCTGTCCACGGCACCGTCCGTACGCACATGCCGCACAACATTCTTGGCGTCGTCGCGGAAGAACCATTCGGATCGTCCGTCGGGATGCCGGATCCGATAGGTGTAGCCGAGGATGTCGTAGTAATGCGAGGTTTCGTGGCCGAGCGCGTCGGTCACGCAGGTCACGCGGATGTCGGGGTCCCACGCCAGGCGGATGTCGAAACTGCCGTCATCGGCCCATTCGCGCACCGCCCGGGCATTGGGGCCGTCGCCGTGCCACTGCAGGTTCGTGCCGCGTCCGGTGCGGTCCGTGTAGCGCGTGAGCAGGTGATGCCGGTAGGTGTAGTCCCAGTGGGCGGCGTTCTCGTCCTGCGCCATCACGAGATCGCCCGCGCCGTCGTAGGTATAGCGCGAGAGCTGCCGCACAAGCTGGCCGTCGGCGATCTGCCACAGTTCGGCAATGCGCCCGGCCGCGTCGGGGCGGACGCCGATGTGGGCCATCGTCGCCGTACCTTGATAGGCGATCACATCCGACAGCACGGTGTCGCCGTGAACGCGATGGTCATAGTGCAGCGCCACGCCCGCGCCGCTGCGCAGCTTGATGCCGGTCAGGCGGAAACGCTGCCCGTGGCGGCGGTAGGTCTCCTCAGCTTCGAAACCCCGGGCGAGCGTCAGCGCGTTCTCCGACACCCGCACAAGCGTGATGTTCTCGATCGGATCGTGGTGGAACTTGCCAATCTCGGGGAGCGGATATGCATGGCTGCGGCCATCGCCGGCGTGATACACCACGCCCTTGGACACCTGATCGAAGCGGGTGGTGTACGGGGTGATCCAGCGCGCGCCGCATGGGTTCAATACACCGGTGTCGTAGGCGGCGAGGCTCGAGCGGTAGGTACGCGTCCAGGCAAGCGGCAACTGTCCCGGCAGGATGAAATCGGTGTGCGACAGCGTCTCGTCGCCGGTGGCGAAGCTGATGCTGCGCCGGCTGCCGGAGGGTGCCGGGCAGTTTCGGCAGCCGGGGCTGCCCCGTGCTGGCGCCTGACGGCCGATGGCGCCCAGTTCGCCATCCTGCGCGCGTTGCCGTGCCTCGCTGGTGTACTTCGGATGGACATTGGCGCTCTGGCCGGCGCGCCGCTTCTGGCGCCATCGCGCCACCGCCTGGCTGAGTATCGCCAGCAGCCAGCCGAGGCTGTGCGTGGCTTGCGGGTCGGCCAACTTCGCCAGTTGCGCCCGCAGTGTCGGGCCCATCTCGCGCAGGGCGCCCGCGCTGGCGGCCACCTGCTGCCGCATCTTCTCGGGCATCGCGAGCCGCACCGCCGTGTTGGCCACCGCCTTGCCCGACGCCTTGTGGGCATCCCACACCGCACCAAAGATATTGCCGATGGCCGCCCGGGGATCGTTCAGCAACTGCTCCGCCGCAACGCCGGCTTGCGTGCGGGCCGACCGCGCGTTGCCGGCGGCGTCGAGCCGGCCCAGCGCGACGGCTTCCATCCCGCCGGCAATCTCGCCCAGCAGCCTCTCGCCCAGGGCGCCGGCATCTTCCAGGATGCTGCCCAGCTTCGCCTGCGCCTGCTGCACAAAATCGTCAAGCTCGCCGATGATGGTGGCGTTCAAATGCCCGACCAGCACCTCGATCAACCCATCTCCGAGAGCAGCCGTGGCGGCGTGGCGCAGTTCCTGACGAACCAGCGCGAGCGTGGGCCGCAGGCTCATGCGTGCCGCTGCCATGCCCGGTGGCAACGGCAGGACGCCGATCAGGTTAATCCCCAGGCTGGCCCAGTCGAACACATCGCGCGAGCGGCTGCGCATCAGCGCGAAGATGTCGTTGAGCGCATCGACCAGTGCCATGATGTTGCCCACCACGGGCAAGCCGCCGGCCACGGCCTGGATGCGCGCCAGCGTCACCAGCCCGCCACTGGCCTGCCGCAGCCACGCATCGACCTGCGCGGCACCCCGGCCCACATCCTCCACGGCGATGGTATTGAGCGGGGCCACTACTGTCTCGGGCGGGCGCGGAGCAGGTGAAGGCGTCGGTTGGGACATGGCTGGGCGTGATGGCGATGGAGGGTTTCGGCGGGAATCAGGAGACAAATCCCGGCGTGGTCATCGAAGGCCGGGCGGGATGCGATACGGCCTTGGCCAACGCCGGCACCGCCATCGACGTCGGCATCGCGATCGGCATCGCCTGGCCCAGCAGCGCCTGGGCGCCGGACAGGCCGAATGCCGCAAGCCCATCGGGAAGGCCCTTGACCGCCGTGGTGAGCTGTTGCGCGATCTGCAGTGCCTGGCTGGTCTCGCTGGCCCGGCTGGCGGCAGCGAGCACCTGCCCGGCGACAAACCCGGCGGCGCTGTCGGCCATCGCGCTGGCGCCCGCCTGCCCTGCCGCGCGCGGCGACCATGTCGGCTGGCCGACATGACTGGCCTCGACCCAGGTATCGGCGGGGTCCTTGCCAAAGCGCACCGTGGCAGGGCCCGGTGCAAGCCCGCCGACGGCCGCGAAGCCCTTGGCGTTCAAGCGGCCGGTCACGGCCTTGCCCAACGCGTCCTCCACGCGGAACTCCCCACCGATGCCGGTGCGGTTGGCGTAGTGGTTGAACAGTTCGAGATTGCCTTGCCCGGGCTTGCGCGGCGGCGGGAACGCCGCGGCACCGCGCTGTGCCGTGATCAGGGCATAGCTGGCGGTGCGAATGACATACGCGGCGCCGGTGCGATGCGTGATGCCGCCCGCGTCATAAGTGGTACTGCTGCCGCCGCCGCTGATGACGAGCTGCTGCCGGGCCGACAGCGTGATCCGGTCGGCGGTGGCCGTGATCCCGATCCGGGCCAGCAGGTTGATGCTGTCGCGCAGCGCGCGCAGGTCGATGTCGCCGCCGGCCGCCACCAGCCGCCACCCCATGCTCTGGATAAAGATCCGCACGCCCCGGCTCGCGCTGGCCAGCAGCCGCTTGCCCACGGCCAGGCTGGTATGCCCGCCGCTGGTGAGCGCCAGATGCTCGCCCGAAGCAAGATGCGTGGAGCGCGCCGTGGTGGCCTCGATGCCGGCCGGGCTGGCAAGCACAAGGTGCGGCGCGGCCAGTTCGGGAAAGCTGCCGGCATCCGCGTTGGCGACCCCTGTGCCGTGGATGTCGTCGTTCTGCTGCTGGATGGCGCTGGCCACTTCGGCCTGGTCGGCCGCGTCCTGCGCCGCGTGCTGCTGCGCCAGCGCGGCCAGCGTTTCCTGCTGTGCACGGGCCACCGCCAGCCGCTCCACGGTCTCGCCCAGGTCCTTGTGATGCGCGCTGGCGTTGGCACGTCGCTCGGTGGTCAGCAGCATGCCGTGGGCGCGCACTACGCCCTGGCCGTCCGTGCGCAGCTCGAAACCCTCGCCCCGCTTGTCCTTGCGCCCGGCGCCGTGCAGCACGCGCGTCAAGAAGCCGAGGCCAAGCCATGAGGTCTGATGGTCGCTCTGCAACTGGGTCTGGATTTCTCCCTGGGTATCGTCCTGGACAAAGGCGTTGGCGCGCTCGCCATGCAATTCCTTGCTGACAAAGCCGGACAGCGCGTGCTGCGCCGGCAGGGGCCACTGCGGCATATTGAGGCGGTTCGGTACGCGGCCGGTGACGATGGGACAATCGGGATCGCCATTCAGGTGCTCGACCACCACCTCCTGGCCGATGCGCGGCACGTGCACCGCCCCGAAGCGATTGCCCTGCCACGCCGAAGACACCCGCACCCAGCATGAGCTGTTGGCGTTGCGCTGGCCGATCCGGTCCCAATGCATCTGGATACGGATGCGCCCATACGCGTCAGTCCACGTCTCCTCGCCCTCCGGCCCTACCACCGTGGCGGTCTGCGGGCCACTGGCGCGCGGCTTGGGCTGCGTCCGCTCGGGCCGGAACAGCACGTTCGTCGGCTGCGCCGTGAAGGCGACCTCGCAACGCCACTGCTGGCCGATGCCCGACGCTTCGGGCACATCCTCGATCTCCAGATCGGCGCCGAGGATCAGGTACTCGCGATTTGCCCTGTCCTGGACGAAATGGCTCAGCTTGAACGTGCACCCTGGCACCATGGCGCGCACGTGGCCCCGTCCGCTCGCCCGGCTGCCGTGCTGGCGGAGGGCCTCCATCCGCAGCCCGGCGACATGGCCGCCTTCACGCCACGGGTCGTTGTCGGTGGCGGGCTGGCCATGATCGCCTGGATATTCATAGACCTCTGCCTCGGCATGCGCGGTGTCGAGTGGCGCCGCCGAGCGCACCGCGAGATCCGCGCCTGGCTTGACGAAATCGTAGTCGGAACTGGCCCATTGGCCGGACACGAGGCGGTCGTGCAGCACGAACGCGTGCAGGCATTCCTCGTCGATGCGGTCCGCGCTGCGCTGCCAGCGAATGGTGTGGTAGGCGGCGCTGCTGTACGGCGCGAACGCACTGTTGGCATCGGTCAGCACCAGCCGGTGCTTGCCGTCGCTGTGCGCGATGTGCCAGGAGATGCCCCATTCCTGGGTCAGGCGCTGGAAAAAATCGAAGTCGCTCTCGCCGTACTGCACCTGGTATTCACGGCTGGGATAGCGCGCCGCGTCGACGCGCCATTCCACGGGGAAGGCGTAGGCGCAGAGCAGCGCGTCGAGGATCTCGACCACGGTTTGTTGCTGAAAGACGCGGTAGTCCGTCGTCAGCGTGGCCAGCCAGAGCCACGGGCGCAGCGTCAGGCAGTAAGCGATCTGCCGACCCTGCGGGATCGGGCCGCGCACGCCGGTAATCAGCCCCGTGATCTCCCGCGTGCCCGCGCCGATGCGGCCAGATGGCCCGGCGCCGCTGCCGTCGAGTTCAATCGCAACCGTCAGTTCCTGGCCGCGCAGCGCGTGCGTGTCGAGGTTCGCCGCCGGGCCGGACGGCGCGTGCCGCGCGTCGGGGGTTTTCAGTTCCACTTCGTATTCGAACAGCTCGCACAGCCGCTCCGTGCCGGACAGCCGCGAAAACACCAGCGCCGGTGTACCCATCAGCGTGGGCAGACCGGCGCAGCGGACAGAGACGGTACGGGACGGCAGCGGCGATGGCTCGCGCATATCGGAGCGGTCGATACAGGATGAAGGCTGGACGGCGGTATGCGCCGGCTTGCCGCACGGCGCAGCAAGCACAATGCGGCGAAAGGCCCGCATCATCGAATATGACAACTTCGAAAGTGCGCTTAGATATACTTCAATGAGATCTGCATGACTCGAGATGGCAGCCAGGAGCGTGCGGTGTTAAGGAACCGGCGGCCCATGTTGCGGATCGTGCGCCGGGCTCTATACACTACAAGCGTCCCGGCCCCCCCTGAAGGTGATCGCCCCCATGCTCGAGGCCCTGCGAAATACAACAAGCGCGCTGTTCGACCCCGATCGCCGATTCCGCCAGGCCCGCATCTTCCACGCCACGCGCGTGGCGCTGGCCCTGCTGGTGTCCATCGCGCTGACCACCGGCATCAACGTGCCGCATGGCGAATGGGCGTCGATCACGGTGCTCGTGGTCATTGGCGGGCTCCAGCATCACGGCAATATCCGCCGCCGCGCCGCCGAGCGCGGGGTGGGCACGCTGATCGGCGCCTTCGTTGGCCTGTTCCTGATCCTCCAGGAAAGCTACTTCCGTATTCCGCTGCTGACCTACCTGCTGATCGCCGTGGCGTGCGGGTATGCGGCCTACCATGCGGTCGGCAAGGGGGGATATATCGCGCTGCTGGCCGGCATTACGGTGGTCATCACGGCCGGCCACGGCGACCAGAACGTCTATGACGCGCTCTGGCGCACCGTCGATGTCATGATCGGCACGGCCATCGCGCTGGTCTTCTCGTTCGCGCTGCCGGCCTATGCGTCGTATTCGTGGCGTTTCAAGCTCGCCGGGCTGCTACGCGCCTGCGCGGCCGTCCACGCCAAGATCGAACGGGGTTTTGCGGATGAGAGCGAGCGCCAGCAGGCCATGATGAAGCTGGGCCCGCCGCTGGTGCAGCTGCGCAGCCTGATCCCCTCGGTGGCGAAGGAAACCGGCACGCCGCCGGCGGATCTGGAGGAAGTCCAGCACTGCGCGCGGGTGTGCATCAGCGCGCTGGAGATGCTGGCGACGATTCCGCCCGAGAGCATGGATGCCTGCGGAGAGGAGCACTGCATCCGCGACCTGCTGCTGGAGATGGCCAGCGCGCTGGAAGCCGGCGACGAGACCATGGTCCGCCAGAACATCACCCTGCCAGCGCCGCACCCGGACGATCCGTCCATCGGCCATAGTTCGTTTGCGTTCCTGACCCTGCAGCTGTCGGCCGAGCTGGGCCATCTGCGCGACCATCTGTCCCAGATGGCGGCGCAGCATCACTTTCCCTACGCCACGCGCTGAGCCGGGTTACTTCCGGTCCGTCAGCGCGATGCGCATGGCCAGCGCGCCGAGTACCGTTCCCATCACATAGCGCTGCGCGCGCAGCCATCGCTCGCTGCGCGACAGGAACGCGGTAATCCCGGACGCCCCCATCACCAGCAGGAAGTTCACCGCACCGCTGACGCCGATCTGCACCGCGCCCAGTTGCAGGCTCTGCCACAGCACGGAGCCCTGCTCGGGATGCAGGAACTGCGGGAAGAACGACAGGTAGAACATCGCCACCTTGGGATTCAGCAGATTGGTGACAAAGCCCATGCTGAACAGCTTGCGCGGCGGATCGGCCGGCAGCACGCGGGCCTGGAACGGCGCCGCGCCGCCGGGGCGCACCGCCTGCCAGGCCAGCCAGAGCAGATAGGCCGCGCCGGCCAGCCGGATGGCATCGAAGGCGAACGGCACCGCCATCAGTAGCGCGGTCAGCCCCAGCGCGGCGGCCATCAGGTGGACCACAAACCCGAGCAGCACGCCCGCCAGCGAGACCAGCCCAGCCGCCCGGCCCTGGCACAGCGCGCGGGACACGCAATAGATCATGTTGGGCCCCGGGGTCAGCACCAGGACAAGGGCGGCCAGGGCAAAGAAGGCCAGGTCGTGCCAGTCGAGCATGTCGGATTTCCTTCAAAAAGGGCGACTTCGGGGGATCGGGCCATTATAGGAACGGGTGCCCTCGTCGAGTGGATACAGATGCGCATGGCTTTCGGCCGCATCTGTACAGCACCGGCCGCCGTGTCGGACAAACTCGCCTTGCCGGGGCACCGCTGATGGGCCACATTGGGGCCACATTGGTCTGTGACGCCTCCTTGCCTCCCATGCCCATCCTCGACACCCGCATCCGGCACGTCCTTCAACACCCCGGCCGCTTCATCCTGACCACGCTCCGGGAATTCCGCGCCAACCAGGGCCTGCTGCTGGCCGGGGCGGTGGCGTACTACGCGCTGCTGTCGATCGTGCCGTTGCTGATCCTGATGCTGATTGGCCTGTCGCACGTGATCGACCCGGCCCGGCTGCTCGATACGCTGGCGCGCTACCTGGAATGGCTGCTCCCGGGGCAGTCACGCGCGCTGGTGGCAGAACTGGCGCGCTTCATGGAGCACCCCGCCCTCGGCTGGGTGCTGCTGGTGACGATGATCTTCTTCAGTTCGCTGGCCTTCACCGTGCTCGAGAACGCCATGTCGGTCATCTTCATCCATCGCGTGGCCATCCGGCGGCGCCATTTCCTGGTCTCGGCCATCCTGCCCTATTGCTACATCCTCGTGCTCAGCGTGGGGCTGCTGGTGGTGACACTGGTGGCGGGCGGGCTCCAGACCATCGGCGAGCGGCACCTGGAGGTGCTCGGCCATGACTGGTCGCTGGACCGCCTGTCCGGCACCCTGCTCTACCTGCTCGGGCTGGCTGGCGAGATCCTGCTGCTGACCTCGATCTACCTCGTCATGCCGGTAGGCCGGCTCTCGGTGCGCCATGCACTGGTGGGGGCGGTGTTCGCCTGCGTGCTCTGGGAGGTGTCCCGCCACGTGCTGGTCTGGTATTTCGCCACGCTGTCCCAGGTGGGGCGGGTGTACGGCTCCCTGACCACGGCCATCGTGGTGCTGCTGAGCCTGGAGATCGCCGCCACGCTGCTGCTGTTCGGCGCGCAGGTCATCGCCGCCGTGGAGCGCTCCGGCGCCGACCCGGCGCCGCAAGGCTTCCACACCTAGCCGCCAATCGGCCATTTGGCGGTAGATAACCGACAATTGCCGGATTTGTCGGCATGATGGATGACACAAACAACTTCGACATCTGAATGCCTTTGCATACATCCGCGCAAAAACCGCAATGGTTCGCCCCTCCCGACACCAAAAATAAGGCAAAATTCGGGTCTTGCCCCCGGCTGTGACCCACCCGGGGCATTTTCCAACCTGATTCTTGATGCGAGATAAGCAATGAGTACCCAGCAGCCAACCATCATCTACACCCTGACCGACGAAGCTCCGCTGCTGGCGACCAGTGCCTTCCTGCCCATCATCCGCACGTTCGCCGCCCCGGCTGGCGTGAACGTCGAAACCAGCGACATCTCGGTGGCGGCCCGCATCCTGGGCGAATTCCCCGAATTCCTGACCGAAGACCAGCGCGTGCCGGACAACCTGGCCGAACTGGGCCGCCTGACGCTGCTGCCGGATACCAACATCATCAAGCTGCCGAACATCAGCGCCTCGCTGTTCCAGCTGGTCAGCGCCATCAAGGAACTCCAGTCGAAGGGCTACAAGATCCCCGACTACCCGGAAGATCCGAAGAACGACGAGGAAAAGGCCATCCAGAAGCGCTACTCCAAGTGCCTGGGCAGCGCCGTGAACCCCGTGCTGCGCGAAGGCAACTCCGACCGCCGCGCGCCGGCCGCCGTGAAGAACTTCGCCCGCAAGCACCCGCACAGCATGGGCGAGTGGAGCATGGCTTCGCGCACCCACGTGGCGCACATGAAGCATGGCGACTTCTACCACGGCGAAAAGTCGATCACGCTGGACCGCGCCCGTGAAGTGCGCATGGAACTGGTCACCAAGAGCGGCAAGACCATTGTCCTGAAGCCGAAGGTGGCCCTGCTGGACGGCGAAGTCATCGACAGCATGTTCATGAGCAAGAAGGCCCTGCTGGCCTTCTACGAAGAACAGATGGAAGACGCGCGCAAGACCGGCGTCATGCTGAGCCTGCACGTGAAGGCAACCATGATGAAGGTGTCGCACCCGATCGTGTTCGGCCACGCCGTGAAGGTCTTCTACAAGGACGCCTTCGCCAAGCACCAGAAGCTGTTCGACGAACTGGGCGTGAACGTGAACAACGGCCTGGTGGACCTGTACACCAAGATCGAGGCGCTGCCGGAGTCGAAGCGCGAAGAAGTCATCCGCGACATGCACGCCTGCCACGAGCATCGCCCGGAACTGGCGATGGTGGACTCGGCCAAGGGCATCTCGAACCTGCACGCACCGAACGACGTGATCGTCGATGCCTCGATGCCGGCCATGATCCGTATCGGCGGCAAGATGTGGGGCGCCGACGGCCGCACCAAGGACACCAAGTGCCTGATCCCGGAATCGACCTTCGCCCGGATCTACCAGGAAATCATCAACTTCTGCAAGACCAACGGCGCCTTCGACCCGGTGACGATGGGCACGGTGCCGAACGTCGGCCTGATGGCCCAGAAGGCCGAAGAGTACGGCTCGCATGACAAGACGTTCGAGATTCCGGAAGACGGCGAGGCCCGCATCGTCGACAACGCCACCAATGAAGTGCTGTCGGCGCTGACGCAGAAGGTCGAGCAGGGCGATATCTGGCGCATGTGCCAGGTCAAGGACGCCCCGATCCGTGACTGGGTGAAGCTGGCCGTGACGCGCGCCCGCAACTCGGGCACGCCGGCCGTGTTCTGGCTGGACCCGTACCGTCCGCACGAGGCCGAGCTGATCAAGAAGGTGGAAACCTACCTGAAGGACTACGACACCAACGGCCTGGACATCCAGATCATGTCGCAGGTGCGCGCCATGCGCTACACGCTGGAACGCGTGATCCGCGGCCTGGACACCATCTCGGTGACCGGCAACATCCTGCGCGACTACCTGACCGACCTGTTCCCGATCATGGAACTGGGCACCAGCGCCAAGATGCTGTCGATCGTGCCGCTGATGGCTGGTGGCGGCCTGTACGAGACCGGCGCCGGCGGTTCGGCACCGAAGCACGTGGCCCAGCTGGTGGAAGAGAACCACCTGCGCTGGGATTCGCTGGGCGAGTTCCTGGCCCTGGCCGTGTCGCTGGAAGAGCTGGGCATCAAGTCCGGCAACGTCCGCGCCAAGGTGCTGGCCAAGACGCTGGACGCCGCCACGGGCAAGCTGCTCGACAACAACAAGAGCCCGTCGCCAAAGACCGGCCAGCTCGACAACCGCGGCAGCCAGTTCTACCTGGCCATGTACTGGGCCCAGGAGCTGGCCGCGCAGAAGGACGACGCCGAACTGGCCAAGACCTTCGCACCGCTGGCCAAGACGCTGACCGACAACGAGAAGACCATTGTCGGCGAGCTGTCGGACGTGCAGGGCAAGCCGGCCGACATCGGCGGCTACTACATGCCTGACTTCGACAAGCTGGATGCCGTGATGCGCCCGAGCAAGACGCTCAACGCGGCCCTGGAGGCCGTGAAGGGCTGATGACCGCCCCCTCCGCCCCGGCACCCGGGGCGGAACCGCCAGAACGGCCGGGCCCGCGCAACCGCGTGGACCTGGCCGTTTTGCATTGACCACCACACAAGCCACATCGTGCAGGAATCCCCGCACTCCCTCGCCGCCGCCGGACTCGACAGCGCCGCCTTCCACGCGCTGGCGGACGCGCTCGACCAGGCGTTCTGCATCATCGAGGTGATTTTCGACGGCGACCGGGCAATCGACTACCGCTTTGTCACGGTCAACCACGTGTTCGAGGCCCAGACCGGGCTGCATCAGGCGCAGGGCCGCAATATGCGCGACCTCGCACCCGGGCACGAGGCCCACTGGTTCGAGATCTATGGCGAGGTGGCGCTGCGCGGCCATCCGCGCCACTTCGTCGAGCAGGCGCGCGCGCTGGACCGCTGGTTCGAGGTGCACGCCTTCCGCGTGGGCGATGGCGTCCGCCCGCTGGTCGGCGTGCTGTTCCGCGACATCACCGCCCGGCGCGAGGCCGAGGCGGCGCTGCGCAAGACCGAAACCCAGGCGCAGCTGGCCGTGGCCATCGCCCGGCTCGGCACCTTCCGGCAGGACACCGAAACCGGGCTGGTCTATATGGATGCGCGCATGCGCGAGTTGCGCGGCGGCGGCGAGGCCGAAGTCATGCCGCTGGCCGAGACCCTGCAACGCGTGCACCCCGATGACCGGCCCCGGCTGCTGCAGGCCGTGGAAACCGCCATCGCCACGGCCGACGAAAGCGGCGGCGGCGGCTTCGAGGTGGACTACCGCATCCTCTGGCCCGACGGCAGCGAGCACTGGCACGCGGCCAACGGGCAGGTCGAGTTCGAGGGCGAGGGGCGCAGGCGGCACCAGGCCAGCGTGCTGGGTACGGCACTCGACATCACCGTGCGCAAGCAGGCCGAGGCCATCCTGCGCGAGGCCGACGCGCGCAAGGACGAATTCCTCGCCACGCTGGCGCACGAGCTGCGCAACCCGCTGGCCACCATCCACAACGCGCTCCAGCTCCAGCGCGCCGATGCCGCCCGGGTGGACGCGCCGCGCCTCCAGGCCATGCTCGACCGCCAGGTGGAGCACATGATGCGGCTGATCGACGAACTGATGGAGGTCTCGCGCATCACGCGCGGCGTGATCGAGCTGAAGCATGAAGCGCTCGACTTCGCCGACGTGCTGCGCAATGCCGTGGAAGCCGCCCGCCCCGCCGCCATCCAGGCGGGCCACGTGCTGACGCTGCAGCCCGCCGACGGCCCGCTGCCGGTGCACGGCGACGCGGTGCGGCTGGCGCAGATCCTCGGCAACCTGCTGGCCAACGCGGTGCGCTACACCGATCCGGGCGGCCGCATCGACGTGCACGCGTGGCGCGATGCCGCCGGCATCCACGCCGCCGTGACCGACACCGGCATCGGCATCCCGCCCGGGCATCTGGGGCGGCTCTTCGCGCTGTTCGGCCAGTTCGACAAGAACGCGCCGCGCTCGCAGGGCGGGCTCGGCATCGGGCTCGCCACCGCGCGCAAGCTGGCGCAGATGCATGGCGGCGACGTCCAGGCCGCCAGCCCCGGCCCGGGGCTGGGCAGCACCTTCACCGTCACCCTGCCGGCCAGCGACGCCCCCGCCGCGGCCGACGACGCGAAAAGCCGACCCGGCTCCCTGCCCAACCCGGTGCGCGTGCTGGTAGTGGATGACAACCGCGACGCCGCCGACAGCGTGGCGATGCTGCTGGACATGTACGGCGCGACCGCGACGGTGGCCTACGATGGCGCGAGCGCGCTGGAGTCCCTCGCCCAATGGTGGCCGGACGTGGTGCTGCTGGACCTCGGCATGCCTTCAATGGATGGCTACGAGGTGGCCACCCGCATCCGCCAGACCTGGCCCGATCGACCGGTGACGCTGGTGGCGCTGACCGGCTGGGGCCAGGCCGCCGACCGCGACCGCACCCGCGCGCATGGCTTCGACGCCCACCTCGTGAAGCCGGTGGGGCTGGACGCCCTGCTGGCGCTCCTTGCCGGCTGCGGCGGCGCTGCATCGCCCAAATAGGCCCCATTCGTCACACGTTACGCCGATGGTCTATGGTGATAAGCCCAGGACCCAGCGGAGCGAGTGCCATGGCATACATCGACGGATTCGTGCTGGCCGTGAAGACGGCCAATCGGGAAACCTACCGGCAAGTGGCGCAGAAGGCGTCTACCGTGTTCAAGGAACACGGCGCGCTGAAAGTGGTGGAATGCTGGGGCGACGATGTGCCGGAAGGCAAGGTCACCTCGTTCACCATGGCCGTCCAGCGCAAGGACGACGAGACGGTGGTGTTTTCGTGGATCCTGTGGCCCTCGCGCGAGGCGCGCGACAAGGGCATGGCCGCCGCGATGGCGGACGAACGGCTCAAGGAGGGCATGGACCCGATGCCGTTCGACGGCCAGCGCATGATCTTCGGCGGCTTCGAGGTCATCGTGGATGCCTAGTGGATGCCGGGTAGCAAAGTGCGCTCCACGGCCTCGGTGAGCGCCTGCAGCACCCGGCTGTCCTCGTCGGCCTTGCGCGACACCAGCGAGATCTGCAGCGTCGGCGCGTCGGCCCCCAGCCGCACGCGCCGCACGGGATAGCGGTCGCAGACCGTCGGGTCCATCAGCTGCACCACGGAGACGCCCAGCCCCGCGCTGACCATGGCGACGATGGCGATCACGCTGTCGAACTCCATCGCACTGCGTTTCTCCGGCATCACCCCGTGCACGTACCGCGCCGCCATGGCGCCGGTGACGGTGGCGCGGTCGTAGCGGATCCAGTCGTAGCGGGCGAGCAGATCGGCTGCGCTGGCCTCCCCCACGTCCGGCGGGGCGATCAGCACCATCTCCCGCGTGCCCACAGGATGCCAGCGCAGGCTCGCCACGCGGCCGGCTTCGGGCCGGGCCACCACCGCCGCATCGAGCTGCCCCGCCTTGACCAGATCCAGCAGCCCGGCGCTGCGCCCGCGTACCGGCCGCACGCGCAGCTTGGGATAGTGGTCGCGCAGGTGGCGCAGCGTGCCCGGCAGCAGCACCGGCTGGATCGACTCGATCACCCCGAGCCGGACCGAGCCCTCCACGGCCACGGACACCCGGCGCCGCAGCGCATGGAGGTAGCGCAGCCCGCCCTCCATGGCGGCGGCCACCTCGTGCGCTACGGCTGTGGGCCGCACCTGCAGGCCGGAACGGTCGAACAGGGGCTGGCCGACGTACTGCTCCAGCTGCTTCATCTGCATGCTGACCGCGCTCGGCGTGAGGTGCATCGTGGCGGCAGCCGCCGCGAACGAGCCCTCCTCGATCACGGCGGCAAGGGTGGCGAAGGTCTCCAGCTTCATCAGTTTTCCTTATCAGCGACGTCAAGGAACGTCACTTTTTCTTAGCTGTGCGGAAGCTTAGACTGGCTGCACGACGTCATGCAAGGCGCTCCGCCGGCGCCCGCATCCGACGTCCCTTCCATAAGACTCCGAGACACCGCCCCCATGACTGCCGATCACCCTACTGATCACCCAGATCACCCCCCCTATCGCCCCACCGCGTGGCTGGCCGCCGATGCCGACCGCGACACCTCCTGGATCCAGCGCCTCTCCGCCGCCGAGATCGCCAGCTTCGACGCCGCCCTGCACCACGCCAGCGCGCTGGACAAGCCGCTGCTGGAGATGACCGCCGATGACTTCCCGCTCGATGCCGCCGCGCGTGACGCGCTGGCCCGCGCCATCGACACCACGCAGGGCCGCTGGGGCATGTGCCTGGTCAAAGGCTTTCCCGTGCACCGCTGGACCGAGGACGAGACCCGCCTCGCCTACTGGGGCATGGGCCTGCACATGGGCGTGGCCCGCACGCAGAACCGCGCCAGCGACTTCATGAACGATGTGCGCGACGTGGGCGCCGCCTACAAGAGCAAGAACGGCCGGGGCTACAACACCAACGCCGGCCTCGACTTCCACACCGATTCCTGCGACGTGGTGGGCCTGCTGTGCCGCCGCGCCGCCCGTACCGGCGGCGCGAGCAAGGTGGTCAGCTCGATCGCCCTGCGGGACGCCATGCTGCGCCGCCGCCCGGACCTCGAAGCCGTGCTCCACACCCCGTTCCACTACAGCTACCAGGGCGCGCAGGCCCCCTCCCAGCCGCCGCACTATGCCTGCACCATCCTCGGCAACCATCCGTGGGCGTTCGCCATGCGCACCAATCGCAAGAACGTGGTGGCCGCCCAGCGCGACTTCGACGATGTGCCGCGCCTGACGCCGGCCCAGGAAGCCGCCCTTGACGAACTGGACACCCTGCTGACCGACCCGAGCCTGTGCTTCTCGATGCAGCTGGAGCAGGGCGACCTGCAACTGCTGAACAACTACGTCACCGTGCATTCGCGCACGAACTTCGAGGACTACGAGGAGTTCGACCGCAAGCGCCACCTGCTGCGGCTCTGGCTGGCCGTGCCGGGGGCCCAGCCGCTGCCCGATGAGTGGGCCGACTACTTCACCGACGTCCGCGCGGGCGCGGTGCGCGGTGGCCTGCGCGGCAGCGCGCGCAGCGCCGCGTTTGACGCCTACGAGCGCCGCCAGGCCGCCGCGCTGGGCATGCCGCTGATGCCATGGGCGCCGGCCACCCGGCCCGCCACGGCCTAGGCGCCAGCATCGCCCCACAAAAAATACAAAGATAAAAACGGAGACAACCATGGAACGACGCGATTTCCTCGCGCTGCTGTCGGCGGCGCTGATCCTGCCCCCGGGTCTGGCGCGCGCGGCGCCGGCCGTCACGAAAGTCCTCGTCGGCGCCACGCCGGGCGGCGGTACCGACATCGTCGCGCGCTCGCTCTCGGCGGAGCTGGAGCAGCGGCTCAGGCATCCCTTTATCGTCGAGAACCGGGGCGGCGCGGCCGGCAATATCGCGGCCATTGCCGTGGCCAAGGCGGACCCCGATGGCGGCACGCTGCTGCTGAGCTACACCAGCCACGCCATCAATCCGGCGCTGTTCGAGAAGAAGCCGTTCGACGCCATCAAGGACTTCACGCCGATCTCGCTGATCGCCAGTTCGCCGCTGATCCTGGTGTCGCGCCCGGACCTTGGCGTCACCAACCTGCGCGAGCTGGTGGCGCTGGCGAAGGCCAAGCCGGGCAAGCTGAGCATCGCCGTGGCTGGCGTGGGCAGCGCCAACCATCTGGCGGGAGAGATGCTCAAGCACGAGGCTGGCATCGACATCGTCAGCGTGCCGTACAAGGGCGCCGGCCCGGCCGTGGCCGATGTGGTGGGCAGCCAGGCCGACCTGCTGCTCGGCAACGTGGCCACGGTGCAGCCGCTGCTGGCGGCCGGCAAGCTCAAGGGGCTCGGCGTAAGCAGCCCGCAGCGGCTGCCGGCGTTCCCGGACCTCGCCCCGATTGCCGATCTCGTGCCGGGCTTCGACTACAGCTCGTGGTATGGGCTGCTCGGCCCGGCCGGCATGCCGCCGGATCTGGTGCGGGAGCTGGAGACGGCAGTCCGCGCTGCCGTGGCGGCGCCGGCCATGCGCAAGCGCTTGCAGGGGGAAGGTCTGGTACCGGTGGGGAACAGCGCCGCCCAGTTCGCGCAGTTCCTGCAGGCGGAAATGGCGCGATGGGCGAAGGTGGTGGCCGTCACGCACACACGCGTGGCGTGAGCCAGCAGATGGGGATTGCGGGGGACGCGCCGCTGACGGTTAGCGGAAGCTGACCGTCACCTCGTTGCTGCGCCCTTGCAGCGACGGCGCCAGACCGCCGCTTCCCGGCACGCGGAAGGCGAACACGAAGCCCTTGCTGGCATCGTCACCGACGAAGGCGTTGGTCTTGCCCTCGGCGCCCGGCAGCATCACGCAGCGGTCGGCATTGCAAAGGTAGGCTTGCAGGTCCGGCGGCGGCACGCGTGTGAAGCTGTAGCGCCAGCGCACCGCAGTGATGACGCCAGCCGACTGGGGCAGCACCCCGCCCGGCACGATCGGCGCGGACAGCGCGCGCTGGCCCCGGTTCGCAATCATCGGGCCTACCGCCGAGCCGGTCCAGGCATGGCGCGACGGGCCGATTTCGAGCGTCGCCTTCGTCAAGCCCTGCGCCGCCAGGATCGCCGGCAAGAAGCCGCAGAGCGCGGCCACCGTCATCGACAGCCAGGCTCGCATTACAACAGGCCCCGCAGCTGGTTGCGCAGGCGGGTAATCGCCTGGCTGCGGATCTGGCACACGCGCGACTCGGTCACTTCCAGCACCGCGCCAATCTCGCGCAGGTTCAGCTCCTGGTCGTAGCACAGCGACAGCACCAGCTTCTCCCGCTCGGGCAGCTTGTCGATGGCGCGGATCAGCGCCTCGCGCATGCCGGACTCCATCAGCACGGTCAGCGGGTTGGCGTCGTCGGTCACGCCAAGGTGGCGGTCCAGGAAGTCTTCCTCGCCGGAACGCTCGAAGTCCTCGTAGTGCAGCAGCTGGCAGCCGTAGACCTCGTTGAGCAGCTCCTGGTACTCGTCGAGCGGCATGTCCAGTTCCTTGGCCACCTCGGAGTCGATCGGCGTGCGGCCGAGCTTCTGTTCGAGACCGCGCTGGGTGCGCTCGATCTTGCGCGTGAACTGGCGCAGGCTGCGCGACTGCCAGTCGTTGGCGCGCACCTCGTCGAGCATCGCGCCTCGGATGCGCTGGCTCGCATAGGTCTCGAAGCGCGCGCCATGGTTGTCTTCATAGCGCTTGGCGGCATCGAGCAGGCCGATCATGCCGGCCTGGATCAGGTCGTCGATCTGGACACTGGCAGGCAGCTTGGCCGCCAGTTGCAACGCGATCCGTCGCACCAGCGGCGCATGTGACTTGACCACGCCTGCCTGTTCGAGCTTTCCCTGAATCGTATACATGGTGGAATTCTCGGTAAGAACTTGGTTCGGTGCCAGCGCCCCGCCTGGCATGGTGGCCTGCGGGGCGGACTGGCTGGCTGAGTGTCGGTCCGGTTGTTGCGACTTCTTGTTCTGTTGTCAGGCGGGAACGGCCGCGGCCATTCCCGGAGAGACTGCTTCCTGGCGCAGCGGCCATGCCCCGATGCCGCTGGCCACGTGGCGCAGCGCGCCGGTGGCTGCGGCGGCCGGATAGGCCTCCACGACGCAGCGGCCCAGTTGCAGCGCGCGCGCCACCAGCGGGTCCAGCGGCAGGTAGCCCGCCAGGCTTGCCTCCACGCCCAGGTACTGGCTCGCCGTGCGGGCCAGGTTGCGCGAGAGGGCCATCACCGTCGCTTCCTTGTCCGCCATGTTGACGATCAGCTGGAAGTGACGGCATGCGAATTCATGGTGCAGCCGCTTGATGCAGGCATAGGCTGCGGTGATCGACGTGGCCTCGGGCCGCATCACGATCACGAAGTTGTGCGCCGCGCCGGCCATGGGCGACAGCGCGCCGGTCTCGCTCGACTGCGCATCGACCAGCACCGTGCGGATGCCCGGCAAGGCGCGGTCGTCGATCTGCGCGCCGGCAGGCACGTTGCCGGCCGGCAGCACCGCCACGCCACTGGCAGCGCGGGTGCCGAGCGCTGCGTCGAACGGCATCCGTCCGCCCAGCACATCGGCCAGCGTGGCCTTCGGCGCCGCGCCGGCCAGCCGGATAGCGCGCGCGGCGGCGCGGTCTTCATCGGCCAGCAGCACGCGTTCGCCCTGCATGGCGAGCGCGTTGGCCAGGCCGAGCGCCACGGTGGTGGTACCGGCGCCAGCCTCGCAGCCCACCACGGCGATACGCCGGGTGACGCGCGGTGCCAGCATGCGGCGCAGGCTTTCCGCCTGGTCGGAGCCCATCAGGTTCAAGGCTTACTCTCCTGCCGGGGCCAGTTGGCGCGCGGCACTGGCGCCGATGGCGTCCATCGCCTGGCGTGCCGCGTCGGGCGTGTCGTCGAAAGCCGGCGCCGGGGCCGCGTTGCGGCCCGGGTAGTTCTCGAGCACATCCAGCAGCGCCAGCAGGCGGCCCATGCCTTCGTTGAGCACGGCGCCGGACACCGGCGCGTTGACGCGGGCGGAAGCACGGCCTGCCAGGCGCGACAGGAACGCCGGGGCCGTCGGCGTGGGGTTGTGTTGCAGGCGCAGCGCGGTCAGGCCGAGCTGCACCGAGACCAGCGTGCCGAGCGTGTCGCCATCGCCCTCACCGTCGCCCTCGTTGCCCTGCGCGAAGTGCTCCATCGCGTGGCGCAGCGTGCGGAACTGCTCTTCCGCGTGGTGCGTCCACTGGGCCCAGCGGGCCACCTGGGCCGCCACGTCGGCCAGCGCCGGGTCACACAGCACGTAGTCCACGGACAGCATGTCGCCGGTTTCGCGATCCACCAGACGGGACACCACGAGGCAAGCCTCGGTGCCGGCTTCGGCACCGGCGCCCTGGCCACGGCCACGCGCGGCGGCGCGCACCTGGCCTTCGGGTACGCGCACCATGCAGTGGCCGAGCCAGTGCACGGCATCGCGGTCGCGGCAGGTGGTGTCGCCGATGGCGAGGAAGGTGAGCGTGTCTGCGATGGTGTCGAGCTTGTTGGCAGCGCCGTCGGCAATCACCCGCGTGGTCTTGCGCGTGCCGGCCACCCAGCGCTCGCCCAGTTGCTGCCAGCGCGCCAGCGTGGCGGCGGACGGCAGCGAGGCATTGAGGTTGACCACGGTGCGGGCAGCGGCCAGCGTGGCGCGCACGGTGGCGGCTTCGGCTTCCGCCTCAGCCTCGGCCATCGACTGGCGCGTGCGGCCGGCGGGCACCACGGTGGTGGCCAGCGGCGTGCCGTCACGGTCGGCCAGCCACAGCGTCTGCTGCAGCAGTTGTGGGGCGCGGCGGCCCGGCACGGTCTGCGAGGCGGTGCCGGTTACGGCGAGTACATAGCGGTCGCACGCGCGGCTGGCGTCGCGGCACATCGACAGGCGCACCTGCTGGGCCATCTGGCGCAGCGCCGGCGCACCGGCCCCGCGTTGCTGCCACAGCGAGCGGGCCACGTCGAAGCCGTACTGCGCGCCGTTGAGTTCCTCCACGCATACGCCCACGGCGTTGGCGCTGTCGGTCAGCGAGCGCAGCACGTCGTCGGCGCCGGCGCGCTCGGTCTGGGCCGGCTCGGCGGCGCTGGCCTGGCGGCGCGCCACATCGGCATCGGCGAACAGCGAGCCACGGCGCGGCGTCAGGAAGGCACGTTCGACCAGGGCATCGGCCTGGGCCAGTTCGAGATGCTCCGGCACGCGCTGGCCGGTGGAGGCGTAGAACACGGGCAGGCGGTGACGGATCACCACATCGAGCACCGAGCCGAGGTGGGTGGCTTCGTCCAGCTTGCTGATGATGCAGCCGTCGATGCCGGCGGCGTCGCCAGCGGTGTCGTTACGGTAGGCGTGCACCACTTCATTGAGGGTGTCGCCGTGCGCGGCGCCGTTGAGCAGCAGCACACGCTGCATCGGGGCCTGCACGCCAGCCAGCATCGAGATCTGGTCGGACAGGCTGCGGTCGCGCTGGCTCATGCCCACCGTGTCGATGATGACGAGGTGCTTGTCCTTCATGGCCGACAGCGCGAAACGCAGGTCGGCGGCGTCCTTCACGGCATGCACGGGCACGCCGAGGATGTCGCCATAGATGCGCAGCTGCTCGTGCGCGCCGATCCGGAAGCGGTCGGTGGTCAGCAGCGCGAGCTTGCCGGGGCCGTGGCGCAGCACGAAGCGCGCCGCCAGCTTGGCGGTGGTGGTGGTCTTGCCGACGCCGGTCGGGCCAATCAGCGCGAGCACGCCGCCCTGCGCGAACAGCGTGTCCTCATCGGCCAGCACCGGCACCTTGCGAGCCAGTTCCTGGCGGATCCAGGCCATCGCGGCCGGACGGTCCGTGCCCACGGGCAGGTGGGCGAGCAGCGTGCGCGAGAGCTGGCCCGAGAAGCCGGCGTTGACGAGCCATTCGAACAGCGACTCGCGCAGCGGGTCGCCAGCGGCCACGCCGGCGGGCGTGTTAGCCAGGCCGGCGAACTGGCGCTCCAGCATGCTGCGCATCGAGGCCAGCTCGCCGCGCAGGTCGCCGAGTGCGGCCGGCTCGGGGGCGTCCGCGGCCATCATCGACGGCATCTGCGCCATCGGTGCCGGTGCGATCTGCGACATCGAGGGCAGCGAGCCCATCGGGCTCATCGCGCTCATCGGGTTCATCGCCAGCATCGGCGCGGAAGGCGATGATGGCAACGAAGGCGCGTACGGCTGCGCCGTGGCACTGACGGCGCCCAGGTCCGCATCGCGCATCGCCACGATCTCCACGCCGCCCTCGACGGCCCGGTTGGACAGCACCACGGCGTCGGGACCCATGGCCTCGCGCACCTTGCGCATCGCTTCGCGGCCATTGGCCGCCACAAACTTTGCCACGCTCATGTTCGTTCCTTACGCCGCGCCGCCGATCATTGCGGTAATGCGGATATTGCGGTTGTCCGGGACTTCGGCATGCGACAGCACCTTCAGTTGCGGGAGCGTGCGGCGCAGGAAGCGCGCCATCAGCGGCCGCAGCGGCGACGGCACCAGCAGCACGGGGTCGAGCCCCATCTGCTCCTGGCGGCCCACCGCACCCTGCGCCTGCTGGAGCAGCGCGTCGGCCAGGCCCGGCTCGATGCCGCCGCCGTTGGCCAGCGCCTGTGTCAGCACGCGTTCCAGGCCGGCGTCGAGGCTGATGACCTGCAGGTCGGCATTGTTCGGGAACAGCTGCTGCGTGATGGCCCGGCCCAGCGCCACGCGCACCAGCGCCGTGAGTTCGGTGGGGTCGCTGACCTTGGTGGCATGCTCGGCCACCACGTCGAGGATCGTGCGCATGTCGCGGATCGGCACGCCTTCGTCCAACAGGCTCTGCAGCACCTTCTGCAGGCCGGTCAGCGAGATCGTCTTCGGCACGAGGTCTTCGGTCAGCTTCGGCGATTCCTTGGCGATGCGGTCCAGCAGCGACTGCACTTCCTGGCGGCCCAGCAGCTCGGAGGCGTGCATCTGGATCAGGTGATTCAGGTGGGTAGCCACCACGGTGCTGGCATCGACCACGGTGTAGCCGTAGGCCTGCGCCTGTTCCTTGAGGCTGGCGTCGATCCACACCGCCGGCAGGCCGAAGGCGGGGTCGCGCGTGACCGGGCCCGGCAGCGTGCCGCTGACCTGGCCGGGGTTGATGGCCATCCACTGGCCCGGCGTGGCCTCGCCGCTGCCGATCTCCACGCCCTTGAGCGTGATGCGGTAGGCGTTGGGCTTGAGTTCGAGGTTGTCGCGGATATGCACCACCGGCACCAGGAAGCCGATGTCCTGCGCGATCTTCTTGCGAATGCTCTTGATGCGGCCCAGCAGCTCGCCGTTCTGGCCACGGTCCACCAGCGTGATCAGGCGGTAGCCCACTTCCATGCCCAGCGGGTCGACCATCGTGACGTCTTCCCAGGTGGCTTCGGCGGCCTCGGCGGCCACGGCCGGCTTGCGCTCCTCGCGGACCTTGGTCTCGGCCTGCACGGCGTCACGGCGCAGCATGTAGCGGCCGAACCAGAACATCGCGCCGGCCAGCAGCAGGAAGGCAAAGTGCGGCATGCCGGGGATGATGCCCATCGCACCGATGATGCCGGCGGTCAGGAACATCACGCGCGGGTTCGAGAACAGCTGGCCGGTCAGCTGCTGGCCGACATCCTGCTCGTTCGACACGCGCGACACGATCACACCGGCGGCGGTGGAGATCACCAGCGCCGGGATCTGCGCGACCAGGCCGTCGCCGATGGTCAGCAGCGTGTAGTTGTGCACGGCGGTGCCGAAATCCAGGTCGTGCTGCACCATGCCCACGACCATGCCGGCCGCAACGTTGATGAACATGATGATCAGGCCGGCGATGGCGTCGCCGCGCACGAACTTCGAGGCACCGTCCATGGCGCCGTAGAAGTCGGACTCCTGCGCCACCTCGGTACGGCGCTTGCGGGCGCCTTCCTCGTTGATCAGGCCGGCGTTCAGGTCGGCGTCGATGGCCATCTGCTTGCCGGGCATGGCATCGAGCATGAAGCGCGCGCCCACCTCGGCGATACGGCCGGCACCCTTCGTAATCACCATGAAGTTGATCACGACCAGGATGGCGAACACCACGATACCGACCGCGAAGTTGCCGCCCACCAGGAAGTGGCCGAAGGCCTCGATCACCTTGCCGGCGGCGTCCGGGCCGGTATGGCCCTCCAGCAGCACCACGCGCGTGGAGGCCACGTTCAGCGACAGGCGCAGCAGCGTGGAGAACAGCAGCACGGCCGGGAACGCCGCGAAGTCCAGCGCCGTGCGGGTGTACATGCCCACCAGCAGCACCATGATGGACAGCGCGATGTTGAACGTGAACAGCAGGTCCAGCACGAACGCGGGCAGCGGCAGGATCATCATGCCGAGGATCATGACGATCAGCAGCGGTCCTGCCAGCGCCTTCAGCTGGGCGCCCGAGCGCAGGCCCGGGGTGTTGAAGAAATTCGTCAGTGCGTTCATGCGCGGGCTTCCGGTACGGCAAGTTCGTCCGGCACCACCAGCTCCGTCGGGCCAGAAGGCTGCGGACCGTTGGAGTAGTGCCAGTGTTTCAGTTGATAGACCCAGGCCAGGACCTCGGCCACGGCGGTATACAGGCCCGCCGGGATTTCATGGCCCAGCTCCACGTGCCGGTGCAGCGCCCGCGCCAGCGGCGGCGCGGACAGGATCGGCACGCGATGTTCGGCGGCCAGTGCGCGAATGCGGGCGGCCACTTCCTCGGTTCCCTTGGCCACCACGCGCGGCGCGCCCATGCGGCCTTCCTCATAGCGCAGCGCCACGGCGAAGTGCGTGGGGTTGGTCACCACCACATCGGCCTTGGGCACCTCGGTCATCATGCGGCGACGCGCCATGGCCCGCTGCTGCTGGCGGATGCGGGCCTTGATGTGCGGATCGCCATCGGTTTCCTTCAGCTCCTGCTTGACCTCTTCCTTGGTCATGCGGAGCTTCTTGTAGAACGTCCAGAGCTGCCAGGGCACGTCCAGCGCCACCACCAGCAGCAGCGAGCCGGACACCACGCCGCACACGTAGAGCACCAGCTCCATCAGGTGCAGCAGCGCCTCCTGCACGGGCGCGTTCATCAGCGCCACGGCCTCGGGCAGCTTGCGCCAGACCATCCAGGCGCCCACGCCGCCCACCAGCAGCGACTTGGCGATGGCCTTGCCGAGTTCCACCAGCGAATGCGAGGAGAACATCCGGCCCAGCCCCTGCAGCGGCGAGAGGCGCGAGAAATCGGGCATGAACGACTTGCTCGCGAAGAGCCAGCCGCCCAGCGCCAGCGGCGCCACCAGCGCGGCCACGCCGAACATCAGCAGCAGCGGCATGAAGGCCAGCAGGCTGTCCCAGATGGCGATGCCGAACTGCGACAGCATGCGGTTGGTGTCGAACGCCGTGGCCGGCTCGAAAGCCAGGCTCTTGTGCATGACGGCGTCCAGCCGGCGGCCCAGCGTGCCGCCCATGACCCACAGGCCGATCACGCCCGTCATCAGCATCACGAACGTGCCGAGCTCGCGCGAACGCACCACCTGCCCCTCCTCGCGCGCCTTTTCAAGGCGCCGGGGTGAGGCGGGTTCGGTTTTCTCGAGATCGCTTTCCTCGGACATGGACGCTCCAACGCGAAGCGCGCAGGCGGCACTTCGTCAGCGAGGATTATCAAATCCCGGGGGCGCTGGCATTCAGGGGAAAAGGGAGGGAAACAGGTGCCTGTTTCAGGAATGAGGGGGGCAGCAGCGTTAACGGTCCGGGGGGTGCCGACCTTTAGGGGAAAGGTGCGCTTCCGGCCGCTTGGGCGCCGTTTTGGCACCGATCGGGCGGCCATCTTGCCATGTCTTGCCGATACCACGCAATGATGTGTTTTCGTTAAGGATTGCACCAAACATGTGATCTCAACAGCAATTCGACGGTCTTTGCGGGTTATCCGGGTAGTGTGGAGCGGCTTTCGCGAATCTCGTCAGGCTGTAGGGAACTGGCATCCAAACAATAGATGTTTGGTAGCATATCCTCCGTATCGATCACTTTCAGGGGACATGCGATGACGTCACAGACGGCGACTATCGACCAGGCCATGCTGGAAAAACTGGCCGCATCCGGCAGCCTGCAGCGCGTACGCGTCGTGGCGCAGACGGGCGGCTGGCGGATCGTGGTCCGCTACGGGACGAGCGAGAGCACCCTGGTGGTCCGGCGCGGCAACATCCGCGTCTGGCCGAAGCTCGACACGTTGGTCACCTTTCTCGTCCGTATGCAGATTGCAGAATTTGAAGTCGACGCCACGGCGTTCCAGTCTGACACCCCCGTCGCCCGTCCACGCCTGGACGCCGCCGAGCGCATGCGCGCGGCCCACGAGGCGGCGGCTTATGACCGGTGGTTCAAGGGGCAGGTGCAGGGGGGGCTTGAGGACAAAGGCCCCACCGCAACCCACGAAGAGGTGGAACGGGAGATGGACGCACTGAAGGCTGCCGTCCGGGCCCGGGCGGGAGAACCGGGAGACAAGGCTTGATCGTCGTGTGGCGGGCCGCTGCAAGAAAGGACCGCCGCGCACTGTTCGAACGAACCCTGATACATAACCCGACGGCAGCCGTACGATTCGACGATCTGATTCGCGAGCGGGTCGAACGGCTGATGGCCTTTCCGGCCATGTACGCGGTCGGTCGCGCGCCCGGCACGCGTCAGATCGTGCTGGACGAGGAGCATATCCTCGTCTATCGGATCAAGCCGCGGCGCGAGATTATCGAAATTGTTCGAATCGTGGGCGCCCGCCAAGCGTTTCCGGGGCGTCGCGCCTGATGACGCAGCGCCCCGGCCCGACTTGCCGCGACGGCCTTACCGCACCACGTCCGCGTGGTCCGTCGACTCAGCCAGGGTGCGCCAGGCGGCCAGTTCCGCTTCCACGAACTTGTGCTTCTGTTCGATGCGGGCGATGGCGTCGGAGCCGAGCGGCAGGCGCAGCGGCGGGTTATCGCTGTCCACCAGCTGCAGCATCGCCTCGGCGAGCTTCTCCGGGTTGCCCGGCTGGTTATGGTTGGCACCGGCGGCGAACACGCGCATCGCGCCCACGGTCTCGGCGTAGTCGGCAATCTCGGTCTTGGTGGCGACCAGCGAGTTGTCGTTCAGGAAGTCCGTGCGGAAGAAGCCCGGCTCTACCACCGTGGCGTGGATGCCCAGCGGGGCCAGTTCCTGGGACATGGCTTCGGTCAGCCCTTCCACCGCGAACTTCGAGGCGCCATAGACGCCCCAGCCGTGATAGGCCGAGTAGCCGCCCAGCGACGAGATGTTGATGACATGGCCGCTGCGCTGCCGGCGCATCTGCGGCAGCACGGCCCGGGTGACGGCGAGCATGCCGAAGACGTTGGTGTCGAAGTTAGCCTTCGCTTCGGCGATGCTGGTCTCCTCCACCGCGCCGAGCACGCCGTAGCCGGCGTTGTTCACCAACACGTCGATCCGGCCGAAGCGGGCCACGCCCTGGCGCACGGCCTCGATGGCGTCCGCTTCGCTGGTTACATCGACCTTGACCGCCAGCAGGCCAGGCTGGTCGCCAATGGCATCGACGATGGCCTGGGGGTTGCGCGCCGTGGCGATGACGCGGTCGCCGCGCGCCAGCGCGTTGCGGACAAACAGCGTGCCGAAGCCGCGCGATGCACCGGTGATGAACCAGACCTTGCTTTGGGATTGTTTCGAATCGGACATGACTGACTCCTGGGATTTGGGTGGCTCGGTTCCGGCCTTCGCTGCGTTCGCCGCGGCGCGTCGGTTACCGTTGAGACCCATGGTAGGTAGTCAGGCTTCCACAAACAATGGTGATGTGGATTGCATGAAAAGCAACTACTGGTTGTGAATCGACCTCACCCGGAATGAGCACTTTCGGCCGTGACACCGCCACGCACCGTCTCGACGATCGCCTGCCGCAGCAACGGGGCGGCAATCGGCTTATGCAGCACCCGGAGGCCGCTGGCGTGGAGCGCCTTGAGGCGGTCCGGCGCCGTGTCACCGGTGACGATCAGCCCCGGTACCTCGGTGTCGAGGTATTCGCGCAACCACGCGATGGCCTGCCGCCCGGTCACCTGCGCGGCCAGCCGGAAATCGGCCAGGATCAGGTCCACCGGGGCCGGGCCGGCGATGCGGGCGCGCTGGTGCGCCGCGCAAACTGCTTCAACCGTGGCGCCCGCATAGACGGTGTGGCCCCAGAACGCGAGCAGGTCGCCAAGCGCTGCAAGGATCTGCGGATCGTCGTCGACCAGCATCACGCCATAGCGCGCCTGGAGGTCCGCCGGAGCGAGGCCTTCGGCGCTGGTCAGGGCCGGCGCTTCCGGCTCGGCATCGCGCGCCAGCGGCACGGTCACCGAGAAATTGCTGCCACGGCCGGGCGTGGAGCGCAGCGTCACGGGGTGGCCGAGCAGGTCCGCCAGCCGGCGCACGATGGCGAGGCCGAGGCCCAGCCCGTGTTCGCTCTGCACATTGAGCAGCTGGGCGAATTCCTCGAAGACCAGCGCCTGTTGCGAGGGGTCGATGCCGGGCCCGCTGTCCAGCACCTGGATCTCGATCGCGCCGGGCCGGCGCCGGGCGCCCACCACGATGCGCGACCGGGGCGCGTAGCGCAGCGCGTTGCTCAACAGGTTGTCCAGGATGCGCCGCAGCAACTCGGGGTCACTGTCGATCCACGCCTGCGTGACCCGCACGCGCAGCGTGCTGCCGCGCTGGCGGGCCTGCTCGGCGTACTCGTCACGCAGATCGGCGAGCAGCTTGCCGAGGGGCAGCGGCCGGCGCCGGGCCGGCATCAGGCCGGCGTCCAGCCGCGACACATGCAGCAGCCCGTCGAGCAGGCCGCCCATGCGATCGAGCGTGCCATTCAGGCGCTGGCTGATTTGCGTGGCCGCGTCGGCGCGGACATCGCCACGCTCCGCCACCGCCGCCAGCGAGGCGGAAAGCAGCCCCAGCGCATGCACCGGCTGGCGCAGGTCGTGGCTGGCGGCGGCCAGGAAGCGCGTCTTGGCCATGTCGGCAGCGGTCGCCCGGTCGCGCTCATGCTCGAGCTGGCCGATCAGGGCGAGGTTCTCGAAGCGCAGCTTCACGCCGGTCAGCAGGGTGTGATAGGTGACGCGGCTGAAATAGCTGTTCACCACGATCATGGCAATGCCGAACGCCGCGTAGACGTTGTAGATGGGCTCCGGCTGCATCGCGTTGTGGACGATGAACGGGCCGCCCATCAGCAAGACCATGCCGACGTAGATGCGCGGCTGGGCAGACAGCGCCGGCACGGCACCGCACGTCATGCCGGCCAGCACGATGCAGGCGAAGGCCGTCCACTCCGCCCCGGGCGGGAACAATGCAGTCGAGCCGACCCATCCCCACAAGGCGGCCGATACCCATGACATTGCTGCGAAGCGGTTGGCCCAGGCGCGCGGCGTGGCGCTGGACTCATACCGATAGAACACCATCGAAAGCAGGATGCGCGCGAGCGTGACGGCATAGACCAGCGCCATCCACCACAGCAGCGGGCCGGCGTACGTGCTGTGGCGCAGCACGAACACGACGGCCACCGGAATCACGAAGTTGGCGAACAGGACCCCGTGCGACTGCCGATACAGCAATCGCACCATGGCGGACTGGATGTCGCCACTGGGCTGGCTCATGAGGATTCCGGGAAGGCGCAGGCAAACAGGGCCGTGTGACGGCCGACGCCCCTTTATAGCATCGAACCCCTCACGCCGAGACGCAAACGGCGCCCGGCGCGCGCGGACTGATTCCTCCCCGCAACACCCCCACGTTGGCGGGGCGGCGGGTTTAACGCAACTGCCATCAAGCGTGGAAACTGTCTGGCTGGGTGGGTGGGTGAGTGCCTAGGCGAGCCGCCCGGGCTCCACGTCGATGCCGAGCTGTGCGGCCATCTCTTCGACCAGGGACTGCAGCCGCGCCACCTTGTCGGCCAGCTCACGATGGCTGATGCGCAGCGCTTCCAATTCCGACGACGAGCCGGCTTCCGGCGCCGAGGCCCCACGTGGTGCGGCCAGGTCCGCCACGCTGACCTCCCCGCAGAGCAGATGCATCCAGCGGCTCTCCCGCTCGCCCGGGGCGCGCGGCAGGCGGATGACGAGGGCCGGATTGCGCTCGGCCAGTTCGTCGAGAAACGCCTCGACGGACGAGATATCCGCGAAGGCGTGCAGGCGCGCCGTGTTGAGGCGCAGCTCCGCCGCCGTCTGCGGGCCGCGCAGCAACAGCGTGGACAGCAGCGCCGCCGACTGGCTCGGCACGCCCAGCACCTTGGCCATGTTCTGCTCGAAGCGCGGCACCCGGCTGCTGCTGCCCTCGAACACCAGACTCAGCGACTTCAGGCCGTCGATAGCCGTCAGGATCTCGTCCTCGGACACGCTCATCACAGGGGACCGCGCGGTCTTCTGGTTGCAACCCGCCGCGAGCGCATTGAGCGAAAGCGGATAGGTGTCCGGCACGGTGTACTGCTTCTCCAGCAGCACGGCGAGCACGCGGCCTTCCAGCGCCGTCAGCGCGCGCAGCGGCGGCCGCGCCGGGATTTCTGTCGTAGCATTCATTGATGACATCAAGGTGAGAGGCGCGATCACGCGAAGACGCCCATTGGATCGCAAGCACGGGGACGATGCAACCGCCGCGTGATCAAGCCATCATCAAGGCAGAATCACCTCCGCAGAGAGTCCGCCGCCTTCGCGGTTGCGCAGCGCCAGCTTGCCACCGAGCGCCTGCGCCAGTTGCTGCGCGATGGCCAGCCCCAGCCCGCTGCCGCCGGTGTCGCGGTTCCGCGAAGCCTCCACGCGATAGAACGGCTGGAGCACGGCATCGAGCTGTTCCTCCGGGGTGCCGGCGCCGCGATCCATCACCATCAGCCGCAGGGCGCCATCGGCGTCGCGCCGGGCGACGATCTCGGCCGCGCCGCCGAACTTCAGCGCGTTGTCGATCAGGTTGGTCAGGATGCGCCGCAAGGCATGCGGGCGCGTGACGATCGCCCCGCCCACGCATGCCTCCATGGTCACGGCCTTGCCGGTGTCCTGATAGTCGTAGACCAGGCTTTCCAGGAACGATCCGATGTCGATGCGTGTGTCGGCCTCGCCATCGACGTGCGTGCTGCGCGCGTACGCCAGCCCTTCGCGCACGAGCCGCTCGATCTCGGACAGGTCGCTGATCAGCTTGTCCTTCTCCACGGACTCCTCCGCCATCTCGGCACGCAGCTTCATGCGCGTGATGGGCGTCTGCAGATCATGGGAGATGGCCGCCAGAATGCGCACGCGCTCCTCCACGAACTGGGCGATGCGGTCACGCATGGCGTTGAACGCCACCGCCGCGTGGGCCACCTCGCTCGGGCCGGTCTCGCTCATGCGCGGCGTGGTCTGGTTCGGGTCGAGCGTGTTCGCCGCATCGGCCAGCGTCGCCAGCGGCCGGATGGCCTGCCGCACCGCAAGCCAGCTGCACAGCACCAGCAGGGCAAGTTGCGCCACCATCACATAGGGGAGCCAGCGCGCCAGCGGCGCCATGGCCGGGTGGACGTCGATGGTCAGCGGGCTGCCGTCGCTCAACGTCAGGTGCGCCTGCAGGCGCTTGCCGTCGCCCGGAATCATCTCGACCCGGACCGGAAAGCGCTGGCCGGCCGCCTCCTCGATCTTGGTGGCGATGTCCTTGGCGCGCATGGTCATGTCGGGCACGCCCGGCAGCCCCGGACCGAGGATGTAGCGGTACGTCGGCCGGTCCAGCCGGTGGATCCAGTCAGGGCGCTCGGCGGCAGGCAGGCGGTCGAGAATGGCAATGGAGGTCGCCACTTCATTCTCCAGCGTGCCCAGCATGACCGTGCGCGCGGTGACGTAGCGTTCCATGAACAGCACCGTGAACGACATCGCATAGGCGATGACCAGCCCCGCCAGCAGGATCAGGAACAGCCGCGCGCTCAGGGTGCCGGGCCACCAGCGCACCCGCGGCGGCGCTACCAGGGCGGACATGGTCATTCGCGTGCCTCGGTGATCTCGACGGGCATCGCCAGCACATAGCCTTCGCTGCGCACCGTCTTGATGTAGATCGGCTCGCGGGCGTGGTCGCCCAGCCGCTGGCGCAGGCGGCTGACCAGCAGGTCGATCGAGCGGTCGAACAGCTCGGCGTCGCGGCCTTGCGTCAGGTTCAGCAGCTGGTCACGGTTCAGCACGCGCTGCGGATGGTCGACAAACACGCGCAGCAGGCGGTATTCGGCGCCGCTCAGCGCCACGACGGTGCCGTCCTTGTCCAGCAGATGGCGTGCCGTGGTGTCGAGCCGCCAGTCGCCAAAGGTGAGCAGCCGGCCCGCTTCGGACACCTGGAGGTTGGGCGGCAGCATCCGTGTGCGCCGCAGCACCGCCTTGATCCGCGCCATCAGCTCACGCGCGGCGAATGGCTTGGCGAGGTAGTCGTCGGCGCCCATTTCGAGGCCGATGATCCGGTCCGTCTCGTCGCTACGGGCGGTCAGCATCAGGATCGGGGTGCTCTTGTGCTTGCCGGCGCGCAGTTCGCGGCACAGCGTCAGGCCGTCGTCGCCGGGCATCATGATGTCCAGCACGATCAGGTCGACGACGTTCGACTCCAGGAACTGCCGCATGTGGCGGCCGTCCGGCGCAATGGTCACGCGCAGGCCGTTGCGGGTCAGGTAGGTGGAAACCAGCTCGCGGATTTCGCGGTCGTCGTCAACAACAAGGATATGGTCGATGTGGGCGTCCATCTGTCGGCGCTCTCGGTAGGTTTCGGTGGCGATGAGCGGAGTTTGCCCGCTCTGGCGATTGGTTGCACTTCCCTTTGTATGCCAATGTATCTGGCCAAGCCGGGCAGACAATACCTTACCTGGCGGCCGGCGGGCGATACATCCGGTACACGCGCACGGTGTCTGATAGCGACCATACACCACCTGAACGGAGCGCACTGCCATGACCACCCCCTCTTCCTTCTCGCGCCGCACCTTTGGCGCCATGGCGCTGGCGGCAGTTGCCGCCGTCGGCATCAGCCTGGCCAGCGGCCAGTTTCCGGGGCTGGGCGACGCCCGTGCCGCCCGTACGGACGCCCCGGCGCCCCCGCTGGACGGCGCGACGACCTGGCTCAACTCGTCCCCGCTGACCCTCGAACAGCTGCGCGGCCGGGTCGTGCTGGTCGATTTCTGGACCTACTCGTGCATCAACTGCATCAACACCCTGCCGTATGTACGCAAGTGGGCCGAAAAGTACAAGGACCAGGGGCTGACCGTGATCGGCGTGCATACGCCCGAGTTCCCGTTCGAAAAGGACGTGGGCAACGTCCGGGACGCGCTGAAGCGGTTCAAGCTCACGTACCCCATCGCCGTGGACAACGACTACAAGATCTGGCGCGCCTTCCAGAACAACTACTGGCCGGCGCTGTACTTCATCGACGCGAACGGGCGCATCCGCCACTACCACGTGGGGGAAGGCGACTACGAGCAGTCCGAGCAGATCATCCAGTCGCTGCTGAAGGAAGCCAAGGCTGGCGGCGCGGCACAGGCGCCCGCTGCGGCACCGGCGCAGTAAGCCGACGGCCAACCCAAGGAGATTCCGCATGAAGCTTTACGCAAACGAGATTTCGTCGGCCACGTCGCGCGTGCGCATCGCGCTGGCCATGAAGGGTGTGCAGGTGGACATCGTCAACGTCGGCATCCTGGGCGACGGCGCCGAGAACCGGCAGGCGGACTACCTCGGCATCAATCCGCAAGGCCTGGTGCCGGCGCTGCAGACCGACGACGGCGAACTGCTGACCCAATCGCTGGCCATCGTCGAGTACCTGGACGAGCGCTTCCCGCTGCCGCCACTGCTGCCCAAGGACGGTGCGGGCCGCGCCTTCTCCCGCTCGATCGCCCTGGCCATCGCCAGTGAAATCCATGCGCTGGTGCCGCCGCGCGTGGCCGCCCACCTGGCCAGGATCCCCGGCATGGGCGCGACGGGCGTCGTGGCGTGGAACCGCCACTGGATCCTGGAAGGCCTGGGCGCCGTGGAAGCCCGCCTCGCCGCCCGCCGCACCGGCCCCTACGTGGCCGGCAACACGCCGACGATTGCCGACATCTTCCTGTTCCCGCAATCGATCAACGCAGAGCGCGCGGGTATCGAACTGGAGCAATGGCCAAATATCGCGGAGATCATGGATCGGCTGCGGGACATCAAGGCGTTTGCGGAGAATGCGCCGGCGGCGCGGCGCTGATCCGGGGGCGCCCCGAGATTGCCCGCCCGCATAACAAAGCGCGAAAACATTCGTTCGCATCGCCGGGGGCACGGCGTAGGGTCTTGGACTATTGGCCAGTCCGGCCTTGTTCGAACGGATTCCGATGACCGCTTCCCGCCGCCAGTTCCTGCGCTTTGGCGCCACGCTTGCCGCTGCACCCGCGCTGATTTCCACCGCGCGGGGGCAGTCGCGCCCCGTTCTCAAGGCGGGGGATCAAAAGGGCGGCCTGCGCGCGCTGCTCGAATCCGCCGATGCGCTCAAGGGCATTGGCTATGACATCCAGTGGACCGAGTTCCCGGCCGCCGCGCCGCTGGCCGAGGCGCTCAATGCCGGCGCCGTGGATTGCGGGCCGATTGGCGATGCGCCGGCAATCTTCGCGCTCGCGGCGGGTACGCGGATCAAGCTGATCGGGGCCAATCGGTCCGACCCTTACGGCACCGCCATCCTCGTGCGCCCCGATTCGCCGCTGAAGACCGCGGCCGACCTCAAGGGCAAGAGCATCGGCACGAACCGGGGTTCGATTGGCCATTTCGTGACGCTGAAGGCGTTGGCGTCGGCCGGGCTGAAACCCGAGGACACGAATATCCGCTTCCTGCCGCCGGCCGATACCAAGCTCGCGCTGACCAACGGCTCCGTCGATGCCTGGGCGACCTGGGAACCGTACACGGCCATGGCGGAGACCAGCGGACACGCCCGCGTGCTTGTCAGCGGGCGCGGCCTGTGGTCGGGGCTCAGCTACCTGGCCGCCACCGACGCGGCGCTGGCCGCCAAGCGCGCGGTGCTGGCGGACTTCCTCCAGCGCGTGGTGCGCGCCCAGGTCTGGTCCTATGAACACGTGGCGGAGTTCTCCGCCACGCTGGCCCGCATCATCGGCATCTCCCCTGAGGCGGCGCGGCTGCAGTTCGAGCGGCGCCACACGACCTGGCAGCCGATCGATGCCAGCCTGGTCGCCATCCAGCAGCAGACCGCTGACTTCTACCTCAAGTCCGGCCTGCTGAAGCAACGGCTCGAGGTGGCATCGACGTTCGACACCCGCTTCGGACTGCCCACCTGACAGGCCCGAGGGCAGCGCCCTACTTCGCCGGCCGCCTGGCGAGCAAGGGCTCGCTCACGCCGTCGACACCTACCAGCCCGAGCACCGTGGTGAGTGCCCACTGGGCGCCCTCGTGGGCGTTGGTCGGGTCGAACCATTCGTCGCGCGAGTGGGAACCGCCCGACTTGCCGCCACTGCCGAGGATGACCGCCGGAATCCCGAGCGACATCGGCACATTGGCATCGGTGCTACCGGCGCGCAGGCTGGGCGCTTCCTTGCTGTTGGCCTTGATCACGCGCACCGCCGACTGCACGATGACCGAGTCCGTGGCGGTCTGGCCCGCCGGCCGGTCGCCGATCTGCTTTGCCTGGAAGGTGATTTCGTTGCCCTTGGCGGGCGACCAGCGGCCGTTCTCGTCGGCCACGCCCGATGCGATGGCGGACATGATGTGCCTCTCGGTCTCGAGCAGGGCCGGTGTGCCGTTGGAGCGGATATCGACGGCCATCCTGGCGTCGCCAGCGATCGCATTGACCGATGTGCCGCCCGCCACCGTGCCCACCGTGAACGTGGTCTTCGGGTCCGTCGGCGTGCGCACGTCGCTGACCTTGCCGATCGCGCGGCCCATCGCCTGGATGGCGCTGGGCAGGCCGAACGCGCCGAAGCTGTGGCCGCCCGGGCCACGGAACATGATTTCGTAGCGATGGCTGCCGGTGCCTTGCGTCAGCACGCGCTCGCCGGTGCCCGGCTCCAGGCCGATCATGCCGTCGATGTCGGGATGATCGCGGAACAATGCCTTCATGCCGCGCAGGTTGCCGAGTTCCTCCTCGCCGACGTTGCCCACGAACACGATGTCCCCTACGGTGCGGACGTTGTTTTCGTTGAGCACCTTGAGCCAGGACAGCAGCACGGCCAGGCCGCGCGTGTCATCGCCGATGCCGGGCGCGTAGAGCTTGCCGTCGCGGGATTTCACGGTGACGTCGGTGCCTTGCGGGAATACGGTGTCAAGGTGGGCGGAGACCAGCAGCTTGGGCCCCTTGCCGATGCCCTTGCGGATACCGATGGCATTGCCTTCGGCGTCGATGCGCGCATCGTCCAGCCCCAGCGCCTTCAGGCGCGACACGAAATACTGGGCGCGTGCGGACTCCTTGAACGGCGGCGCGGGAATCTCGGTCATCGTCTTCAGTTCGGCCAGCGCGCGGGCGTCGTCCGCCTTCACGTCGTCGAGCAGCTTCTTCACCACCGGCGAAGCCTCGAGGCGCGTATAGGTGCTGTCAACCTGGGGCGAGACCTGCGGCACCGTCAGCGTCTGCGCGGCGGCGATACCGGCGAAGGCCAGCGTGGCGAACGGAACAGCGTGACGGGCGAAGACGGTACGGCAAACGGCGGGCATGGCGACGGTATCCTCTGGCAGTGATACGACACGAAGGCCCGGCCCGGGACCTGCTCGGTACCGCGAAGCCGGGGAGCGGTCACATTCTGCCAGCGAACGCAGCGATGTGCTCGACGCGCCGTCTCCAAAAACAAACGGGACAATCGCCCGACGCGATTGTCCCGTTGCATCCTGCCATTGACCTGATGCGGCGTCAGAAGCCCAGGCTTGCCAGCAGATCGTCCACCTGCGACTGGTCCGACACCACGTCGGCCTTGCCCTCGGGGTTGATCTGCGGGCCGTTCATCAGCGTGGGCGGTGCTTCCACGCGGCGTTCGGCCGGTACATTGTCGATCAGTACCTGCAGCAGCTCCTGCTCCAGCGAACGGATCATGTCCATCATCTTCTTGATGACCTGGCCCGTCAGATCCTGGAAGTCCTGGGCCATCATGATGTCGAGCAGGTGGCTGCCCGTGGCCTTGGCCTTCTGCGGCACCTCGGTCAGGAACTCGCGCGTATCGAGCACCAGGGCCCGGGCATCGCCCAGTTCCACGGGGGTCTCGAACCACGCTTCCCAGCGCTTGTCCAGCGCGTTAGCCTTGGCTTCGAGATCTTCCTGCAGCGGCTGCGCCATTTCCACGGCCGTGAGCGTGCGCTCTGCGGCCTGCTCGGTCATGGCGGCGATGTAGCTCAGGCGGTCGCGCGCGTCAGGAATGGCCTGTGCGGCCCGCTCGATTTCCTTGTCGAGCCCCAGCTCCCGCATGTTATCGCGCAGCATCCGCGTAAGGTTGCCGATGCGATGGATGATCTGCTCGGCCGATTCATTGCTGAAAGTCGGAGTCGTCGACATGTCGTGCCCCTCTTACTGACCCAGCTTCTCAAAGATCTTGGTGATCTTCTCGTCGAGCGTCGCCGCGGTGAACGGCTTCACCACATAGCCATTGGCGCCAGCCTGAGCCGCAGCAATGATGTTTTCCTTCTTGGCCTCGGCCGTCACCATCAGCACCGGCGTCTTGGCGATCTCGGGAATCGCGCGGATCGACTGCAGCATGGTCAGACCGTCCATGTTCGGCATGTTCCAGTCGGACACCACGAAGTTGAAGCTGCCGTCCTTCACCTTCTCCAGGCCGGCGGCGCCGTCCTCGGCTTCTTCCACGTTGGTGAAACCGAGTTCCTTGAGCAGGTTACGGATGATCCGACGCATGGTCGGGAAGTCGTCGACCACGAGGATCTTGATGTTCTTGTCCACTTTACGGCTCCAATACGGTTGTGGATAACAAATACGAAAACTGCGCCCGGCGCGTGCCCAGGGTCTGTGCCCTACACGCGCTGCGCCCGCGCACCGAAGGTGGCCAGGTGCGCCATGACGCGCTGGCTCATCGAATGCAGGGGCACTACTTCATGCACGCCGCCGGTGGCGATGGCCTCCTTCGGCATGCCAAACACGATGCAGGACTGCTCGTCCTGCGCAAGGTTGTAGGAGCCGGCCTCGCGCATGCGCAGCATGCCGCGCGCGCCGTCCTTTCCCATGCCGGTCAGGATCACGCCCGTGACGTTCTTGCCGCCGTGCACGGCAGCGGAGTCGAACAGCACATCCACCGACGGGCGGTGCCGGTTCACCGGCGCTTCCTGCGACAGGTGCGCCACGTAGTTGGCGCCGCTGCGCGCAAGCAGCAGATGCGAGTCACCCGGCGCGATGTACGCGTAGCCGGGCAGCACACGCTCGCCGTGCTCGGCCTCCTTGACCGTGATGCGGCACAGGCCGTTCAGCCGCTGCGCGAACGATTTGGTGAAGCCGGCCGGCATATGCTGGACGATCATCACGGCCGGGCAGTCCGGCGGCAGCGGCATCAGGAATTCCTTGATGGCCTCGGTGCCGCCCGTGGACGCGCCCACAATGATCAGCTTTTCCGTCGACAGCAGCGGCGTGCGCAGCAGCGGCGCAGGCGGCGCGCCTTCTGCCGCGCCCTCGGCGCGGGGGGCCCGCACCCGGGCACGCGACGCCGCGCGGATCTTGTCGGCGATGGTGTCCGTGTACTCCATCAGCCCGTCGCGGATGCCCAGCTTGGGCTTGGTGACGAAGTCCACCGCACCCAGTTCCAGCGCGCGCATGGTGATTTCGGACCCGCGCTCGGTCAGCGACGACACCATCAGCACCGGCATGGGCCGCAGGCGCATCAGACGCTCGAGGAAATCGAGCCCGTCCATGCGCGGCATTTCCACGTCCAGCGTCAGCACGTCCGGGTTCAGGCGCTTGATGAGGTCGCGCGCCACCAGCGGATCGGGGGCGGTGCCCACCACTTCCATGTCTGTCTGGCTGTTGATGATCTCGGTCATCAGGCTGCGGATAAGCGCGGAATCGTCCACGCACAGCACCTTGATCTTCGCGGCGGTCATATCTGGTCTCTACGTCTCATTTTCAGGTCGGCGCCCTTGCCGTGGCCTGCCGCGTAAACAATTCCACTGCGCCTCGTACGGGCGCCTTCGTGGAGGTGGAAATCGCGCGTGCCAGCGCACGCTCCTCGCGTTCCACGCCTACCGTATCGTCTTGTCGAGTCAGCCGGCGCACCAGCGCCAGGCCGCTGCGCGGGAAATAGCTCACCCGTCGCGCGTGCGGGCCGCGCAGGTCTTGCGCCGCCACGCGAATCTCTTCGGTCTTCAGGTACTTCAATACAAAATCGGCATTCCGATCCCCAATATTGAGGGTCGTCATGTTCGCCAGTACCGCGCCGCCACCAAAAACCTTGGCTTCCAGGCGCTCACGCCGGGCGCCCATCTTCAATAGTTCATTGATGAGCACTTCCAGCGCGTAGCAGCCGTAGCGCATCGAGGCGGACAGCATGCGGTCCGGCCCGGCGTTCTCGTCGTCCGGCAGCATGAAATGGTTCATGCCGCCTACGCCCGCCACCTCGTCACGGATACAGGCGGCCACGCACGAGCCGAGCACCGTGGTGAGCACCACGTCCTCGCCGCTCACGTAATACTCGTTCGGCAGCAGCTTGATGGCCTGCTTGCCGAACTCGCGGTCGAAGTACTTGCGGGTGGCAATGGCTTCCGGCATCTGGGGCGTACGCATCATGCACCTCCGCTGCCGCCCTTGCCGGCCAGTTCGTAGACGGTCTGTCCGCGCAGCTGGAACGCGCGCGTGACATACGAGAAATTCTCGGAATGGCCGGCGAACAGCAGGCCATTCGGCTTGAGCAACGGGGCAAACCGTTCCAGGATGCGGCCCTGGGTCGGCTTGTCGAAGTAGATCATCACGTTGCGGCAGAAGATGGCGTCGAACTTCTCGCGCAATCCCCATTCCGGCGCCAGCAGGTTCAGCGGCTCGAAGGTGATCGTCGAAGCCAGGTCCGGCTTCACCTTGACCGAGCCCGAACGTGCGCCGGTGCCCTTCAGGAAGAACCGCTTGAGCCGTTCCTGCGAAAGTCGCCCCACCTGCTCGGCCGTGTACACGCCGGCGCGGGCCTTGGCCAGCACCTGGGTGTCGATGTCGGTGGCCAGCACCGTACCCGCGCGGTCGCCCAGCGCCTCGGCCAGGGTGATGGCGATGGAGTACGGCTCCTCGCCCGTCGATGCCGCCGCGCACCACACGCTGTAGGGCCGGCCAACCTTCTTGGCGTGCTCGGCCAGCAGCGGGAAGTGGTGCGCCTCGCGGAAGAACGAGGTCAGGTTCGTGGTTAGCGCGTTGGTGAAAAACTCCCATTCCTGGGAGCGATCATCAGACTCGAGCAGGGCCAGGTAGCTGCCGAAATCGGCCAGTCCCAGCGAACGCAGGCGCCGCGCGAGGCGGCTGTAGACCATCTCGCGCTTGTGACTGCCGAGCGAGATGCCCGCGCGCTTGTGAATCAGCGCGCGCACCTTCTCGAAATCATGCTCGGTGAGCAGGAAGTCACGCATGTCGTCGCGCAGCGGCGCCAGCACCGGTACGGCGGGTGCGGCAACCGCGCCTGGCTTCCCGATGGCGCTGGAGGAAGAACGGAGCGGCGTCATGGTGTGTATCTTCGTGGAGTGCCGGGGGTCGGCGGGTAAATCTTATGGGGCTTCTGGGCGATCTTGCCGGCTGGCCCGATCAGGCCAGTTCGGCTTCCACCAGCTCCATCTCGGAACTGGTCATCATGCGTTCGATGTCGATCAGGATCAGCATGCGGCCTTCCACCGAGCCGAGTCCGGTAAGGTGCTCGTTCGAGACCGACACGCCGAACTCCGGCGCCGGCTTGATATCGTCACCGGTCAGCGTCAGCACGTCCGAGACGCCATCCACCACGATACCGACCACACGGCCCGCCACGTTGAGGATGATCACCACGGTCTGGTGGTCATAGCGCACGTTGCCGAGGTCGAACTTCAGGCGCAGGTCCACGATCGGGACGATCACGCCGCGCAGGTTGGTCACGCCCTTGATGAAGCCGGGCGCGTTGGCGATGCGGGTGACGGTCTCGTAGCTGCGGATCTCCTGCACTTTCAGGATATCGATGCCGTATTCCTCGGTGCCGAGCGTGAAGACCAGGTATTCCTGGCCAGAGGCTTCGCCCGCCTGAGTATCGATGTGTCCGATGCCGGCCATGTCAGTGCTCCTTTGCTGTCGCTATGCTGTCAGTTACTGTGCAACCGCCGCGTCCTGGCGGCGCACGCCGGTGCGCTGCAGCGCGCCCACGTCTACGATCAGGGCCACGCTGCCGTCGCCGAGGATCGTGGCGGCCGAGATGCAGGGCACCTTGCGATAGTTCGTTTCGAGGTTCTTCAGCACCACCTGGTGCTGGCCGATCAGCTGGTCCACCAGCAGCGCGAAGCGCTTGCCCTCGGCGGCCAGGATCACGGCGATGCCCTGCGTCGGCTCCTGCAGCGCGCCGGTCACGTTGAAGACCTTGTGCAGTTCCAGCAGCGGCAGGTATTCGCCACGCACATTCATCACGCGCTCGCCGTTGGCGGCGGTGTGCACATCCTCGGACTTCGGCTGCAGGGACTCCATCACGCAGTTCAGCGGCAGGATGAAGGTTTCCTCGCCCACGCGCACCGACATCCCGTCCAGGATCGCCAGCGTCAGTGGCAGTACGATGCGGGTGGTGGTGCCATTGCCCGGGCGCGACGCGATTTCCACGTGCCCGCCCATTTCCTGGATGTTCCGCTTGACCACGTCCATGCCCACGCCACGGCCGGACACGTCGGTGACCACCTCGGCCGTCGAGAAGCCCGGCGCGAAGATCAGCTGCCAGACTTCCTCGTCGCTGATGTTCTCGGACACCGGCAGGCCGTTCTGGATCGCCTTGGCCAGGATGCGCTCGCGGTTCAGGCCGCCACCGTCGTCGCTCACTTCGATGACGATGTTGCCGCCCGCGTGCTGCGCGGAGAGGATCAGCTGGCCCGTCGGCTCCTTGCCGGCGGCCACGCGCTTTTCCGGGGTCTCGATGCCGTGGTCCAGGCTGTTGCGCACCAGGTGGGTCAGCGGGTCGATGATCCGTTCGATCAGGCTCTTGTCGAGTTCGGTCGCCTTGCCGAACGTGACCAGGTCGATCTGCTTGCCGAGCTTGCTGGCCAGGTCGCGCACCAGGCGCGGGAAGCGCGAGAACACGTAGTCCATCGGCATCATGCGGATGGACATCACCGCTTCCTGCAGGTCACGCGCGTTGCGCTCCAGCTGGCCCATGCCCGAGAACAGGCGGTCGAACAGCACCGGGTCGAGCGAGGAGGCGGTCTGCGCCAGCATCGACTGCGTGATGACCAGTTCGCCCACGAGGTTGATGATCTGGTCGACCTTCTCGGTCGGCACGCGGATCGAGCCGGAATCCGGCGCCGCAGCGCCGGCGGCCGGCTTGGCCTTTTCCTTGTCCTTGGCGGGTGCGGCGGCAGCCGGGGCAGCGGCCACGGGTGCCGGCGCGGCCACCGGGGCCGGCGCGGGTGCCGCGGCGGCCGGGGCAGCGCCACCGTCCACGGTTTCCACGGTGATCTGCTTGTCGTCGATCACGAAGCAGCAGACCGCGATGATGTCATCGGCGCTGCACTGGCTGTTCAGCCAGATGACGAGGTCGCCGTCGGCTTCCTGCTGGCCGGTGATCTCGCCCAGGTTGGCGATTTCCTCGCGCAGCAGCGCCTGGTCGCCGGCCGATACCTTGAGCAGGCTGATCTTCAGGTTACCAGCGCCACCACCGGCAGCGGGTGCGGCGGCCACGGGGGCCGGAGCGGCAGCGGCCACCGGCGCATGGCCCGGCTCGCCGCCGGCTTCCTCGGCCAGCTGCTGCAGGACGGCGCAGATGCGCGCCAGCGTTTCCGGATCGGGTTCGGTGCCGTTACGGTAGGCGTTGAGCTGATCTTGCAACACGTCCTTGGTTTCCAAAAAGGTGTCGATGATGACCCGGTTGAGGGCCAGTTCCCGCCGACGCGTACGGTCGAGCAGGTTCTCGAAAATATGGGTGGTCGCGGTCAATGCCGCGAAGCCGAAGGTGGCGGCGCCGCCCTTGATGGAGTGCGCGGCACGGAAAATGGCGTTCAGCTCTTCCGAATCGGGGGACTCGATGTCCAGCCCGAGCAGCAGCTGCTCCATTTCCACGAGCAGTTCTTCCGCCTCTTCAAAGAAGGTCTGATAAAACTGCGTGATATCGATATCGACAGACATGACCGTCCTGACTCGCTAAATTGCTCTGGAAGATGTGCCGCCCTGTCACGGGCGGCACGCCTCATTCGATCTTGCCCTTGCCGGCGGCGCCGCTGCCGGACGGCCTGGCCGCCGGAGCGGAGGCCGCCTGCGCCTGCTCCACCTGTGCCTGCAGTTCCTCTGCGGCACGGCCCTTCTGCGCCTGCACGGACACTTCGGCCGCGCTCGCGTTTTCGGATTCGAACTGCGCCTGGGCCCGCTTGTTCAGCACCACGATGCTGATGCGGCGGTTCACCGGGGCCAGCACGTCGTTCTTTTCCAGCGGCATGGTGTCCGCCAGGCCCAGCACGCGCAGCACCTTGCCTTCCTGCATGCCGCCGGCAATCAGCTCCTGGCGGGAGGCGTTGGCACGGTCCGCCGACAGTTCCCAGTTGCTGTACGCGCGCTCGCCCATCATGTACGTGGCCGAGTCGGTGTGGCCGGACAGGCTCACCTTGTTCGGCATCTCGTTCAGCACCGGGCCGATCTCGCGCAGGATGGTGCGCATGTACGGCTCCACCGAGGCGCTGCCGGTGCGGAACATCGGCCGGTTCTGCGTATCCAGGATCTGGATGCGCAGCCCTTCGCTCGTGATGTCCAGCAACAGCTGCGGACGGAACTGGCGCAGCACCGGGTTGTTCTCGATGATCTGCTCGAGCCGGCCCTTCAGGGCGCGCAGGCGCTCGGTGTCCAGCTGGTCGCGGCGGCGCTGGGCGTCCGACGGATCGTTGGTCTGCGCGCGCATCACTTCGCCATCCTTGGCCTGCACGTCCTTGCCGCCGCCGGGAATGACGCTCTTCGACAGGCTGCTCTTGTCGCCGCCGGCAATCGCCACCTTGAGCGGGGTGCGGAAGTACTCCGCCACGCCCGCCAGCGTCTTCGGCGAGACCGAACTCAGCAGCCACATCACCATGAAGAAGGCCATCATCGCCGTCATGAAGTCGGCGTAGGCAATCTTCCAGCTGTGGTTGCCATGCGGCTTGGAATGCGACTTGGCCTTGCGGATGACGATCGGGCGCAGATCCTGGGCGCTGCTCATGACGTCTCTCCGGTCAGGTCAGGCTCTTGACTTCGCGGACGTGGTCATCGAGCTCGAGGAACGACGGCCGCACCGTGGAGTACAGGACCTTGCGGCCGAATTCCACCGCCACCAGCGGCGCGTAGCCGTTGAGCGAGGCGAGCAGCGTGACCTTGATGCACTCGTACATCTTCACGCTCTCGGACACCTGGTGCTCCACGCGGGAGGCCAGCGGCGAGACGAAGCCGTACGCAAGCAGAATGCCGAGGAACGTGCCGACCATGGCGTGGGCCACGAGGGCGCCCAGCTCGGCCGGCGGCAGGTCTGCCGAGGCCAGCGCGTGCACCACGCCCATCACCGCGGCCACGATGCCGAAGGCGGGCAGGCCGTCGCCAACGCGCGACAGCGCATGGGCGGGAATCTCGGCCTCGTGGCGGTACGTTTCGATTTCGTGGTCCATGAGCGCCTCGATCTCGAAGGCGTTCATGTTGCCGTTGACCATCATGCGCAGATAGTCGGTGAGGAATTCCATCATCACCGCATCGGCCAGGATGCGCGGATACTGGCTGAACACGCTGCTGGCCGCCGGGTCGGCGATTTCCTTCTCGAGGAACAGGATGCCCTCGCGGCGGGCCTTGGAGAGCAGCACGTACAGCAGCGCCATGATGTCGAGGTACAACTCCTTGTTGTACTTCGAGCCACGCAGCAGCATCGGCATGGCCTTCATGGTGGCCTTGATGGCCTTGCCGCTGTTGGAGCTGACGAAGGCGCCCAAGGCGGCACCGCCGATAATGATGAGCTCCGCCGGTTGATAAAGCGCGCCCATGTGGCCGCCGGTGATGGCATAACCGCCCAGCACCGATGCCACCACGACGACATAGCCAATAACTACTAGCACGATCGGATCCCCGTCTGAAAAACACGCGTCAGGCACGCACGGGCATCCTGTAGGGGCGAGCGGGGTCACCGCTCACCCGTCCCGGGGAGCCCGATTGCCGCGCGGACATCTGGCCCGATGGAATCAGGCTTCGGTCAGCGTGGCTGCGGCGTCCTTCGAGAGCTTCTTCACTTTCCCAGCACGCGACGGCGGACGGCACAGGCTGCACACGAAGTTCGCGTGCGGCTCATAAGCGTGCGTCACGAACTGTCCGCCGCAACATGTGCACGAGGAAAGCTGCAGCATATTGCTCTCGAAAAACCGTACTAACGTCCAGGCACGGGTGAAACTTAAGACAATTTCGCCGCCCAGCAGCGAAACGTGCTCGAGGTACAGACGGTAAGCGGCCACTACGGCACGAATGCCCGACGTCTCGCCTTCCTGCACCATGAACTGGTACGCGGAGAAGAACAGGGACGAATGGATATTCGGCAGCCAGGTGGTGAACCAGTCAGTCGAGAACGGGAGCATGCCCTTGGGCGGCGACGCGCCCCGCAGCTCCTTGTAGAGGCGGATCAACCGGTCGCGCGAGAGCGTGGTCTCGGCTTCCAGCACCTGCAGGCGCGCGCCCAGGCCAATCAGCTCGATGGCGAGCTGGGTCTGGTTCGCGTCCTGCAGGACGCTTTTCCGGTTGGGGGCAGGGGTGGCCGTAAAGCTGCGGGCCGGCTGGGCCTGTAGGAGCGCGGTCAATTGAGCGACTCCACAGGTTGCCGGGCCAGCAGGATAGCAGCGTGGATCTGCTGCATATCGTGGCTCTTGGCCGTGTGGGTGAGCGTGGATAGCAGCGCATGATCGTCAAAGCGGAAACGGCACAGCACCATGTTCGATGCTGCCAGCTTGACGAGTTGCGCCGAGGTCAGTTTGGCAAGAATGTCGGCAATTTCCTTGCTGACGCCAAGCCTGAACATGGCTTCCACCTGGTTTTCGCGCACCAGTCTTTGCGCGAGCAGAAGATAGGCGAGATTGACCTCCCTGATCTCCTGGAGAACTTCACTGCTTTCCAATTTTTCCCCGCTACCAAAACCCTTCGACCGCTTGTCCGGCGCTTACCGGCTTCGTGTCCCTAGGGACACTGGCCGGCGACCAGATCGTTTAGTGCGTGTTCGATGGGTACGACGTACTACGAAAGAACTTCGCCCGGTTACACCTTCTCTCTGAAACGTTACATCTGTTACAGAGTGTAAGTGAAACTGTTACGTTTATATCGGCAATCGGCCCGGAATGCCAATCCCTACTTGAGTTGGGGTCCGGCAAATGTCGCACGGAAAAGACATGGCCCGCCGAATTTGTAACACCAGCACGCGCCTGCTTGTGGTTTACATCAAGCGCGTTCAAGCACGTAACGCATCGTGTACCAAACGGATACACGCCTTGTGCGGTGGACATGACATGGCCAGACGGAGGCCAGCAGATTCCACTATTGACGAACCAGCGCGCCTTGGCTAAACACGCGCCGCAGCCATGCGGCAAGCCGCGCAAAGACGTCGTCAGGCGCCTCACGGAACAGCTGCGGCCGCGCCCGCTCCACTTGCTCGAGCATGCGCGCGGCTTCGTCGGCACTGACCGAGCCGTACTCGAGCGCAAGGCCCAGCAGCGCGCGCATCTCGCCCACCTTGCTGCGGCCCAGCGCCTCGCTCTGCTCGGTCTGTAACGCATACATGACGTCATACGCGCGTTGGCGAAGACTGTCGGCAATCCGCCACGCCGGGGTACGCATGCGCTCCTCCAGCGTGCGGATGTCGATGGCCGACGCCGAAATCTGCGCAGCCAGCGCCTCGGTGAAGGCGGCGTCGGCGCCGGCCTCGGTGAGGATCTGCGTGGCCCACTCGCGCGCGTGCTCCACGCGCTGCTGCGGCGTCCAGTCGGGCTGGATGGCCAGGCCGAAGCCGAAGCGCTGGGCGTCGCGCATCAGCGCGGCCAGCGCGTTGGGCAGCTGCTTGTCGAAGACCTTCTTGGCCCAGCCGTATTCGCCGCTGGCCAGCAGCCGCATCACGGCGCGCTCGGTCAGCGGGCCGTCCTGCTGCATCAGCCGCGCCCGCAGGAAGTCGTCGAACGCAGGCGGCACGAACTGCGGGTCGATGCCAGTGGAAACTTTTACAAAGGCGTCGAAATCCGCGCGCAGCCTTGCCGTGGCTTCGGCCGACAGCGACAGGTTGATATCGGTAGTCATGATGTCATCGCATGCAAACGCGCCCCGGCGCAGCTTTTACAACGCTGCAGCCGGGGCGCACGGCGCGACTGGGCACGGCAGTCAGAACGGCGTGAGGCCGGTCAGAATGCGCTCCAGTCGCCGTTGTCGGATCCATTACCGGCCGCCGTGGCGGACGGACGCAACAGCTTCGGCTCGGCCGCTTCCGTGTCGTCGGCGGCTTCCGCTGCCGCCGCACCGGCACCCGCCACGACCAGCGCCGTGCCAGCCGCCTTGTTACGCGCGCCACGGGCCTTGGCACCCTTCGCCGAGGTTACCGCCTTGACGCCGGGCCGGGCCACCGAACGCGCCGCAGGCGCGGCCGACAGGCCCAGCGCGGGCGCCGTCGTCGCCGCATCGTCATGCGACAGCTTGTAACCCGACACCGAATCCTGCAGCTTCATCGCCTGATCCTGCAGCGAGCCCGCGGCAGCCGCGGCCTGCTCCACGAGCGCCGCGTTCTGCTGCGTCACCTCGTCCATCTGCGCCACGGCCTGGTTCACCTGTTCGATGCCCGAACTTTGCTCGGCCGAGGCCGCGCTGATCTCGCCCATGATGTCGGTCACGCGCTTCACGGCCTGGACGATCTCGCCCATGGTCGTGCCCGCCTGGCCCACCAGCGCCGCGCCGTTGTCCACGCGCGCCACGGTGTCGCCGATCAGGCCCTTGATTTCCTTGGCCGCGTTGGCGCTGCGCTGCGCCAGGCTGCGCACCTCGCCAGCCACCACGGCAAAGCCGCGGCCCTGTTCGCCGGCACGCGCCGCTTCCACGGCGGCGTTCAGCGCCAGGATGTTGGTCTGGAAAGCGATGCCTTCGATCACGCCGATGATGTCGACGATCTTGCGCGAGGCCTCGTTGATCTCGTCCATCGTCTGCACCACGCGGCCCACCACCTCGCCACCGCGCACGGCGGTCTCCGAGGCATTGGCGGCCAGCCCGCTGGCCTGACGTGCGTTATCGGCGTTCTGGCGCACCGTGCTGGTCAGCTCTTCCATGCTCGAGGCGGTTTCCTCGAGCGAGGCTGCCTGCTGCTCGGTACGCTGCGACAGGTCGTTGTTGCCAGCCGCGATCTCGCGCGATGCCGTGCCGATCGATTCCGCCGATTCCTTGAACTCGCGCACCATCGACGACAGTTGCTCCTGCATCTGGCTCATGGCCAGCAGCAGGCTGCCACGGTCGCCGTTGCGCAGCGCCACCTTGCCCGAGAAGTCGCCGTCGGCGATCTGCGAGGCGATGGACGCCGCATAGTCGGGCTCGCCGCCCAGCTGCTTGGACAGCTGCCGCGCCAGGAACCAGCCCAGCAGTACGGAAAGCCCCAGGCCACCCACCACCAGGATCAGCATCAGCACGCGCGAGCTGTTATAGACGCTGGTCGATTCGTCCATATTGGCCTTGGCGCGCTCGTCGCGACGCTTGACCATCTTGAACAGCACGTCTTCCAGCGCGCGGCTGTCCTTGAGCAGGTCAGCGCTCTCGGTGAACACGGTGGACTCGAACTGCGACGTGTCCAGCGGCTGCTTGCCGACCAGCGCCACATACTTCTCCATGCGCTCGCGGAAGGCCGGCAGCAGCGTTTCATACTGCTTGACCATTGCCTGGCCTTCCGGCGCCGAGAACGAGTCCTTGGCGGCCTTCACGCGCGACTCCATGGCGGCCAGCGATTTCTCGATGGTCTCGCGCTCGGTGGCGCGCTCGCCCATCGTCGAGGCGGACAGCAGCGCGATCTGCGAGCGGCTGGCGTAGACGAGGTTGATATTGCCGTCCTGCACGGCCTTCAGTGCCTGCAGGTCGCTGTTGTAGATCTTGCCGGTCCATTCCGCCATGCGCCCCATATTGACAACGCCCAGCAGGCCGACGATGGCGCCGATTACGGAAACGACCAGGAAGCCGGCAATGAGCCTGGTCGTAACGCGCAGTTGATTGAACCACTGCATAGAACTACCCCCTTCTGTCAAAAAAGACCGGGATGGGCATCGGTTGCCGCCTCCCGCGTTGTTATCGCGGCCGCAAGGCCGCTCTTACCCCGTTCCTGGCGCCACGTTGTGCCCGTGGCGTCTTGACGTTCAGATACTTGCGTACCCGGCTCCGCTCCCCACTTCCGGCGCCGGCAGGCCCTTGCGCGGGCGCGCCGGCCGGACTTCGGCCTGCAAGCTGACGCGGAAGGTGGATACCGACTCGCGCAACCGGTTGGCCTGTTCTTCCAGTGCGCCGGCCGCGGCAGCGGCCTGCTCCACCAGCGCAGCGTTCTGCTGCGTCACCTCGTCCATCTGCGCCACGGCCTGGTTCACCTGTTCGATGCCAGAACTCTGCTCCGCCGATGCCGAACTGATCTCGCCCATGATGTCGGTCACGCGGCGCACGGCCTGCACGATCTCGTCCATGGTTGCACCCGCGTCGCTCACCTGCGCCGCGCCGTTCTCCACGCGTGCCACGGTGTCGCCGATCAGGCCCTTGATTTCCTTGGCCGCGTTGGCGCTGCGCTGCGCCAGGCTGCGCACCTCGCCCGCCACGACGGCAAACCCCCGACCCTGCTCGCCGGCCCGGGCTGCTTCCACGGCGGCGTTCAGCGCCAGGATGTTGGTCTGGAAGGCGATCCCTTCGATCACGCCGATGATGTCGACGATCTTGCGCGAGGCCGCGTTGATCTCGTCCATTGTCTGCACCACGCGGCCCACGGCGTCACCGCCGCGCACGGCGGTGTCCGAGGCATTGGCAGCCAGCCCGGTCGCCTGGCGCGCGTTGTCGGCGTTCTGGCGCACCGTGCTGGTCAGCTGCTCCATGCTCGAGGCGGTTTCCTCGAGCGAGGCCGCCTGCTGCTCGGTGCGCTGCGACAGGTCGTTGTTGCCGGCCGCCACCTCGTGCGTGGCCGTGGAAATGTTCGCCATGCCTTCGTGGATGTCGTGCACCACGGACAGCAGGCTGCGCTGCATGGTGCGCATGGCCCGCGCCAGCGCGCCGATTTCATCGTTCGATTCGTGGTCGAAGCCAGTGGTCAGGTCGCCCGCGCCCATGCGCAGGGCGAAGTCGAGCATCTCGCCCACCGGGCGCTCCACCCGCGTCACCAGCATCGAGCCCGCCGCGAACGAGGACAGCACGGCCAGCCCGAAGGCGCCCCACAGCCACGGCCACAGTTGCGCAGCGGCCTCCGGCGCGAGCCAGTGCGCGCCGCCCGCAGCCGCCAGGAACCAGACCAGTCCGGCCAGCTGGGCCCAGAGGATGCGGCGCTTGAGGTCCACGCGCGTCAGGCGGCCCAACAGCCCGGCGAGGCCCGTGCGCACCACGGCGCCATCGCGAATCGCCAGCCCGCGCGCCCGGTTCTCCCGGAAGCGCTGGTACAGCGCGGCGGTGGCATCGATCTGCTCCCGGCTGGCCATCGCCCGGACCGAGGTGTAGCCCACCACGCGGCCCGCCACGCGCGTGGGCGTGACGGTGGCCAGCACCCAGTAGTGGTCGCCGTCCTTGCGGCGGTTCTTGACCAGGCCGGTCCAGGACTGGCCGGCCTCCAGGGCGCGCCAGAGATCGGCGAACGCTTCCGGCGGCATGTCGGGATGGCGCACGAGGTTATGCGGCGCGCCAAGCAGCTCCTCCGCCGTGAAGCCGCTGGTCTCGATGAACGCCCGGTTGGCGAAGGTGATCCGTCCCTTGAGATCGGTTCGCGAAATCAGATAGTCGTTCGGCGAGAGCAGGTGCTCGCGTTGGGTTACAGGCTGGTTGTTGCGCATGTCTCGTTGCTGCGTAAATGCCGTGGGCGCCAGCGCGCTTTGTCAGGCGTGCGCGCCGTAGGCCGGTGTGAAGTGGGGGGTCAGTGGCTGCTGGCCGCGGCGTCGATGGCGGCGAGGTCGTCGATGTTCATCAGCTTCTCGATGTCCGCCAGGATCAGCATGCGGCCCTCGAGCGAGCCCAGCCCGCGGATGTATTCGGTGTCCACGCCGCCGGAGAGCGCCGGGGCGGGCTTGATCTGCGCCGGCGCCAGCGTCAGCACGTCTGACACGCCGTCCACCACGATGCCGGTGGTGCGTTGATTGAGATCAACGATGATCACCACGGTGTACTGGTCGTAGCTGACCTCGGCCTGGTTGAACTTGATGCGCAGGTCGATGATGGGAACGATGGTGCCGCGCAGGTTGATCACGCCCTTCAGATAGGCGGGCGCGTTGGCGATCTGCGTCACCGATTCGTAGCCGCGAATCTCCTGCACCTTCAGGATGTCGATGCCGTACTCTTCGCGACCCAGGCGGAACGCGAGGAATTCCTCACCCGCGCCGTCTGCCTTGTTGATGCTCGTATTCATGGTTGCCCCCGCTGGCTGGATGGGTCGAGGCCGGGGTTCCGTGCCCCTTGGCTTGTGGCGACCCGCGATTTGCGACCCACAATATGCGGCCAGAGGCAGCCGGCACACGCCGGACACCTGCTATGGCCCTCCAGTATTTACGGCATCAAACGGGGTGAATGAAGGGCGACATGGACCCGGACATTACCCCTCCGTGGGAGGGGTCAGCAGGGCTTCCACCGACGCCATCAGCTCGTCCGGATCGAACGGCTTGGCCAGGAAACCGGACGCACCGGCCTCGCGGGCCTGGTCGCGGATGCGGTCGTCGTGCTCGGTGGAGAGCATCAGGATCGGCACGCCGGCATAGGCCGGCAACGCCCGCAGCGCGCGGATCAGCGTCAGGCCGTCCATGCCGGGCATCACCTGATCGGTCACCAGCATGCCGAAGCGCCCTTCCAGCGCCACCTCATGGGCTTCCTTGCCGTCAGCGGCCTCCGTCACCGTGTAGCCACCAGCCCGCAGGCAGGCGCCGATCATGCGGCGAAGGGAAGGCGAGTCGTCGACGACGAGAATGCTCGGGAGGGACATTGGGGGGACTCCGGGGGTAAAAGTTGGTCCGCCTGCGTGCGTGCAACGGGCGCGCGGGCGCCCAGGCGGCTGGCGACGGACGGGCCAGCCGTGTGCACGCGGTACGCGTGCCACTGCCCTGTCTTCAGCATAACGTCCCGTTCGCGCACGGATTTGAGGCAACAACACGCCAATTAGAGGGAAGCCTCTAATCCGGGAGACTGGCGCGGTGTCAGGCGCGCAGCGGTTCGGCGCCGTACAGGGTATCGGCGAAGGCCGAGGGCTCCAGCGGCAGCGCCATCAGGAAGCCCTGCACTTCGTCGCAGCCCATGCCGTGCAGGATGTCCAGCTGCGAGTTCGACTCCACGCCCTCCGCCACCACCTTCATGCGCAGTTCGTGCGCCAGCGCCACCATCGAGCCGACGATCGCGCGGCCCTGCGGGTCCGTATCGAGCCCGCCAATCAGCGTCCGGTCGATCTTGAGCGTGCCCACGCGCAGCCGCTTCAGGTAGCCCAGGCTCGAATAGCCGCTGCCAAAGTCGTCCAGCGCCACCTGGATGCCCAGCGCCTGCAGCTCCGCCAGCGTCTCCAGCGACTTGCCGATGTCCTTCATCGCCGCCGTCTCGGTAATCTCCAGCGTGATGGCCGAGGGCGGGATGTCGTGCTGGTGGATCTGCTCCAGCAGGTACTGCGGGAAATTCCGGCTCGCGAAACGCAGCCCGGACACATTGATCGCCACCGGCACGATGGGCAGCCCCGCGTCGTGCCACTGGCGCACCTGCGCGCAGACCGTGGCGATGACCCAGTCGTCGAGCTTGTCGATCTGGCCCGACTGCTCCGCCACCATGATGAATTCGGCCGGATTGACGGCGCCCAGCGTGGGATGGCGCCAGCGGCACAGCGCCTCGGCGCCCACCACGCGGCGGGTCTTCACATCGAACTTCGGCTGGTACATCAGCTTCAGCCCATCGTCCTGGATGGCCAGCCAGAGGTCGCGCCGGATCACGCGCATGCGGCGCGCGCGCTCGCCGGCGGCGGAATTGAACACGCGCACCTGGTTGGAGCCGCTCTCGCGCGCCTCCGCCAGGCTCACGCGGGCGGCCTGCATCAGCGCCTCGGAGGTCTGCGCGTCGCGCGGATAGATGGCGATGCCGATATTCACGCCGATCTGCATCTGCAGGCCCCGCGCCGCCACGAACTCGGCCAGGGAACCGAGCACGCGCGAGCCCAGTTCATGGGCCCGGCTGTGCTGCACCAGTTCCGGTACACCCACCGCAAATTCGTCGCGCGCCAGCCGGGCCAGGAAATCGTGCGGCTCCAGCGCGGCCTGCGCCAGCGCGCCGGCGTCCTGGGCGAGGATGTCGTCGGCGCGCACCTCGAATACTTCGTCCACCTCGCGGAAATCGGCAATATGGATCAGCAGCACCGCGCAGCCGGTCTCGGAGAGCCGGGCATGGGCGATGGTCTGGTCGAGCCAGCGCGCGAACGCGTTGCGGTCCGGCAGGTCGGTGGCCACGCTGTACTCGCCGACCGGGGCCTGTCCACGCGCGGCGGGCCGCACGGTCAGGCCGGGAATGCGCGGCGGACCGCGCCGCCCCGCGCGCTGGTCCTGGCGCGAGAGCATGCCGGCCGG
>NZ_CAJPVH010000017.1 GCF_905397395.1 Cupriavidus campinensis
AGCATGCCGGCGCGCGCCTGCGCGGCGCTGGCGGACCGCTTCACGCGGCTGCTGCGCACGCCGGCACTGCAGCAACGCCTCGGGCAGGATGGCGCCGAGCCGCTGGCGCTCACTGGCGCGCAGGCGGCCGACTACCTGGCGCGCGACCGCGAGGTATGGCGGCAGGCCATCGGGCGCGTGGCCAGCCGGCTCGCCTGACGCTTGGTCCAGGCTTGGTCCGGGCAAGCTGCCTATATATAGAGGATGGTAAGAAAGACGCCGGGGCACCCTTGCGAGTGCCCCGGCGGTGGACCCCGTTCATCTGCCGCGCCTTGATTTCAGCGCGCTGCGGCAACCGTGGAAATGCCGCGCGGGGTCCGGAAAAACGAAGAAAAAACGAAGAGGGCGCCGACTTACGGCTGGCGGCTCTTGTCCTGGTCCTTCTGGCCACCTTGCTGGCCTTGTTGTCCTTGCTGGCCGCCCTGTTGTCCGCCCTGCTGGCCTTGACGGCCGGACTCCTGTTGCTGCTGACCACCGCGTTGGTCCTGGTTGCCCATCTGGCCCCCGCCTTCGCGTTGTTGGTCCTGGCTGCCACCTTGCTGGTTACCGCGCTGGCCGGGTTGCTGCTGCTCTTGCTGCTTCTGGCCCGGTTGGGATTGGTTCCCCTGTTGCTGCTGTCCCATTGCTAGTCTCCATGTCGCGCGGCGAGGCTGCCGCAGGCCCAGAGTTGCAATGGCCGTGCCATCCCCGCCGGGGCCGCGAATGTCGGGGGTATGGCATCTGTCAGACATACAGGTAACGCATGCGTGGCTCCCCATGTGCGCCGATTTACAACGCGTGCCGTGTTTTTACCGGTCGGGCGATGCGCCCACGCCGTCCCGGGGCTCGAAATCGCCGCCAGGCCCCGTCCACGCGTCATTTGGCCGATCTGGCACGCGATGTGCGGAACAGTGGCTGTCACTTCCACGAAAAGGAGATCGAGCATGAAGACAGCACAGACCCTGCGTATTGCATTGATGACCGCCGCGCTCGCCGCTGCGGGTGGCGCGCATGCCCTGGAGATGGGGGGCGGCGGCTTTATCAAGGTGGCCGACACCGGCGTCCGCAGCGACAACAGCGCGGCCCCGCCGGCCAACAATGCGCCGGGCATGCCTGGCCATACCGAGGGTGACAAGGAAAAGCGTCCCGCCGCTACCACTGACGCCAAGCTGGATGCCAGTGTGGACAAGGGCGTGGACAACACCAAGCAGGCCGTCACGGACAGCGCGCTGACCACCAAGGTCAAGACCAAGCTGCTGGCCACCAAGGATCTCAAGTCCACCGGCATCCACGTGAAGACCAAGGACCGCGTGGTGGCCCTGACCGGCACGGTGCCGACGAAGGACCAGCACGAGATGGCGCTGGAGACCGTGCGGTCGGTGGAGGGTGTGAGTTCGGTGCGCGACAACCTGAAGGTGTCGTCGCGTTAATGCACACGCCGTTTATGTACACGCGCTAGTTTTTGCGTGGCGACCTCGTCGTCGCCCTCTGCGCGGAGCCGCGGTCATCCCACGTACCGCGGCTCTTTTTGGGGCTCTTGCGGCGTTGACCCAGGTCAAGCCGCTTTGCGCTTTTTGGCGGGAGCGGCCTTTCTGGCTGCGGCTTTCTTCGGCGCCGCTTTCTTTGTCGCCGTTTTCTTGGCCGATGCCTTCTTCGCCGCCGTCTTCTTCCGCGCCGGCTTGTTGTCGCCTTCCTCTTCCTCGTCGTCCTGAAGATCCGCGTTGCGGGTAGCCGGCCGTACGCCCGCGTGCCCACGGTGGCCGATGCTCTGCTTGAGCAGCGCCATCATGTCGATAACCTTGGCGCCCTTGCCGCTCGGCGCCGCCTCCTCGGATGCCGGCGTCAGCAGGTGCGTCTTGCCGGCCTTGATCTTGGCGTGGATGCGGGCCATCAAATCGTCGCGATAGGTGTCGCGGTATTGCTCGGGCTTCCAGTCCTCGCTCATGTCCTCCACCAGCTTGGTGGCCATGGTCACCTCGCGCGGGCTCGCCGCCTTGCCTTTGCCCCCCTTGGGGAGACTCAGATCCTCGATTGGCACCACCTCGTCCGCAAAGCGCATCGTGTTCAGCACCAGCGCCTTGCCCACCACCAGCAGCGCCGCCAGGTGCTGGCGGTTGCGCAGCACCACCAGCGCCAGCGCGGCGCGGCCGGTCTTGCGCAGGGTCTCGTGCAAGAGCGCGTAGCCGCGCTCGCCGCGCTTGTCCGGCTCCAGGTAGTAGGGGGTGTCGAAGTAGTAGGGCGGAATGCTGTCCGCCTCCACGAAGCTGACGATATCCACCGTCTGCGTGGCCTCGACATTGGCCTGCCGGAAATCCTCGTCGCTCAGCAGCACGTACTCGTCCTTCTCGTACTGGTAGCCCTTGACGATGTGCTCGTTGTCGATGACCTTGCCGGTGTGCTTGTTGATGCGCTGGTAGCCCACCGGCGCCATGTCGCGCTGGTCCAGCAGGTCGAGGTCAAGCGTGTGGCTGCGCGAGGCAGCCTTCAGCGCGACCGGGATATTGACGAGGCCAAAGCTGATGGCCCCCTTCCAGATGATGCGGGACATGCCCCGGTGGCCCTAGGCGCGCTGCGGCGGTGGGGGCGGGAGATCGCCCGGGGGCGGATCGCTGACCGGCTCGGGCGGACCCGGCGGCGGCTCCGGCGGCGGGGCCTCGGGTTTCGGGGGCACGATATCGGGCTCGGGCGTGATGTGCAGGTGCAGGGGCAGGGGCAGGGGCAGATCCAGCATGAGGCTCCTTGGTCAGGCGTCTAGTTCATCGAGCATGCGGGTCAGGGCACCGAGGTCGGCGGGTTTGACCAGATGCAGGTCGAACCCCGCCGCGCGGGTGCGCCGGCGGTCGTCGGGCTGGCCGAAGCCGGTCAGCGCCACGATGCGCGCGTGGCGCAGTTCGGGAATCTCGCGCAGCCGGCGCGCGGTCTCGAAGCCGTCCATGGTCGGCATGCCCAGGTCCAGCAGCACCACGTCCGGCCGCACGCTGGCCGCGCACGCCACGGCGCTCTGGCCGTCGGGCGCCGTCACCACGGTGTGGCCGAGCGTCTCCAGCGTCATGGTCATGGCCTCCAGCGCATCGGCGTTGTCATCAACCAGCATGATGGTGTGCGCGGCGCCCGGCTGCGGGCGCGCTTTCCCGGTCGGCGGGTGCCAGTTCTGCCACGGTTCCACGGGCAGTTCCACGACGAAGGTGCTGCCCAGGTTGCGGCCCGGGCTCTCGGCGCTGACCCGGCCGCCATGCAGCGTGACCAGCTTCTGCACCAGCGTCAGGCCGATGCCGGCGCCCTCGCGCGTGGCAAAGGCTTCGTTGTCCGAGGCAGGCTCGCACGGCCGGGGCGCGTCGCCGTGCCGGTCATCGTGCTCGGCGTGCAGCGCGTTCAGGCCCGGGGCCGGGCTGGCCGCGAGATTGGCTGCGCCGATCGAGGTGGCGTCCGGGGTCGGCATCTCCTCCAGCGGGTTGCCGGACTCCGGCGCCAGTGGATCGAACAGTTGCCGTTGCAGCGACGGGGAGAGCCCGGCGCCGTTGTCGCTCACGCGCACGATCACCTTGCCATCGGCCGCGGCGGCCTCCACGGCCAGCGTGCCGCCCTCGGGCGTGTACTTGGCGGCGTTATGCAGCAGGTTGGCGAAGATCTGGGTCAGGCGCACCATGTCGCCGCGAATCGGCAGCGGCTGCTCGGGCAGCGACAGCCGCAGCGCGTGCTGGCGTTCCTCCAGCAGCGGGCGCACAGTCTCCACGGCCGTGTTCAGCGCGCCGCGCAACTCCACCAGATCCCGCCGCAGCGTGATCTTGCCCTGGTTGAAGCGGGACACGTCGAGCAGTTCGTCCACCAGCCGGGTGAGGTGATGCAGCTGCCGGCCGATGATGTCGCGCGCGCGGAACATGTCCTCGCGGCTCGGGGAGAACTGCTGGAGCATGTCTACCGCGCTGCGCATCGGCGCCAGCGGGTTGCGCAGTTCGTGGGCCAGCATGGCGAGGAATTCGTCCTTGCGGCGTTCCTCGTTATGCAGCGTGCGCTCGGCGCGCTTGTGGCGCGTTACATCCTGGCAGATGCCCGCCACGCGCAGGCAGCGGCCATCCGCGCCGCGCACCGGGAAGGCGCGCATATGGACTTCGCGGATCTCGCCGTTAGGGCGTTCGAGCTGGAATTCGGTGTCCAGCCGGCCGTCGCGCAGCATGCTCTGCCATTCGGCTTCCATGCGCGAGCGTTCCTCGGGCAGTACCCATTCGAGCCAGCGGTGCGGGTCTTGCAGCACCGATTGCGCCGGACGGCCCCAGAGCGATTCGAACGAGGGGCTGACGAACAGGAAGCGCCCGGTGGTGGGGTCGAGAATCCAGACCACATCGGCCAGCGCCTCCGCCAACTGGCGGAACAGGTCCTCGTTCTCGTGCAGCGCCTGTGAGGTGCGACGGAAGGCATCCTCGGCCCCGCGCATGCGCAACAGGGCGTTGATGCTGGAAACCAGTTCCTCGGACTCCACTGGCTCGATCAGGAAGCTGTCGGCACCGCCGTTAAGGGCTTGCACGCGCCGGTGGGAATCCGAGACGCCGGGTGACGTCAGCAGCACCAGCGTACGCGCGCTTTGCGGGTCGTTCTTGATCAGGCGGCAGACTTCCAGCCCGTCCACGTCGGGCAACTGGGTGCCCAGCAGCACGAGGTCCGGGGTGTGCTGGCGGACCAGCGACAGCGCGGCCTGGCCGGTCGACGCTTCCAGCACGGAGAAGTCGGCCCGGTGCAGGATCCGGCTCTTGACGTAGCGCGGTCCCTCACGATCCTCCACGTTGAGAATCAGCGGGCGCCGGCTGGTGTGGGCGGTCGAGGCGTTCATGGCTGGCAGGCGGCAGGATCGGCCGCGATAGTGAAGACGGATGCCCGGAGTGCGCCACGCGTGGCAAGGCCGGCCGGACGTGCCGGAGACGCGGCGTCAGGTGTCGGGAATAAGGATCGTATTGTAATAATTACCTGCATACAGCCCGGTTCCGTTGTAGTTTCGACATGCGCCGTTCAGGCTTGAAAAGTGGCGATAAATTCACGTGTGATTGGCAGTTCGAGTGGCCGTCATTTGCGCTGCGCCTCGCCGCTATGCGCTTCCGCGCTGGGCGAGGTGCCGCCTTGCGGGCCTGCCGAGCCGGGTGCCTCGACCGCCTTTTGCGGCAACTTGCTCTCCGGGGTCTGCCCGCCCGCGCTGGGGCCCTTGCCGAAGCGGGCGGCCAGTTTGTCCTGCACCTGGGCCAGTTGAGCCGCCTGCACCTTGGCTTCCTCGGCTTCCTTGGCCTTCTTGGCCTCGGCTGCCTGCTGTTGTTCAGCGGTGGGGGGAGGGAGCTTGGCCTCGGCGGTGGAGACCAGCAGGAAGGCCAGTGCCAACGTCAGCCCGCCCAGCACGGCGCGTTGCCAGAAGTCGTTGGAGAACCATGGATCAGGAAGATGTCTCATCGGATTTGCCTCGTCTTGTGTGCCGGCGTCGGCGGGGGTTTTCCGATGGGACTGGCAAGAAGCGTGCCGCACATGCCGAGACGCTGACAGACGGAGCCGGACATACGGAGCCGGACATACGGAGCCGGACATACGGAGCCGGACAGCTGACCGGAGCGGGCGAGTGGGGTTCGGGGTGGTCCGGCCGGCGCTCAGGACCCGGCCAGCCGCCTGCTGGCCTGGGTCAGCGTCTGGCGCACGGCGTCGTGCCCGGCCCACGGGTCATGCCGGGCCATTTCCTCAAGGCGCGGGCCCACGTTGGCGATGGTCCAGTGCGCCGCCGAGGTCAGGTCGCCCAGCTCCTCCCAGGCCACCGGCACGGACACGCCCAGCCCGGGCCGCGCACGTGCCGAGAACGCGGCAGCCGTGGTAGCCCCGACACCGTTGCGCAGGTAATCGATGAAAATCTTGCCAACCCGGTTGCGCGGCCCGCTCTTGGCCACGAAACGGTCCGGAATAGTGGCCGCCATGTGCTGCACCACGGCCTGGGCGAAGTCCCGCACCGGCTCCCAGCCCCAGTTCGCCCGCGGCGCCAGCGGCACCACCACGTGCAGGCCCTTGCCGCCGCTGGTTTTCAGGAAGCTTTGCAGCCCCAGTTCGTCCAGCAGCCCCTTGGTCAGCGCGGCGGCCTCCTGGATGGCCGGCCATTTCACGCCCTCGCCGGGGTCGATGTCGAAAATGATCCGGTTCGGCTTGTCGAGGCTGCGCGCCACCGCGTTCCAGGTGTGAAACTCCACCACATTGAGCTGCGCCACCGCCACGATGGCGGCCTCCGTGGCGATCTCCAGCAGCGGCGGATGGCCGGGCCAGAGCTTGGGGTCGAGCGGGCGCACGCCATCGATCTTGAGGGTGTCGCCATGGCGCTGGAAGAACTGCTCGCCCTCCACGCCGGACGGCGCGCGCACCAGTGCAATCGGCCGGCCCTTGAGGTAGGGCAGCATCAGCCCGGCCGCGCTGGCGTAGTAGCGCACGAGGTCGCCCTTGGTCAGCCCGGTGGAGGTGTCGATGACCCGGTCCGCATGGCTGACGACGATCTTGCCGATGGTCTCCTTGGCCGGGGCTTTCCTGGCCGGGGCTTTCTTTGCTGCCGACTTGGCCGATTTCGCCGCCGCCGCCGGCTTCTCTACCGAGACCGCGCCGGCCGGCTTGTCCGTGCGCAGGCCGTGGAACACCGCATGCCGCACGCGGCCCTCCCTGGTCCAGGCGCCGAAGGACACCTCCGCTACCAGCTTTGGCTTGACCCAGTGGCCGCGAATGCCGCGCGGCAGGTCGTCGAACGGCGGGGCGTCCGTCACCAGCGGGTCGAGCTGCTTGCGCAGCGTGCCGAGCATCGCGGTGTCGAAGCCGGTGCCGACGTTGCCGGCGTAGCGCAGCTTGCCCTGCGCGTCGTGCACGCCCAGCAGCAGGGCGCCGAGCCCGCTGCGGCTGCCCTTCGGGTCGGTAAAGCCGCCGATCACGAACTCCTGCCGCAGCGTGCATTTGAGCTTGATCCACGTGTTGGCGCGCGTGCTGACGTAGGGCGCGTCGTTGCGCTTGCCGATCACGCCTTCCAGCTTCATGCGGCAGGCGGCAGCGAGCATCTCGTCCGGGCTGGCCTCGAAGCTCTCGCTGAAATGGAGCCGGGGCGCGGTGTTGGCCTCGAACAGCCGGCGCAGCAGCAGCCGGCGCTGGTCCAGCGGCACGGCGCGCAGGTCGTGGCCGGCGTAGTAGGGGAGGTCGAAGGCGTAGAACTGGATGGCGTCCGCGCGCGAGGTCTCGAACGCGTTCTGCAGCGCCTGGAAGTCGGTGATGCCCTGCGCGTCCACCACCACGATCTCGCCGTCCAGCCAGCCGTCGGGCAGGCCCAGCGTGCGGATCTCCGCCGCCAGGGCGCGCAGCTTCGACGTCCAGTCGTTGCCCTGCCGCGTGAACAGGCGCACGTCGTCGCCATCGATCCGGGCCAGCACGCGGTAGCCGTCGAACTTGATCTCGTACTGCCACTGGCTGCTGTCGGCCGGTGCCTTCTCCACCAGCGTGGCGAGCTGGGGTGCCAGCGCCAGTGGCAGCTTGGCTTTCTTGGCGCCCTCGGGCAGGGCGGGGAGGTCGCGGGCCTTGGCCTTCTTGGCGGCTGCTGACTTGGCCGATTTGGCCGGTGCCTTCTTTGCAGCCTTCTTCGCCGCCCTGGCCGTGCCGGCCAGCACGCTGTCCGGCATGGCGTCCACCACATTGAAGGCCGACGCGGCCTGCGCGTACTCGTCGCGCTCCTTGATCAGCAGCCAGCCGTTGTTGTCGCGCTGGTCGTCGCGTTGGTCGTCACGTTGGCGCTTGCCGCGCATGCGTACGAGGGTCCAGTGGCCCTTGAGCTTCTCCCCGCGCAGTTCGAACTTGAGCTTGCCGTCCCGATAGGCGCGATGGGCGGCGGCCGGGTCGCCGTCGGGCACCCAGGTGCCCCGGTCCCACACGATCACCGTGCCGGCGCCGTAGTGTCCGGCCGGAATCACGCCCTCGAAGTTGGCGTAATCGAGCGGGTGGTCCTCCACGTGCACGGCCATGCGCTTGTCGGCCGGGTCGTAGCTCGGCCCCTTGGGCACCGCCCAGCTCTTCAGCGTGCCGTCCAGTTCGAGCCGGAAGTCGTAGTGGAGCCGCCGCGCGGCGTGTTTCTGGACCACGAAGGACAGCGCCGGCGCCGCGCGCTTGCGGGCGGTCTTGGTTCCCTTGGCTGCCTTGCCCCCGCTGGGCTCCGGCGTGGCCGCGAAGTCGCGCTTGCGCCGGTATTTGCCGAGCGGTTCGGCGGCGTCCGGAGCGGGGTCGGCGGCACGGGTGGCACGGGTAGGTTGAGCCATGGTGTGTCCTTCGGAGGCGGCGGGGCTGCGGCTTTCAGCTTATGCAGCACACGCCGCTTGCGAAAGCGGGAGCCGTCCTACACGGCGCCGCTTACCCGTTGTTGTAATTCCTGACCCCCGATGCTGCGCCGCACATCGGCGTGTCGCCGCCGCCAGCCGGGAACGGGACTTGCGGACTCGACAGGGGAGACACGCCACAGTGTCGTCAGCGTCAACAGTGCGCCCGCAGCAGCCCGGATGCCCGCGCGCCGCATCCCATCCGAACCGGGCGCAGAGGACGACACGGAAATGAGACCCCTGAAACCAATTGGCTCGCAGGTCATCGTGCTGACGGGTGCCACCAGCGGCGTGGGCCTGATCACCGCGCGCAAGGCGGCTGCCGCCGGCGCCCGGCTCGTGCTGGCGGCGCGCAGCGAGGACGTGCTGCACAAACTGGCCGAGGAGTTGCGCGAACACGGGACCGAGGTCATTACCGTCAAGACCGACGTGGGCAACCAGGACGACGTGGCCCAGCTGGCGGAGGCGGCCATCGCGCGGTTCGGCGGCTTCGACACCTGGGTCAACAATGCCGGCGTGACCATCTTCGGCCGCCATGACGACGTGCCGCTGGAAGACCAGCGCCGCCTGTTCGACACCAACTACTGGGGCGTGGTGCACGGCTCGCTGGCCGCGGCCGCGCACCTGCGCCAGCATGGCGGGGCGATCATCAACATGGGCAGCGAGGCGTCCGACTGCGCCATGCCGCTGCAGGGTGCCTATGCGGCCTCCCAGCACGCCATCAAGGGTTTCACGGACACGCTGCGGCTGGAACTGGAGCAGGAAAAGGCGCCCATCTCGGTGACGCTGATCAAGCCCGCCGGGCTGGAGACGCCGATGGTCAGCCACGCCAAGAACTTCCTGCACGTGGAGCCGAAACTGGCGGCGCCGCTCTATGACCCCGCGATGGCCGCCGACGCGATCCTGTTCGCCGCCGCGCACCCGCGCCGGGACATGTTCGTGGGCGCCTCCGCCAAGGCATTCTCCGCCGCCGCCTACCATGCGCCGCACGCGTTCGACCGCTTCATGAGCCGCTTCATGAGCCGCGCCCAGCAGACGCGCGACCCGGCCGGCCCGCGCGAGGACAACACGCTCTACGAGGCTGGCAACTGCCTGCGGGAGCGCACTGGCAACCGCAAGGCGATCCAGTCCTGCCCGTACACGACGTCGGCCCGGCATCCGCTGCTGACGACGGCGCTGATGGTGGGCGCGGCGGCGACGATGGCGGGGCTGGTGCAACTGAGGCGGCGCTAGGGTGAGAGGGTGCGGGCCGGTTGTCGATTCAAGCCCGCACCAGCAGCGCCACCGGCAGGCTGGCCAGCGCGTCCTTCACGCGCACATAGCCCGCGTGGGACGGCACCGCGTGGCCGGTCAGCACATCGACCCAATCCCCCTCGGCATGCAGCGCGGTGTCGCCCCAGCAATGGGGCGGAATGCGGGGTAGCGCCGGGTCCACATGGGCGGCGGCCAGCCGCGTCACGATGACCATCGCTTCCACCGGCCCGCAGCGGCGCGAGAACGCCAGCACCTGCGGCGCCAGCTTGCCGGTGGCCGCGTGCGCGGTGTACTCGCCCCGGCTGAACAGCGCCGGCTGTTCGGCCCGGTACGCCAGCACCGACCGGATCAACTGCTGCTTGATGCGGCCATCGCGCCAGCGCGCCAGCCACTGCGCCCAGCCGGCCCGGCATTCCAGGCGCGCCTGAAGCAGCGCGTAGTCCGGCGGGCGCCGGTTGTCGGGATCGACAAGGCTGAAGTCCCAGCCCTCGTTGCCCTGATAGCAGTCCGGCACGCCGGGCGCCGTCAGCGCGAGCAGCGTCTGGGCAAGGCTGTTGAGCGCGGCGGCCGGGCCGATGCGGTCCGCGAAGCGGCCGATATGCTCCAGCACGCTGTCTTCCCCACTGTCTTTCGCACCCATGCCAAGCGCCGCCAGGAAGGCTTCGCAGGCGGCCTCGTAGGCCTCGTCGGGATGGGTCCAGCTCCCGTGGCGCTTGGCTTCGCGGATGGCCTTGCGCTGCCACGCCAGAATGCGGGCGATGAACTCGCGCTGGGCGTCCTCGCTCGCCAGCGCGCCGGGCTCCGCCGGCCAGGCGCCCAGCAGCGTCTGGTAGAGCATCGCGCGGTCGGTGCCGTCCGGCCCCTTGGGGGAGGCCACCAGCAGCGGGCCGATCTGCGCTTCCCAGCCGGCCACGGCCTCGGCCCACGTCCCGGCCATCTCGCTCAGTACCGCCAGCCGCATGCGCGCGTCCTCGCCGCGCTTGTGGTCGTGCGTGGCCACGGTCAGCATCGCGTGCGGCCAGTGCGCCTGGCGGTGCGCCATGCGCGCGTGGAACCGTTCCGGCGCCAGCGCCAGCGTGCCGGGAAAACTGCCCACTTCGTTACGGGACAGCAGCCGGCCGTAGCGATAGAAGGCGGTGTCTTCCGTGGACTTGGCCGCCAGCGCTGGCATGACCTGTTGCAGCCGGGTGCGGATGGCGCTGGCCGGGGTGTCCGCTGGGGTGTCGGCTGGGGTGTCCGCCCCGGCATCGCCTTGCAGGCAGCCGAGCAGGAAGTCGAGCGCCGCCGCCTCGTCCGGGGCGAGGTGGGTGCGCGCCTGCGCGGCGGCAGAGGCGACCATGGCGTCGTCGAAGGCCCGCGCATCTGGGTCCGCGCCATGTGGCGAGGCGGTGTAGTAGCTGCGATAAACCGGCACTGCGGCGAGGAAGGCGGTCAGCGCGTGGCGCAGTGCGTGAGCGCTGAGGTCGCGCGTGGCCGGTGCCGAGCGCGCCAGCGCGTGCAGGCGCGTGCAGATCGCGTCGATCTCGGCCACGAGGTGCCGGGCGATCACGCGGTGGCGGGCCGACTTCACATAGTCCGGGTAGGGCCGGCTGTCGCCGCTGATGCGCATCCACAGCATGTTCAGCGCGCCTTCGCCGCTGGCGTCGTGGAGCACGGCAGCCACCTCGTCCATGAAGTCGTAGCCGGTGGTGCCGTCCACGCCCCAGTCGGCGGGCAGCGGTTCGTCCTCGCCCAGGATCTTTTCCACCACGATCCACGGGTGCGCGCGGGCGCCCTCGGCGGGGCGGCCGGGGCGCAGCAGGTCCAGCCGGGCGCGCAGGCGCCGGCAGTAGCCCGCCGGGTCGGCCAGCCCATCGACATGATCCACGCGCAGCCCGTCCACCCAGCCTTCGGCATAGAGGCGGAAGGCCAGCGCGTGGACGGCCTCGAACACGTCCGCGTTTTCCTCCCTCACGCCAACCAGCTCGGTGATCTCGAAAAAGCGCCGCCAGTTCAGCTCGGCGGCGCCGGTGCGCCACCACGCCAGCCGGTAGTGCTGGCGCTCCAGCAGCGCGTGCAGGCCCTCGGGAGTGCTCGGGTCGCCCGGCGCAGCCATGTCGGGCATCGGCTCGGGCATCGGCTCGGCCAGCGGCAGGCTGTGGTCGCCATAACGCAGCGTGGCCGGCCCGCCCGGGGGCCGCTCCAGCCGGAGCGCGCCCGAGGCCAGCGTGTCCCAGTAGGGGTCGCCGAGGATCGGCAGCAGCACCTTGCCGTGCAGCGCGGGGTCGGCCGGCTGCCAGTCGATGTCGAAATATTGCGCATGGGCGCTGCGCTGGCCGTGCGCGAGCACGTCGCGCCACCAGCCGTTGTGCGTGGCATCGGCAGCCATATGGTTCGGCACGATGTCCACCACCAGACCCAGCCCCGCCGCGCGGGCGCGCGTGGCCAGCGCCAGCAGGCCAGCTTCGCCGCCCAGTTCCGGGTTGACCTGCGTGAAATCGGTGACGTCGTAGCCGTGGGTGGAGCCGGGGCGCGCCGTGGTGACCGGCGATAGATACAGGTGGCTGACGCCCAGCCCGGCGTAATAGGGCACCAGCGCCTCGGCATCGGCGAAGGTGAACCCCGCGTGCAGCTGGAGGCGCGCGGTGGCGCGCGGCACGCCGGCGTGGTCGAGGTCGGTCATGGGCGTTGCAGGCAGGTCACGCAGCAGTGTTCCGGCAGCGTGCCGGCAGCCAGCGTGGCGATGGCGCCGGGCTGGCTGGCGTGGATCATCGCGCCGCCGCCACCGCCTTCGCAGTCCACCACCACGGGCTCCTCGCCCAGATTCAGCCAGATCGACAGCCGGCTGCCGTCGCCCAGCCGCCAGCGCGCCACAAGGGCTTTGTCGCCCAGCACGGTCACGCCATCGGCGCGGGCGTTGCGCAGGCGCGGCATCAGCTCGTTGCGGCGGATGGACAGCAGCTCGCCGTAGTAGTGGTTCCACGCGCGGCAATAGCCGTCGGTGTCGTCGCAGATCGGGCGGGAGGCTTCGAAGGTCTCCGGCGCGTTGGGATCGGCGATCTGTGCCGAGCGGGTGTCGTCGCGGAAGGCTTCGGACGCCGCAAATTCGCGCCGGCGGCCGTCGCGCACGGCCCGGGCCAGTTCGGGCGGGTGATCGGTGAAGTACAGGAATGGCGTGCGTGCGCCGTGCTCCTCGCCCATGAAAACGAGCGGGATCTGCGGGCAGAGCAGTTGCAGCGCCACGGCGGCGCGCAGCGCGTCCGGCTCGGCCAGGCTGGCCAGCCGCTCGCCGAAGGCGCGGTTGCCGGTCTGGTCGTGGTTCTGGAGGAAGGTGACGAAGGCCGTGGGCGGCAGATGCGCGCTGGGCTGGCCGCGCCGCACCTCGCGGCCCTGCAGCGGGCCGTTTTCGTCGCCGGAGCGGTGGGGCGACACCTCGCCCTGCCACGCGAAGCCTTCGGCCAGTACCCGGGCGAGGTGGCGGATCGGCGGCGTGCTGGCCGCCTTGTCGTCGCCCACCTTTACCGCCACGCTCTCGGGCAGGCTGGCGTGGTACTCCTTGTAGTAGCCGTCGTGCTCGCCGGTCAGCAGCACGTGCAGCGCGTGGTGGGCGTCGTCGTTCCACTGGGCGTCGTAGCCGGCAGCCAGCAGCGCCGCGTCGTTGTGGTCGTTCTCCAGCACCAGGTGCAGATGGCGGCCCGGCAGGCACTGGCGCAGGTCGTGCGCCAGCTGCGGCAGCCAGCCTTCGTCCTCGATGGCATGCACGGCGTCCAGCCGCAGGCCGTCGAAGCGGAACGATTCGAGCCAGTAGCGCGCGCTCTCGCCAAAGAAGCGCCGCACCTCCGGGCGCCGGAAGTCGATGGCCGGCCCCCAGGGGGTCTGGCGGTCGGTGCGGAAGAACGGGCTGGCGTAGCGGTGCAGGTAGTTGCCCTCGGGGCCGAAGTGGTTGTAGACCACATCGAGCAGCACCATCATGCCCAGGCCGTGCGCGGTGTCGACCAGCGTGCGGAGTTCGTCCGGCGTGCCATAGCTGCGCTCGGGCGCAAACGGCAGCACGCCGTCATAGCCCCAGTTGCGCGCGCCGGGAAACTCGGCCAGCGGCATCAGTTCGATGGTGGTGAAGCCCAGCGCGGCCAGCCGGTGCAACTGCGCGGTGGCCCCGGCGTAGCCGCCGGCCAGCCCCACGTGCATTTCATAGATGACGGCCTCGTGCCAGGGGCGCCCGCGCCACTCGGTGTGCTGCCACGGGAACGGCTCGGCCGGCTGGCACAGCACGCTGGCGCCGTGCACGTCGTCGGCCTGGAGCCGGGAGGCAGGGTCCGGCACGATGGTGCCGTCGTCGAGCCGGAACCAGTAGCGCGCGCCGTCGCAGCAGGCGGTCACGGCTTCGAACCAGCCGTGTTCGGTGGGCGCCATCATCACTGGCGTCATGCCGGCCACTTCGAGCCGCACGGGCTGGTCCTGCGCGGCGGCGTCCGGCGCCCAGAGGCGGAAGCGCACGCGGCCATCGGCCAGCCGCACGGGGCCGAAGCGGTATGCCTCGGCGCCTTCATCGTCACACGGCAGCAGGCGCGTGTCCGCGCCAAGCGTCTGCCATTGCGGAACCGGGGAGACGGGCCGGGCGCCGGAGCCGGGCGCGGGCATGGCATACATCATGGTGCGCTACCTTCAGGCCGGCAGGCCCGATGTGACCGGTTCCACGGCAGGCGTGGTCGGGGAGGGACGGCGGACGCGCGACGGGCGCGCGGCGGGAGCCGCCATGGCTTCCGGCTGCAGGGCGGGCACGGCGGCAGGCACGGGGGCAGGCATGTTGGCGAGGGCCGGCGCCAGCGCGCGGTACATCGCCAGATACTGCTGTGCCGGGCTCCCCCAGCCGAACTCCGTCTGCATGCCGGCGCGCTGCATCGCGCGCCAGTGGCGGGGGCGGTGGAACCAGTCTAGTGCGCGCGCGATGGCGGCGCCCATCGTTTCGACCGATTCGCCATCGAACACGATACCGGTGGCGCGTGGGGCGGGCGCGGTGTCCTCGCCGACTTCGCCAACGTCGCGCACGGTGTCGGCCATGCCGCCCACGCGCGAGACGATGGGCACCGTGCCGTAGCGCATGGCGTAGACCGGCGTGAGACCGAACGGCTCGAAGCGGCTGCCGTGCAGCAGGGCGTCCGCGCCGGCGTGGAGCAGGTGGGCGTCTTCTTCGCGATAGCCGATGGAGATGCCCACGCGGTCCGGGTGGCGGGCGCCGAGCGCGCGGTACGCCGCCTCCAGCGCCGGGTCGCCGCAGCCCAGCACCACGAACTGCACATCGTCATGGCGGCGCAGCGCGGCCTCCATCGCCAGCACCGCCACATCGGCCATTTTCTGGTGCGTGAGCCGGCTGCCCATGGCGATCAGGGGCCGGTCCGGCGCCTGCGGCAGGCCATGGCGGGCCTGGAGCGCGGCCTTGCAGGCGCGCTTGCCGGCGAGGTCGCGGGCGTCGTAGCGCTGCGGCAGCAGGCGGTCGGCGTGGGGCGACCACGCGTCCGTGTCCACGCCGTTGGGAATGGCGCCGAGCACGTCGGCGCGGTGGCGCAGCAAGCCGTCCAGCCCATGGCCGAAGGGTTCGGTGAGGATCTCGCGCGCGTAGGTGTGGCTCACCGTGGTCACGCGGTCCGCGTAGCGGATGCCGGCCTTCAGGAAATTGAGCTTGCCCCAGAACTCGATGCCGTCCGGCGTCAGGCAGGCCGGCGGCAGGCCCAGCGCGGGGGCGCATTCCATCGGGAACACACCCTGGAAGGCGAGGTTGTGGATGGTGGCCACCGTGGGCACCGGCAGGCCGCGCGCGCGCATCAGCAGTGGCGTGAGCGCCGCATGCCAGTCGTGCGCGTGGACCAGTTGGGGCGCGGGCAGCGGCGTCTCGCCGGCGGCGACCAGTGTGGCGGCGTGGGCCAGCGCGGCGAAGCGCTGGGCGTTGTCGCAGAAGTCTCGCCCGGTGGCGTCCACATAGAGCGAGCCGGGGCGGTCGTAGAGCGATGGGCAGTCCAGCAGCACCACGCGCACGCCGCTGTCCGGCGCCTGGCCCTCCAGCAGCCGCGCCGGGCTGTGGCCGGGCGGCAGCGCCATCGGCAGCCGGATCGCGCCGAGGCTGCGCAGGTGCTTTGCCGCCGCCATGGCCCGGGGATAACCGGGCATCAGGATCGTGACATCGGCGCCGCGCTGATGCAGCGCCTGCGCCAGTCCGCCCACCACATCTGCCAGCCCGCCGGTCTTTGCCAGGGGATGCGCCTCTGCCGCCACAAACAGGATGTTCGCGTTCAAGATGAGACTCCGCTTCCAGGTCGGTTGGAAACGAACGCGCGGGCGGGCTTGCCTGCCGCCATGCGCCGGGTTCGTTCTTCTTGTCTTGCCTGCGCAGGGCGCCGTCGCAAATGAGACCACCGGGACCACCGGGACCACCGGGACCACCGACCCGCGCAGTCAGAAGCCGGCGGATGGCGAGCGAACAACCCGGGATGCGAAGGGCGCCAGAAAATCGCGCGGCTTCAGCAATGCGAACTCCGTGCCAGCATGCTGCACTGCGTGACGGGCGCGCCGCGTCGTGGCCGGCGGGGGCTGGCGGCGGGGCGGGCGGCCCGGCGGGGCCGGGTTGTGTATAAGGTGCCCGCCCGCTTGTAGAAACTACCGCGCCCGCCGCCGTTGAGAGCATTTACGATCCGCTGCCCCCGCAGCGCTCGCTGAAGGTGCCGATGCCGTCGGCCTCCGCGCGGCGGGCGCCCTGCACCTGCCCGCTCGACCGGTGCAGCAGGCACACCGGCACCGCCTGCGCGTGCCAGACGCGCTTGCAGTACTGCTCGATCGCCCGGTCGGACGAGAACTGCCCGGAGCGCGCGCTGGAGAGCACGGACATGCGCTGCCAGCGCTCGGGGTCGCCGTAGGCGGCCGAGACCTGCTGCTGGCAGTGCAGGTAGGAGGCGAAGTCGGCCATCAGCAGGTAGGGGTCGTGCTGGAGCAGGCCGTCGAACAGGGGGCGGAACACGGCGGCGTCGCCCTTCGAGAAGAAGCCGTGCTGGATCAGGTCCACCACGGCGCGCAGTTCGGGGCTGCTGTCGTAATAGGTGGAGGGGTGGTAGCCCGCGGCCTTGAGCGCGTAGACCTCGGACGCGTTGAGGCCGAACGGGAAGAAGTTGTCGGCGCCGATGGCGTCGCGCAGCTCGATATTGGCGCCATCCATGGTGCCGATGGTGATGGCGCCGTTCATCGCGAACTTCATGTTGCCGGTGCCGGAAGCCTCCTTGCCGGCCAGCGAGATCTGCTCGGAGAGGTCGGCGGCGGGGTAGATCTTCTGGCCGTGGGTGACGTTGAAGTTGGGCAGGAACACCACCTTCAGGCGGTCACGCACCTGGGGGTCGCGGTTGACCACGCCCGCTACCGAGGTGACGAAGCGGATCATCAGCTTGGCGTAGTGGTAGCCGGGCGCGGCCTTGCCGGCGAACAGGAAGGTGCGCGGCTGCACGTCCGCGTGCGGATCGGACTTGATGCGGTGGTAGAGCGCGATGATATGGAGCACGGCCAGGTGCTGGCGCTTGTACTCGTGGATGCGCTTGACCATCACGTCGAACATCGAGTTGGGGTCCACCACCACGCCGGTGGCGTCGCGCACCAGCCGGGCCAGGTCCTGCTTGTTCTCGCGCCGCACGGCCTGCCAGCGCTCCCTGAAAGAGGGGTCGTCGGCATAGGGCTCCAGCGCCCGGATCTGCCCGAGATCCTTGATCCAGCCGTCGCCGATGGCCTCGCTGACCAGCCGCGTCAGCCGGGGGTTGGCCAGCGCCAGCCAGCGGCGCGGGGTGACGCCGTTGGTGATGCTGGTGAACTTCTCGGGCCACATCTCGTAGAGATCCTTGAGCACGTCCTCGCGCATCAGCCGGGAATGCAGCTCCGCCACGCCGTTGATGGTGTGACTGCCAACGCACGCCAGATGGGCCATGCGCACGTGGCGCTCACCATGCTCGCTGATCAGCGAGAGCCGCGCCAGCCGCGATTCGTCGCCATAGAAACGGATGCGCACCTCGTCCAGGAAGCGCGCGTTGATCTCGTAGATGATTTCCAGATGGCGCGGCAGGATGCGCTGGAACAGCGGCAGCGGCCATTGCTCCAGCGCCTCCGGCAGCAGGGTGTGGTTGGTGTAGGCGAAGGCGCGGCGGGTGATGTGCCAGGCTTCGTCCCAGGCCAGGCCATGGTCGTCGATCAGCAGCCGCATCAGCTCGGCAATGCCCACCGCCGGGTGGGTGTCGTTCAGCTGTACCGTGAACTTCTCGTGGAAGCGCGTGACCGGCAGGCCCTGGGTGGCGAGCAGGCGCAGCATGTCCTGCAGCGAGCAGGCCACGAAGAAGTATTGCTGCTCCAGCCGCAGCTCCTTGCCCTGCTGGGTTTCGTCATTGGGGTAGAGCACCTTGGTAAGGTTCTCCGACGTCACTTTCTTGTTCACCGCGCCCAGGTAATCGCCCCGGTTGAAGGTGTGGAAGTCGAACGCCTCGGTGGCCTCCGCGCGCCACAGCCGCAGCGTGTTGACCGTGTTGACCCGGTAGCCGAGGATCGGCGAGTCGAACGGCACCCCCACCACCGTCTTGGCCGGCACCCAGCGCACGCGGTAGCGGCCCCGGTCGTCGGTGTAGTGCTCGGTATGCCCGCCGAGGCGCACCTCCACCGCCCATTCGGAGCGCTGAATCTCCCACGGATTGCCGTTGCGCAGCCAGGTGTCGGTGCTCTCCACCTGCATGCCGTCGATGATGCTCTGGTGAAAGATGCCGTACTCGTAGCGGATGCCGTAGCCCAGCGCCGGAATCTCCAGCGTGGCCAGCGAATCCATGAAGCAGGCCGCCAGCCGGCCCAGGCCGCCGTTGCCGAGGCCGGGTTCCTCCTCCTGCGCGAGGATGTGGTCGAGGTCCAGGTTGAGCGTGGCCATGGCGCCGCGCACCGCCTCCACGATGCCGAGGTTGACGAGGTTGTTGCCCAGGTGCGGCCCCATCAGGAATTCGGCGGACAGGTAGGCCACCGTGCGCGATGGCTGGCTCTGGTAGGCCTCGGCCGTGCTGATCCAGCGCTGCACCAGGCGGTCGCGCACGGTGTGGGCCAGCGCCTGGTAGAGGTCGTTGCCGCTGGCGTGGCCGGGCAGCTTGCCCTGGGTGTAGAACACGTGATCGAGAAAGGCGCGCCGGATGGTGGCGCTGGACATCGACGTCCGGGTGTCGTCCGCCGGCTCGGCGGCCGCGGAGGGACCAGAGGGTGCTGGCCGCAGCCGGGATGCTTCGTTCATCACTTGGCTCCTGAAAGGCTGAAAAAGCAGGCTGGTATGGAAACTGCTGCCTTGTCATGGGTGTCTACCCGTGGGTGTCCTACCCTTGGGTGTTCTACCCATTTCCTGCGACGACGAGGCCCCCAGCATGTCGAACCATATTCCGCATGATCCCGCGCGCCGGCCAGACCGCCGGCCCGACCAGTGTCCCGACCACAACAAGGAAAAAGGGGATCAACCCGCGCGCAACCTGCCTGACAAGCATCCCGTGCCGCCGTCTGTGAAGCGGCACAACAGCGAATCGGACGAGCCGCCGGTCGAGAACTACTGATTGCCATTGCCGAGAGACCGCGGTCACCGCCGCCCGGTTCACCGCCGCCTGGTTCACCGCCGACGGCGGTTTTGCATGGATTGCCGGCAAAGATAAAGATAAAGGTAAAGGTGCCCGTGGGCGCCCGTCCATGGCGCGGGCGGGCGCACCGTCTATGATGGAAGCGCCAGTTGCCGGCTCCGGCGCACCCCTGGCCTTCAGCCTGTTCAGCCTGGCTTCCAAGAATAATCACGACAACGCCATCAGAGAGGGAATTCCTATGCCGGATCGGCAGACGCCGGATCTCGCATCCATCGGGGAGGGGGGCCTTGCCGCTGCGGGGGCCATGCGTGGCACGGCACCCCAGACCGCGCGCGCGGGTGCCTGGCTCGCCGCGCTGGATGACGTCGCCATCTTCGATCTCACTCCCGAGGGGCGCGTCCGTACATGGAGCGATGCCGCCGAACGTGCCTTGCTCTACACCGCAGAAGAGGTGACCGGCTGCCAGCTCGCCCGCTTTCATACCCCCGAATCGGTGCAGTCCGGCGAGCCCGCGCGCCTGCTGGACACCGCCCGCACGCTGGGCCGGGCCGAGGAACGCGGCTGGCGCGTGCGCCGCGACGGCACCGCGTTCTATGCCAGCGTGGTCATCCAGGCGATGACCGATGCCGATGGGGGCCAGGACGGCTTCACGGTGGTCTACCGCGATATCACCATCCGCTATGCCGCCGAGGAGCGCACCCGGGAGGTGGAGGCGCGCCACCAGCAACTGCTCGATACGCTGCACGAGCAGGCGGTGTGCGAACTCGGCCTCGATGGCGAGATCCGCGTCTGGAACAGCGGCGCGGCCGCGCTGTTCGGCTACAGCGCGGAGGAGGCCGTGGGCCGGCCGGTCTCGCTGCTGTATTCGCGCCAGGACGTGGCCAGCGGCCATGATCTCGCCACGCTGGGCGAGGTGCGCGCCAACGGCCAGTGGACCGGCGAGGCGCGCCTGCAGCGGCAGGACGGCGCGCTGGTGCGCTGCCACATCCGCCAGGCGCTGCTGCGCGATGCCGGCGGTTGCCCGGTGGGCATCCTGTGGACCGCGCGCGATATGTCGGACATGGCCCGGCTTGAGGAACTGGAGGGCGCCGGCCGGCGCGTGCAGGCCTTCCTGGCCATCCTGGCCCACGAGCTGCGCAATCCGCTGGCGCCCATCCGCAACGCCGTGGACGTGATCCGCCTGATGCCCGCGACGGATGCGCGCACCCGCCACTGCGCCGAGATCATCGGCCGCCAGTTGCAACTGCTGACGCGGCTGGTCACCGACCTGATGGACGTGGGCCGCGTCACCACGGGCAAGCTCAAGGTGCAGCCGGTGCCGACCATGGTCAACGACATCGTCACGTCGGCGGTGGAAGCCATCCGGCCCGCGCTGGAGGCGGCAGGGCAGAGCTTCTCGCTCACGCTGCCCGCCGGCCCGGTCTTCGTCAATGCCGATGCGGGCCGGCTGGGGCAGGTGCTGTTGAACCTGCTGAGCAACGCCACCAAGTACACGCCACGCGGCGGCGCGGTCTCGCTCCACGTGGCCACCGAGGGCGGCAACGTGATCACGGCCATCAGCGACTCGGGGCAGGGCATCGCGCCGGAGGCGCTGGACCGCATCTTCAACCTGTTCGCGCAGGAGGGCGACGATGGCGAGCGCGGCGGGCTCGGCATCGGCCTGGCGCTGGCGCGTGCCGTGGTGGAGGCGCATGGCGGCGCCATCCAGGCCAGCAGCGGCGGGCTGGGGCGCGGCAGCACCTTCACCGTGATCCTGCCGGAGGTGGAAATGGACGGCGCCACCGTGCCGCGCGCGGCGCCCACCGATTGCACCGGGCTGCGCATCCTGATCGTGGATGACAGCGCGGACTCCGCCGACAGCATGGCCGAACTGCTGACCGTGCTCGGCCACGAGGCCCGCCCGGCCTATAGCGGCACGCAGGCGCTGGAGCTGGTGCGCGGCTTTGCCCCGGACGTGGTGCTGCTCGACCTGGAGATGCCGGACATGAACGGCTTCGAGGTGCTGGCGGTGCTGCGGCCCGATCCGGCCAACACAGCCCGCGTCGATGGCACCGATGGCACCGGCACGCGCATATTCGCCCTGACCGGACACGGTACCTCGGACGACCGCAAGCGCACGCTGGCGGCGGGCTTCGACGCGCACCTCGTCAAGCCGCTGTCTATCGACGCGCTGTGCCGCGCGCTGGCGGGGGATGGGGCGGAGTGATGTCACGAGGCCGTCCCTGCCAACCACGCCCATCTCAGCCATCCCCCCGCACCGCCGCCACGCGCACGCGCACCTCCGCATGATCGAAGAGCTCGCGCACATCGGCGTCCAGCCGGCGCTGCCAGTTGGGATGCCCGTTCACCGTGCCGGGCAGGTTGGGCTGCTCGGCGGCGCCTAGCAGGTCTTCCACGGGCACCAGCCGTAGCGGGGTCCGGGCGCGGGCCAGCCAGCGCAGCACCGCTTCCACGGGGGCGGATGCCGCGTCGGGCTCGGCACCATAGGCACCATAGGCACCATAGGCACCATAGGCACCATAGGCACCATAGGCACCATCGACCACATCGACATCATCGACCACGCCGCCCGCGCACATGGCCTGCCACAGCGCCGTGCGCTCGGCGGCGCGCATCGCCATCAGGCCGGCTTCGGTCTCCCCCTCGCCCAGTTGATGCAGCCGCGCGCGCCAGGCGATGTCGTTTCCGGCCCACCAGCCGACGATGGTCGGCAGGTCGTGCGTGGTGGTGGTGGCCACCGCCTGGGCGGGCCATTGCCCGGGCGGCAGGAAGGGGGCGGGGATTTCCGTGTCTTCGCCATCCTCGTCCGCCGGCTGGCGTTCGAACCACAGCACGTCGATGCCCATCACGCCGCGCGCGGCCAGTGCCGTGTTGAGCGTCTCCGGCACCGTGCCGAGGTTCTCGCCGATGATGATGGCGCGCTGCCGCCACGATTCGATCGCCACCAGCCGCAGCAGGTCATCCAGCGGATAGGTCAGGTAGGCGCCCGCCGTGGCCGGCGCGCCGGCTGGCACCAGCCACATCCGCGCCAGCCCCAGCACGTGGTCGATGCGCAGCCCGCCGGCATGGGCGAGGTTGGCGCGCAGCATCTCGACAAAGGCGGCGTAGCCGTTGCGGCGCAGCCCGCGCGGCGAGAACACCGCCACGCCCCAGTCCTGCCCGAGCGGGTTGTAGACGTCTGGCGGCGCGCCGGCGTGGAAGCCGTTGAGGATCTCGGTCTGGCGCATCCACGCGTGGCTGCCGCCGGGGTCGGTGCCCACGGCGAGATCGGCGATCAGCCCCACGGCCATGCCGGCGGCGCGCGCGCGCTGCTGGGCGGTCTCCAGCCCGTGGGCGGCCAGCCATTGCAGGAAGGCGTGATAGCCGATCTCCTGCGGATATTGGGTCTCGAAGGCGGCCACGGCCGGGCTGTCTGGCGAGCGCAGGGTGACCGGCCATTGGCGCCAGTCGGATGCCGCTTGTCGTTGATCGTCATTGCTCGCCTGCGCCAGCAGGCTGGCCTGGATGGCCTCGAAGCAGGCATGGGCCAGCAGCCCGCTGCCGCCCCGCGCGCGGAAGGCGGCGAAGGCCTGCTGGGCGTCTGCGCCAAGCAGCGTGTCGTGGCGGTCCCACAGCCAGCGCAGCAGCGCATGGCGCGCCACGGACAGCGTGGGCCAGTCGATTTCATCGCGCGCCTCGGCGGCGGCGAGCCGGTGGCCGATGTTCAGCGCCGCGATGCCCTGATCCACCGCGTCCTGCCCGAACACGGCGGCGGGGTCGGCGTAGAGCGCATTGTGGAAGATCCGGCTCGACGGCGCATAGGGGCTGTAGCGCGCCGGCAGTCCGGCAAAGCCCGCGTGGAGCGGGTTGATGGCGACCGCGTCGGCGCCTTCACGCGCGGCCGCCTCGCAGGTCAGCGCCAGCGTGGTGAGGTCGCCCAGCCCGGTGGGCGCGCCCCGGCGCAGGCTGTATAGCTGCACGGAGAGCCCCCACGGCTTGATCGCCTGCACGGCGCCTGGATTGGCGGCCAGCGCATCAGCCACGCCGTAGCAGCGCGGCGGCGCCACGGCCAGCGTGGTGGCCACATCGCCCAGCAGCAGGCGGTGGTAGCCCCAGTCCGCGACCGGGGGGATTTCCATCAACCCGTCCGCATTGCGCCGGGCGATGCCCTCGATCACGCGGCCATCCTCCAGTTCCAGCCGATAAGGGCGCTGCGCCAGCGTGTGCGGCCACGGCACGGCCACGGGCTGGCCCTGGTCGGCGGTGAGCAGCGGCGGCAGCGGATGGGCGGCGTCGTCGGCGGCCAGCCGCGCGAGCGAGGATTCACAGGCGCCGGGCGTGTCGCAGGGCAGGTCGAGCGCGGCCAGCACCGCGTGCAGGGCATCTTCGGTGAGGGCCTGGGGCCGGCCCCAGGCATCGCGCCACTGGGCCTGCAGGCCGGCACGCTCGGCCAGCCGCAGCAGGGCGTCGGCGTCGTGGCTCATCGCGGGGGTTCCTCCTTGCGGGCCTTCGGCACGCTGGCCAGCAGCAGGGCCACGCCGTGGGCCACCACGGTGTAGCTGGGCTGGCCGGCGCCACCCTCGCCACCCTCTCCACCCTCTCCACCCTCTCCGTTCGGCAGCGGGCTTTCGCCGGCGTCCGGCGCGGCGCTGTCGAACAGCACGCGCCAGTCCTCGCCGGGGGCCGGCGCGCGGAAGGTCACGTCGTCATTGCTGGCGTTCAGGCACAGCAGCATCACGGCCACCTCGTCCTCGCCGTTGCCGTGCGTGGCGCGGCGCAGCGCCAGCGTGCGGTCCTCGCCATTGGCCCACTGCTCGGGCGACAGCTCGTTGCCATCGGGGCCGAACCACGCGATGTCCGGCACGCCGGGCGCCGGGCGCGAGCGGCCGTGCACGAAGCGGTTCTCGGTCAGCATCGGCACCTGCCGGCGCAGCGCCAGCAACTGGCTCACGCAGGCCATCATCGGCGCGTTGGCGGGGTTGGCGGCGTCCTCCCAGTTCAGCCACGAGAGCGGGCTGTCCTGGCAGTAGGCGTTGTTGTTGCCCTGCTGGCTGCGGCCCCATTCGTCGCCGGCGGTGAGCATGGGCGTGCCCTGGGAGAGCAGCAGCGTGGCCATCATCGCCCGGGCCACGCGGCCACGGGTCTCCAGGATCTGCTCGTCGTCGGTGGGGCCTTCCACGCTGCCGTCCGGGCTCCAGTTGGCGCTGGCGTTGTCGTCGTTGCCGTCGCGGTTGTCCTCGCCGTTGGCCTCGTTGTGCTTGCTGTGGTAGCTGACCAGGTCGGCCAGCGTGAAGCCGTCGTGCGCGGTGATGAAGTTGACGCTGGCCCACGGCTTGCGATGGCGGCGGTCGAACAGGTCCGCCGAGCCGGTGAGCCGCGCGGCCAGTTCGCCCCGCTGGCCGGCGTCGCCGCGCCAGAAGCGGCGCACGTTGTCGCGGAACTTGTCGTTCCATTCGGCAAAGCCGGGCGGATGGTTGCCCACCTGATAGCCGCCGGGGCCGAGGTCCCACGGCTCCGAGATCAGCTTCACGCGCGACAGCACCGGGTCCTGGAGCAGGGCGTCGAAGAAGCCCGCGCCGGGGTCGAAGCCGGTGGCCTCGCGGCCCAGCGTACTACCCAGGTCGAAGCGGAAGCCATCCACGTGAAAGGCCTCCACCCAGTAGCGCAGCGAGTCCATCACCATCTGGAGCACGCGCGGGTGCGACAGGTTGAGCGTGTTGCCGCAGCCGGTGTCGTTGATGTAGTAGCGCTCGTCGCCCGGAATCAGGCGGTAGTAGCTGGCGTTGTCCAGCCCGCGCCAGGACATGGTCGGCCCCAGTTCGTTGCCTTCGCAGGTGTGGTTGTAGACCACGTCGAGGATGACCTCGATGCCCGCCGCGTGGAGCCGGCGGATGGCCACCTTGGCCTCGTGCAGCTCGTTGGCGGACAGGTAGAGCGGCTCCGGCGCGAAGAAGGCCAGCGTGTTGTAGCCCCAGTAGTTGCGCAGGCCGCGCTCCACCAGGAAGCGGTCCTGCAGGAAGGCGTGGATCGGCAGCAACTCCACCGCCGTCACGCCGAGCCGGTGCAGGTGATCGACGAAACGCGGATCGGCCAGCGCGGCGAAGGTGCCGCGATGGTGCGGCAGCAGGTCTTCGCGCAGCATGGACGCGCCGCGCACATGCACCTCGTAGATCGAGGTTTCCGGCCATGGCCGGTCCAGCGGGCGGTCATCGCCCCAGTAGAAGCTCTCGTCGACAACCACGGCCTTCGGCATCATCGGCGCGCTGTCGCGGCGGTCGGGCGTCAGGTCCGCGCGCGGGCTGTTGAGCCGGTAGCCGAACAGCGCGTCCGACCAGCGCACCGGCCCGCTCAGCAGCCGGGCGTACGGGTCCAGCAGCAGCTTGTGGGGATTGAAGCGCTGGCCCCGGGTCGGCTCGTAGGGGCCGTAGGCGCGGTAACCGTACAGCACGCCGGGCTGGGCCAGCGGCAGGTAGCCGTGCCAGACCTCGTCGGTGCATTCGGGCAGCGACAGGCGCTGGATCTCCTTGCGGCCATTGGGCGAAAACAGGCACAGCTCGATGCGTGTGGCGTTGGCGGAGAAGACCGCGAAGTTGACGCCCAGGCCGTCCCAATGCGCGCCAAGGGGGTAGGGCTTGCCGGGCAGCAGACGGTCGATGGTGGCAATCGCCATGTGCATGGCTCCTTTGTTCTGGTTTTTCTGGGTGGCTCGTGATGATGGGGTCTCGTGCGCGCAGGGGTCAGCCGGGTGGCCCATCCGGCTTGTAGCGGAGAACCAGCGTCGCCAGCGGCGGCAGGGTCAGCGTGACCGAGGCCGGCTGGCCGTGCGACGCCGCGTTGGCCGCCTCCACGCGGCCGCCGTTGCCGAGGTTGCTGCCGCCGTAGTAGCCGGCATCGGTATTCAGGCATTCCTCCCAGTCGCCGGCGAACGGCACGCCGAGGCGATACCCCTCGCGCGGCACGGGGGTCATGTTGACCACCACCAGCACCACCTCCTGGCTGTCTGGCGCGGCGCGGCGCAGGTAGGCGAAGACGCTGTTCTGGTGGTCATCGCCGACAATCCACTGGAAGCCCTCGGGCCGGTGATCCAGAGCGTGGAGGGCCGGCAGCTCGCGGTACAGCCGGTTCAGGTCGCGCACCAGCGAGTGCACGCCACGGTGCAGCGGCTGGTCCAGCAGCGGCCAGTCGAGTTCCTCGTCGTGGTTCCACTCGCGCCATTGGGCAAACTCGCCGCCCATGAACAGCAGCTTCTTGCCGGGGTGCGTCCACATGAAGCCGTAGTAGGCGCGCAGGTTGGCAAAGCGCTGCCAGTCGTCGCCGGGTGCCTTGCCGATCATCGACCCCTTGCCGTGCACCACTTCATCGTGCGAAAGCGGCAGCACGAAGGCTTCGGACCACGCGTAGACCAGGCCGAAGGTCAGCTCGTTGTGATGCCAGGGACGGTGGATGGGGTTCTGGCTCAGGTAGCGCAGCGAGTCGTGCATCCAGCCCATGTTCCACTTGAAGTCGAAGCCGAGCCCGCCGGACGCCACGCTGGCCGTTACGCCGGGCCATGCGGTGGATTCCTCGGCGATGGTCAGCGCGCCGGGGCAACGTTCGTGGACGATGGTGTTGAGGTCGCGCAGGAAGGCCACGGCCTCCAGGTTCTCGCGCCCGCCGAAGCGGTTGGGTACCCACTGGCCCGGCTCGCGGCTGTAGTCGCGGTAGAGCATGGACGCCACGGCGTCCACGCGCAGCGCATCGGCATGGAACTGCTCGAGCCAGTGCACCGCCCCCGCCAGCAGGAAGCCGCGCACCTCGTTGCGGCCGAGGTTGTAGATCAGCGTGTTCCAGTCCTGATGGAAGCCTTCGCGCGGGTCCTGGTGCTCGTAGAGCGCCGTGCCGTCGAATTCGGCCAGCCCGTGCGGGTCGGTGGGGAAGTGCGCGGGCACCCAGTCGAGGATCACGCCGATATCGGCCTGATGGCAGCGGTCGACAAAGGCAGCAAACTGTTCCGGCGGGCCGAGCCGCGAGGTGGGCGCGAACAGCGACAGCGGCTGGTAGCCCCAGGAGCCGCCGAACGGGTGCTCGGTGATCGGCAGCAGCTCGATATGCGTGAAGCCGAGATCGCGGATATAGGGCACCAGCCGGTCGGCCAGGATCTCCCAGCCTTGCGCGGTGTCATTGGCGGCGCGCTGCCAGGACATCGCGTGGAGTTCGTAGACGGACATCGGCGCGGCGTAGGGATCGGTGCGGGCGCGCTTGTCCATCCACGCCTGATCGTTCCACTGGAACGGCGGGGCGCCGTGGCCGCGGCAGGCCACCACGGACGCCGTGGCGGGCGGCGGCTCGGTGGCCAGCGCCACCGGGTCGGCCTTGTCCGGCAGGGCATGGCCGTGCGCGCCGATGATGTCGTACTTGTAGCGGCTGCCGCCGTGGGCGCCGAGCGCCTCCGGGATGAACAGCTCCCAGATGCCGGCGCCGTGGCGCAGGCGCATGGGGTGGCGCACCGGGTTCCAGCCATTGAAATCGGCGATGACCGACACGCGCTGGGCGTTGGGCGCCCACACCGCGAAGCGCACGCCGGCTTCGCCATCGACGGTCAGGCATTGCGCGCCGAGGCAGTTGCCGAGTTCGAGGTGGCGGCCTTCGTTGAGCAGGTGCAGGTCCAGATCGCCCAGCAAGAGGCCGAAGGCGTAGGGGTCGGCGCTGCATTGCTCGTTGCCGTCCGGCCAGCGGATCAGCAGGCGGTAGTCGCCCGGCTTTGGCGGCTCCGCGTCGGGCAGGCGGCCGGCGAACACGCCGCCGGGGTGCAGGGCAGTCATCGCGGTCATCGGTGAAGCCGCGGTGATCGGCTTGCCCGCCCGGTCGGCCAGCGAGACCGATTCGGCGCCGGGGGCGATGGCGCGCACCACCACGCCGTGCTCGTCCCGGTGGGGGCCGAGCACGCCGAACGGATCGGCCAGCCGGCCTTGCAGCAGGGCGTCGATCACGGCGTCGGGCAGCGTCGGGGCCGGTTCCATCGTGGCGCTATCAGTTCGTGCCATCGTTGGCTCCCAGCAGCTTGCGGACCAGCCGGGCCAGCCCGCTGGTGGGCAGGTCGATCCATGCCACGCGGTTGGCGGCTTCGTAGCCCACTTCATAGGCGGCGCGCTCAAGCAGGAACAGGTCGAGCAACTGTCCCATCTGCCCAGCTTCTCCAGCTTGGGCCCAGTGCCGCGGCGCGGCCTGCATCGACAGCTGGTAGCAGTGCAGGAACGCCTGGCTGGCAGCGCTGCGGAAGCGCTCCAGCAGCGCCGCGCGGCGCTCCGCCAGCGCGGGCGGCAGCGTGGCGTGGGTGCGCTCGTGGCGGTCCGTGCCCACCGTGGCCGCCGCGTAGTCCAGCGAGCGCAGCAGGCCGGCCACGTCGCGCAGCGGCGAGGTCTTGCGCCGGCGGAAGGCCAGCGGCTGGCGCGGCTCGCCTTCGAAATCGACGATATAGGTGTCGCTCTGGGCGATCAGCACCTGCCCGAAGTGGAAATCGCCGTGGATGCGGGTCTGGAGGCTGCCCGGGGCGGCCTGCGCCAGCCGCGCCACCAGCTTGGGCAGCTTGCCGCGCGCGGCGAGCAGCGTTTCGATATCCGTGGCGAAGGCGCCGGTGGCGTTCTCGCGGCGCGCCTCGAGCAAATCGAGCGCCTCGTTGAGGGACTGCAGCGCGCCCTCGGCCCATTCCTCGGCCTGGGCCTCGGTGGCGGGTTCAGGCGAGAAGGCGGCCTCGTCGGTGGGCTGGGCCAGCACGGCGTGCAGCTCGGCCAGGCGGCGGCCCAGCGTGCCGACCATGGTCGAATAGCCGGCCATGGCCTCGACGAACTCGCCATCGGCGTCTTCGGAGGGCATCGCGTCGTCGATCAGGCGGCTCAGGTAGTCGAGCGTCCAGTCCCAGCCATCGCCCTGATTGAGGATGTAGCCCTGCAGCAGCATCAGCGTATGCGGCGTGCCGTCGGCGCCGGTGCGCACCACCTCGCCCAGCAGCGGCGCGGAGTGCGTGTAGCCGTGGCTGGTCAGGTAGCGCGTCATCTCGGCTTCGGGGTGGATGCCACCCGCCACGCGGCGCACCAGCTTGAGCACGCTGTTGTTGCCGTAGGCCAGCGAGCTGTTCGACTGCTCGGCGGACATCCATTGCACGGGCTGGTCCTCCAGCGTGACGTCGGCCAGCCCGGGCTCGGGCAGGAAGCGGATCACGCCGTGCGGGGTCGGCGCCTCGGTGCCGTCGCGCATGGCCTTGACCACGGCGCGCGCGTAGGCTTCCACCACAAAGCCGTCGGTGGCCACGCCCACGCGGCTGCCCCGGCGCACGCGCGCCATGGACAGGCCGTGCATCAGTTGCGGCATGCCTTCGGTGTTCTCGCGGTCCCACAGCAGCGCCACCGGCAGCTGGTAGCACTCGACGCGGCCCGGCAGGGTCACCTCGACCTCGCAGTGGAACACCTCCTCGTTGTTGCCGACCCGGGCGATCGGCCACGCATAGGCCACGCTCACGCGCTCGATGCGGTCGCCTTTCGAGGCGAACCAGCGCCGGCGCGCGAGGTAGATCGGCAGGACTTCGGTGGTCAGCGCGCGGCGGGCGGACTCGGTGAGTTCCGAGCGGCCAGCGTTGTTCTGGAGCACCAGGGTGATTTGATCGGCCATTTGCTCGGGAGCATCCACGTGCCAGGAAGGCGGCTGGGCGTCCTCGCTCAACACAAACCAGTAGAAACCATACGGCGGCAGCGTGAGCAGGTAGGTCAGCTGGCCGATGGCGGGGAAGGGCGTGGCGCCGAGCATCTCCACCGGCACGCGGCCCTGGAACTGCGAGAGGTCCAGCTCCACCGCCTGCGGCGCGCGCGACAGGTTGGCCACGCACAGCACGTGCTCGCCGTCGAACTCGCGCAGGTAGGCCAGCACCTTGCGGTTGCCGGGGAAGAGGAAGCGCAGCGTGCCGCGCCCGAAGGCGTGATGCTGCCGGCGCAGGGCCAGCATGCGGCGCATCCAGTTCAGCAGCGAGTGCGGGTCGCGGTTCTGGGCCTCCACGTTGACCGCTTCATAGCCGTACAGCGGCCCCTGCAGCGGCGGCAGCACCAGCCGCTCGGGGTCGGCGTGGGAGAAGCCGCCGTTGCGGTCCGGCGACCACTGCATCGGCGTGCGCACGCCGTCGCGGTCGCCGAGGTGGATGTTGTCGCCCATGCCGATCTCGTCGCCGTAGTAGATCACCGGCGTGCCGGGCATCGAGAACAGCAGGCTGTTCATCAGCTCGATGCGGCGGCGGTCGCGCTCCATCAGCGGTGCCAGCCGGCGGCGGATGCCGAGGTTGATGCGCGCGCGGCGGTCGGAGGCGTAGACCTCCCAGAGGTAGTCGCGCTCGCTGCTGGTGACCATCTCCAGCGTCAGTTCGTCGTGGTTGCGCAGGAAAATCGCCCACTGGCAGTTCGGCGGCACCTCGGGGGTCTGGCGCATGATGTCGGTGATCGGGAAGCGGTCTTCCCGGGCGATGGCCATGTACATGCGCGGCATCAGCGGGAAGTGGAAGGCCATGTGGCATTCGTCGCCCACCACGCCGCCGTCCGGGCTGGCCGCGCCGGTGGTGTCGGCCGTGCCGCCCCCGCTCGCGCCGCCGAAGTACTGCTGGGCGTCTTCCGGCCACATATTGGCCTCGGCCAGCAGCAGGCGGCCGGCGTAGCGCTCGTCCAGGTGGCTGCGGATCTTGCGGATGACCTCGTGCGTCTCGGGCAGGTTCTCGTTGGTCGTGCCTTCGCGCTCCACCAGATAGGGCACGGCGTCCAGCCGCAGGCCGTCGATGCCGATATCGAGCCAGAACCGCATCACGCTCAGCACCTCGTTGAGCACCTGCGGGTTGTCGAAGTTCAGGTCCGGCTGGTGCGAATAGAAGCGGTGCCAGAAGTAGGCGCCGGCCTCGGCGTCCCAGCTCCAGTTCGATTTTTCCGTGTCGCAGAAGATGATGCGCGTGCCGGCGTAGGACTGGTCGTTGTCGGACCACACATAGTAGTTGCGGGCCGCCGAGCCGGGCCTGGCCTTGCGCGCGCGCTGGAACCACGGGTGCTGGTCGGAGGTGTGGTTGATCACCAGCTCGGTGATCACGCGCAGCCCGCGCGCGTGGGCCGCCGCAACGAAGCGGCGCGCCTCGGTCAGCGTGCCGTAGTCCGGGTGCACGTTGCGGTAGTCGGCAATGTCGTAGCCGTCGTCGCGGCGCGGCGAGGGATAGAACGGCAGCAGCCAGATCGTGTCCACGCCGAGGTTGACCAGATAGTCCAGCTTGGCCAGCAGCCCCGCGAAGTCGCCGACGCCATCGCCATTGGCGTCATAGAACGACTTGATGTGCAGTTGATAGATGACCGCGTCCTTGTACCAGAGCGGGTCGGCGTTGAGCAGGGCGGCGCTGACGCGGTCGGATGCGCGCTTCATGCCGTATCTCCGGTTTGTTGTTGGGGCCGGACGTGCCACAGCGCGAACGGCAGTTCATGCGGATTCAGGCGGATGCGCTGGGCCTTGCCGGTCCAGGTGAAGCGGCGGCCGGACATCAACTCCTCGGCCTGCAGGGTGCCGTGGTCGGGCAGGCCCCACTCCCACAGCGGCAGTTCGATCGCGGATTCGCGCGGCGCGCGCGGGTCCAGGCTGATGGCCACCAGCAGCACGTCGCTGCCGAAGGTGGGGCCGCTGCCCGGTTTGCCGCCGCCGGGTCCTCCTCCTCCCCCTCCTCCTGCAGGGCCACCGGGCTCGGCCGGCACGTAGCGCGCGAAGTACAGCACCGCGTCGTCGCTGGCGTGGTAGAAGCGCACGCCAAGGTGGTCCTGCAGGGCCGGATGGCTGGCGCGGATCTGGTTCAGCCGCGAGATCTCGGCCACGATGTTGCCCGGCTGGTTCCAGTCGCGCACGCGGATCTGGTACTTCTCGGAGTCGAGGTATTCCTCGCGCTCCACGCCGTTCAGCACCAGCGGCGCGCCCTCGCAGACCTCGAAGCCGTTGTACATGCCCCAGAGCCCGGAGAGCAGCGCCGCCAGCGCCGCGCGGATCAGGAACGCCGGGCGGCCACCGTCGTGCAGGAAGTACGGGTTGATATCCGGCGTGTTGACGAAGAAGTGCGGGCGGTAGAACTCGCGCAGCGGGGTCTGCGTCAGTTCGGTCATGTACTCGGTCAGCTCGGCCTTGGTGTTGCGCCAGGTGAAGTAGGTGTACGACTGGGAGAAGCCGAGCTTGGCCAGCCGCGCCATCATCTTGGGCCGCGTGAAGGCCTCGGCCAGGAACAGCGTGTCCGGGTGCTTGGCGCGCACGTCGGCAATCATCCACTCCCAGAACGGCAGCGGCTTGGTGTGCGGGTTGTCCACCCGGAAGATGCGCACGCCCTGGTCGGCCCAGAACATCACCACGTCGCGCAGCGCCTGCCAGAGATGCTCGCCGGCGGGCGGAGGCGCGTAGAAATCGACGTTGACGATGTCCTCGTACTTCTTGGGCGGGTTCTCGGCGTAGCGCAGCGTGCCGTCCGGCCGGTGGGAGAACCACTCGGGATGCTCGCGCAGCCACGGGTGGTCTGGAGAACACTGGATGGCGAAGTCGAGGGCCAGCTCCAGGCCGTGGTCGGCGGCGGCGCGGCGCAGCCGCTGGAAGTCTTCGAACGTGCCGAGCTGCGGGTGCAGGGCATCGTGGCCGCCTTCGGCGCTGCCGATGGCGTAAGGGCTGCCCACGTCGCCCGGCTCGGCCTTGAGGCTGTTGTTGCGGCCCTTGCGGTGCGCCTGGCCGATGGGGTGGATCGGCGGGAAGTAGAGCACGTCGAAGCCCATCGCACGGATGGCCGGCAGCCGGCGGATCACGTCGTCGAAGGTGCCATGGCGGTTCTCGTCGCCGCTTTCCGAGCGCGGGAACAGCTCGTACCAGCTGGCGAAGCGGGCGGCGAGGCGGTCTGCCTCCACCGGCATCACCGTGGGGTGGCGGCTGATGAACGGGCGCCCGGCGGGCGTGTCCATGGCGGCGTGCATGGCGGTTCCGGTGCGCGGGGAGAGCAGGATTTCGAGCCGCAGGGCGTCGTCGCCGGCGGCGGCTTTCAGTTCTGCCAGCAGCGCGCCGGCATCGGGGATGGCGCTGCCCTCGGGGGTGTCCAGCGTGGCGGCCACCAGCCGGGCGCCTTCCTCGATCTCCAGCGTCACGTCCACGCCGGCCTTGCGTTTCTTGCCGATCTCGTCGAGCCAGCTCGCGAAGGTATCGCGCCATGCTTCGACAGTGAACTCATGGCGGCCCAGCGCCACGATCGGGAAGCTGCCGCGCCAGCGGTCGTTGATGACGGGTTCCATTGGCGAGGCATGCCAGACCTGCTCGCCCGGCGCGCGCCACAGCACGGCGGCGGCAAGCTTGTCGTGGCCGTCCATCCAGATATCGGCGGTGACCTCCACGCGCTCGCCCACCGTGCGGCGCACGGCAAAGCGGCCGTGGTCGGCTGTGGGGGCCAGGTTCTCGATGGCGACGCGCGGCGCCTGCATGGCGGTGGCCAGGTCGCGGTCGATGGCCTTGCGGTGATTGCCATTGCCATTGCCGCTGCCATTGCGGCGCGCGCGGGGCTGCGCGCTGACCGGCAGCGCTTCATACAGGCGGATATCGGCAGGCGCCAGGGTGATGGTCGCGCTGGGGTCGAGCTGGTTGGCGGCGTGTAGCGTGCCGCCGGGGCCGCCATCGGCGGATCGCAGCGTGGCGGCGGCCTGCGGCAGCGCACTCAGCACGCGGTCCGCGCCGAACGAGGCCGGCTCGATCGGGCTGGGGTTCAGCACCACGGTCAGCGCGCTGGGGCCGGTGGCGCCATTGGAGCCATTGGAGCCATTAGCGAGGTGGCGCGGCAGGCGGGCCAGCACGGTCAGGGGGGCGTCCGGGCCGCTGACCTGCCGGACCGCGACGGCCGGCGCGGGATCGCGCGCGGCCAGCCACGCGTTGCACTGGATCAGCTCGTGGGTGAGGTCGTAGGGGGCATCGACGATGTCATCGGGATGGCCATCGGACTGTGCTTCGGGGGCGCTCCCTTGGGCGCCGGTCTCGAAGCCGGCGGGCACCATCAGCCCGTCGCCAATGGCGGCGGCGGTCCACAGCGCGCGGCGGGCGGCCAGCACGTCAGTGCCATCGGGCGCCAGCGCGGGTGCGGCCAGCACGCGGCCGAAGGGGCGCAGGCGCGCCATCTCCTCGGTCAGCCACGCGCTGCGGTAGTCCCACCACGGGAGCGAGCAGAACGCGCCGTCGAACGGGGCGAGGGCCAGGTCGGCCAGCTGTTGCGGATGGGTGCCGGGGGTGAAGGCGAGGAACACGGGATCGCCGCCGTTCTTGCTGCTGCCCCGCCCGGCGGTCTCGATGATCTCTGCCCAATGCCGGCCCGGCACGCGCGATGGCGCGCGGCAGCAGAAGCCGGCAGCGCCGGCATCGATCGCTTCGCGGATCTGGGCGCTCCACCATGCCACCAGGGCGGGGGCGAGCCCCTCGTCGTACCAGCGCAGCCGCACGCCGGGCAGGTGGCTGTCCGTGGCGTCCGGGCTGCCGGCGGGGCGGGCATGGTCCACCCAGCCATCGTGCATGGCCGCCGCCTCAGCGGGAAAGCGGTCCAGGGAGAGATCGAGCAGGGGAAGCAGCCCATGTGACCGGCACGCCGCAAAGGTCGATGCCAGGAGGTCGGGGCGGATATGTGGGATGGCCCAGCCGGCCAGCAATACATGGTCGAAACCGAGTGTGGCGGTGCGCGCGAGCGCTTCCGGGTCCACCGTTCGGGAATCGGTCAGGTTCAGTTGGCAGATTCGCACGTGACAGGTCCTTGGCCGTGGCGCCACCTGCGCGCCGATTCAGACCCGGCACGCGAAGGCTGTGCCAACGCGGCGGGGTCGGGGGGCGCGCGGGCCGGGAACTGCGGTGCAGCAAGGGCAGGGGGCCGATGCGTCCGGCCGCGCGTCCGGACCGTATATGTAAGAAATACACGGTGGCCGGCGGATGTAAAGTAAGGAATACGGCTTTCGCGAAATCCGATGGGGCGGAAGGCTATCGATAAATGATGGCGATAATCGGCATTCCGGCGGGAAGTAAATCGGCAAAAAAATCCCCGCCAAGCGGCGGGGACGATTTTCAGCGGGTGCCGGGCCATTATCCCGCCCGATAGACATCCAGCCGGTTATAGAGCGTCTTCAGGCTGATGCCAAGCGCCTTGGCGGCCTGTCGCTTGTCGCCGTCGAAGCGCGCCAGCGTGGCCAGGATAATCTCCCGCTGGGTATCGGCCAGGGTCGTTCCCACCCGCACGCTGACCACGCCATCGACGGTAGTGGGGCGCATCGGCTGGCTGGAGAGATTGGGATTGCCGATTTCCACGAGTTTATCGGCCAGAATATAGGCGCGATAAACGGAATTCTTGAGTTCGCGCACATTGCCGGGCCAGTCATAGCGCACCAGCCGCTCCAGCGTGCTGGCCGAAAATGCCTTCTCGGTCTGTTCCATGGCGTTGAATTCGGCCAGGAAATGCCGCGCCAGCGGGACGATGTCTTCGGTGCGTTCACGCAGCGGTGGAATATGGAGCGGGAAGACCGCCAGCCGGTACAGCAGGTCCTCGCGCAACTGGCCGTCGCGCACGGCTTCCATGGGGTCGCGGTTGGTGGCAGCCAGGATGCGGACGTCGCTCACCAGCAGGGTATCGCCGCCCACGCGGTGGAAGTTGCGGCTCTCCAGCACGCGCAGCAACTTGATCTGCATCTCCACCGGCATTTCGGTAACTTCGTCGAGGAACAGCGTACCGCCCTGAGCCTGCTCGAAGTAGCCGGCCTTCTGCTCCAGCGCGCCCGTGAAGCCGCCTTTCTCGTGCCCGAACAGCTCCGATTCGATCAGCGTGGGGGCGATGGCGCCGCAGTTCACCGCCACGAACGGGCCGCCGGCGCGGCTGCTGCGTTCATGCACGGCCCGCGCCACCACTTCCTTGCCGCTGCCGCTCTCGCCCACGGCGAGCATCGTCACGTCCGTTGCCGCCACCCGGTTGAGCTGGGTGATCAGCCGCTGCATGGCTGGCGCGGTACTCTCCCAGAGCAGGGAAACCTGCCCGGGCGCGGCACGGCGGCCCGGCGCGCGCGGCGGGGGCGCCGAGGAACGTGCGGAAGGAAGCGTCGCGGTGGTTGACACGGGTGGCAGTGTGGCCGCCTGCGCCCGCCATCCCAGGAAAGTGGGGGAAGGGGGCCGACGGCATCGGATTGGTCATTGATGCTTTAATGCTAACTGGTCGCGTTACGGGTGGCTACCGCCCAAGGCCCCGTCGCGGAAAGGTCCGACACCTGTGTCAGACGGACACCGGCATATCGGCCAAGAGGCTGTGGCTAGACTTCAGCCTATCTTGCGGCCTGTGCCGCCCGTTGCACGGCGAGACCTTTGCCAACCTTAGCCAGACCTTTGCGAGACCTTTGCCAGGCGGTTTGTCATCGCGGCAGCGCCGCACAACCACTCCGCATCCACCGAATCGAAAGGCCAACGGGCCCATGAGAATCAGACTCCGGACCGATTTCCGACAGGAATCCCGCGCCAACGGACCCCAGCGCAGCCTATGCCACACATCCTGATCGTAGACGACGACGAAAACGCTTGCGCGGCGCTGGCAGAAATTGTCGCGATCGAGGGGTTTTCCTCCGCCACCGCCGGCAACCTGCGCGAGGCGCGCCTCCAGATTGGCTGGCGCATGCCCGATGCGGTGCTGGCCGACCTGCGCCTGCCCGATGGCAGCGGCATGGAGCTGTTCGAGGAAGTGGGCTCGTCCGGCGTGGAAGTCATCCTGACCACCGGCTACGCCAGCGTGGAGAGCGCCGTGGAGGCGCTGCGCCTGGGCGCCACCGACTACCTCGTCAAGCCGATCAACGTCACGCGGCTCCAGACCGTCCTCAAGCGCATTGCCACTACCGGCGAGCTGAAGGCGGAAATCCATTCGCTGCGCGGCGAGTTGCGCCGCTACGGGCGCTTTGGCCGGCTGCTGGGCAGTTCCGAAGCCATGCAGGCGGTCTACGACCAACTGAGCAAGGTTGGCCCGACCGAGGCCACCGTGCTGCTGATTGGCGAGAGCGGCACGGGCAAGGAACTGGCGGCGCAGACCGTGCACGAGCTGTCCGCGCGCCGGCGCCAGCCGTTCCTGGCCGTGAACTGCGGCGCGATCTCGCCCACGCTGATCGAAACCGAGATGTTCGGCCATGAGCGCGGCAGCTTCACCGGCGCCGATCGCCAGCACAAGGGCTATTTCGAACGCGCCGACGGCGGCACGCTGTTCCTGGACGAAATTACCGAGATGCCGCTGGAGCTGCAGGTAAAGCTGCTGCGCGTGCTCGAGACCGGCACCTTCATGCGCGTGGGCACCAACCGCGAGCAGCACGCCGATGTGCGCGTGCTGGCCGCCACCAACCGCAACCCCGAGGAAGCCGTGGCCGAGGGCAAGCTGCGCGCCGACCTGTACCACCGGCTCAACGTGTTTCCGATCGAGCTGCCGCCGCTGCGCGCGCGCGGCGACGACGTGGTGCAGATCGCCAACACCATGCTGGAACAGCTGAACGGCGAGCAGGGCACCCAGCGGCGCTTTTCGGCGAGTGTGCTGGAGAGCCTGCGCATGCACGCCTGGCCCGGCAATGTGCGCGAGCTGCGCAACTTCGTGCAGCGCGCCTACATCATGGCCGACCAGGATGTGATTACCGAGGTACAGATTCCGCTGCAAGTGGCGGCGGCGCCCTCGGCCGGCACGGCGGTTGTGTCGGTGCCGGTGGGCATGTCCCTGGCCGAGGCGGACCGCCAGCTGATCTTCGCCACGCTGGAGCAGTGCTCGGGCGTGAAGAAGCACGCGGCGGAGATTCTGGGTATCAGTTTGAAGACTTTGTACAACCGGCTGGAAGACTATGCCGCCAAGGGCGAACTGCCCGAATGGCTGCGCGCGTCCCGTAATGGCGACTCCGGCCCGCCCGCTGCCTCGTAAGGGCGGGCGCTGGCAGGGTGGTGACAGGAAATCCGCAGCGCCGGGCTTGCCGGTGCATGGTTCTTGCATGAAGACCGCTTTGGCGGATTCCTTTCGATTGACACGCTCTGACTGAGCTGACCTGAAGATGGCCATGGCCGACGCACCCAGCCCCACTCCACAACCCTCGCACGACCGCGCCGCCGGGGACCTCGCGTTCCCGGCCGTGCGCAGTATCGCCGAGGTGGCCGCGCTGATCGAGCAGGCGTCCCATGATTTGCGCTCGTCACTGAACGCGATCCAGAGCTGGGGCTACGTGCTGGACCGCTCCATCGACACCCCGGCAGCCCCGGCGCAGCGCGCGCTCGACGGCATCCGTTCCGGCATGCAGCAGCAGCTGGCGCTGATCGAGGAAATGGAGGAGGCCGTGCGCCTGCTGGCCGACGAGCGCAAGCCGGAATGGGAAACCACGGACCTGCGCGCGGCCGCGGAGGAAGCCATGGCGGACAAGCGCGCGGCGGCCGAAGCACGCGGCGTGATCCTGGCCTCGCTGGAATGCCAGAGCCCGGGCGGGGCGGACTTCTGCGTGCAGGGCGACGGGCTGCGCCTGGCGCCGCTGCTGCGGCATCTGCTGATCCATTGCATCTGGCGCGCGCCGGCCGGCGGATCGGTGCGTGTGCACCTGGTGGCCGAGGCCGACTACGTGAAATTCCGCATCTCCGAGAGCCCGCCGCTGGACCGCTCGCGCGGGGCCTCCCGGCTGGCGGTGCTGACCGACTTCTTCGGGCGCAGCGTGGCCGAAGCCGGTGCCCACTCGCCCCGGCAGAGCACGGCGCTGCTGCTCACGCGGCGCATGGTGGAACTGCAGGGCGCCCAGCTGACTGCCGAGAACGATAACTGCGACGCCGACAACGTCAGCGTCTGCATCGCCGTGCGCATTCCGCGCCGGCCGGCCGTCTGACCCTTAGTCGTTCTGCCGCTCTGCCGCATTCCGGCATTTTTTACCGCATCCAGCACAATCTGCACCCATCCGCCCCCTTTCCGCCGCCTGAAAAAGCGGCGGCAATGACGCCTGGCGCGCGCTGGCCGCAGCCCTTTCAGGTGACCCACCCGCTGGCCCAGCGTTTGCATGGTTATCCGTGGAGCCCCGCCATGAGGGGACCCGAACTCGATACCCAACAGGAGAGATGCCATGCAGAAAGCCCACGCTTCCAAGGGATCGCAGAACCCCTTCCCCACGGCTGCCAATCATCCTGCAGCGCCTGCCATCACCGGCGCCGAGAAGGCGGATGGCAAGCACGAGAAGGACAAGCCCAAAAAGAAGACCTATCAGGCCGCCGTGGACGATTCGCTCGACATGACGTTCCCGGCCAGCGACCCGATTTCACCGAGCGCGGCGTTGCATGCCGAGAAAAAGACCACCACCAGGCGTGATGACGTGGACTGGACCCTGAAGAAGGGTAGCGAGCACCAGGTGGCCAGCGGCAAGGCTGCCGCTGAACGGAAGGGCGCCAGCGACAAGGCGGGCAAGTCCGGCAAGGCTGGCAAGTCCGTCAAATCCGCCCAATCCGCCCCCAAGGACAAGAGCACGGCCAAGTCCGGCAAGAAGTAGCCTGAATCACAAGCGGCCCCCTGCCTTTGGGGTGGCCGCTTGTGATTCTTCGTGCGCCCTGGCACATCTGTACCGCATCAACGCTTTGAACGGAGCATCCGTATGTCTACGATCATCGCAGGACGATTCGATACGTTTGACCACGCAGAGACCGCCGCCGCCCGCTTGCGGGCCAAGGGGGTGAGCGAGCAGGACCTCAGTCTGTTCTATGTGAACCCGGCCGGCCAGCATGCCACGTACCCGATCGGGGGCGACCAGGCGGTGGACCCGGCGGCCCGACAGTCCGGCAAGGGTGCCGGACGGGGCCTGATGATTGGCGCGGCGCTGGGCGCGGCCGTGGGGATCTGCCTGGCCGCCGCCGTGCGCGCGTGGTTCGCCACGCCGCCGCAGCCCTGGGTGATCGTGCTGACGCTGGCGATTGCCACGGGCGTGGGCGCCTATGGCGGGTCGCTGATGGGTGCGCTGTCGATGACGAGCGCCGGCAAGCGCGATCCGCGCACCGGCGAGGTTCGCATGCGGCACGCCGGCGTGCTGCTGGCCGCGCACGTCTCGCCGGATAACACGGCGCTGGTGGCCAACGAATTGCGGCAGGGCGGCGCGGCAGACGTCGAGCGTGCCGAAGGCCAGTGGCGCGATGGCCGCTGGGAAGATTTCGATCCGTTGGCGCCGCCGGTGCCGGCGGGTCCGTTGGTCGGGGAAGATTCAGCTCGCGCGCGGCAGCAGTAGTAGGCGTAGGCGTAGGCACCGCGCGGTTTTTTTATCACCATGCCTTTCACCCCTTCACAAGAGGAGCAGCCATGCATCGCATAGACAACACGCCAGAACCGCCCGGCATGCCGCCCAGCGGGCCCGGAGCGAAGGGCGCAGCCATCATCGGCGGGGCGGAGCAGCACAGTGCCGGCCCGGGACCGTTCGTGATGGCGTCCGATACGCTCGAGGGCAACAAGGTGGTGGACCCTTCGGGCGAGGAGATCGGCACCATCGACCACATCATGCTCGACGTGCTGGGCGGCCGCATCGCCTATGCGGTGCTGGCGATGGGCGGCTTCCTCGGCATTGGCGAGAAACTGCACGCCCTGCCGTGGTCGGCGCTGACGCTGGACACGCGGCGCAAGTGCTTCGTGCTGGGCGTGGAGCGCGAACGCATCAAGGCGGCGCCGGGTTTCGACAAGGAGCACTGGCCGACCATGGCGAACTCGCAGTGGGCCACCACGATCCACGAGTACTACGGCATTTCGCCGTACTGGGAGAAGGATCGGTACGATCCGTGGGCTTGAGGCCCAATCGAACAAAGCCGGCGCCCGAGGGCGCCGGTTTTTCGTTGCGCGGAGGAGGGGCTCAGACCGGCTCAGACCGGCTTCAGACCTTGTGGTTGACCTGCCCCGAGGGTTTGCTCGACGGATCGGCGCGCATGCCGCTGGCCGCAGGCTGTCCGGCCGGCTCCGGGGGCGGCGGTACCCGCGTGCTGAGCTGGTTCGACACACCGAGAATGCCCGGTGGCGTGGCGGCGGCTTTCTCAAGCCGTTGCGACAGGTCGATGTCCTCCACGCGGCCCGTGAGCGTGACGCGCCGGTCTACCACGTGCACGGCCACGCCATCGGGCATGTCGCCGCCGCACGCTTCGGCGATGCATGTGCCCACGCGTTCGCGCAGCAATTCGTCGTCTTCGTCTGGACTGGTCCGGGCGGTGTCCTGGGTTTCGGTCTGCATAGCGCTTCCTTTCACTGGGTAACAAGAGTCCTGCATGGGCGTGCGACGCAATCGGCATGCCTGCGGCGCCGCATCGGAGGCGCCGCCCAAGCCGGCGCTGTCTTGTAAAAACGACGCGTCACAACGCGCTGACAGCCTTGTAGGACACCGCCGCCTGATCGGGCCACGGTCCGCTCTCTACAATGTAGGCAGTCATGTGTTTCCGCAGGAGCCTTTCATGAAGCAGCACCGGATCATGCATCTGTTCGATCACTTCGCCGGCGCCGCTACGCGCCATGCGGGCTCGCCGGCGGCCTTCGTGCTGGCTCTGCTGGTGGTAGTGATCTGGGCCGTGACCGGCCCGATCTTCGGCTATTCGGAGACCTGGCAGCTGGTCATCAACACCGGCACCACGATCATCACCTTCCTGATGGTGTTCCTGATCCAGCAGAGTCAGAACAAGGACTCGATGGCGGTACACCTGAAGCTGAACGAGTTGCTGGCGTCGAGCAAGCCGGCGAGCAACCATCTGATCTCGATCGAGGAACTCGACGAGGACGAGTTGCGGCAACTGGTGCTGTTCTATCGCCATCTGGCCGAGTTGGCGGACCGGGAGGGTGGGGTGAAGTGCAGCCACTCCCTGGACGACGCCAACGAAAACCACGCCGCGAAACGGCGCGCGCGGCACGCGGCACGTGAATCGGGTGCCGCCCACGCCGATGCCGAGCCCGCCACCTAGCTGGCATGGATCTGGCTCCACATTCCTGGCACGTCTGTTCCCTGAGGAGACCATTTTGGCCACCCCGGCAACTCCGAATCCAGCAGTTTCGACGACATCCTCCGAGCCGGCGCCGCTGGCCCAGCCACGCGAGGTGCGCGTAGTGGTCTATGGGCGCGCCGATTGCGACGACCCGGCTAGCCATCCGGGCACCACGCTGCGGAACATCGCGGAGCGCGTGGCGGCACTGGCTGGCTTCCGCTACGCGGGCAGCTACGACGCCGTGACCCACGGCGCCGCGACGGACCGCCTCTACTTCGTGCCCGCCGACACGCTGACCGGCATCGACAGCGCGCACCAGCTCGGCATCGCCAGCCTGCACGACCTGCTCGGTGGCGTGGTGCCGCACGATTTCGTTGGCACGAAGGCGATTTCCCACGGGTTGGTTGCGCCCGATGCCAGGGCCCCGGAGGGCTGGAGCCAAGACTTCGGCGCGCGCATCGAGCCGTACGTCTTGCCGGGCTACACCGCGTTCTCGGTGGAGGATGCGCGGCGGGCCGGGCAGGCCATGCTGGGCGGGGGCAAGGTTCGCGTGAAGGAGCCGCGCGGCATCGGCGGACTCGGCCAGCAGGTGGTGGCGAACGCCGCCGAACTCGACGCCGCACTGGCGGCGCTGGACGCCCGGCAGATCGAGCGCGAAGGGCTGGTGCTCGAACGCAACCTCGAGGACGTGACCACCTTCAGCGTCGGGCAAGTGGAAGTGGGGGACCTGCGCGCGAGCTATTGCGGCACCCAGGGCCTCACCCGCAACCACGCCGGCGAACTGGTCTATGGCGGCTCCACGTTGCGCGTGGTGCGGGGCTCGCTGGAAGACCTGTGCGCGCATCCGATCGAGGCGCATCTGCGCGAGGCCGTGCAGGCCGCGCTGGCCTATCACGCCGCCGCGGTGGCGTGCTATCCGGGCACGATGGTCTCCCGCTGCAACTACGACGTGGCGATGGGCACCGACAACGGCCGGCAGCGGCTGGGCGTGCTCGAACAGTCCTGGCGCGTGGGCGGCGCCACCGGGGCCGAACTGGCCGCGCTGGCGGCGTTCCAGGCCGACCCCCAATGCGTGAGGGCCACCGCCAGCACGCGCGAGATCTATGGCACCGACGTACCCGTGCCGCCCGGCGCGGACGTCTATTACCAGGGAGAAGACCGCAACGTCGGCCCGTTGACGAAGTATGCAATTCTGGAGTCCAGTTCTGATGGCCACACATGAGGAATCGTTACAGATCCATACCGATGGCGGCACCATCGCCGGCACGCTGATCACGCCGGCCACCAAGCTCCCCGGCGTGTTGTTCGTGCACGGGTGGGGCGGCAGCCAGCAGCAATACCTGGCGCGCGCGCGCGAGGTGGCCGGTCTGGGCTGCGTCTGCATGACTTTCGACCTGACCGGTCACGCCGGTACCGCCGCGCAATACGAAACCGTCAGCCGCATGCGCAACCTGGCCGATGTGCTGGCTGCCTATGACGTGCTGGTGCGGCACCCCGAGGTAGACCGCAATGCCATCGCCGTGGTGGGCAGCAGTTACGGCGGCTACCTTGCCGCCGTACTCTGCGAACTGCGCCCGGTGCGCTGGCTGGCCCTGCGCGCCCCGGCGCTCTACATGGATAGCGGATGGGAGTCGCCCAAGCGGCAGCTGCACCACGACCAGGATCTGGTGGCCTACCGGCGCAAGGTGGTGGCCCCCGATACCAACCGGGCGCTGCGCGCCTGCACCAACTTCAAAGGCGATGTGCTGGTGGTGGAATCCCAGCATGACAACATCGTGCCCCACGCGGCGGTACTCAGCTACGTGGACGCCTGCTGCGAGGCCTGGTCGATCACTTACCGGATACTGAAAGGCGCCGACCACGGTCTTTCGACGGAAGACCACCAGCGCGCCTACGGCAAGCTGCTGGTGGGATGGCTGCGCGAGATGGTGACCGAAGCGCGTACCGGCCCGGCGGTGGCGCCGCCCCGGCCGAGTGCATCCTCCACCGTCAAGGCGACGTCGACCCCATCCCCCGAATTCACGGTAGCGCGGCAAAAGCCACCCCCGCCGCGGGCCGATGCCGGCCTGGCACCCGATGAGGACGACAACGAGACCGCCGTGGCGGCTGGCGATGCCGATGACGAGAACGATCCGCAGGTGATTGCGGCGTCGGCGCCATCGACCCGCAAGTAGCCCCGGGGCGTCCCGCGAAGATCGCTTTGTAGCGATTGCAGGCCGTGTGGTTTCTGCCAGACGCGCCGGAATTTTTTGCAATAGCCGTGTAAGTGGCCGCGTCTGAAGCGGCTATCGGCTGGCATGCCTTGTGCGTTGGCGGAGCCACATGAGCCCCGCGTCCGTCACCCCTTCGCCCGCAGAGACTGCCGAGCAACCGGTCGACGCGGCGCTGCGCGCCGTGGGGTTGCGCCATGCCGATGACGGCGAGGCGGGGATCACGCGGCGCCGCGCGGGCGCGGGCTTTTACTACGTCGATGCCAAGGGCAAGCGGATCGATGACAAGGCCACGCTCGCGCGCATCCAGGCGCTGGCGATTCCGCCGGCCTACGAGTCGGTATGGATCTGCGCCGATCCCGCCGGGCATCTCCAGGCCACGGGCCGCGATGCGCGCGGCCGCAAGCAATACCTCTATCACCCGGACTGGGCCGCGCTGCGCGACACCGACAAGTACACCCGCCTGATGGCCTTCGGGCATGCGTTGCCGCGCCTGCGTGGGCGGCTGGCCCGTGATCTGGCGCGCAACGGCATGCCGCGCGAGAAGATCCTCGCTGCTGTGGTCACATTGCTGGACGCCAGCCTCGTGCGCGTCGGCACGCTGCGCTACGCGCGGCAGAATCGCACCTATGGGCTGACCACGCTGCACCGGCACCACGTGGCGGTGCGCGGCAGCCGCCTGCGCTTCCAGTTCACGGGCAAGAGCGGTGTGACCCACGATGTGTCCGTCAACGATGCGCGGCTGGCCCGCATCGTCCGCACCTGCACGGAGCTGCCAGGCCAGCGGCTGTTCAAGTACAAGGACCCGGACGGCGAGATCCGCGAGATCGGCTCGGTCGATGTCAACGCTTACCTGCAGGAGGTGACCGGCGGCGATTTCACGGCCAAGGACTTCCGCACCTGGGCCGGCAGCGTCCACGCGCTGGCGCTGCTGCGCAAGACCACGGCCGACAGCGAGACCGCGCGCAAGAAGGCCGTGACCGAGGTCATCCGCGAAGTGGCACAGCGGCTGCGCAACACCATGGCCGTCTGTCGAAAATGCTACGTGCACCCGGATGTGCTCACGGCTTTCATGGATGACACCTTGCAGGGCTTGCCGGCACCGCGTGCCGGCGTGCGCCTGCGTGCCGACGAAGCGCGCCTGCTGGCGCTGCTGGAGCGCACCTGTGCGCCGGCGGCGACGCCTCGCAAAGCAGCATGAGCGAGGCGGTGTTGTCCGGCATGGCAATTGCATTGCTACGCCTACCAATGCATAACAACAGCGTAGCGAGTCTAGCAAGAGGCCAAGGTGGAAAACGCAGTCTTCAGTTGCCTGAGTATTGACGGCAACCATCAGGAAACGGTGCATCAGGACTACCCGCAAGCGGAGTCCATCGTTGCAGCCCTCAACAACCACAACCATCAAGAAGTGCCGATGCCACGGCTGGCCACGGTTCCCTGCAAGGGGCGCGGTGGCACGGTCCGGCCGCTACGCGGGCGGGATCTCCGGCAGGCGCGCGTGCTGATGCAGGCGTTGTGCGAGATGCGCCTGGACCTCGGCAATGGCGAGGGGCGCTGGGAGCCCTCCACGCTGGCTAGTCGGCAGATGTCGACGATGGCGCTCTGGCGCAACCGTGCACGCCATCTGTTCACGGAAGCGGAATGGGAAAGCGGCATCGAGGCCCGGCTCGACGCGGGCTTCCGGCAGGCCGCCAATGGCTGTACGCGCGAAGCCGCCAACGAATTCAAGCGTGCCTATTACCTGCTGTGCTGCGTGCTGACGCAGGCGCGCGACCTGGCGCGCCGGGGCGACGCCCCCGACCGGCGCGATGCACCGCAGCCGGCGCAATCGCCGCGCCCCGATACGCCGCGCCCCAACGCGCCGCTGGACCGCGGCGCCTGAAGGGGTGTCTGACTAAGCCTTCTTCTTGCTGGCCGTCTTTGACCCAGCCGGCCGCTTGCGGCACGGCCCGATATAGCCGGGCAGCCCGCACGCCTTGGTGCTCAGCGCCAGTTGCACTGCACGGGCGAGTGCGGTGGCAAAGCCGTGATGGGTGTCGAACGGCCCGTCGATGTGCTTGCGGAAGAAGTCGGCCCAGCGGAAATCCGGATAGGCCGCCTTGACCTTGCGATAGCCGCCGGAAAGCTGCACGAACGCCTCCAGGCTGCGGTAGGGATCGTCGCGCATGGCATGGATGTCCGGCGGCAGCGCCTTGATGGGCTGGCGCCGGCCCTGCTCGTCGTACGGGTGGACCATGTGGTTATCCACCATGTATGCCCAGAACTTGCGCTGCGACAGATGGCTCAGGTCTTCCCGCACGTGCGCCGGAACCATCTCCATGCCCATCTCATGCCAGGCACGAACCCAGTGATGGTGATCCACCACGTACAGCGTGTGCTCCGGGCCGAGCACCACGTGGACGCGGTGCTTGTCGAGAAACGCGGGCAGGTCGGCATGCGACAGGCGCCGCGTGACATGAACTTTCTGTGCGACGTGGTAGGCGCCGATGGTGATCTGCGTGGGCCGCAGATGATCCATCGGCACCATCAGCTTTGCGCCTTCGCGCAGAGGTTTTGCCATGGGGGGTCTCAGCTCTTGTTGAGCGTGCGTTCGGGGGAGGGGGTGGCTTCGTCGCCGGCAGCCCAGCTACCAATGCTGTCACGCTGGGCGGAATCGGCGGCCTCGCCCGGCCGGCGCACGCGGATCTGGTTCTCCACGTCCTTCACGCCGTACACGGCATCGGCGATTTCCTCGACGATGTATTTCTGGCGCCGGTCTCCCACGGTGCCGCCGAGCTTGACCAGGCCCTTGTCGACATCGACGGTCACATCGGACACATCCACGTCGGGGTGGTGGGCCAGGCGGTCGCACACATCGCCCAGCACGCGCGCGTCGGGCCGTTCATAGTTCTTGGGCCCCACTGGACGGCGGCTGCCCACCCCGGTGCCGGAGAGTGTTTGCGGCCGCGTGGGGTGTTCGCGATAGCCCGGGTCGCCCGGATACACGCGTTGTGCACTGTTGAACGACTGTCCGCCGCTGCGGCTGTCGCCGTAGTAGCCAGCGCCGCCGTAGGTCGTATCGCCGCGCCAGTCTTCGCCCCATTCCTGTCCCCAGTCCTCATGCGTCGGGCTGGCCGGCTCGGGCTTGGCGCGGCCCGTGCGGCTGGCACCGCGGTCTCCTCGGAAATTGAACATGTCGCGCTCCTTGCGGTTCGGTGTTCGCCAAGCCGCAAGTTCCATGCCGCGCGGAGGCTGGTCGGGGCCGTACCCGCGCGATGTGCGCGATGCGAGTCGCGCGCGGCGCCGGGTGCAATCCTTGCCACACGTTGTAACCGTTACGCGCGGCGAGGGCGCCAGCCGCCTAATCTTCCCTTGCGGGCGGGCCACGGCGCGCGGCATGGAATTTGCGCAGACCTTGCCTATATCCAATTCCGATCCCCTTCTCACAGGTATTGCCATGGCTACACCCAAGCAGGTACCGCCCCAGCACCAGGAACATCAGCCAGGCCTGGAAAGCGAGATGGAACCGCGCCCGGATAGCGGCGCCGACGACTACGTGGGCAGCGGGCGCCTGGAAGGCAAAGTGGCGCTGGTGACCGGCGGCGACAGTGGCATCGGCCGCGCCATCGCCGTGGCCTACGCGCGCGAGGGCGCCGACGTGGCCATCGCCTATCTGGACGAGCACGGCGACGCGAAGGAAACCGCCAGCCTGATCGAGCAGGCTGGCCGCCGGGCGCTGGTCATCGCCGGGGATCTGGCCGAGGTCAGCCATGCCGACGCCGTGGTGGCCCAGACCATCAAGCAGTTCGGCCGGCTCGACATCCTGGTCAACAACGCCGCCGAGCAGCATCCGCAGGATTCGCTGGACGACATCGGCACCAGCCAGCTGGAAGCTACCTTCCGGACCAACGTCTTCGCGATGTTCCACGTTACGCGCGCCGCGCTGCCGCACCTGCAGAAGGGTGCGTCGATCCTGAACACGACGTCAGTGACCGCCTACCGCGGCAGCGGGCATCTGCTCGACTATTCGGCGACGAAGGGGGCCATCGTGTCGTTCACGCGCTCGCTGGCGCTCCAGATCGTCAAGCGTGGCATCCGCGTCAACGGCGTGGCCCCGGGGCCGATCTGGACGCCGCTGATTCCGTCCACATTCACCGAGGAGGAAGTGGCCGCGTTCGGCAAGAAGACGCCGATGGGGCGGCCCGGCCAGCCTTTCGAGGTGGCGGCCGGCTATGTGTTCCTGGCGTCGGACGCCGCGAGCTACATCACCGGCCAGATCCTGCACATCAATGGCGGCGAAGTGGTCAACGGTTGACCACGCCCGTATCGATTCGATCAATCGCGACACATCGCAAGGGAGCACATCATGTCATCCATCGTAGCCGGCCGGTTTGCCTCCATCCCCGAAGCCGAGGAGATCGCCCAGAAGCTGTACGCGCGCGGGTTCTCGGTCTGGGATGTGTCGATCATGTCCGTCAACCCGGGCGGTGCGCGCCCGCCGGGCGTGCTGCTGGCCGCCCGCGCCAAGGGCGACCGCCGCGAGGAAGTGGCGGACGTGCTGCGTGAAGGCGGCGCCTGCGACATCGAGCGGGCCAGCGGCACGTGGGAAGGCGGGCAGTGGGCCGACTTCGACCCGAAGCGGCAGCCCAAGCTGGTGGACACGCCGGAGGGTGAGTGCTGGCCCGCGCCGGCGGCATCGCGGCATTCCAGCCAGTCCAACGGCGACGCCCGGCCCGCCCATGCCGGGCCGGTGGCCGAGGAGGCGGTCGCCGTGGACAGCACGGGTAACGAAGACCCCGGCAGCGAGCTGGAGCATTACGTGGACCGGCAGGTATCGAGCCACAGCTAGCTGGGGTGCCATCCATGGCCAAGACCGAAACGGCGGATCTCGACACCCTGCGCCCCACGCAATTGACGCTGGGCTTTTACCAGGTCCATGAGAAGATGGACGTCAGCGCCCAGCCGCGTGAGCCGGCCGCGATGCGCAAGTTCTTGCGCGACCACCGCATCCGGACCATCGCCGGGCCGGGCGGGGCGCTGTATATCGCCGATCATCACCATTGGGCGCGCGCGTGGCTGGAACTCGGCTGGCGCACCGCGCCGGTCCGCATCGACCTCGATCTGAGCGACCTGTCGCCCAGCGCCTTCTGGAAGAAGATGCGTGCGCTCGGGCATGTGCATCCGGTGGATGAGCACGGCAAGCATCTGGACGTCGATGCGCTGCCCGCCACGGTGATGGGGATGCGCGACGACCCGTACCGCAGCCTGGCCGCCTTCACGCGCAACGCCGGCGCCTACCAGAAACCGGGCAATGCCTACGGCGATTTCAGCTGGGCGGGCTTCTTCCGGCGCCATGTGGAGGAAGACATGCATAGCATCGCCGGCTTCGCCCGCGCGATGACGCTCGCCATTCCGCTGGCGCGCAGCAGCAAGGCACGCAGGCTCCCGGGATGGATTGGCCCCTGCGTGCCGCGCAAGAAGTAACCCCCCTGAAATGCCTCGTGCCCCTGCGGATAGGATCCGGCAGGGGCACGAAGTTCCGCGAGATGCGGCTGCGAGATGCGGCAGCGATCAGCTCTTGGCCTTGTGCGTCGGCTTGCCCTTTTGCTTGGTGCTGGCCATCTTGTCCAGTTCCTTTTCGCTCATGGACTTGTACATCGACTTGGACGCGCCTTTCAGCGCGCCAGCCTTGGTGTCCCCACGCTTGGCGGAGAGTGCCGCACCGGCGGCCATTTGCTGTGCCTTCGATTTCGCTGGCATGCCAATCACTCCTTATATTCGGCCCAATACCACCAGCAGGACCACGATGAGAACGATAAGACCCAGCCCGCCGCTGGGCCAATAACCCCAGCCCGTGCTATACGGCCACGCCGGAAGCGCGCCGACGAGCAGCAGAATCAGAATAATGAGAAGAATGGTGCCGATACCCATGGCGTGCTCCTTGTTTCCCTATTGTTGTTCCGGAGGCGCAGCCCAAGCCTTGCCTCAGCGTTGCCTTGTAACCTCAGGGTAGAACAGCGGGCGGCACAACCAAGGCGGGCTAGGGCTGATATCGGTGTAGGAATTGGACGACTTTGGGTTAACTAGGGTAGTTTGCCATTGCTCAAAACGCCGCGCGATAGATCCCCAGCGCGTCCGCCTCGCTCACTTCGCGCGGATTATTGACCAGCAGGCGGGTCTGGAGCATGGCGTCGCTGGCCAGACGGTTCAGGTCGCCTTCCTTCACGCCGACTTCGCGCAGCGTGCGCGGGATGCCGGTGGCCAGCACCAGTCCTTCGATATGGGCGATCAGCGCGGCGGTCTTGGTTTCGCAGCTGCCGGTCGTGCCGGGCAGCACCACGTCGGTCAGTTCCGCGTAGCGCTTGCTGGCGGCGTCGGCATTGAACTTCATCACGTGCGGCAGCACGAGGGCGTTCGAGAGGCCGTGCGGCACATGGAAAATGCCGCCGATCGGGTAGGCCAGCGCGTGCACGGCGGCCACCGGCGAGTTGGCGAAGGCCTGGCCGGCGAACATCGCGCCGAGCAGCATCGCCTCCCGGGCATTGCGATCGTTGCCGTTGTCGCAGGCCAGCATCAGGTTGCGCGAGAGCAGGTCCAGCGCGCGGATGGCCAGCATGTCCGAGACTGGATTCTTGAGGTGGGCGCTGGTGTAGGCCTCGATGGCATGCACCATGGCGTCGATGCCGGTGGCGGCGGTGGCCGCGCGGGGCAGGCCGAGTGTCAGTTCGGCGTCGAGGATGGCGAGGTCGGCGAACAGCTGCGGCGCCACCACGCCCATCTTGGTGGTTTCGCCGGTCGTGACGATCGACACCGCCGTCACTTCGGAACCGGTGCCGGCCGTGGTCGGCATCTGCACCAGCGGCAGCCGGGCGCCGGTGACCTTCTTCACGCCGTACATGTCCTTGAGCGCCTGCGTGGCGGGCAGGAGGACGGCGATCAGCTTGGCCACATCCATCGACGACCCGCCGCCCAGCCCCAGCACCACCTCGGCATCGGCCTGGCGCGCGCGCTCGGTGGCGTCCAGCACGATGTGCTCGGGCGGATCGGCAATGACATCGTCGATCACGGTCACCTGCCAGTCATGCCTGGCGAGGTCTTCCAGCGCCGGCGCGAGCAGGCCGCTCTTGGCCAGGAAGCCGTCGGTCACCACGCACAGGCGCTTGGCCTGCGGGAACGACTCGCGCAGCAGGGCGCCCAGCCGGCGCGCGGCGCCGAATTCGACGATGACCGTCGGCACGGTCTGGAAGTGGAACGGGTTCATGTTGTCTCCGGAGTATCGGGGCAGGCCGGGCGATCGGGGTCGCCCTTGGTCAGCAATCGGTGCCATGCTGGCGGGCCGGCACAGTATGCACCGGCCCGCCCGCCTGCATCACATCTGCAGGCAGAGGTACTTGATCTCGAGATATTCGTCGATGCCGTGGCGCGAGCCCTCGCGGCCCACGCCAGACTGCTTGATGCCGCCGAACGGCGCCACCTCGTTCGAGATCAGGCCGGTGTTCAGGCCGACCATGCCGTACTCGAGCGCCTCGGCCGTGCGCCAGGCCCGCGCGATATCGCGCGTATACAAATAGGCGGCCAGTCCGTACTCGGTGGCGTTGGCGGCGGTCACGGCCTCGGCGTCGGTCTTGAAGCGGAACAGCGGCGCCACCGGCCCGAAAATCTCCTCGCGGGCCATGCGCATGTCGGCGGTGGCGTCGGCGATGACGGTGGGGGTGTAGAACGTGCCGCCCAGCTTGTGCGCGGCGCCGCCGGTCAGCACGCGGCCGCCCTTGGCGCGGGCGTCGTCCACAAGCGATGCAACCTTGTCCAGCGCGGCGTCCTCGATCAGCGGGCCAATCGTCACGCCGTCTTCCAGCCCGTTGCCCACGCGCAGTTGGCCGGTGCGCTCGGCCAGCTTCGTGGCGAAGGCTTCATAGATGCCGTCCTGCACGTAGAAGCGGTTGGCGCAGACACAGGTCTGCCCGCCGTTGCGGTACTTGGCGGCGAGGGCGCCTTCCACGGCGGCGTCCACGTCGGCATCGTCAAAGACGATGAACGGCGCGTTGCCGCCCAACTCCAGCGAGAGGCGCTTCACGGTTGGCGCCGATTGCGCCATCAGGATGCGACCGACCTCGGTCGACCCCGTGAACGACAGCTTGCGCACGATGGGGCTGCCCGTCAGCACGGCGCCGATGGTCTTGGCATCGCCGGTCACCACCTGGAGCACGCCGGCGGGAATGCCGGCCCGGTGCGCCAGTTCAGCCAGTGCGAAGGCGGACAGCGGGGTCAGCTCGGCCGGTTTGATGACGATGGCGCACCCGGCTGCCAAGGCAGGGCCTGCCTTGCGGGTGATCATCGCTGCCGGGAAATTCCACGGCGTGATGGCGGCGCAGACGCCCACGGGCTGGCGCAGCGTGACCAGGCGCTTGTCGGCGGCCGGCGTGGCCAGCACTTCGCCGTCCACGCGCTTGGCTTCCTCGGCAAACCATTCGATAAAGCTGGCCGCGTACGCGATCTCGCCGCGCGCCTCGGCCAGCGGCTTGCCCTGCTCGCGCGTCATCAGGTAGGCCAGGTCGTCCGTGTTGGCGATCATCAGGTCGAACCAGCGGCGCAGCAGGTTGGCGCGTTCCTTGCCGGTCTTGGCGGCCCAGGCGCGTTGCGCAACCTCGGCAGCGGCGATGGCGCGCCCGGTCTCGGCCGCGCCCAGGTCGGCCACCTTGGCGATCACTTCCCCGGTGGCCGGGTCCGTGACGTCGAAGGTGGCGCCGGAGTCGGCGCCAATCCATTGGCCATCCACATAGGCCAGCTGTTTCAGTAGCGAGGGATCCTTGAGTTGCATGGCGGCTTTCCTGAGCGGGTTGATTCATATCGTTCAATAGAGGGAACGATATTCGGTATGTCGAACGTGAGCGTATGATACGCCCATGCACGGCAGACTGCCAACCGCCCGGAAGCGTTCCGCGCAGCCGGTACAATCCGCCCAACTCTTCCGTATTGCCCGATGCCCAAGTCCGCCTACAACGTTCCCGCCGATGATGCCGCGCCGTCGCTGAAGTCCACGTCGCCGGCGGTGGTGCGCGCGGTACATGTCATGGATGCCGTGGCCGCCGCCCCGGAACCGCTGACGCTGGCCGACCTGACCCGGCTGACCGGCGCGCCCAAGAGCTCCCTCCACGGCATGTGCGACACCCTCGTGCAGCTGCAACTGCTCAAGCGCCTGCCGAATGGGGCGATGGCGGTCGGCCCGCACGTGATGGCCTGGGCCAACGCCTTCCTGTCGCAGACGCAGATGACGAGCGAGTTCCGCGCGCTCTGGGAGCAGACCGATGCGTTTCACGACGCCACGGTCACCTTGTCGATGCTCGATGGTGCGGAGGTGGTCTACCTGGCCTGCCAGAACGGCGACCGCCCGCTCGGCGTCACGTTCCGTATCGGCATGCGCCTGCCGGCGCCCTACACGGCCACGGGCAAGGCGATGCTGAGCACGCTGCTGCCGGCCGAGGTGCGCGACCTGTTCGCGCCGGGCATGCCGCCGCCGCTCACGCGGGCCAGCGTGGCGGACGTGGATGATTTGCAGGCCGAACTGGCCCAGGTGCGGGAGGTGGGATATTCGACCGATAACGGCCAGATGCGCGACGGCATGACGTGCTTCGGCGCCCCGGTGTTCGATGCGGCCGCCCCCTGCGCGGCGGGGGCCATCGCGGTCAGCTATCTGACCAACGAGATCGATGCGGCCACCGGCGAGCGGATCGGCCAGCAGGTGCGGGCGCTGGCGGACCAACTGTCGGCCCGGCTCGGCGCCCGGCGGTAACGTCCCCGATCGGGGAAGCCGTCACGCGGTCAGGCCATGTTCGACCGCGAACACGGCCACCTGCACGCGGCTGGCCAGATTCAGCTTCTTGAGGATGTTCTGCACATGGATCTTGACCGTGCTCTCGGCCACGCCGAGATCGCGCGCAATCTGCTTGTTGCTCTCGCCCCGGGTCAGCCCGCGCACGATCTCGCGCTCCCGCACGGTCAGCCGCGCGCCGTCCTCGGCGCTCGGCGCCGTTGGGGCGGACGGCTGCGCCGGCGCGCGGAACTGCGCCACGAGCTTGGCCGTCATGCCATCCGAAATCACCGGCTCGCCGGACGCAGCGCGGCGGATGGCCGAAGCCAGGAAGTCCGCCTCGATATTCTTCAGCAGATAGCCCCGGGCACCGCCGCGCAGCGCGCTGGCCAGCTCTTCGGCCTCCTCGGACACGGTGAGGATCAGCACCGCCGTGTCCGGCAGGTCCTGCGCCAGCAGGGCCAGTGTCTCGAGCCCGGACAGCCCGGGCATGTTCAGGTCCAGCAGGATCACGTCGGGGCGATGCTGCTTGGCTCGCTTGAGCCCCTCCACGCCATCGGCTGCCTCGTCCACGACGGCAAAATCGGGCTGGCGCTGCAACAGCGCGCGAATGCCCGAACGGAACAGCGTGTGATCGTCGATCAGCAGGATGCGGATGGTCATGACTGGAGACTCATTTCGTTGATTTCATTGGCCTCGCTGGCCTCGCTGGCCTCGCCGGACACATGGGCGCCGGGCACGCGCAGGGCCACGCGGGTGCCGCGCCCGGGTGCGGACTCAATCGACAACTGTGCGTTGAGCCGCGCGGCGCGCTCGCGCATGATGTGCAGGCCCACCTGCATCTCGCAGCGTGTGGCGAGCCCGGCGGCGTCGAAGCCCTCGCCATCGTCCTGCACCACCAGTTCAAGATCGCGCCCGCCTCGCAGCCGCACCAGCACGTGGCCGGCCTGCGCGTGCTTGCGCACGTTGGAGAGCGCCTCCTGCAGGACGAACAGCACCTGCAGCTGGGCATCGGGCGGCAGCGGCCGGGCGTTGTCGTAGCCTTCCACCTCCAGCCGCGCCTCGGTGGCGCACTGGCGCCGGAAGCGCGCCACGGTGTCTTCCGCTGCCTGCCGCAACTCGCCCTGTGTGAGCCGGGTGCGGAAGTTCAGCAGCAACTCGCGCACATCCTGGTAGCTCTCGTCCACCCCGCAACGGAGCATCGGCACGATCGCCGCCACATCGGCCAGCGCCCCGCGTGAGACGGCTTCCTCGAGCAGCTGGGCTTGCAGGTTCAGGTAGTTCAGGCCCTGGGCGATGCTGTCGTGCAGGCCCTGCGCCACGAGATTGCGCTCCTCCACCACGGCCAGCTGGCGCGCGGTGGCGGACAGGCGCTGGTGTTCTAGCGCCACGCCCAGATGCTGGGCCAGCGTTTCGAGCAGTTGCCGGTCTGACGCGTTAAGCACCCGTGGCGAGCGGAAGTGGAGGGAGAACATGCCGATCACCCCGCGCGGCGTGTCGATGCGGAACGCCGCGAAGCCGCCGAAGCCGCACGCCATCGGCGGCGACGGTTGCGCATGGGGCGGGGCCGGCCAGGTGACCACGCGCTGCCGCGTGGCGGCGCCGCAGTGGCAGGCATCGGCCGCCATGCGCTGCTCCTGCTCGATCAGCGCGGCGGGCAGCCCTTCGGAAACCACCATGTGGAGGTTCTCCGGCACCGCGTCGAGCATGCGCACGCTGCCGCCATCGGCGTCCAGGCGCCGCATGATCCGGGTCAGGAAGCCTCGGCACAGCGCCTCGGCCTCGTTCGGCTGGTTCAGGTAGGCGGCGATGTCGTAGAGCGTCTCGAGGTCGCGGTTGCGCCGGGCCAGTTCGGCGGTCTTCTGGGCCACGCGGGCTTCAAGTCCCCGGTAGAGTTCCTGGAGCTCGGCTGCCATCCGATTGAAACCGGTGCTCAGCGTGCCGAATTCGTCACGGCTGGTGACCGGCAGGCGCAGCGAGAATTCGCGGGCCGCCATGCGGCGCAGCCCGTCCTGCAGCGTCAGCACGGGCAGGATGATCCAGAGATAGAGCAGGTAGATGACTGCGACGGTGCCCATGCAGGCGATGGCGGCCAGCGCGGCCTGGGACATGCGCAGCAGGTCCGTCTTGCGTGCGTTGTCGGCCTCGATCATGCGCACCAGCTGGTTCGCCTGCGCGACAAAATCGGACAGTGCGGCCACATAAGCGAGCGGCGTGCCATCGGGCGCGTTTATGTCCTGCTCGGCCAGCGGCTTCATCCGCTCGTCCCACGCCCGGGCCACGCGGTCCAGCTGGTCGTGGATGACTGGCACGGCGGGCAGGAACAGCGGCCGCTTGGCGTCGCCCCGGCGCAGTTGCGCCAGCGTCTCGTCCAACTGGGCGATCCGTGGCGCGAGGGCGTGGGGTTGATGAGCGCGGGCCCGGGTCAGTTCGATGGCCACCGCGTTGGCATGCATCCGTACGCTGCCGGCATCGTTGATCGCCGCGCCGGCGCCTTCGAGGTTCCAGGAGAGCCACAGGGTGCCGCCGATCATCGTCAGGACAACCAGCAGCGAGATCAGGGACAGCGAGATGATGCGCGTGGAGAGGCGGTGGCGCAGCCCCGGCAGCCCGACCGCCGAGGTGGCTTGGGGGTCCGCGTGCGTATCGAACGCGGCGTCAGGAAAGGGGGCTGGCATGTTGTGGGGGCGAGGGCAGGGCGTCAGGACACCTGCCATTCTGGTGCCGGCGATTGTGCCGTTTCCTGCGCTGGATCAAATTGCCGAGGGATGGATTGGGAACTCGCGCGGGATTCGCTTTCCGGCAACACCCCGATCAGGCTGGCACGACCCCCGCCGGCTTTTCGCCCGACATCAGGTAGTGAATCAGGTCCGCCACGGGCCGGATGGCGTCGCCAAACGGCAGCGTGCCCTTGCCGCGGAAGAACAGGCCGCGCTCCACGTCGCCCTTGAGCGCCTGCGAGAGCTTGCGGTCGATGCAGAACTGGCCGATGCGCGCCACGCCGTCACGCAGGCCGCACGATTGCAGGCAGTCGAAGCCCTCCAGGCATTCGCGCACCTTGGCGCGCGCCTGGAGCGCCGACTCCCGGGAGAGATAGCGCTTGAGCCACGGCGTCAGCACCGCGCGCGCCGGCAGTCCCGCCACGCTCGTGAATTCGCCGATCTGTTCCTGCGGCGCGGAAGCCAGCACCTGTTTGAAAGCCAGATGCGCATCGCATTCCTCGGTCACGGCGAAGGCGGTGCCCACCTGCACGCCGGCCGCGCCCTGCGCCAGCCAGTGATGCAGCTTGCCGTGGTGGCCCAACCCGCCAGCCAGGATCAGCGGTACGGATTCCCAGGCCAGCCCCAGGCTGGCGAACAGCGCGCGGCATTCGTCCAGCACGCGCGCGAACGAGAACCGCGCGTCGCCGATGTCCTCCATGCGCGAGGCGCCGAGGTGCCCGCCGGCATGCGCGGGATGTTCGATCACGATGGCATCGGGCAGCCGCCCCTTCTTCATCCACTTGCGCAGGACCAGGCTGACGCCACGGGCGTCGGACAGGATCGGGATCAGGGCCACCTTCGGGTGATTGGCGGTCAGTTCGGGGAGGTCGAGCGGCAGGCCGGCGCCCATGACGATGGCATCCGCGCCACTGTCGCACGCCTGCCGGACCAGCGCCGCGTGGGCGCCGACGGCCTTCATCACGTTGACGGCGATCATCCCTTGCCCGCCCGCCAACGTCTTCGCCGCGCGCACCTCGCGGTCAAGCGCGATGAGGTTGGCGTGTTCGATCGCGGCCTTGTCGCGTCTGGCGGTGCCGGCCATCAGGTCGGGGTGATGGTGGCGCAGGTCGATGCTGGCGATGGTGCCCATGGCGTTGTGGCGGGCCACGGTGCCGGCGAGCCGGTGCGCGGATATGCCCACGCCCATGCCGCCCTGCACGATAGGAAGCAGCTTGCGGCCGGCCAGGTTGAGCCATCGATGTGTCATGAGGAAATCCGGAGTCAGGAGGGGCAAAAAACGGCCCAGCGTCTCACGCGCATCGGGGTGGCAGTTTGCGCCAGATCAATTTGAGGGGGATCGGCGGCCTGTTCCGAGGGCCTAGTTCGATGGAACCAGAAGAATGTAACCCCGCCGGGGTTTGCTCGGGGTCAAAGGTTCCCCCTATGGGCATGACTAGCATCCTTGGTCGATCCCCACCCCATGCGCCGCAACGCGCATTTCTCGCCATGGATGCTTCCCCGCCCGCTGCACCCGATGTGCATGATGCGCATCATGTACCAACGTCCCCATCCGACTCGCCATCCCGCCAGCCCCGCCAGCCGCGCCGGCCGCAACTGGTGGCCCCGGCCGGTTCACTGGCGGCCCTGCGCATGGCCCTGCAGCACGGCGCGGATGCCATCTACCTGGGGTTGCGCGACGCCACCAACGCGCGCAACTTCGGCGGCCTGAATTTTTCGGAGGACGACATCCGCACGGGCGTGGCGGAGGCCCGCGCGCGCGGCGCGGAAGTGCTCTTCGCCATCAACACCTTTGCGCAGATGGGGCAGGTGGACCGCTGGCACCGCGCCGTGGACGCCGCCGCCGTGCTGGGTGCCGACGCAGTGATCATGGCCGACCCCGGCCTGATGGCCTACGCAGCGGAGAAGCATCCGGACCTGCGCCTGCACTTGTCCGTGCAGGGCTCGGCCACGCATGCCGATGCCATCGCGCTGATGCGCGAGCGCTTCGGCATCCGGCGCGTAGTGCTGCCGCGCGTGCTGACGCTGGCGCAGATCGCCAAGCTGGCCAGGCAGACCGATGTGGAACTTGAGGTCTTCGGCTTTGGCAGCCTGTGCGTGATGGCCGAGGGCCGCTGCCTGCTGTCCTCGTACGCAACCGCCGATTCGCCCAATAACCGTGGCGTCTGCTCGCCGGCCCACGCCGTGCGCTGGGATGAGACGGACGGCACGATGCACGCGCGGCTCTCCGGCATCCTGATCGACAGCTACGCGCCCGGCGAGCCGGCCGGCTATCCCACGCTGTGCAAGGGCCGTTTCACCGTGGAGGGCGAGCACGGCTACGTGCTGGAGGAGCCCACCAGCCTCAACGCGCTGTCGCTGCTGCCGGCACTGATCGACATCGGCATCGCCGCCATCAAGATCGAAGGGCGCCAGCGCAGCCCGCGCTATGTGGCCGATGTGGTAGGCGTGCTGCGCGCCGCTATCGACGATGCCTGGCGCGACCCCCGGCGCTTCGTGCCGCGCCAGGAATGGCAGGCCACGCTGGGGCGCCACGCCGAGGGCGACCAGGTGACCCAGGGCGCCTACGACCGTCCGTGGCGCTGAAACCGTCCGCAACCCACCCACCATGATCACTTCCTCTTCCCCCTATCCAATCGCCATCGCGCTCGGCCCGCTGCTCTACTACTGGCCCCGCGCGGACGTGCTGCGTTTCTATGCCGACGTCGCGGACGCTCCCGTGGACCGCATCTATCTTGGCGAGGCAGTCTGCACGCGCCGCCACGAACTGCGTCCTGCTGACTGGCTGGACGTGGCGCGGATGCTGCGCGATGCCGGCAAGGAGGTGGTGCTGTCCACCCCGGTGCTGGTCGAGTCCGACAGCGACATCGCGGCCATGCGCCGCGTCTGCGAGCAGGACGAATTCCTCGTGGAGGCCAATGATCTCGGCGCGGTGCGCGCGCGGCACGGGCGGCCGTTCGTCGCCGGACCGCATCTGAACGTCTATCACGCCGATACGGCGGCCTGGCTGGCTACGCTGGGCGCGCGCGGGGCCGTGGCGCCGGTCGAGATGGACCACACGGCGCTGGCGGCGCTGGCGGCGGCGCGCCCCGCCGGCATGCAGATCGAGGCGATGGTCTGGGGCCGCATGCCGCTGGCGATCTCCGCGCGTTGCTTCACAGCCCGGCACCACCGGCTGCGCAAGGACGCCTGCGAGTTCCGTTGCCTGGACTACCCGGACGGGCTGGTCGCCCGCACGGGCGAAGGGCAGCCGTTCTTCGCGCTGAACGGCATCCAGACCCAGTCCGCAAGCTGCCTGGACCTCTGCGCACACCTGCCGGAGATCCAGGCGATGGGCGTGGATCTGGTCCGCGTCAGCCCGCACGCCGCCGGCACGCTGGACGTGGTGTCGCTGCTCGACGCCGTGCGCCATGGCCGTACCGGCGCCGCGCCCAGCGGCATCGTGCCCGCCGGCGCCCCGGCGAGCAACGGCTACTGGACCGGCCAGCCCGGCATCGCCTGGATAGCCGGCGCGCCCGCATGACTGCCACGGAACCATCGATGACTTTCTCCTCCCTGATTGCCCGCATCCACCGCCGCCTGCCCGCGCCCGCGCAGGCCCTGCCGTTCGTGATGGCGCTGGAGTCCGCGCGCCGCGCCGGCTGGCTCCAGCCGCCGGCCGCGCTGGACGGCCATGCCTTCCTGCTGGGCGTGGAAGACCTCGGGCTGGACCTGCGTTTGCGCTGTGTGGGGGGCGCGTTCCGGATGGGGCCGTTCGATCCCGGATCAGCCCCGGCGCTGACACTACGCGCCCGCGCCGCCGACTACCTGCAACTGCTCGCCGGCCATGCCGATACCGACACGCTGTTCTTCCAGCGCCGGCTCTCGATTTGCGGTGACACCGCCCTTGGGCTGGAGGTCAAGTACTGGCTCGATGCCACGCCGCGGCCGGCCTGGGTGGAGCCCTTCGTGGCGCGGCTGGCGGTGCTGTTTCCGGAAGTCCGCGCCGCTTGAACGGGGCGGGCGTGCCCGTCAGGCCTCGGACGCCAGATCGCCGTAGCGCACGCCGCGCGGCTTGAAGCAGCAACGGGCGCGGAGTACGGCGCCGGGGAGTTTGGCGAGCGCGGGCATGGCCGCGAAGCCGTCGAGCGTCGCCTGAAGGTCGGCCGGGCTGCGCGCCCGCACCACCGCGAACAGGTTGAAGGGCCATGCTGCACCCCGGCGAGCGCGCCGGTAGCAGAGCGCCACGGCGGGCAGGCGGGCGAGCCGCTTGCCCAGGGCATCCACACGCTCGTCGGGCGCATTCCATACGCACATCGCGTTGTGCACGTAGCCGAGCTGACCGGGCTGGAGAATGGCGCCGAAGCGGCGGATCACACCGGCATCGCGCCAATGTGCCAGCCGGCGCCAGAGTTCGTGCTGCCCGATGCCCGTGCCGCGCGCCATGGCGCGGTAAGGCTCGGGTGTCAGTGGCAGGCCGTCTTCCAGCGCGGCCACCAGCCGCCAGTCGGCATCGGTCATCAGGGGCCGTAGCGGCACCCCGGCATCGACGTGGTACTCACATTCCAGTGGCAGCGCCAGGGGCGTCTGGCGGACGTCCTCCCCGATGCCGTCGAGTGCCGCCGCCAGGCTGCCGACATTGCGCGCACCGGCCACGAACCAGAGGTTGTAGCGGTGGCCGGTCCGGCAGTAATGATGACCAATGGACGGGTCGGCATTGAGGCGCCGCGCCACGCTCTCCAGCCGCCCTGGCGGCACGGACAGCGCCGCCAGCGTGGTGGCACCGATGGTGTTTGGCGCGAAGCGGGCGCCGATATGGCTGATGCGGCCGCTGCCGACGTCGCGCGCCAGCAGCGACAGCAAGCCATGCTCGGACAGGCCGAGCGCCCGGGCCAGGCACCGGTAGGGCCGTGGCTCCAGCGGGAAATCTTGCCGAAGGCGTTGATAGAGTGCAGTCTCGTCGATCATGGCGATATCCGGGGCGGCGGGCAGGATTGCGTGCCCGCCATGATGAGCCGGATGCCCGGCCGCCCCGTTGACGCCCATCAAGCGCGCGGATCAGCGCCCCCGCACAAGCTGCCAGGCCCGCCCCAGGTAGGTGACCGAGGCGAAGCCGCTCCAGACATGCACCAGCCGCGTGAACGGGAAGATCGCGAACAGCGAGATGCCCAGGAACAGATGCACGCGGAACAGCAGCGGGGCATCGGCGATGAAGTCGGGCGCGTCAGCGCGCAGCGTGACGATGTGCTGGGCCCAGGTCATCAGCTGCACCATCATGTGGCCGTCCATGTGGCCGGCGGACACGTAGATGGTCGAGAGCCCGGCCAGCAGCGTCGCCAGCAGCCAGAGCAGCAGCACCTTGTCGCCAGTACGCGTGACGGCGGCAACCCGGGCGTTGGTGAAGCGCCGGTGCAGCAGGATCAGCAGGCCGATCAGGCAGATCGTGCCCATGACCCCGCCGGCGCCCATCGCCACGGCCTGCTTGAGGGTGTGGGAGACGCCGAGCGCGTCCCACACCGCCACGGGCGTGAGCAGGCCCGCCAGATGGCCGAAGAACAGCCCGAGGATGCCAATGTGGAACAGGATGCTGCCCAGCCGCAGGTTGCCGCGATAGAGCAGCTGGGAGCTGTCGGCCTTCCAGCCGTACTGCTCGCGCTCGAAGCGCGCCAGGCTGCCGAACAGGAACAGCGCGGCGGCGATATACGGGTAGATGCCGAAGAGGAACTGGTGGGCGAATGACATGGTGGTCGCCTGCGTCGTCATGGAGGTCATGGAGGTCATTGGGGGGAGGGCGCGCGCCGGTCGTGGAAGCGCACCACTTGTTCAGCCGGCATGGCGGCCGCCAGCAGCGGCTCCACGCCATCCGCGCCGGGGCCGAACCGTTCCAGCGCTTCGTCCATGTCCCGCACGGGCGGATCGGTGCGGGCCTCGGGCTGCACGGGCGTGAGCGAGCGCAGCACCGTGAACACGGCGGCGTACGGGCTGTCGTGGCGCGCCAGCCGGTCGCCGATGGCCGCCAGCACGTGGATGGCCTCGCCCAGCAACTGCCCGGCGCGCGCCGCCTGCCCGTCATCGGCCAGCGCGCCGAGGAACTCCAGGAACAGCGGCACGTAGTCCGGCAGCTCGTTCGCCACCGGCTCGAAGCCGGCGCGCCGGTATTCGTCGATCAGATCGACCATGGCCTGGCCCCGGTCGCGGGACTCGCCATGAACGTGCTCGAACAGGTGCAGCGAATGCGCGGGATTGCGGTCGAAGGTGGCCACGTACTGCTCCTGCAGCGCGATTAGCGGGCTGTCGCGCAGCGGGCCGGTCAGCGGGGCCAGCACCGCGCGGGCGGCCGGCCAGGCGTCGAGCGCCTGTTCGATCTCGGGCATGGCCGCCTGCAGCGGCGCTTCGGGGTAGCCCAGCAGGGCGCTGAGCACGGGGTACAAGGTCATGATGGCTCCAATGTCAGCAGGTATCAGCAGGTTTCGGTCGGCTTCTTGCGCGACTTGGGCATGTCCGCGAACACCACGCTGCCCTCGGGCTTCCTGCCGAACAGCGAGCCCTCGGACGTGCCGCCCGAGCAGCCGTTGCCGAACGTGAAGCCGCAGCTGCCTTTCTCGTTGAAGCTGTCCTCGACCCGTTCCTTGTGTGACGATGGAATCACAAATCGATCCTCGTAATTGGCGATGGCCAGCAGGCGATACATGTCCTCGACCTGCGCCGGGGTCAGCCCCACCTGCCGCAGCACGGCGAGGTCTGCCTCGCCATCTACCACTTCCGAGCGCTTGAACGCCCGCATGGCCAGCATGCGCTGCAAGGCGGTCAGCACGGGCGCCACGTCGCCGGCGGTCAGCAGGTTGGCGAGGTACTTGAGCGGAATGCGCAGGCTCTGCACGTCCGGGATCATCCCGTTCATGCCCATGAAACCGCCTTCCGCCGCCGACTGGATCGGCGAGAGCGGCGGCACGTACCAGACCATCGGCAGCGTCCGGTACTCGGGATGCAGCGGGAAGGCGATCTTCCACTCGCAGGCCATGCGGTAGACCGGCGACTTGCGCGCGGCGTCGAGCCAGCCCTGCGGAATGCCCTGCCGCAGCGCCTCGGCCTGCACGGTGGGGTCGTTCGGGTCGAGGAAGACGTCGAGCTGCGCCTGGTACAGGTCGCGCTCGTCCTCCACGCCGGCGGCGCTGGCGATGCGGTCCGCGTCGTACAGCATCACGCCGAGGTAGCGGATGCGCCCGACGCAGGTCTCGGAGCAGACCGTCGGCTGGCCGCCCTCGATGCGCGGGAAGCAGAACGTGCACTTCTCCGCCTTGCCGCTCTGCCAGTTGAAGTAGATCTTCTTGTACGGACAACCGGAGATGCACATGCGCCAGCCACGGCATTTGTCCTGGTCGACCAGCACGATGCCGTCGTCCTCGCGCTTGTAGACCGAGCCGCTCGGGCAAGACGCCACGCAGGCCGGGTTCAGGCAGTGCTCGCACAGGCGGGGCAGGTACATCATGAAGGTGTTCTCGAAGGTCGAGTACATCTCCTTCTGCACGTTCTCGAACAGCTGGTCACGGCTGCGCGAGGCGAACTCGCCGCCGAGGTCATCCTCCCAGTTCGGCCCCCATTCGATCTTCTCCATCTTCTTGCCCGTCAGCACGGACACCGGCCGGGCGGTGGGCGGCGTCGGCATCAGCGGCGCCTTCTGGAGGTGCTCGTAGTCGTAGGTGAACGGCTCGTAGTAGTCGTCGATCTGCGGCAGGTTCGGGTTGGCGAACAGGTTCGAGAGGATGCGGGCGCGGCCGCCCTGGCGCGGCGTGAGCGAGCCGTCGGGCTGGCGCTGCCAGCCGCCGTTCCACTTGCGCTGGTTCTCCCATTCCTTGGGGTAGCCGATGCCAGGCTTGGTCTCGACGTTGTTGAACCAGGCGTACTCCACGCCGTCGCGGCTGGTCCAGACGTTCTTGCAGGTCACTGAGCAGGTATGGCAGCCGATGCACTTGTCGAGGTTCAGCACCATGGCCACCTGGGCGCGGATCTTCATCGCGGGGCTCCTTCTTCTTGCGCGGACTGGGGCAGGGGGGTATCCATCCAGTCCACCTTGTTCATCTTGCGCAGGATCACGAATTCATCGCGATTGCTGCCGACCGTGCCGTAGTAGTTGAAGCCGTAGGCCAGTTGCGCGTAGCCGCCGATCATGTGGGTCGGCTTGGTGACCGCCCGCGTGACCGAGTTGTGGATGCCGCCGCGCATGCCGCTCATCTCGGCGCCGGGCACGTTCACGATCTTTTCCTGCGCGTGATACATCAGGCACATGCCTTGCGGCACGCGCTGGGACACCACCACCCGGGCGGTCAGCGTGCCGTTCACGTTGAAAACTTCCACCCAGTCGTTGTCCCGGATGCCGTTGGCACTGGCCTCGGCCTCCGAGATCCACACGTGCGGGCCGCCGCGCGAGAGCGTGAGCATGCGCAGGTTGTCCGAGTAGGTGGAGTGGATGCCCCACTTCTGGTGCGGGGTGATCCAGTTCAGCACCAGCTCCGGGTTGCCGTTGGGCTTCCGGCCCAGCATCGGCGCCACCGTGCGGGTGTCGATGGCCGGCTTGTAGACGCAGGCGCCCTCGCCAAAGTCGAGCATCCAGCGGTGGTCCTGGTAGAACTGCTGGCGCCCGGTCAGCGTGCGCCAGGGAATCAGCTCGTGGACATTGGTGTAGCCGGCGTTGTAGCTGACTTCCTCGGACTCCAGCCCGGACCACGTCGGCGCCGAGATGATCTTGCGCGGCTGGGCCTGTACGTCCCGGAAGCGGATCTTGTCGTGCTCGCGGCCCAGCGCCAGGTGGGCGTGCGGGCGGCCGGTGATCTTGGATAGCGCTTCCCACGCCTTCACGGCCACGTGGCCGTTGGTCTCCGGCGCCAAGGTCAGGATCATCTCGGCGGCGTCGATGGCGGTCTCCAGCCGAGGCCGGCCGTAGCTGACGCCGGGCGTGGTCACGGTCTGGGTCAGGTGACCCAGTTCGGCCACCTCGTGCCTGGTATCCCAGCCGATGCCCTTGCCGCCGTTCCCGAGCTTGTCCAGCAGCGGGCCCACGGAGGTGAACTTCTTATAGAGGTCCGCGTAGTTGCGCTCCACCACGGTCATCGACGGCGCGGTCTTGCCGGGGATCAAATCGCACTCGCCGCGCTTCCAGTCGCGCGGCTCGAAGGGCTGGCCCAGCTCGCCCGGCGTGTCGTGCAGCAGCGGGGTGCAGACCAGGTCCTTGCGCGTGCCCAGGTAGGGGCCGCCAATCTCGCTGAACTTCGCGGCGATGGCCTTGTAGATCTCCCAGTCGGTCTTGCTCTCCCACAGCGGCTGCACGGCTTCGGAGAGCGGGTGGATGAACGGGTGCATGTCCGACGTGTTCAGGTCGTCTTTCTCGTACCAGGTGGCCGTGGGGAGCACGATGTCGCCGTAGAGGCAGGTCGTGCTCATGCGGAAGTCGAGCACCGTCAGCAGGTCCAGCTTGCCCTCGGCGGCCGGGCGCACGTTGACCTCGCTCGGGCGGATGGCGTCGCGCTCGTCGCTGAAGACGGCGTTCTGCGTGCCGAGCAGGTACTTGAGGAAGTATTCGTGGCCCTTGCCGGAACTCCCCAGGATGTTGGAGCGCCACACGAACATATTGCGCGGGAAGTTTGCGGGGTTGTCGGGGTCGTCGCAGGCGAATTGCAGGGCGCCGGACTTGAGCTGGTCGACGGTATAGGCCACCGGGTCCTGCCCGGCGCGCTCGGCGGCGTCCACCACATCGAGCGGATTGGCGCCCAGTTGCGGCGCGGACGGCAGCCAGCCCATGCGCTCCGACTTGGCGTTGAGGTCCAGCAGCGACAGGCCGGCGTAGCGCGCCTTGTCCGCCGTGGGCGCGAGGATCTCGTCCACGGCCAGCTTCTCGTGGCGCCACTGGCTGGTGTGGTTGTAGAAGAACGAGGTGCCGTTCATCTGGCGCGGCGGGCGCGACCAGTCCAGCCCGAAGGCCAGCGGCGCCCAGCCGAACTGGGGCCGCAGCTTCTCCTGCCCCACGTAGTGCGCCCAGCCGCCGCCGCTCTTGCCAATGCAGCCGCACATCATCAACAGGTTGATGATGCCGCGGTAGATCATGTCGTTGTGGTACCAGTGGTTCAGCGCGGCGCCCACGATGACCATGCTCTTGCCCTGCGTGCGGTGGGCGTTCTCGGCGAATTCGCGCGCCACCTGCGTCACCAGCCGGGCCGGCACCGTGGTGTGCTTCTCCTGCCAGGCCGGGGTGTAGGGCACGTCGTCATCGAACGAAGCCGCCACGTTCGGCCCGCCCAGGCCCTGGTCTACGCCATAGTTGGCCAGTTGCAGGTCGTAGACCGTGGCGACCAGCGTCGTGCTGCCATCGGCCAGCGTCAGGCGGCGCACCGGCACGCGGCGGCGCAGCAGCGCGTCGTGCTCGCCGCCGAAGTAGGGGAAGCCGACCTCCACCACAACGTCTTCATGGCCGAGCAGCGACAGGCGCGGATCGATAGCGCGGCCGTCCTGGCTGTCGCGCAGCTCCAGGTTCCAGCGGCCGGCCGTGTCGTCACCGGGCGTCCAGCGGAAGCCGATCGAGCCGTTCGGGGCAGTCACCTCCCCGCTGGCATGGTCGATCAACAGCGTCTTCCACTCCGCATGCCGGGATTGCCCGAGGTTGCCGTCCAGGTGGGAGGCGCGCAGGAAGTGGTCGGGCACCAGCGTGCCATCCTGCTCGCGCAGCCGCACCAGCATCGGCATGTCGGTGTACTGCCTCAGGTAGTCGCGGAAGTAGGCGGATTTGCCGCCCACGTGGAATTCCTTGAGCACGACGTGGCCCATGGCCATGGCCAGCGCGGCATCGGTGCCCTGCTTGGGGGCGAGCCAGATGTCGCCGAACTTGACCATCTCGCCGTAGTCGGACGAGACCGCCACGGTCTTGGTGCCCTTGTAGCGCACCTCGGTGTAGAAGTGGGCGTCTGGCGTGCGTGTCTGCGGCACGTTGGAGCCCCAGACCATCAGGTAGGTGGCGTTGTACCAGTCGGCGGACTCGGGCACGTCGGTCTGCTCGCCCCAGGTCTGCGGGCTGGCCGGCGGGAGGTCGCAGTACCAGTCGTAGAAGGACAGGCAGGCGCCGCCGAGCAGGCTCAGGTAGCGCGCGCCGGCCGCGTAGGACACCATCGACATGGCCGGGATGGGCGAAAAGCCGATCACGCGGTCCGGGCCGTACTGCTTGACCGTGAAGGCGTTGGCGGCGGCGATGATCTCGGTGGCCGTGGCCCAGTCGGCCCGGACGAAGCCGCCCAGCCCGCGGACGCTCTTGTAGCGGGCGGCGCGTTCGGGGTCCTGGCTGATCCAGGCCCAGGCGGCGATCGGGTCCATGGTCTGGCGGGCTTCGCGCCACATTTCCATCAGCCGGCCGCGGATCATCGGGTACTTCACGCGCTGGGCGGAATAGACGTACCAGCTGTACGAGGCGCCGCGCGGGCAGCCGCGCGGCTCATGGTTGGGCAGGTCCGGGCGCGTGCGCGGGTAGTCGGTCTGCTGGGTTTCCCAGGTAATCAGGCCGTTCTTGACGTAGACCTTCCACGAGCAGGAGCCCGTGCAGTTGACGCCGTGGGTGGACCGCACCACCTTGTCGTGCTGCCAGCGGGTGCGGTAGCCGTTCTCCCACTTGCGGTCTTCGTTGACCACGGCGCCGTGGCCGTCGGCATAGGTGGACGTGACGCGCGACAGGAACTTCAGTCGATCGAGGAAATGACTCATGGTTTGGCTCCAGCAGGGACACTTGCAGCTTACGGAGCGCGTGCCGCGCAAGCCATTCGCTGGTGGAGCAGGGGGAGTGACGGCAATCGGCCTAGGCGGGACCCGCCGGCATCGTCCGGAAGAACTATGCCGACGGGCGGGGTTGACGCGCGGGTGAAACCGGGGGAGGCGGAGGATCAGGCGGAAATCAGCAGGGCATGGCCGCGTTGCGGCGCGCGTAGCACCACCAGGTAATCGCGGCGCAGCTGATATAGAACAAGATGAACAGGTGGAGCGCGGCGTCCGGCGCGCCGGTCATCTCCAGCGCGGTGCCGAAGCTCTTGGGGATGAAGAAGCCGCCGTAGGCCCCGATGGCGCCGGAGAAGCCGAGCACGGCGGCGGATTCCCGGGCGGCGTCCTGCACGGCCACGCGCTGGGCGGGCGCGCCCGGGCCGGCGGCGCGCAGGCGTTCGGTCAGGAAGATCACCGGGATCATGCGGAACGTGGAGCCGTTGCCGATGCCGGTGAGCGCGAACAGCACGATGAACGCGCCAAGGAAGCCGCTGAAGCTGCCGCCCGTGCCGTTGTGCGGCAGCGCCGCCAGCACGGCCACCACGCCGCCGATCATGCCGAGGAAGCTCCACAGCGTGACCCGCGCGCCGCCGAGCTTGTCTGACAGCCAGCCGCCCACCGGGCGCGTCAGCGCGCCAACCAGCGGGCCCAGGAAGGCGTAGGCCGTGGGGTTCACGTTCGGGAACTGCGACTTGGTCAGCAGCGCCAGGCCGGCCGAGAAGCCGATGAACGAGCCGAAGGTGCCCACGTAGAGCCAGCACATCAGCCAGTTGTGGCGGCGCCGGAAGATCACCGCCTGCTCCGCAAACGAGGCGCGCGCGTCGGCAATGTCATGCATGCCGAACCACGCCGCCAGCGCCGATACGACGATGAACGGCACCCAGATGAAGCCCGCGTTCTGGAGCCAGAGCTGCTGCGTGGCGCCGTTGGCCGCGTATTCCTGCCCGGCCCCGCCCAGCGCGCCGAAGACGGCCACCGAGACCACCACCGGCGTCACGAACTGCACCACCGAGACGCCGAGGTTGCCGATGCCGGCGTTCAGGCCCGTGGCCAGCCCCTTGCGTGCCTTCGGGAAGAAGAAGCTGATGTTCGCCATCGACGAACTGAAGTTGGCGCCGCCCAGCCCGCACAGCAGGGCCAGCACCAGCAGCGTCGGGTAGCTGGTGGAGGGGTCGCGCAGCGCAAAGCCCATGCCGAGCGCCGGAATCAGCAACAGCGCGGTGGAGATGGCGGTGAAGCGCCGCCCGCCGAAGATCGGCACGAGGAACGAGTAGAAAATGCGCAGCGTGGCGCCGGACAGCGCCGGCAGGGCGGTCAGCCAGAACAGCTGGTTGCCGGTGAAGTGGAAGCCGGCGCGGTCCAGGTTTACGGCCACAACGCTCCAGAGCATCCAGACCACGAAGGCCAGCATCAGCGCGGGAATGGAGATGTAGAGGTTGCGGTAGGCGATGCGCGCGCCCTGGTATTTCCAGAACGCCGGGTCTTCAGGTTCCCAGCGGGTCAGTACGGAGGTGCTCATGGCGTTGTCTCGTTCGAAGGGGGGAAGGTGGGAAGTGGGAAAGGTCAGACCACGGGGTCAGGCTACGGCCGGCGTGGCGCCGCGATGGCTGTAGTGCATCCACACCAGGCTCACGCAGACGGTGCCGTACATCAGCATGAAGCAGCTGCTGCGCACGCCGGTCAGGTCGGCCAGCGCGCCAAACAGGATCGGCAGGATGAAGCCGCCGAGCCCGCCGGCCAGCCCCACCACGCCGGAGACGGCGCCGATGTTCTGCGGGAAGTCATTGGCGATGAACTTGAATACCGACGCCTTGCCGATGGCGAAGGCGATGCCCACCGCGAACAGCAGCACCGTGAACAGCGTGGGCGACAGCCCAAGGTGGAACGCCAGCGGGCCGTTGGCGGTCTGGATCACGAGGTCGGTCTGCGGGTAGCTGAGCAGGAAGAAGCCCACCCAGCTCACCCACATCACCCACCAGGTAGTGCGATGGGCGCCGTAGCGGTCTGAAATCCAGCCGCCAATGGCGCGCAGCACGCCGCCAGGCAGGGAGAAGCACGCGGCCAGGAAGGCGGCGACGCGGATGTCGAAGCCGTATTCGCCGATGTAGTAGCGCGTCATCCACAGCGCCAGCCCCACGTAGCCGCCGAACACCACCGAGTAGTACTGCGAGTAGCGCCAGACCCGTGGGTCGCGCAGCATGGCCAGCTGGGCGCGCCAGCCGGCGCTGCTGGCAGCCACGCGGTGCGCCGGGTTGGTCGCCGAGAACATCCAGAACAGCAGGGCCGTGGCCAGCATCGCCACCGCGTAGACCTTCGGCACGATGGTCCAGGTGCCGGCGGCGGCGATCAGCGCCGGGGCGACGAACTTGGTCAGCGCGGCCCCGGAGTTGCCGGCGCCGAAGATGCCCATTGCCAGCCCCTGCCGATGGCGCGGAAACCAGCGCGCCACGTAGGGCGTGCCCACCGAGAACGAGCCGCCGGCCAGCCCGAGCAGCAGCCCGAGCGCCAGCAGTTGCCAGAGGGTGGTGGCGTAGGCGAGCAGCCAGATCGGCACCACGGTGGCCAGCATCAGCAGGAAGAAGACGATGCGGCCGCCGTAGCGGTCGGTCCAGATGCCCAGCGGCACGCGGATCAGCGAGCCGCTCAGCACCGGCATGGCGGCCAGGAGGCCGAATTCGGTGTCGTTCAGGCCAAGCTGCTGTTTGAGCGGAATGCCGAGCACGGCGAACACCATCCAGACGGCGAAGCAGATGGTGAACGCGAACGTGCTGGAGGCCAGCACGCCGTTGGCGCGGAGGGAGATCGCCGGCGCGTTGTGCAGGACGGCGGAGGAGGGGGGAGAGTTGGAGGAGGTGGGGGAGGTGGGGGAGGCCATCGAGAGGTCCTAATGGACAACAAGGGATGGCCCCCAGCGTAGGCACGGCTGCCTGCCATGCCTATTCGCCGGCCGGGGAGCGGGCGGGGCGGGTGGCCCCTGTCGAAGGAACTAGTCCGGTTGGGCGCGGACCGTCAGGCAAGACCGGGCGGGCGGATCAATAGGCTTCCGGCGCGAGCCCGGCGGATTGCCCGTCATCGCCGCGCCGCTCGGCCCGCACGGCCAGCAGCGCGATGCCCAGCGCGGCCAGCGGCGCCAGCGCCGCGATCCACGGCAGCGCAGTCAGGCCCGGGCCATGGTCGACCACCACGCCGCCGAGCCACGCGCCAATGCCGTTGCCGAGGTTGAACGCGGCGATATTGAAGCTCGACGCCAGGTTCTGCCCCGCGCCGTGGGCGTGGCGCAGCACGCGCAGTTGCAGCGGGGAGACCGTGGTGAACGCGGCCACGCCCAGCACGCCGACGAACGCCACCACGGCCACCGGCTGGTGGAGCGCCAGCGTCATTGCCGCCAGCACCACCGTCAGCGCCGCCAGCGACCCGAGCAGCGCGCCCGTGGGACGCCGGTCCGCCATGCGTCCGCCGAGGATATTGCCGATGATCATGCCGCCGCCAAACAGCAGCAGGATCGGCGATACCGCCGCCTCGCCATAGCCCGAGACCCGGGTCAGCAGCGGCTGCACGTAAGTAATCACCGCGAAGATGCCGACCGATTGCAGCACCGTCATCAGCAGGCCGAGCAGCACCTGCGGGCGGGCGATGGTGCGCAGTTCGTCAGCGAGGCGGGCCGGCGCGGTGTCGTCGCGGCTGCGCTGCACCAGCAGGGCGATCACTGCCAGCGAAGCCAGGCCGACGACGGTCATCGCCCAGAACGTGCTGCGCCAGCCGAAATGCAGGCCGAGCCAGGCGCCGGCGGGCATGCCGAGCAGCGTGGCCAGCGTGAGGCCGGAGAACATCACCGAGATGGCCGAGGCGCGGCGGTTGGCGGGCACCAGGCCGGTGGCCACCACGGCGCCTACGCCGAAGAAGGTACCGTGGGTGAGCGAGGTCACCACGCGCGCAATCATCAGCGTGGTGTAGTCGGGCGCCAGCGCGCAGGCGGCATTGCCGATGGTGTAGATCGCCATCAGTACCAGCAGCACAGCCTTGCGCGGCATGCGGCGGGTGAGCAGGGTGAGGATCGGCGCCCCGGCGAACACGCCGAGCGCGTAGCCGGAGACGAGCATGCCGGCGGCGGCAATCGTCACGCCAAGGTCCGCCGAGACCTGGAGCAGCAGTCCCATGATGACGAATTCGGCACATCCGATGCCGAACGAGCCGGCGGTCAAGGCATACAGCGCCACGGGCATCCGCGAGGACGGGCCGGGGGCGGGGGTGGGGGTGGAAGGGGAGGAAGGGAGGGGCGCGGCCATGGTGGGGAGTGGGGACAGTGGGGACGGATTTCGGAAGGCGCCAGTGTCGGCCTTTCGCAGCTTCTGAAAAACGGGCAAGATCCAGAATCAGTTTCAAGAAATTCTTGAGAATCGGATGGGATCATGGACCGGATTGGTGACATCGGCTTGTTTCTGCGCGTGCTGGATCTCGGCTCGATCAGCGCGGCGGCGCGCAGCCTCGACCTCTCGGTGGCCGTGGCCAGCCAGCGGCTGCAACGGCTGGAGCGCGACCTTGGCGTGCGCCTCTTGCATCGCACGACCCGGCGGCTGCACGCCACCCCGGAGGGCGCGGTGCTGGCTGAGCAGGGCCGCGTGCTGGTGGAGGACCTGGAGGCGCTCTCCGGCTCGCTGCGGCAGGCGGGTGCCGGCGTGACCGGGGTGCTGCGCGTCACCACCTCGGCCTCGTTCGGGCGGCAATATCTGTCGCCGCTGCTGCCGGCGTTCCTGCGCGCCCATCCCGGCGTGCGCCTCAGCATCAGCCTGACCGACCATGTGCTCGATCTGGTCAGCAGCGGCTTCGACCTCGCCATCCGCATTGGCGCGCTGGCAGATTCCACGCTGGTGGCGCGCAAGCTGGCGGACAACCAGCGCCTGCTGTGCGCCTCGCCCGACTACCTCGCGCAGCATGGCTGGCCGCAGACGCCGCAGGACCTCGCCCATCATCAATGCCTGATCCTGGTGGGCAGCCAGGGGCGGTCCGATGTCTGGCGGCTGGGCGATGGGGCCGGCGGCGAGGTGGCCGTGCGCGTGCAGGGCCGGGTGGAGGCCAATACGGGGGAGTTGCTGGCCGATGCGGCGCTCGCCGGGTTTGGCATCGCCATGCATTCGGTCTGGCATGTCAGCGCGGACCTGCGGGCCGGCCGGCTGGTGCCGGTGCTGCCCGACTACCCTCTGGCGGACAGCGGCATCTACGCGGTGATGCCGCAGCGCCGGCTGGTGCCGCCGCGCGTGCGGGCCTTTGTGGATTTCCTCGCCGAACAGTGGGGCGAAGCCCCGCCCGGGGGAGCCGGCTGGGTCGATGGCACGCCCGCCGGGTGATGGTCACGAGACAAACTGCTTAAATTTTGAGCAGTCCGGTGGGGTAACGCACAGACGCGGCCCCGGGGGCGCGACGCCACAGGATATCCACAGAATCTGTGGATATCCTCAACGTGGCCCAGGCAACGCCCAAAGATGGTCGCCTACGGCTATGCTGTGCCACCATCCTCGGTCAACTGTCAGCTTCGTGCTTCCTATGCGCAAGATCCGGCTTGTTGCGGCAAGGGTTTTCCCGATTTTCCTCGTGCTCATGGCCGGCGCCGGCCTGTCCGGCTGCGTGGCGCAGTACCGCGTGCCCTCGGACGCGCCCTATGCCAGCGTGCGGCTGCTGACCAACACCGACGAGAACACCACCTTCAGCGTGGTGGACCCGGCCAGGTGTCCGACCCCGGCCCGGCCGCTGGTACTGGCGGGCATGGGCAAGCAACTCGCCGCGATGGGGCGCGACCGGGGGCTGGGCATGGCCGGGGGCTCCCCCGAGCCGCCTGCGCAGACGCGCGAGCGCAAGGTGGCAGTCGGCAAACGGGTGTTTGTCGCGGTGACGTCAATGGCGGCGCCGCCTGCCGACGCCGTGCGCTGCGCGGCCGGGGTGTCATTCATTCCGCAGTCGGGCGCGCAATATGAAATCCGCTATACGCGCGATGAAGCGGCGAGCCAATGCGCGGCGCGCGTGCTGCGCCTGCTGCCGCGGCCCGATGGCGGGGCCAATCTGGTGCAGGAAGCCAGCCAGCAGGGTTTCCGGGCGTTGCGAAAGGAGTTGGTTTGCGACGCGCCGGGCGTTGAGCCGGCGCGCGCAGGGCAATAAGCGCGAGTGCTTATCGGGTGAGACGGTGGGCCGGACTCAGCCTGATCGGACTCAGGCCTGTTCGAACTCAGGCCTGTTCGAACTCAGGCCTGTTCGAACTCAGGCCTGTTCGATCAGGAAGCGCTCGGGGCGCTTGCCCAGCCATGCCGGGGCACGGCCACGGCCAGACCAGGTCTTGCCGGTTTTCGGGTCCAGGTATTTCGGGGGCAGCGCCGCAGTCTTGCGTGCCGCGCCGGCACCGCTGCCAGCGGGACGACCACGACGGCGCTTCGGCGCAATATCGTCGACCGTGAGGTCGTAATCGGCCATCAATTGGCGAATCTGCGCTACCACGCCCGAGACTTCATTGGCGCGTACTTCGCTGAGTTTGGCTTCCAGTGCTTCTTTTTCAGCCAGCAGTTGCTTGTAAGTCGGCATTTTGGATCCCCGTTCAGATTGTTGTTCGCGGCATGTTACAGGACATTGCTTGCGATTTGTCGTTCAAGTCGTCCCAAAAATATTACAAAAGATAAACGGATTTTCCTAATAAAAAACGTTTGTTCCAGATGTGGGATCTGAATCGGACTACGCAAGTGTGCATTTTCGTATTTGACTGATTTCAATGCCGGCGCATTTCGGAGAATCCCTAGCAATGTCGAAATCGCGGAACGAGAATTGCCGCGCGTGACAGGCGCCGCGCAGGATTGGCGGCACTGATATTTTTGGCGACTTGGCAGAAAAAAACCCCCGGAGGGAAAGACTCCGGGGGTTGCGAATTCCACTGGTTACCCAGGGTGGTACCGCACACATCGTTGGCCGACGGGGGTCGGACATTTCTTAGATTGCCCAGCCTCCGGCATAGAAGGCGGCCAGCGCCACGGCAATGGCCACCGTGCCGATATTGAGCTTGCGCCATTCACCGGAGACGAGTCGGCCAATCACCAGCGTGCAGAAACCGAGCATGATGCCGGTGACGATATTGCAGGTCAGCACGATAAAGACCGCGCAAACCAGACCGGCCATGGCGTCGACCAGATCGTCCATATGCAGGCGGCTCACGCTCGACAGCATCAGCAGGCCCACGTACATCAGCGCGGGTGCCGTGGCGTACGACGGCACCAGCCCGGCCAGTGGCGAGAAGAACATCACGGCCAGGAACAGCACGCCGACGGTGACCGCCGCGAGCCCGGTGCGCGCGCCGGCGGCCACGCCCACGGTGGACTCGATATAGGCCGCCGCCGGGGCGCCGCCGAACATCGCCGAGAAGATCGAGCTGACCGAGTCGGCGGTCAGGGCCCGGCCGCCGTTATGGATGCGGCCGGTGGCGTCGAGCTGGTTGGCCTGCCCGGCCACGGCGCGGATGGTGCCGGTGGCGTCGAACACGGCGGTCATCACCAGCGCCAGCACGCTGGGCAGCACGGCGGCGGACAGCGCGCCCCGGATGTCCATGGCACCGATCAGCGAGGCATGGCCGGGGGCCGAGAGGCTCGGCAGGGCGAACACGCCGGTGTACTTCACGGCCGGGTCGAAGGCCAGGCCCAGCGCCGAGATGGCGATGATCACCAGCAGGATGCCGCCCGGCACGCGGCGGCGCTCCAGGCCGAAGATCGCCGCCAGCCCGAGCACCGACATCACCACCGGGAAGGCGGTGATGTGGCCCAGTTGCACGGGCAGGCCGGCGCCGGGGTTCTTGACCACCAGGCCGACCTCGTTCGAGGCAATCAGCAATAGGAAAAGTCCGATACCGATTCCCGCGCCATGGGCCACGCCGGCCGGCAGGTTGCGCAAGATCCAGGATCGCACGCCGGTGACCGAGATCGCCGTGAAGACCACGCCCATCAGGAACACGGCGCCGAGCGCCACCTCGGGCGAGAGCTTCTGCCCGAGTACCAGGCCGAAGGCCATGAAGGCGGTGAGCGAGATGGCGCAGCCAATGGCGATGGGCAGCCGGGCCCAGAGCCCCATCAGCAGCGAGCCGAACGCCGTGGTCAGGCACACGGCCACGAACACCGCGCTGGTGTCGAAGCCGGCCTTGCCGAGCATGCCCGGCACCACGAACACGGCATAGACCATCGCCATGAAAGTGGTGGTACCGGCCACCACCTCGCGGCGCTGCGTGCTGCCGCGCGCGCTGATCTGGAAGTACTCGTCGATTTTTCCCGCGCTGCCGGTGCGCGTGCCCTGCGCGTGCGCTGCGTCATCCACGTCCGTGACGGACGGATACGGCTGTTCGATCATGATGGTCTGCCTCCTTGCAGGGGCGCCGCGCCGGTCCGCGTACGGGTCCGGCGTCAGCTTGTCTCACGTGGTTCTGGGTGCGAGGGCGGAGGTCCCGGTGGCATCGGTGCGCGGGGTGCGGGCGTCTCTTTCCTCGGTGTCCGGCCCGGGGGGGCCGGTGGCCGGTCGGCTGCCTCTGGCGGGCAGGATCCGGCGAGGCTCAACGGTAGGGGAGGGCTGCGCCGCTTTCATCATCGGGGCGCGATGCGGAACATGCGGGGCGCCGAATATCCACGGGTTTGCGGTGCTTCCGGAGGCTCAGGGATTTCCCTCGGTGGGCGGCCGGACGGGGTTTCCGGCCATGCGACCGGCCCCGCAAGGTAGGTTCCGGTCACATGGCCGGGGCCTGCCGCGGGAAAGCTGGCCGGATCGCTAAAGGTCCCGGCGGCGGCGCCGATAGACCTTTGGCAACACCTGTCCATTTACCCATAAGTCACCCCGGCCACCCCAGCCAGCAGCGGAGCAAGCACGATGACCAGCGCGATGAGAGACATTGACGAGCGCACGAACCTGACCAACAACAATCAGTTCGAACTGCTGTTGTTCCGACTTGGCGACGCGGCGAACAGCGGGCAATCCGAACTGTTCGGCATCAACGTGTTCAAGGTCCGCGAAATCCTGGTGATGCCCTCCGTGACCACCGTGGTGGGCGCCGAGCCGTCCATCCTCGGCATGGCCGACATCCGTGGCCAGGTGATTCCCGTGATCGACCTGCCGCGCCTGCTGGAGTGCCAGCCGAAATCCGGCCTGAACATCATGCTGGTGACCGAGTACGCGCGCTCCACGCAGGGCTTTGCCGTGGAAGCCGTGGAAGAAATCGTGCGCCTGGACTGGAGCCAGGTGATCTCGGCCGAGACCAGCGTCAAGGGCGGGCTGGTGACCAGCATCGCCAAGCTCGATGCCGGCGGCGAGAACCCGCGCCTGGTGCAGGTGCTCGATGTGGAGCAGATCCTGCGCGATGTGCTGCCCACCCGCCAGCCGGACGTGGACCCGGCCACCGTGGGCCCGGCGCTGAACCTGCGCCCCGGCACCAAGGTGCTGGCCGCCGATGACTCGGCGCTGGCGCGCGGCCTGATCGAGAACGGCCTGAAGGCGATGGGCGTGCAGGTGGTGATGACCAAGACGGGCCAGGAGGCGTGGGAGATGCTGGGCAGCATCGCCGACCTCGCCGCCACCCAGGGCAAGACCATCCGCGACGAGATCGCGCTGGTGCTGACCGACCTGGAAATGCCCGAGATGGACGGCTTCACGCTCACGCGCAAGATCAAGGGCGACGCGCGGCTCAAGTCCCTGCCCGTGGTCATCCACTCCTCGCTCTCCGGCGAGGCCAGCGAGGAGCACGTGCGCAAGGTTGGCGCCGATGCCTATGTGTCGAAATTCCTGGCGAAGGATCTTGCGGACACCATCCGTGGCGTGATGGCGCGCCATCCGTAAACGCATCTTTTCCCCTCGCCCGCAGACGGGAGAGGGGAGCACAGCATCCCTGTCCGAAACCAGTTGCATAAAAATCGGGCAGTCCAGCTCTTTCCAATGCTGGCGCGGGTTTGCGGGTCGCGGGGTGGGAGATTATCCACTGGAACTGTGGATAGCTCCCGTTCGCATTTGGCCCCCCCGCCGACCCCGCTTCCCTGGGCTTCCCGATGTTTACTTCGGCTGCGCCACCGTACGCAGGTACGGCTTCAGCGTCTTGAAGCCCTGTGGATATTTCTTCTTCGCATCGTCGTCCGAGACCGAGGTCGGGATGATCACGTCCTCGCCCGGTTTCCAGTTGACGGGCGTGGCCACGGTGTGCTTTGCGTTGAGCTGGAGCGAGTCCAGCAGGCGCAGCACCTCGTCGAAGTTGCGGCCCGCGCTCATCGGATAGACCAGCATGGCCTTGACCTTCTTGTCCGGGCCGATCATGAACACCGAGCGGATCGTGGCGTTGTCCACGGCGGTGCGCTTGCCGCCGCTGGCCTCGGGGTGAATCATGTCGTACAGCTTGGCCACGTGCAGGTCCGCGTCGCCGATCATCGGATAGTTGACCGCGCTGCCCTGGGTCTCCTCGATGTCCTTGGCCCAGCGCTGGTGGTCGTCCACGGGGTCGATGGACAGGCCGATGATCTTGGTATTGCGCTTGTCGAACTCCGGCTTGAGCTTGGCCATGTAGCCCAGCTCGGTCGTGCAGACCGGGGTGAAGTCCTTCGGATGCGAGAACAGGATCGCCCAGCTGTCACCCATCCATTCGTGAAAGCGAATCTTGCCTTCGGTGGTATCGGCGGTGAAGTCGGGCGCTTCCTCGCCTAGTCGAATTGCCATGTCGCACTCCTTGTCTCTGTCAGGGCCAGGTGGATGATTGGGCTGCCGGCGTCGCCGGGGAACTCCAGTATAGGAATTGCGCAGTGAAAAAACTCCCCCGCTGCGTGTCGTTCGCGCGTCACATTCAGGGTGGGCGGAGGAACGGCTGGGGCTACGCCGGCCGTTCCAGGTCCGCGATCACCGCGCGCAGGAAGCGCGCCGCCTCGCCGCCCGTGACCACGCGGTGGTCGAAGGTCAGGGACAGCGGCATCACGCGATGCACGGCGGGCTGGCCGCCGGCCGCCACCACTTCGTCACGTATACGCCCGGCGCCGAGGATGGCAACCGTGGGCGGCACGATGATGGGCGCCGCGTAGCGCCCCGCGATCATGCCGAAGTTGGATAGCGTGATGGTGTTGCCGCGCATCTCCTCCGGGGCGATGGTGCGCGCGACGATGTCCGCGCGCATGCGGTCCAGCCCGGCGCGCAGGTCGGCGGCGTCGCGCTTGCCAACGTTGCGCAGCACCGGCACGAACAGGCCCTCGGGCAGGTCCGCGGCGATGCCCACGTCGATCCGCTCCAGCACATGGCGCCGGCCGCTCTGGCCCTCGTACCACGCGTTGAGCCCCGGCTCGGCATGCACGCCGGCCACCAGCGCCCGCACGAGGCGGATCGTGATGTCGTTGCCCGGCCCCGCATCCTGCTGCCAGGCGTGCAGGTCGGCATCGTCCATGACCGTGGCCGCCGCCACCTCGCTCTGCGCCCGGGCCATGTTCTGGGCCATCGCCCGGCGCACGCCGCGCACCACTTCGGCCGGGCCGAGATCGGCCAGCGTGGTGGCCACGCGCTGCACGTCCGTGGCCGTGATCAGGCCGTCATGGCCGGAGGGCGTGACCATGGCGAGGTCTACCGACAGCTTGCGCGCCAGCGCCCGCACCGCCGGCGTGGCCTTGATGCCGTGCGCGCCACCCGGCCCGAGCGGCGCCACCGGGGCTGCCGCCTCCGCCAGCACCTGCGTGCCGACCTTGACCGCGCCCACCACGGTGCCGGCATCGTCCTGGGCGCTGCCGGCGCCCTCGAAGCCCACCAGCGGTGCGCCAAGATGGACGATATCGCCCGGCTGCGCGAACAGCCTGGCCACCTGGCCGCTGAACGGCGACGGAATCTCGACGATGGCCTTGGCGGTCTCCACGGACAGCAGTGGCTCGTCCGCCGCCACGCTGTCCCCGGGCTTGACGTGCCACGCCACGATCTCCGCTTCCTGCAATCCCTCGCCCAGATCGGGCAGCTTGAAGGTCCGCATGAACGTCTCCTAGGCCGCCAGCGCGCGCCGCGCGGCATCGACAATCCGCGCCACGGAGGGCAGGTAGCTGTGCTCCAGCCGGGCCAGCGGCACCACGGTGTCGTAGCCGGTCACGCGCTGCACCGGCGCGCTGAGCGAATAGAGACCGGCATCGGCCAGATTGGCCGCAATCTCCGCGCCGAGCCCCGCCGTGCGCGGCGCCTCGTGCACGATCACGCAGCGGCCGCTCCGCGCCACGGATTCGAGGATGGTGTCCATGTCGAGCGGCTTCAGCGTCGCCACGTCGATCACGGCGGCACTGATGCCTTCGTCGGCCAGTTGGTCGGCGGCGGCCAGCGTCTCCTGCAGCATCGCGCCCCAGCTCACCAGCGTAAGGTCGGCGCCGTCGCGCAGCGTGAAGCAGGCGTCGAGCGGCAGCGCCTCGCCATCGTCGGGCACTTCCTGCCGGAACAGCCGGTAGAGCCGCGTCGGCTCCAAAAAGATCACCGGGTCCGGGTCGCGGATGGCCGCCAGCAACAGCCCGTAGGCGCGCGCGGGTGAAGACGGCATGACCACGCGGATGCCGGGCATGTGCGCGAACATCGCCTCCGGGCTCTCGGAGTGATGCTCGGGCGCGTGGATGCCGGCCCCGCTGGGCGCGCGCACCACCATCGGACAGCCCAGCCGGCCGCGCGTGCGGTGGCGCATGTGGCCGGCGTGGTTGAGGATGTTGTCGATGGCCGGGTAGATGAAGCCCGCGAACTGGATCTCGGCCACTGGCTTGAGCCCCATCGCCGCCATGCCGATGGCCGCGCCGACGATGCCGCCTTCGGCCAGCGGGGTGTCGATCACGCGCGCCTCGCCAAAGCGGGCTTGCAGGCCCACCGTGGCACGGAACACGCCGCCGTTGACGCCGATGTCCTCGCCTAGCAGCACCACGTCCGGGTCGTGCGCCAGCGCGTGGGCCAGCGCCAGGTTCACCGCTTCCACCAGATGCAGTTCAGCCATGGTGGGCTCCTGGCTGGTTGGCTTGACCCACCTCGTATTGGCGCGCCATGTCGCGCTGGGCTTCCAGCGCGGCGGGCAGGGTGGCGTAGAGGCAGTCGAACATCGCGCCGGTGTCTGGCGGCGGCAGGGCCAGGTAGGCGTCCACGGCGGCGGCCACGGCCTGCTGGCATTCGCGGATCAGCGCCTCCTCCCGGCCCGCGTCCCAGGCGCCCTGCGCGGCGAGATAGTCGCGCAGCCGCGCGATGGGCTCCTGCGCCCAGGCGGCCTTGACCGCCGCGTCGTCGCGGTAGCGCGAGGCATCGTCGGCCGTGGTGTGATCGCCCAGCCGGTAGGTCACTGCCTCGATCAGCGTGGGGCCGCCGCCGGCCCGGGCGCGCGCGATCGCCTCGCCCACGCGGTGCCGCACTGCGATCACGTCGTTGCCATCGACCTGCTCGCCGGGAATGCCGGCGGCAATGGCCTTCTGGGCAAGCGTCTGCGCGGCGGTCTGCTTGCTGCGCGGCATCGAGATTGCCCACTGGTTGTTGTTGACGACGATGACCAGCGGCACGTGCCAGGCGCCGGCCATGTTCATGCCTTCGTAGAAATCGCCCTTGGAGGTGCCGCCGTCCCCGACGATGGTCACCGCCACGCGGGGCTGCCCACGCAGCTGGAACGCATAGGCCACGCCGGCGCCGTGGCCCACCTGGGTGCCGATCGGCACGCAGTTGCCAAAGTCATGCGGCGCCGCCGCAAAGCCGCTGCCGCGCTCGTCGCCGCCCCAGTACAGCAGGCTCTCGGTCATGGTGACGCCCCGCACAAACTGCGCGGCGTGGTCGCGGTAGGACGGCACCAGCACGTCGTCCGGCAGCATGGCGGAGGCCACCCCGACCCCAATGGCCTCCTGCCCAAGCGCGGACGCAAAGGTGCCGATCTGCCCCGTGCGCTGCATGGCGATGGCCTTGAGATCGAACTGGCGGGTCAGCACCATGGCGCGATACAGCGGCAGCAGCGCGGCCGGGTCGCGGGCGAAGGGGGGAAGGTCTGGGCTGGCGGTGCCCTGGGCGGAAAGGTAGCGGGTGAAGCCGATCTCGAAGCGCGCAACAGTGTCCATGTGGATGTCCCCGTGTTGGAACCCTGTCAGGTTCGCGGTGCCCTGTGCGGCGCAGCATCTTGTGGACGCTGCTGCCTTCGAGTGTAGGGCACGGATGCGGGGAGCGGGCGTGCGCTGCCGCACGGGGCGGCCGGGGGGAGAAAACCGGGGGCCTTACACTGGCTTCCAGACCGGCGAGGCCGCTACGGTCACTTTCCTCGGCAGGATGGACTGCGCGGCGAAGGCGTCGGCAATGCGCTGCTGTTCCTCGAGCGAGGCGGCGTCCACGGCCTGCACCTGGTAGGTACGGCGCAGGTTGGCGGCCTCCACGGTGGCCGGGTCGAGCCCGATCAGCGGCGCATGCCACGCCGCCGCCGGACCCGGGTTGCGCTTGATCCAGTCGCCTGCGCGGCGCAGCGCGTCATACACCACGGCCAGCACGTCCGGCCGGCGCTTGGCGTACGGCGTGGCGGCCAGATAGAAGCGCCGGTAGCTGGCCAGCTTCGTCCCATCACGCAGGATGCGCGCATTGGCCTGGCGCTGCACCGCTGCGAGGAACGGGTCCCAGATCACCCAGGCCGCCACGCTGCCGCGCTCGAAGGCCGCGCGGGCATCGGCGGGTGTCAGGTAGGCCGGCTCGATATCGCGCACGGACAGCCCCGCTTCGGCGAGCGCCTCCACCAGCAGGTAGTGCGCCCCCGCGCCCTTGGCAAACGCCACGCGCTGGCCCTTGAGCTGGGCGACGGTGCGGATCGGCGAGTCCTGCCGCACCACGATGGCCTGCGCCGTGGGCGAGGGCGTCTCGATGGCGTAGTAGGTCAGCTGCGCGCCGGCGGCCAGCGCGAAGGGCGGCACCGCGTCCGCCACATCGGCAGTGAGGTCGAGGTTGTTGACGTTGAGCGATTCCAGCAGCGGCAGCCCCGAGGTGAACTCGTGCCACTGCACGCTCACCTTCAGCGGGGCGAGGGCTTTCTCCAGTGTCTCGCGCGACTTGAGCCAGATCATCAGCGTGGAGGACTTCTGGTAGCCGATGCGCAGCGTTTCGGGGCCCTCGGCGACATTGGCCGCGTGCGACAGGGGCGACAGCAGCGGGAGCGCGGCGCTCCCCAGGCCGGCCAGGACCAGGCGGCGGCGGGTGGGGCCGCGGGTGGCGTCAGATTCGTGCGACATGGCGGATTTCCTTCGTTCGGGTGGGTGTCTAGCCCGCCAGCCTAGCCGCCAACGCCCGCGCGGCGAACGAAGTTTCCCGCCTTTGCTTATGCGGATCGGCGCCATATGCGGCGACCGCATAACCGCGCGCGATTTGATTCGTTGTTCCGATATCGCCCGCTCTTTACAGTGCATCGCTTGTACACGGTTCCCCCGGTCCCCCCAGACGCCCAGAAGCGCATTGCCATGACGACTGCCACCCTCCAGGATTTCGAGATCCGCCCGTTCGACGCCGCGCTTGGTGCGGAAGTGATCGGGCTCGATCTGAACCAGCCGCTGTCCGCGGCGGACTTCCAGCGCCTCCATCGCGCCCATCTGGACCACCACGTGGTGGTCTTCCGCGACCAGCGCATCACGCCCGCGCAGCAAATCGACTTCAGCCGCCGCTTTGGCCCGCTGCAGATCCACGTGCTGCACCAGTTCCAGCTGCCCGGCCATCCCGAGATCCTGATCGTCTCGAACGTGGTGGAAGACGGCAAGCCGATCGGGCTGGGCGATGCCGGCCACTTCTGGCACTCCGACCTCTCTTATAAGGAGAAGCCCAGCCTCGGCTCGCTGCTGCACGCGCGGGAGCTGCCCGAGGAGGGCGGCGACACGCTGTTCGCCAATATGCACACCGCCTGGGACGCGCTGCCCGCCGACCTGCAACGCCGGGTGGAGGGCCTGCAGGCCGAGCACACCTACCTGGCGCGCTACGCCGAGCTGCAGGCGCGCAGCCCTTGGCGGCCCAACCTGTCGCCCGAGCAGATCGCCCAGGTGAAGCCGGTGCTCCAGCCCGTGGTGCGCACGCATCCGGAGACGGGCCGCAAGGCGCTGTTCGTCAGCGAGCACTTCACCACGCGCATCGCCGGCCTGCCGGAGGACGAAAGCCGCGCGCTGCTGGACGAGCTGTTCGCCCATAGCGTGAAGCCCGCGCACGTCTACCGCCACCCGTGGCAGCCGAACGACCTCGTGTTCTGGGACAACCGCTCGCTGCTGCATCTGGCCGCCGGTACGCCCGACCACCTGCGCCGCGTGATGTACCGCACCACCATCGAAGGCGATACGCCGTTCTGAGCACGAAACCGAGCCAACCACATCCATCCGGAGCCCCTGCATGTCCCTGTCATTCCTTTCGACCACCCTGAAACGCCGCGCCGCCGCCGCCATGCTGACCGTGCTGATTGGGCAGTGCGCCAGCCTCGCCCTGACCGGCGTGGCGCACGCCGAGGGCCGCCTGCGCATTGCCGAGCAGTTCGGCGTGGTCTACCTGCTGCTGAACGTGGCGCGTGACCAGCAACTGATCGAGAAGCACGGCAAGCAGCAGGGCGTGGACGTCAAGGTGGAATGGACCCAGCTCTCGGGCGGCGCCGCTGTCAACGACGCGCTGCTCTCGGGCGCCATCGACATCGCCGGCGCCGGCGTGGGCCCGCTGCTGACGCTGTGGGACCGCACGCATGGCCGGCAGAACGTGCGCGGCGTGGCCTCGCTCGGCAACTTCCCGTACTACCTCGTCAGCAACAATCCCAAGGTGAAGTCGATTGCCGATTTCTCCGACAAGGACCGCATCGCGCTGCCGGCTGTCACGGTGTCAGTGCAGTCGCGCGTGCTGCAACTGGCGGCCGCCAGGCAGTGGGGCGACAAGGAGTTCAACCGGCTCGACAAATGGACCGTGGCCGTGCCCCACCCGGACGCGGCGGCGGCCATCATCGCCGGCGGCACCGAGATCACCGGCCACTTCGGCAACCCGCCGTTCCAGGAGCAGGAGCTGGCCGGCAACCCCAACGCGCGCATCGTGCTCAGCTCGTACGACGTGCTGGGCGGGCCGAGTTCCGCCACCGTGCTCTACGCCACCGAGAAGTTCCGCAACGAGAACCCCAAGACCTACCGCGCCTTTGTCGATGCGCTGGCCGAGGCTGCGCAGTTCGCCACCGCCAACCCGGAGGCCGCCGCCGACCTCTATATCCGCGTGAACAAGGCCAGGATCGACCGCGCGCTGCTGGTCAGGATCCTGCGCAACCCGCAGGTGCAGTTCAAGATCACGCCGCAGAACACCTTCGCGCTGGCCGAGTTCATGCACCGCGTGGGGGCGATCAAGAACCAGCCGAAGTCCTGGCAGGACTACTTCTTCCAGGACCCGGCCACGGCCCAGGGGAGCTGAAATGTCTGAACCGCTGCACGCTGGCGCGCATCTGCGCGTGATTCCGGGCCGGCCCTCGCTGTCCTCGCCGCTGTTGCAGGTGGACGGCGTCTCGCTCGAATACCGCACCGACGCGCGCGTGGTGCGCGCCACGCACCGCGTGAGCTTCAACGTGCACGGCGGCGACCGCTTCGTGCTGCTGGGCCCGTCCGGCTGCGGCAAGTCCACGCTGCTCAAGGCCGTGGCCGGCTTCGTGCCGCCGGCCGAGGGCGAGATCCGCCTGGAAGGGCGGCGCGTGGCGGCGCCGGGGCCGGACCGCATCGTCGTGTTCCAGGAATTCGACCAGCTGCCGCCGTGGCAGACGGTGAAGCAGAACGTGATGTTCCCGCTGCGGCGCTCGCGCGGCATGGGCGCCGCCGAGGCTGCCGAGGTGGCGCTGCACTTCCTGAACAAGGTGGGGCTGGCGCAGTTTGCCGATGCCTATCCGCACACGCTCTCCGGCGGCATGAAACAGCGCGTGGCGATTGCCCGCGCGCTGGCGATGCGGCCCAAGGTGCTGCTGATGGACGAGCCCTTCGCCGCGCTGGACGCGCTGACCCGGCGCCGCATGCAGGAGGAACTGCTCGAACTGTGGCACGACGCCGCCTTCACGCTGCTGTTCGTGACCCATTCGATCGAGGAAGCGCTGGTGGTCGGCAACCGCATCCTGCTGCTGTCCCCGCACCCGGGGCGCGTACGTGCTGAACTCAACAGCCACCAGTTCAGCCTGGCCAGCCAGGGCAGCGCCGATTTCCAGGCCGCCGCGCAGCGCATCCACCAGATGCTGTTCGATCAGCCAGCGGAGACCGCCAGCGCGCGGGGCAGGGCGCACGCGTAGGGTCCCAGCGAACCAGGCCCAGCGAACCAGGCCCAGCGAACCAGGCCCAGCGAACTTTTTCGACCGATCATGACCACCCTCGACACCCCCATCCGCCCTGAATACGAACTGGCGCTCGAGCCGTTCACCGCCGTGCCGCTGTCGCGGCCGCTGCCCTTTCATCGCCGCCTCTGGCAGCAGGGCTGGGTGCGCAAGGCGGTGATCCTGCTGGCGCTGGCGGTGCTCTGGGAAATCCTCGCCCGCATCCAGGACAACGACCTGCTGCTGCCTACCTTCCTGGCCACGGCACGGGCGTTTGCCGAAGGCATCGCCAATGGCGAGTTGCCGGGCAAGGCGGCGGTGTCGCTGTCGGTGCTGGTGCAGGGCTACGCGGCGGGCATTGCGCTGGCCTTCATGCTGACCACGCTGGCCGTTTCCACCCGGCTCGGGCGGGACCTGCTGGACACGCTGACCGCCATGTTCAACCCGCTGCCGGCCATCGCGCTGCTGCCGCTGGCGCTGCTCTGGTTCGGCCTGGGCAGCAAGAGCCTGATCTTCGTGCTGATCCACTCGGTGCTGTGGCCGCTGGCGCTGAACACCTACGCGGGCTTTCGCGGCGTGCCCGAGACGCTGCGCATGGCCGGGCGTAACTACGGGCTGCGCGGCCTGCGCTACGTGGTGCTGATCCTGCTGCCGGCGGCGCTGCCGGCCGTGCTGTCCGGGCTCAAGATCGGCTGGGCCTTTGCCTGGCGCACGCTGATTGCGGCGGAACTGGTGTTCGGCGCGTCGTCGGGCAAGGGCGGGCTGGGCTGGTACATCTTCCAGAACCGCAACGAGCTGTACACGGACCGCGTGTTCGCGGGCCTCGCCACGGTGATCCTGATCGGGCTGGCGGTGGAGGGGCTGGTCTTCACCACGCTGGAACGCGTGACGGTGCGGCGCTGGGGCATGCAGCACTGAGGAAGGGGCGGGTTGCCCGGTGGGCAGGGGCGGAGTAAGGTACGTGGTCTCGTCCGGAGCCCCCATGACCGCCATCCACAATGCCGCCGCCCAGGGCTTTTCCGCCCAGGCCGATACCTACGCCCGTGGGCGTCCCGAATATCCCGCCGAACTGACGCACTGGCTGCGCGACACCCTGGGGCTCGCCCCGGGCAGGTCGGTGGTCGACCTCGGCGCCGGCACCGGCAAGTTCACCCGCCTGTTGGCCGCCACCGGCGCCAGCGTGGTGGCCGTGGAGCCGGTGGCCGAGATGCGCGCCCAGCTGGCCGCCAAGCTGCCAGACGCCACCGTGCTGGCCGGCACCGCCGAAGCCATCCCGCTGCCCGACGCCAGCGTGGACGCTGTGGTCTGCGCGCAGGCTTTCCACTGGTTCGCCAACCCCGCCGCCATGGCCGAGATCCGCCGCGTGCTGCGTCCCGGCGGCAAGCTCGGGCTGGTGTGGAACGTGCGCGATGAATCGGTCGACTGGGTGGCCCGGCTCACGGCCATCATGACCCCGTTCGAAGCCGATGCACCGCGCTACTACCGGGGCGACTGGAAGCGGGTCTTTCCCGCCGAGGGCTTCGGGCCGCTGCGCCTGACGGAATTCCCCTACACCCACACCGGCGCGCCCGAGCAGGTCATCGTGGACCGCGTGATGTCGGTCAGCTTCATCGCCTCGCTGCCCCCGGCGCAGCAGGACGCGGTGCGCGCCCAGCTGCACGAGGTCATCGCCACCGCCCCGGCGCTGCGTGGCCAGGCGGTGGTGGCGTTCCCCTACACCACGGCCGCCTATTGCTGCGAACGGGGCTGAGAGGCCCGGCTCGGGCGGATTGACAAGCCACGGGCCGTTCTATACGGTGGACGCCCATTCCAACCGGCCGCCCGCCGTCCCGCCATGCCACGTAAAGCCGCCCAACTCTCCGAAGCCGACAAGCATGGTGCCGCAGGCGGCGCCGTGGCCGTGGACCGGGCGCTGTTCGTGCTCTCGGTGTTCCGGGAAGGGGACACCGCGCTGGGCCTGGCCGAACTGGCGCACCGCAGCGGTCTATATAAGAGCACGCTGCTGCGGCTGCTGGCCTCGCTGGAGCATGCCCGGCTGGTGCAGCGGCAGGCCGATGGCCGCTATGGGCTCGGCCCGGAAGTCGCCCGGCTCAACGCGGTCTACGCGGCGTCTTTCTCGCTGGAGCAGGTGGTGATGCCCGCGCTGCGCGAGCTGGTGCGCGACACGCGGGAGTCCGCCGCCTTCCACGTGGAGCAGGGCGAGCACCGCCTGTGCCTCTATCGCGTGGATTCCCCCCAGCCCGTGCGCGACCACATCCGCGCCGGCGATCTCCTGCCGCGCAACCGTGGCGCCGGTGGCCGCGTGCTGCGGGCGTTCTCGGGCGCACGGGGCGAGATCTACCAGCGCATCCGCGAGGAAGGGGTGATTGCGATGGTGGGCGACCGCAGCCCGGACATCGCCGGGGTCTCCGCGCCGGTGTTTGGCCCGGCCGGCGAACTGAAGGGCGCGCTGACGCTGACCTGCCCGACCCCGCGCTTCTCCGAAGCCTTCCGCGACCAGGTGCTCGCCGCTGCGCGCCAGCTTACGGCGGCGCTCGGCGGCACCTTCCCGGAAGTCCAGCCGGCGCCTGCCACCCCGGTGGTTCCCGCAGGGCAGAACGACCTATCTGACGAAGACTGATCCGCACGGATTTCCGTAGTAATTTCAAAACGTTGCGTGCGCGCTAACCCGGCTTAACGGGGGTGCCGCCGCAAGCCATGCACGGGCTATGATGCGCCTCTCCGGTCGCAATTCCCGTTATCAGCGGGCATCCTGCGGCCAGGATCAGGGTAAACCGCAATAACGGCAGCCGCCCCCGGTAGCTTTAGAGGATGTTGAATCCGTGCACCTGGCCCAGCAGACCATTCTGGTCGTCATGATGGTGGTGTTCTCCAGCACGCTGGTGATGGCGGCGGGGCTGGTGCTTGCGCTGCGCGCCAACGAGGCCGGGCGGCTCTGGGCGAGCGGCCATGTCATCGCCTCCGGCGCCGGGCTGGTCGTGGCGGCCAGCGTGGGCGCCGGGTCGCTCCATCTCGGCGCGCTTGGCGCGGGGGCCTATATTGTCGGCCGGCTGGCCATCTATCGCGGCGTGCGGGTCTATTACGGCCTGCCCGATCGCGCCAACCTGCTGCGCGCCACCGGCGCCGTGGTGATGGTCCTGATGGTGCTGATGAGCGGGCTGGCGGACGGCCCGATGCTGATCCACGCCATCGGCTACGGCGTGCTGGCCATGACCTCGTTCACCACCCTCATCACCCTGCTGCGCAGCGCGCGCGGCCGTACCAGCATCGGCGGGCCGCTGGTGCTGGCCTCCCATCTGGTGCTGCTGGGCTCCCAGGTGGCGGCGCTGGGGCAGGCGGGCTCGTTCCATAGCCAGGCGATGGTGCCGTTCTTCGCCCAGACCGCCTCGTCGGTCTGGCCGCTCGCGCCGCTGGTGGCGGTGCTGCTGGGCCTGTTCGGCTTCAGCCTGATGGCGATGGAGCAGATCATCGCCCGCAACGAGAGCGGGGCGCGGGTCGATGCACTGACCGGCCTGCTGAACCGTGGCGCGCTGGACATGACCGCCATGGGACTGGTGGCGCGCTGGCAGCGCGAGCGCGAGGCGCTGTCCTGCCTCGTCATCGACGTGGACCACTTCAAGCAGGTCAACGACACCCACGGCCACCACGCCGGCGACAACGTGCTGCGCGAGATTGCCGCCGCGCTGGACAACTCGCGCCGCGCCTCGGACATCGCCGCACGCTACGGTGGCGAGGAGTTCTGCATCCTCTGCCCGCACACGGACGAACACCAGGCCACGGCGCTGGCCAACCGCATCCTGCGCAAGGTGCGCGCGATCGAGTTGCCGGGGCGGGGCGGGCACGCCAGCGTCAGCATCGGCGTGGCGCAGCTGCATGGCGGCGCCACGAGCCGCGAGTCGCTGTGGCGCAACCTGTTTTCCGAAGCCGACCGCGCGCTCTACATGGCCAAGCAGCGGGGCCGCGACCAGTTCGTGCTGGGGTCGAGCATGGTGATCGACGAGAAACCGGAAGCGCGGGACGACGCGCAGGACGAAGCGCAGGACGGCGCGCCAGCCCCGATGGACTGCGCCACCGCCGCCTAGGCCGGCCTACCCCAGCGCCCCCCCGAAGCGATACCGCTTGCCCGGGTGCCACAGCACCACCAGCGAAGCCACCGCGTCACGCGAGAACGTGCGCCGGCGCAGCACCAGCGCCGGTTCTGCCTCGCCAATGGCCAGCATCTCCGCCACCTCGGCCGTGGGTAGCTGCGCCTCGATCTGGTACTCGGCGCGCTGTAGCGGCGCCACCCGCATCAGGTGCTCGTTGGGCGTGACCGCGCCAAAGTCGATTTCCATATAGCCGGGCGCCAGCGCCGGATTGACCCAGCGGTCTTCCACCTGGATCGGCGCGTCGTTCTCGTAGTGCAGGATCACCGAATGGAACAGCATGCTGCGCTCGGCCACGCCGAACTGCGTGGCCAGCATCCGCGTGGCGCGCTGGCGCTCCAGCCGGAACAGCGCACTGCGGTGGCGGTGGCCGCGCGCGCGGATCTCCTCGGCAATGCTGCGGATCTCTACCACGGTGGCCTGGTAGCGCTGCGGCGCCACGAAGGTGCCGGCGCCCTTGCGCCGCACCAGCACCTGCTCCGCCTCCAGCTCGTTGAGCGCGCGGTTCACGGTCATGCGCGAGACGCCGAACTGGGCGGCGAGCCGCAGTTCGGGCGGGATGGCGTCCCCCTCGCCCCAGGTGCCGGCCTCGATTTCCCCCTGCACATAGTCCTTGATGCGCTGGAAGGCGGGCGTCGGCGTGGCCGACGAGGGGGTCGATGACATGCAGGCTCCTGGCTCTCTGTAATGGTGCGCGCGGTCCGCTTCGGTGAAATGCGGCGCCGGCCACCCCTGGCGATGCCCGCGCATTGTGCCGCATCGCACCAACGGTGTGCCACAGCGGGGCGCAACGCGGGGATTGCGCCGCTTATGCGGAAACCGCTTTTCGATCTGCAAAAAGTTGTCTATACAGTATCAGACAGGATCGATAAGATCAGTCTATACAAGCTGCTGCCGAAGACAAGCCGGAAGCGCTGTCACGGCGACGGTATCGAGATCGCAAAGCACGGGGAGCCCGCAGTGAATCGTCATCTTTTCAGGCTGGCAGCGGCATGGCTGCTGCCGGTAGCGCTGTCATGGGCCACGGCCGCCAGCGCACAGCCAGACACCCATTCGACCTATCCCGCCAAGCCGGTGCGGATCATCGTGCCATTCGCCGCCGGCGGCGTGGCGGACGCGCTGCCGCGCCTCATCGGCCAGAAGCTGGGCGAGCAATGGGGCAAATCCATCGTGGTGGACAACAAGCCCGGCGCTGCCGGCAATATCGGCATGGAGGCCGTGGCCCGCGCCGCGCCGGACGGCTACACGCTGGGGCTGGCCCCAGCCGGCAACCTGACCGTGAATCCCATCCTGTTCCCGAAACTCGGCTATGAGACGCGCGACTTCGTGCCGGTGACCATGCTCGCGGCGTCGCCAAACGTGCTGGTGGTGAATCCGGCCGTCCAGGCCCGCTCGCTGAAGGAGCTGGTCAGCTACGCCAGGGCCCATCCGGGCGAACTCAATTTCTCCTCGCCGGGCAACGGCAGCGGCGCGCATCTGGCGGGCGAGCTGCTGAACCTGGAGGCCGGCATCAAGACGGTTCACGTGCCCTACAACGGCATGGCGCCCGCGCTCAACGACGTGCTGGGCGGGCAGGTGCAGATGATGTTCGGGGGCATTTCCACGGTGTTGCAGCACATCCGCACCGGCAAGCTGGTGCCGCTGGCCGTGGCCAGCCCGCGCCGCCTGCCACAGCTGCCGAACGTGCCAACCGTGGCGGAATCGGGCTATCCGGGCTTCGACGTGACCTCCTGGTACGGGCTGGTGGCGCCCAAGGGCACGCCGGACGCCATCGTCCAGAAATGGCAGGCCGGCGTGGCCACCGTGCTGCGCCAGCCCGACGTGCGCGAAAAACTCGACGCGCTGGGCCTGGAGCCGGTGGGCAACAGCGCGCAGGCGTTCGGCGGCACCATCGCCGCCGAGACGCTCAAGTGGCGCGCCATCGTGCACCGCGCCAACATTCCCCCGATGCAGTAAGGAGACCACCGTGAAAGAGCTGTACCTGACCTACCTGAACGGGCCGGACGTGGCCGCACTGGCGCTGACCGATGCCGAGATCCTGGCGGCGGTGGAAGGCGCGCTGGCCGCGCAGGGCCGCCGCGAGACCGTGATCGAGCCGCGCGTGCACCTGGTGCCGGAGTCGTCGGACAAGGGCCATTTCAACGTGCTGCGCGGCTTTATCAAGCCGCTGCACGTGGCCGGGGTGAAGGTGGTTTCGGACTATGTCGATAACTACAAGCAGGGCCTGCCCTCGGAAATGGCGCTGCTGAACCTGTTCGACCCGGACAACGGCGTGCCGCTGGCCGTGATCGACGCCACGGCCATCACCGACATGCGCACCGGCGCCGTGACGGCGCTCGGCGCCCGGCATCTGGCGCGCAAGGGCAGCAAGATCCTCGGCCATGTGGGCGCGCGCGGGACTTCGTACTGGAACGTGCGGTTGCTCGATTCGATCTTCGATTTCGACGAAATCCGCGTGCATTCGCGCCGGCCCGAGAGCCGCGACGCCTTTGCCACGCGGCTGACGCGCGACCTCGGCAAGCCGGTGATCGTGACCGACGACTGGGAGTCCTGCGTGCGCGGGGCGGACATCATCGTGGAAGCCTCCCGCCTGCCGGCGCCCACGCCGATGCTGCTGACCGAATGGATCAAGCCCGGCGCGCTGGTGATTCCGTACGGCACGATGAGCGCGGTGGAACTGTCCCTGACCGACATCATGAGCAAGATGGTGGTGGACGACTGGGGCCAGTGCCGCAAGGGGCTGCCGTTCGGCGCGCTGCGCCAGCACGTGGACAGCGGGCGGCTGAACGAGGAAAACCTCCACGCCGAGCTGGGCCAGATCGTGGCCGGGCTGAAGCCGGGCCGCGAGCGTGACGACGAGACCATCCTGTTCTGGCACCGCGGGCTGTCCACCACGGACATCGCCCTCGGCCACGCCATGCTGACCAAGGCGCGGGCGCTGGGGCTCGGCCAGACGCTGCGGTTTGCCTGAGATGGCGCACGGCGTTGCCTCGACGCGCATGTACAACGCCACGCCGGCAGTGGCCGAGGCATGGCAGCGGCTGTTCGCGCAGGTCTTTGCGGATCTCGACTGGCCGGTGCGCGTGATTCCGCACGCCTGGCCGGCCTCCCTGAAGGCGCTGTGGCAGCGGCGCGACCTCGTGTGCGGCTTCATGTGCGGGCTGCCGTTCGCCGAGCACGTGGCGCCCGTGGTGCCGCTGGCGGCGCCGGTGCCGGCGGTGCCGGAGTACGACGGGCTGCCGCGCTATCGGAGCGAACTGCTGGTGCGGCGCGAATGCGGCTGGCGCAGCCTGCCCGATACCTTCGGGCAGCGCTTTGGCTGGATGGTGCCGCATTCTCAGTCGGGCTATCAGGCGGCGCGGCTGCTGCTGGCCCAGCATGCGGGGGAGGCGGGCCGGGCGCTGTACGCGGCCTCGGTCGGCCCGCTGGACACGCCGCCGCGTGTGCTGGAGGCGCTGCAGGGTCGGCAGATCGACGTGACCGCCCTCGACAGCTATTTCCTCGAACTCGTACGAAAGCATGAGCCGGCGTGGCTGGCCGGGGTGGACACCATCGCCGTCACGCCGTGGACGCCGATCCCGCTACTGGTGGCCGCCGAGACCCTGCCGGCGCCGGACCGGGAGCGGCTCGTGGACAAGCTGTGCAGCCTGCACGAGGACGCCCGCTACGTGGCCCTGCTTGAGGCGGTGGTGGTGCAGCGCTTCGTCGTGCCAGACGTGCCGGCGTACGACAGCCTGCCGCTGGCGGCGGCAGGGGAGACGCACTATCCGGAGATCCGCTGAGGCGGCTTCCTGGCGTTATTGCGCGCCCGGCACATCCCGCTGCGGCACGCCGTCGTACGTCCAGATGAACTGGCGGGGGATGGGGCCCTTGTTGCGGCCGCCTTGCTGGGTTTGTTCCCAGGCGTGGGAGAGGATGCCGACCGAGCGCGACAGGCAGAACAGGCCGCGCGCGAGCGGGGCCGGGAAGCCCAGTTCGGCGTAGATCACTGCCGTGGCGCCGTCGATATTCATCGGAATCGGCTTCTCCCGGCCCGCGCCGAGCGCCTGCTCCACCGCGCGGGCGATGCCCGCGTAGCGGCCGGAGACCACGCCGGCAGCCGCCGCCTGATCCACCAGCGCCAGCAGGCGCGGCGCACGCGGGTCGAGCGGATGGAAGCGGTGCCCGAATCCGGACACAAACTTGCCGCGCAGCTCCCGGTAGGCTTGCAGCGCCGCCGCTACGGCTTCTTCACGCGTGGCGCCGGCATCCTCGCGCTGCGCCACGTCCTGATACAACTCCACCGCCTGCTCGCCGGCGCCGCCGTGCACGTCGCCCAGCACGTTCACGGCCGACGCCATCGCGTTGTTCAGCCCCACGCCGCAGGTGGCGGCCATGCGCGCAATCGCGATGCTCGGCGCCTGCGGGCCATGGTCCACCGCCGCCATCAGCGCGGCGTCGAGCAATTCGCCCTGGCCCGGCCCCGGCAGCTCGCCGCGCAGCATCAGCCAGATCATCTGGGCGAACGAGACATTGCCGATCAGCTGTTCGATCGGGTAGCCGCGATAGCGGATCTCGCCCGGCTTCATGTCGATGATTTCGGTATGCCACCAGTCCTGCGAGGCCTGCTGGCCGGCGTCGGTCGTCTTGTCGCTCATAGCGCGCGCTCCTGTTTCAGGGTGTCGATGTCGGCGTCGGCGTAGCCGAGTTCGACGAGGATGTCGCGGGTGTGCTGGCCCAGTTCGGGCGGCGGGGTGTCCACGGCGGGCGCCTGCCCGTTGACCTTGAAGCCGGTGCGCACCAGCCGGATGTCGCGGCCCACGCCGGGCACATCGGGGAAATGGCCGACCATGCCGCGGTCACGCACCTGCGGATGGGCGAGGGTGTCCGGCACGTTAAGCACCGGCCCGGCCGGCACGCCGGCCTCGTTCAGCCGTTGCCACCAGACCGTGGCGGGCTCGCGGGCGAGTTCCGCTTCCAGCGCCTCCGTCAGCGCGCGGCGGTTGGTCAGCCGCGCCTGGCGCTGCGCGAAGCGCGCATCGGTGGCCAGCTCGGGGCGGCCCAGCACGCGGCACACGGCTTCGAACTGCTCCTGCTTGTTCGCGGCGATGTTGAGCAGGCCGTCGCCGGTGCGGAACGTGCCGGACGGGCTGGCCGTCATGTTCTCGTTGCCCATCGGCGAGGGCGCCTTGCCGGCGATCAGGTGGTTGGAGACCACCCAGCCCATCGTGGCGAGCGTGGCTTCCAGCATCGACACATCGAGGAAATAGCCCTCGGTGCGCGTGGTGTCCGCCAGCGACGCCGCGATGGCGAAGGCCGCCGTGATGCCGCCGATGGTGTCGGAGACCGGATAGCCCACGCGGTACGGCGCGGTTTCGGGGTCGCCGGTGATGCTCATCACGCCCGACATGCCCTGGATGATCTGGTCGTAGGCGGGCAGGTCCGAGAGCGGGCCGTCCTGGCCGAAGCCCGAGATCGCGCAGTAGATCAGGCGCGGATTCACAGCCTTCAGGTCTTCATGGCCAAGGCCGAGCCGCTTCATCACGCCGGGCCGGAAGTTCTCGACCAGCACATCGGCGCTGGCCACGAGCTTGCGGAACACCTCCTTGCCGCGCGCGTGCTTGAGGTTGAGCGTGATCGAGCGCTTGCCCGGGTTCTGGGCGAGGAATGACACGCCCATCAGCCGCTGGTTCAGGTCGGCATCGGCGCCAAGCTGGCGCGCGAGGTCGCCGGTGCCCGGCGTCTCCACCTTGATCACCTCCGCGCCCATGTGCGCCAGCTGATGGCAGCAGAACGGGCCGGCCAGCACGTTGGTGAGGTCGAGCACGCGGATGTTGCGGAGCGGCTTGACGGGTTGCGGTTGCGGTTGCGGCTGCGGCTGCGGCTGCGGCTGCGGTTGGGATTGCGGTTGCATGACGGGTCCTGCCTTGAAAAGATTACTCAGCCTTGGCGCCGGACTCACGCACGATGGTGCCCCAGCGCGTGTTCTCGGCCTTGATGACGCTGGCCAGGTCGGCGGGGCTGCCGCCGCGCGGCTCGCTGCCTTCCTCGCGCAGCCTGGCCACGGTGTCCGGGTCCTTCAGGGCCTTGTTCACCTCGGCGTTGAGGCGCTGCACCACCTCGGCGGGCGTGCCGGCGGGCGCCACGAGGGCCTTCCAGTCCTCGGCCTGGAAGCCGGCGTAGCCCTGTTCGGCCACGGTGGGCACGTTGGGCAGCAGCGGCAGGCGCTTGGCGGAGGTCACGGCCAGCGCGCGCAGCTTGCCGGCCTTGAGCATCGGCAGGGCGATGGGCGGCGTGGCGAAGTAGAAGTCGGTCTGGCCGCCCATCAGGTCGGTCAGCGCCGGGGAGGCGCCCTTATACGGCACGTGCAGCGCCTTGATGCCGGCGCGGCGCTGGAACATTTCGCCGGTCAGGTGGCCCACCGTGCCGGTGCCGGCGGACGCCATCGACAGCTGCTTGGCCTTGCCCGCCGCCACCAGATCGGCCAGCGTCTTGAACGGCGCATCCTGCCGCACGATCACCACCACCGGCTGGGCGGATACCAGCACCACGGGCGTGAAGTCGCGCACGGCGTCGTACGGCATCTTGGGATAGAGCGACGGATTGATGGCGAGGTTGGCGGTCTGGCCCATGCCCACCGTGTAGCCGTCCGCGCGGGCCTTGGCCACCGTGTCCAGCCCGATATTGCCGCCGGCGCCGGCGCGGTTCTCGACCACCACGGTCCAGTGGGCGGCTGCCCCGACCTTGTTGAAGACGAGGCGCGACAGCACGTCCGTGCCGCCAGCCGGCGGAAACGGCACCACCAGCCGCACGGGCTGGCTGGGCCAGGCATCGGCGGCCTGTGCGGCGGGGGCGCTGGTCAGCAGCGGCGCCGCCAGCAGGGCGGCCACCAGCGCGCAGGCCGGCAATGTAGGGCGGGAAGGAAGGCGGGAAGGAAGGCGGGAACGGATCGGGGCGGAACGGAACATGCGGGTGTCTCCTGCGGTTTTCGTATGTCCTGATGGTCTCTAAGAAATGTTCTGTAAGATAGAACAATGATCTTAAAGAAGGAACACGCGAAGGATAGGAGGACGCGGCGGGCGGTGTCAAGCCGGCATTGACGAGGGGGTGGGCATGGCCATTGCGTCTGCCCGGGTCGCCCGGCTCCACTACAATAGCGGCCCAGAATTCAAAGGTAGGCAGAACAATGTCCCACGCTTGCGGTCTCGACTTCGGCACCTCCAACTCCACGGTTGGCTGGCTGCGCCCCCACCAGCCGGTGCTGTTGCCGCTGGAAGATGGCAAGACCACGCTGCCGTCGGTGATCTTCTTCCACGCAGAGGACCCGCTGGTCAGCTACGGGCGCGCCGCGCTGGGCGACTACCTGGCCGGCTACGAGGGCCGGCTGATGCGCTCGCTCAAGAGCCTGCTCGGCACGTCGATGATGGACGACAGCACCGAGGTCATGGGCCAGGCCATGCCCTTCCGCCAGCTGCTGGCCCATTTCATCGGCGAACTGAAACGCCGCGCCGAACAGGCCGCCGGCACCACGTTCACCAAGGCGGTGCTGGGCCGGCCGGTGTTCTTTATCGACGAAGACCCCAAGGCCGACCAGTTGGCCGAGGACACGCTGGGCGAGATTGCCCGCGCGGCGGGCTTCCAGGACATCGCGTTCCAGTACGAGCCGATTGCTGCCGCGTTCGACTACGAAGCGGGCATCTCGGGCGAGGAACTGGTGATGGTGGCCGACATCGGCGGCGGTACCTCCGACTTTTCGCTGGTGCGGCTGTCGCCGGACCGCGCCAGGAAGCTCGACCGCAAGGCCGACATCCTGGCCAACGGCGGTGTCCATATCGGCGGGACCGACTTCGACCGCGCACTGAGCCTGGCCAGCGCCATGCCGCTGCTGGGGCTGGGCAGCCAGCTGCGCAACGGCAAGGAAATGCCGTCGAGCCAGTATTTCGATCTGGCGAGCTGGCACACCATCAACCTGCTCTACACGCGCAAGGCGTGGTCGCTGGTGATGGACAACTACCGCGACGCCGCCGAGACCGAGAAGCTGGACCGCCTGATCCGCCTGATCAAGGACCGCGCCGGCCACTGGCTCGCCATCCAGGTGGAGGCGGCCAAGATCGCGCTGTCCGAGGAAGAAAAGACCTGGGTAGACCTGCACCGCATCGCCCCGGACACCCAGTTGCTGATTACGCGCGATGATTTCGATGGTGCCATCGCCAAGCTGGTGACCAAGACCGAGAGCACGGTACGCCACATGCTGGATACGGCCGGCGTCACGGCGGAGCAGGTCGATACGATCCTGTTCACTGGCGGCTCCAGCAGCGTGCCACTGCTGCGCCAGCGCCTGGCGGAACTGCTGCCGGGCGCCAAGCGCGTGGAAGGGGATCTGTTCGGCGGGATTGGCTCGGGCCTTGCGCGCGATGCGGCGCGCAAGTTTGGGTGAGCCGGTTTGCCGGTTTGCCGGTTAGGACGAGTACTACGCCAGCGCCGAGGCAGGCAAGCCGAATTCCTCGCCCAGCGCCCGGCGGGCGGCTTGCAGCGCGCGGCGGGCTGCCGCGGCGTCCTGGCCCAGGCGCAGCAGGCCCGGCAGGTGATGGGGGGCCTTGAGCAGGCCGATGATGATGGCGCCGATATCGGTGCTGCCATCGGCGCCCATGCCGGCCACGGCCAGCGGTGGCACGGGGCGGTCGGCCGGGTCCACCACCACGCGCAGCGCGGTGAAGGGCAGGCCGTGCGCCTGGGCGGCACGGGCGGCGATGTGCGATTCCATGTCCACCGCCAGCGCGCCGTGCAGGCCATGCAGCGCGGCCTTGTCCGCCACGGTGGTCACGGCGGTGTCGGCGCCGGCCAGCAGGCCGGGCACCGCCTGCGGCAGCGCGCG
>NZ_CAJPVH010000018.1 GCF_905397395.1 Cupriavidus campinensis
CAGGCCCCGCTGGCCGAACTCGGCCTGGACTGGACCGTGGGCCTGCGCACCGGCGACACCGGCAGCAGCGAACGCGCCGCGCAGGCGCGCCGCCTGCCCACGGCGCTGGTGACCACGCCGGAGAGCCTCTCCCTGCTGCTGACCCGCGCCGACGCCCGCGAGGCGCTGGGCCGCGTGCGGGTGGTGGTGGTCGATGAATGGCACGAACTGATCGGCGCCAAGCGCGGCGTGCAGGTGCAGCTGGCGCTGGCACGGCTGCGGCAATGGCAGCCAGGGCTGATGGTCTGGGGGCTGTCGGCCACACTCGGCAACCTCGACCATGCCAGCGATGTGCTGCTGGCCGGCCTGCCCGACGATCGCCGCGTGCGGGTGCACGGCCATACGCCGAAGACGCTGGTCATCGACACGCTGCTGCCGGACGCCGCCGGGCGCTTTCCGTGGGCGGGACACCTCGGGCTGTCGATGCTGCCGCACGTGGTGCGTGAGCTGGAATCCACCAGCACCGCGCTGGTGTTCCTCAACACGCGCTCGCAGGCCGAACTCTGGTATCAGGCCCTGCTCGATGCGCGGCCCGAGTGGGCCGGCCAGATCGCGCTGCACCACGGCTCGCTGGACCGCGCCGTGCGCGACTGGGTGGAGGTGCATCTGAAGAACGGCGCACTGCGCGCCGTGGTGTGCACGTCGAGCCTGGATCTGGGCGTGGACTTCCTGCCCGTGGAGCGCGTGCTCCAGATCGGCTCGCCCAAGGGCGTGGCGCGGCTGTTGCAGCGCGCCGGGCGGTCTGGCCATGCGCCGGGGCGGGCATCGCGCGTGACCGTGGTGCCCACGCACAGCCTGGAACTGGTGGAAGCCGTGGCGGCGCGCAACGCGGTGCGCGCCGGCCGCATCGAGGCGCGCGAGTCCCCGGACAAGCCGCTCGATGTGCTGGTCCAGCATCTGGTGACGGTGGCGCTCGGCGGCGGCTTCCGGGCCGATGACCTGCTGGCCGAGGTGCGCACCACCTGGGCCTACCGGGCCCTGAGCGACGAGGAATGGCAATGGAGCCTCGACTTCGTGCGGCAGGGCGGGCGCACGCTGTCCGCCTATCCCGACTATCGCCGGGCGATGCCCGACGAGGCCGGCGTCTGGCGCGTGCCCGATGCCCGGCTGGCGCGCCGGCACCGCATGAGCGTGGGCACCATCGTCAGCGACGCCACGATGCAGGTGCGATTCTGGACCCGGGCCGGCAGTGGCGGGGCCTCGCTGGGCACGGTGGAAGAGGGCTTTATCGCGCGGCTGGCGCCCGGTGACTGCTTCCTGTTCGGCGGCCGGCTGCTGGAACTGGTGCGCGTGCAGGAGATGACCGCCTACGTGCGCCGCGCCGCCGGCAAGCGGCCCTCGGTGCCGCGCTGGAACGGCGGCAAGATGCCGCTTTCCACCGAACTGGCCGAGGCCGTGGTCGATACGCTCGAAGCCGCCCAGCTTGGTCACCTCGACCCGGCCAGCACGCCCGAATTGGCGCTGATCCAGCCGCTGGTAGACCTGCAGGCGCGCTGGTCGGCGCTGCCCACGCGCGGCACGCTGCTGGCCGAGACCCTCCATTCGCGCGAAGGCTGGCATCTGTTCCTCTATCCGTTCGCGGGCCGCTCGGTGCATCTGGGGCTGGGCAGCCTGCTGGCGTGGCGTCTCGGGCAGCAGGTGCCGGCGACCTTCTCGGTGGCCGTGAATGACTACGGGCTCGAACTGCTGGCCTCGGCGCCGCTCGACTGGGCGCACTGGCTGCCGCGGGTACTGGCCGAGGAACGCCAGCGCGACCTGGCCGCCGACGTGCTCGGCAGCCTGAACGCGGGGGAGCTGTCGCTGCGGCGCTTCCGCGAGATCGCCCGCGTGGCCGGGCTGATCTTCCAGGGCTACCCCGGCGCCCACAAGAGCGCGCGGCAGTTGCAGGCGTCATCGAGCCTGTTCTACGAGGTCTTCCGCAAGCACGACCCGGCCAACCTGCTGCTTGGGCAGGCCGAGCGCGAGGTGCTGATGCAGGAGCTGGACGCCCACCGGCTGGCCGACACGCTGGCCCGGCTGGCCGCGCTGCGGCTGGACCTGCACGCCCTGAAACGTCCGTCGCCGCTGGCCTTTCCGCTGGTGGTGGAGTTCCTGCGCGAGAAGCTGAGCACGGAGAAGCTGGCCGACCGCATCGCCCGCATGCTGGCCGAACTGGAGGCGGCGGCTGGGCCGGTGGGGGATATGGCGGATACCGATGCCGATGCCACGCAAGTGGCCGAGGTGGCGCGCTTCGGCATGGCCGATCACGTCAAGTCAGGCGGTCGCAGTGGTGGAAGAAGCGGGGCCAGCGGTCGCGCACGTCGCTCGGGGCGCCCGCGCAAGCCATCGAAACCGCTCCCGCTGCTATGAGCCAGCCGGACGCCGCCACGTTGCATGCCTTCGGCGCCCAGGCCGTGGAAGTGGCCGGGGAGACGCTGTGGCTGCTGCCCGAGCATGCCATCTGGTGGCCCGGCGCGGCGATGCTGCTGGTGGCCGACGTCCACATCGGCAAGGCCGCCGCGTTCCGGGCGCTGGGGCAGCCGGTGCCGCCCGGTACCACGGCGGAGAACCTGACGCGGCTGCACGCGCTGGCCATGCGCTATCCGGCGCGGGAGCTGGTGTTTCTGGGCGATTTCCTGCACGCCCGCGCCGCGCGCACGGCGGCGGTCATCGCAGCGCTGCATGACTGGCGCCGGGCGCTGCCGGCCCGGGTACGCTGCACGCTGGTGCGCGGCAACCACGACACCCATGCCGGCGACCCGCCGCCGGAACTCGGCATGACCGTGGTCACGGAACCGCTGCGGGCCGGCCCGTTCGCGCTATGCCATATGCCGGGCGCTTCCCCGGACGGCTATGTGCTGGCCGGCCACCTCCATCCGGCCGTGGTGCTGCGCGGCAGCGGCGCCGATGCGCTGCGGCTGCCGTGCTTCGTGCTGGGGGAGGCGGGCGCCATCCTGCCGGCCTTCGGCGCCTTCACGGGCCATGCCACGGTGCGGCGCGCGCCAGGGAACCGCATCTATGGGGTGGGCGATGGGCGGGTCTGGCCAGTGCCTGGGTAGTTCATTCGCGGCTGGCGCCGCGCCGCGCCTGCTCGTAGTAGTGCTGGATGCGCAGCAGCGCGTAGTCGGCGGCGGCGCAGCGCACGGCGTTGCGGTCCCCGTCGAAGCGCCGCGTCTCCGTGAACACGGCCAGCGGGGCGGTGCGGCCCGGCAGCCGGAGCACCCAGGCGAAGCACTGCGTGCCGGCCGGGGTGTCGTCGGGCGCGTTGCCATCGGCCACCCCCGTGTTGGCAATCGCCAGATTGGCATCGGCAAGGCGCAGCACGCCGTGCGCCATGGCCAGCGAGACCGCCTCGCTGGTCAGCCCGTGGCGGCGGATGACCTCGGCCGGCACGCCCAGCACGGAAGTCTTGATGTCCGGCGCATAGGCCACCACGGCGCAGCGCAACACGTCGCCGCAGCCGGGCACCTCGGCAATGCGCGACGCGATCAGCCCGGCAGTGCACGACTCCGCCGTGGCCAGCCTGAGACCGTGGCGCGAGAGGAAATGCGCCATGTCCCGGATTTCCGGACTTTCCTTCATGTCGATGCCTGGGATGGATGGTGGGGTGGAGTGGCAGGTTTTGTGCCAGCAGCGCAGCGGGCGCCGGCGACCGAGCGCGCGCAAAACTGCATCGCTCCCCATCCATCCCCTTGTAAGACTTGCCCAGCCTGCGCACCGGCGCGGGCGCTGGGGGCGCCTGTCTTGCAGAGACCTATGCGTCACCACGGTTGGCGAATGCCCTGGCAACGACGGGGATGACGCCGGCAGGGCTAGCTGGCGTCGATGGCCTGGAGCAGCGCCTCCAGCTCCACCGGCTTGACCAGATGCCGGTGGAAGCCGGCCTTCTGGGTCTGCTGGCGGTCAGACGCCTGCCCGAAGCCGGTCATCGCGATATAGCGCGTGTTGGCCAGCGTGGGCATCTGGCGCAGCGCATGGACCACTGCGAAGCCGTCCATGCCCGGCATGGCCAGGTCCACCAGCGCCACGTCCGGCCGCACGCGTGCCGCCGCGTGCACGGCTTCCATGCCATCGTAGGCAATCGTCACGGCGTGGCCGGACATCTCCAGCAGGATCGCCATGCTGTCGGCGGCGTCGCGGTTGTCGTCCACCAGCAGCACCCGCAGCGGCCGGGGCGTGCCGCCGGCGGCATCGGCGTTCTCGCCGGCCGGATTGAACGCCGCCGCCAGCGGCAGCTGCACCGTGAAGGTGGCGCCCAGCCCGGGCCCCTCGCTCGTGGCCGAGACCGAACCGCCGTGCATCTCCACCAGCGAGCGGCACAGCGACAGCCCGATGCCCAGCCCGCCCTGCGCGGTGCTGCCGGGCCGGTCTTCCTGCACGAAGAGGTCGAAGATGTTGTCGAGCGACTCCCGCGCGATGCCCCGGCCATGGTCGATGATCTGGATCACCAGCGTGCGGTGGCGCACCATCGACGTAATCGAGATCGACGCGCCCGGCGGCGAGAACTTGGAGGCATTGAGCAGCAGGTTCTGGATCACCTGCACCAGCCGCGTGCGGTCCACGAACAGCGGGATGTCCTCGGTCGCGGCGGTCACGCCTACCGGCTGGGACTTGGCGGCCAGCGCCGGCTCGGCGGCCTCGATGCCGAGCGCGATGATCTCGCGCGCCTGTATCGGCTCGCGGCGCAGTTCGATCTTGCCGGCGGCGATGCGGCCCACGTCGAGCAGATCGTCCACCAGCCGGGTGAGGTGGGTCATCTGCCGGTCGATCAGGCTCAGGCTCTTTTTCGTGACGGCGGGCTCCTGCGGGCGCAGCCGCATCACGGTCAGCGCGTTGCGGATGGGGGCGAGCGGGTTGCGCAACTCGTGCGAGAGCGTGGCCAGGAACTCGTTCATGCGGCGCTCGGACTGCTCCAGTTCCGCCAGCCGCTTGCGCTCGCTCATGTCGCGCGTGACCTTGGCAAAGCCGCGCAGGTTCTGGCGCTCGTCATAGACCGCCGTAATGGTCACGTTGGCCCAGAACAGCGAGCCATCCTTGCGCACGCGCCAGCCTTCGTCCTCCACGCGGCCCTTGGCGCGGGCGATGGCCAGTTCGCGGCCGGGCTTGTCAGTCGCCAGGTCCTCGGCGGGATAGAAGACCGAGAAGTGCCTGCCGACGATCTCGTCGCGCCGGTAGCCCTTGATGTAGGACGCGCCGGCATTCCAGCTCATCACCCGGCCATGGGGGTCGAGCATGAAGATGGCGTAGTCCTTGACGTTCTCCACCAGCATGCGGAAGGTTTCCTCGCTCTGGCGCAGGGCCTCGGCGGCGAGGCGCTGATCGCTCATGTCGCGCGTGACCTTGCCGAAGCCGAGCAGGTGGCCCTGGGGGTTGCGCAGCGCCGTGATGACCACGTTGGCCCAGAAGCGGCTGCCGTCCTTGCGCACGCGCCAGCCTTCATCCTCGAAGCGGCCGATGCGCGCGGCGGTCTCCAGCTCCATGCCCGGCCAGTTGCGGGCGCGCGCCTCGTCGGTATAGAAGCGCGAGAAATGCTGGCCGATGATCTCGTCGCGCTTATAGCCCTTGATCCGTTGCGCGCCGGCGTTCCAGCTGCTGACGCGGCCCTCGGGGTCCAGTGTGAAGATGGCGTAGTCCGTGACGGACTCCACCAGCGTGCGCAGGCGTTCGCTGTCCACGTCGTTGGGCGAGGCAGGGGGCGGGGAGGGTGGGGATGCGGGGCGCGGCATCGTGTTGGCTGGCTTCAGATCCTCCAAGGATACATAGATTTTGGCCGTTTCTCGCCCTGTGGCTACCCGTGGGCAGGGGAATCCCACCCATCGTGCAGGCCGGGGCTGTCGCCGCTCCGCAACACGTGGCGCGGGGCGTGCCGGAGCGGGGTAACGTCGGAGAAATGCCGACATACCGAGGGGACGCAATGGGGTAGACTCGTTCGCTTCCCTGCCAGTCCTGCCCCACGGAGATGCCACGCATGTTTGCAGAGTCTGCGCTTGACCGCCGTACCATCGAACCTGCCGTACCGGTGGCCGAACCGCCGTCCAGCGTTGCGGCGCCGCAGCCGCTGGCGGGTGACGTTGGCGTGCGGGACCTGCGGCGCGTGCCGATCCATCCCGACTACTGGTATCCGCTGGCCTGGTCGAAGGAGGTGAAGCGCGGCAAGGCGCACGGCGTGCGCTTTGCGGGCGATCCGATCGTGCTGGTGCGTACCGAGAGCGGCAACGTGTTCGCGCTCGAAGACCGCTGCGCCCATCGGCAGGTGCCGCTGCACGCGGGCGTGGTGGATGGCGAATCGATCCGCTGCTGCTACCACGGCTGGACCTACGACTGCTCCGGCCGCTGCATCGACGTACCCTACCTCGGCAAGGAGCGCCTGCCCAACGGCGTGCGCGCCTACCCGTGCAAGGAGGTGGCCGGCCTGATCTTCGTCTTCCCCGGCGACCCCGCGCTGGCGGACAGCCGCCCGCTGCCCGCCTTCGCCTCCGTGGCGGACAGGCAGTACAAGACCCGCCGCCTGGGCCGCGAGGTGAAGTGCCACTACTCGTTCATGCATGAGAACCTGATGGATATGAACCATCAGTTCCTGCATCGGCGGCAGATGGGCATGATGCGCGCCCGCTCGGTCGGGCGGCGGCGTGGCGAGGGCTTTGTCGAGGTCGACTACACCTTCACCCGCGAGGGCGGCAAGCAGCCCGTGGGCGAGGCGCTGGTGTTCAGCAAGGACGGCGGGGAGAACAGCAAGGATGTGATGACGGTACGCACTGTCTATCCGTATCAGACGCTGCAGATTCGATCGGGCAGCGGCACGCTGGTGATGGACCTGTGGATTGCCTATGTGCCGCTGGACGCGGCGCAGCGCACCAACCGGACCTTCGGCACGCTGTCGATCCGCCGGCCGGGGCTGCCGTTCGCGCTGGACCTGGCGTGGCCGCTGCTGGTCTGGTTCACCGAACGGATTTTCAAGGAAGACCGCGAGATCGTGGAGATGGAACAGGCCGCCCACGACAAGCAGGGCGCGGACTGGAACCACGAGGTGTTCCCGGTCATCCGCGACCTGCGCGACCTGCTGCGCGAGTGCGGCGGCCGGACGGTGATTCCGATCCAGAAGGTCTGAAAGGTTTTTCTCCCCACTCCTGCAAGCGGGAGCGGGGAGCAAGGCTTACGACGCCGACGCGGTTTCCAGCGTGGGGTAGTCCGTATACCCGCGCGTCTCGATGCCGCCCGTGCCGTACATCGTGGCCGGGTCGATCGCGTTGAGGTCGGCACCCAGCCGCAGGCGCTCCACCAGATCCGGATTGGCGATGTACGCGCGGCCAAACGCCACGGCGTCGGCATCGCCCGTCGCCAGTACGGCCGTGGCGGCCGCCTGGTCGAAGCCATCGTTAGCGATGATCGCCCCGCCGAAGGCGCGCTTCAGCTGCGGCAGCAGCGCACCTTCGCCCGGCGTCTCGCGCACGAACAGGAAGCCCAGCCCGCGCTGGCCCAGCGCCCGCGCCACATGGCCGAAGGTCTCCGCCGGCTGGCTGTCTGCCATCGAATGGCTGGGCGAACGCGGCGCCAGATGCACGCCCACGCGCTTGGCGTCCCACACGGCCGTCACGGTGTCCGCCACTTCCAGCAGGATGCGCGCGCGATTCTCGATCGATCCACCATATTCGTCCGTCCGCACATTGCTGCCGTCCTGCAGGAACTGGTCGAGCAGGTAGCCGTTGGCGGCGTGGATGGTCACGCCATCGAAACCGGCCGCCTTGGCGTTGGCGGCGGCCCGGCCGAAGTCGGCCACCACGGCGCGGATCTCGTCACGCGTGAGTTCGCGCGGCACCACGAAGGGACGCTGCGGGCGCAGCAGGCTCACGTTGCCGCCAGCCGCGATCGGGCTCGGCGCTACCGGCAGGCGGCCATTGAGCAGGCTCGGGTCGGAAATCCGGCCCACGTGCCACAGTTGCGCCACGATGCGGCCGCCGGCGGCGTGTACGGCATCGGTCACTTGCTTCCAGCCTGCCACCTGCGCGTCGGACCACAGGCCCGGCACGTTCTGGTAGCCCACGCCGTCTTCGGAGATGGGCACGCCCTCGGAAATCAGCAGGCCGGCGGAGGCGCGCTGGGCGTAGTACTCGGCCATGACTGCGTTGGGGACATGCACGGGCTCGGCGGCGCGCAGCCGGGTCAGCGGCGCCATGACGATGCGGTTCGGCAGCGCCAGGTCACCAATTTGCAGGGGATCGAACAGGGTGGGCATAAACATATCCGTCACGGTTATAAAGCTTGCAAACTGCAAGTAACGCAAGCTTAGCAGCGCGCGGTAAGATCGCAAACGTCGATTTCGACCTATTCAATTGTTGCGGGTGGAACAATCCAGGAGCGGTCCGATGCGCGTTGCAAACTGGCTGATGGCGGCAGGAGCGATTGTGGTGTCGATGCTGGGAGCGGGCTGCGCCAGCCTGCCGCCGCATCCGGCCCAGCCGCCGACCCTGGCGCTGGCCTCGGCCGATACCGCCGATACCACCGATACCGCCGATACCGCCGATACCGCACTCGGGCGCGTGCTGGCGCCGCGCCTGGCGCAGCATCCCGGGGAATCGGTGTTCTATCCGCTCACCGCCGGCGCCGATGCCTTCGCCATGCGGCTGGCGCTGGCCCGCACCGCCCAGCGCAGCCTGGACCTCCAGTACTACATCTTCGATGCCGACGACACCGGCCTGACCCTGCTGGCCGAGGTCATGGCCGCCGCTGACCGTGGCGTGCGCGTGCGGCTGCTGCTGGACGACCTCCACACGGACGGCCAGGACCAGGCGCTGGCGGCGCTGGACGCCCATCCCAACGTCGAGGTGCGCCTGTTCAACCCGTTTGCCAACCGGGGCATGCGGATGTTCGAGTTCGCCACCGATTTCCGGCGCGTGGACCGGCGCATGCATAACAAGTCGATGACGGCGGACAACCAGCTCACCGTGGTGGGCGGCCGCAATATCGGCGATGCCTACTTCGCGGCCAAGTCCGATGTCGATTTCAGCGACCTGGACCTGCTGGCGGCCGGCCCGGTGGTGCCGCAGGTCTCGGCCGTGTTCGACGATTACTGGAATGCCGAGGCCACCTATCCGCTCGCCACGTTGGCGAAGCGCCAGTCGGACGCCGAAACCGTGGCCTTCCAGCAGCGCGTGCGCCAGTACCTCGATGACCGCAAGGTGAAGCTGCGTGCCACGCCGTATGGCAAGACCGTGCTGGAGTCCGGCGTGATCCGCGCCATCCAGCAGGAGGCGCTGCCAGCCTACTGGGGCCGCGCCACGGTGATTGCCGACCGTGCCGCCAAGGTCACGCTGCCGCCCGAGGACAACTCGACCCACGCGATTCCGGCGCTTCTCAAGGTGCTGGGCGGCGCGCAGCACGACCTCACGCTGGTCTCCCCGTACTTCGTGCCCGGGAAGGCCGGCATGGACTGGCTGGTTGGCCTGCAGCAGCGCGGCGTGCAGGTCCACATCCTCACCAACTCGTTCGGCGCCACCGATGTCTCGGCGGTACACGCCGGCTACGCGCCGCGCCGCGAGGCGTTGGTCCAGGCGGGCGTGCTGCTCTACGAACTCAAGCCCAGCGCCTACGCGGAGATGGCGAAGGAGAACAAGGGGCGAGGCATGGGCGGCAGCAGCCGGGCCAGCCTGCATGCCAAGACCTATATGGTCGACCGCCGGCTGCTGTTCATCGGCTCGCTCAACCTGGACCCGCGCTCGGCGCGGCTCAATACCGAGATGGGCATCGTGGTAGACAGCGCGCCGCTGTGCGACATGCTCGGCAAGCGGCTCGACGATGCCCTGCTGGACGCCGCCTACCAGGTGGTGCTGCTCCCCGACCCCCAGACCGGCCATCTGCAACTGGCCTGGATCACGCGCGAGGACGGCGTGCTGCGTACCTACACCAGCGAGCCGGACATGAGCGGCTGGAACCGCATCGGGCAGGGCTTCATGCGGCTGCTGCCGATGGAGTCGGAATTGTGACGATCGGGGCGCATGCGTGTCTGTGCCTGCCATAACAAGCAGTAACGCAAATAATGCCTGTTATGACACGCTCCGTTGCCTCGCCGCTACCCCCTGAAGTCGGATTGCGCCTCGCCGCGCTCGGCGCCCGTATCCGGGACGCCCGGTTGCATCGCAAACTGCGCCAGGTCGATCTGGCGGAGCGCGCCGGCCTGTCCCGCTCGACCATCGAGGCCATCGAGCGCGGCAGCGCCGACACCGCCATCGGCGCCTTCGCCCGCGCCCTCTGGGTCATGGGCCTGGACCGCGAACTGGACGTCGTGGCCGACACCGCGCTCGACCAGGAAGGCGCCGCACTCGAATATCAGCCCGGCGAGCGCCGCGTGCGCATTCGGCGGGCACTCGACAATGACTTCTGAGGCAAGGCCGCTGGAAACAGGGATTGACGGACGAGGGGGTCGGCGAGCAGGAAGCCGACGACTGGGCCGTCTGCTTTACCCCGCTGCCGGATTCCCTCTAGGCCGCTAAACGGCCAGGCGACCTGCCGACTAACGCTGCGTCAGCGCCTTGAAGCCGTCCACCAGCCGGTCGATGTCGGCCGGAGTGAGCGCGCCCATGGTGGAGATGCGGAACAGTTGCGCGGACAGGCCGCCCTGGCCGGCATAGATCACGAAGCCGCGTGTCTTCAGGCCGTCGTGAAGTTGCTCGTACGTTACGCCTTGCGGCAGCTTGTACGCGCGCAGCACCACGGACGACTGCGAGGCGGGCCACAGCGGCTCGATGCCGAGTGCCGCCAGCCCCGCGCGGGCCTGTTCGGCCAGTGCGGCGTAGCGTTGATGACGCGCCTGCCAGCCGCCTTCTTCCTCGTGCTCGCGCAGCGCTTCCACCAGCGCGTAGTACGCGTGTACGGACGGCGTGAACGGCGTGTTGCGCTGGTCCTGGAGCTTGGCCAGCCGGCCGATGTCCAGGTAGTAGGTGCGGCTGGCCGCCTGCGCCAGCGCGCTGCGCCGGGCGATGACGAAGGCCGCGCCGGGCACGCCGTGCAGGCACTTGTTGGCCGTGGCGGACACCGCGTCGATGCTGCCGCCGAAATCGATGGCCTCCGCGCCGAAGCTGCTCACCGCATCCACCAGCAGGCGCACGCCGTGTTCCTGGCAGAGCCGGTCCACGGCGGCGATGTCGTTGAGCCGCCCGGTGGTGGTCTCGTGATGGATCACCGCCACGTGCGTGATCGCCTTGTCAGCCTTGAGGGCGGCGGCGATGCGGTCGAGGTCGGGCGCGTCCATCCAGTCGTGCTTCACGAGCGTGTGCGCGATGCGGTACTGCGTGGCGATCTGCGCGATGCGCTCGCCATAGACGCCGTTCTGCACGATCAGCAGCTTGCCCTGCTCGGGGACGAGACCGGCGATCATGGACTCCAGCGCGGCGGTGCCCGAGCCCGTCATCAGCACGGCGGACCATGCGGCGGGGTCGAGCGCGTAGATCTTCAGCAGCCGCGCGCGGGCTTCGTCCTGGAGGTCGAAGAACTCGCTTTCGCGGTGGCACAGGTCGGTTTGCAGCAGGCTCTGGCGCACACGCTCGGAGAGCGTAACGGGGCCCGGGTTAAGCAGCAGCATGGTCGGTGCCTTGGCTTGTGCCTTGATCGGCGCCGATCTGGCGGCCGAGGCGGGTCTTGACTTCCACCGGCGTCACGGTCGGGCGCGGCAGGCCATCCGGCGTGCCGGCGCGGGTTTGCAGGCAGACGAAGGTCGGGCCGGCCTTGGCCGTGGCGGCGCCTTGCAGGACACTGTCGAGCAGGTCCAGGTGATCGCCCTCGGCCGCCGACGCGTAGCCGCACGCGGCCGCCACCGAGGCGAACGACACGTTGTGCGACACCGTCGACTGGCCGCCCGTGGAGTCGTGCGCGTTGTTGTCCAGCAGCACATGCGTGAGGTTGGCCGGGCCGTAGGCGCCCAGCGTGGCGAACACGCCCATGCGCATCAGCGCGGCGCCGTCGCCATCGATGGCCACCACGCGCAGGTCCGGCCGCGCCAGCGCGAGGCCGAGCGCGAACGGCGTGAGGCAGCCCATCGAGCCGACCATGTAGAGTTGGTTCGGCCGGTCATCGAGCGCATAGAGTTCACGGCCGCAGAAGCCGGTGGAGGCCAGCACCACGGTGCCGTCGACCGGCGTATGAGCGATCACGCGCGCCAGTGCGTCGCGTCGGCTCGGCAGTTCGGCGGCCGGCACGTTGCGGCGCGACACCTGCGGCGTGGCCTTGGGCCGTGCCTGCGGCGGCGTCTGGGCCGTCAGCGGATAGGGCGCCACGCTGCCTTTCTGCATGACCAGCGCGTAGGGCCGGCCGGTGGCGTCCATATGGGCCACGGCGCGGTCCAGCGCGGGGCCGACATCGGCTGGCTCGGTCGGGAACAGCTCCCATGGAATCTCCATGGTTTCCAGCATGGCCGGCGTGACCGGGCCCATCAGCGCGTGCTGGGGCTCGTCATGCACGCCGGGCTGGCCGCGCCACGTCACGATCAGCAACTGGGGCAGGCGGAACGTCCACGTCAGCGAGGTGAGCGGGCTCACGGCGTTGCCGAGGCCCGAGTTCTGCATCATCGTCACGCCGCGCACGCCGTTTTGTGCGCCTTGCGTCACGCCGGCGATAAAGGCCACCGCATCACCCTCATTGGCCGCCGAGACGTAATGCAGCGAGTTGTCCTGCACCACGTAGTTGATGAACGGCGTCAGGTAGGAGCAGGGCACACCCGCGTACCACTGGAAGCCACGCTCGCGCGCGGCCTCCACGAACTGGACCGCCTCGATCATCGGGCGGCCTCGCCGTTGGCCTCACCGTCGACATTCCCCAGGGCGTACGGCGTCTGCGTATGGGCGAAGTCGCCGGCACGGCGGAAATCGTCCAGATCGTTCACACCGCGCCAGTGGCCGTGCACGTACTTGACCTCGATCTTCTCGCCGGCTTCGACCAGCGCGTTGAGCAGGTCGGGCAGGTCGAGCTGGTCGAAGTCCGGCCGCTCGCGCAGCTTGGCCAGCAGCGCCTGCAGCTTGGCGCGGCCTTCGCCACGCACGCTGAACAGGCCGATCCAGCGGCCATTGGGCTGGGCTTCGCCGGCGGCGGGCAGGGTGTCCGAGACCTTCTTCAGGGTGATGGTCTGGCCGAACAGGTCGCGGTCGTCGCCGCCCGAGCACCACGCGAAGTCGCGCACGCTCTGGTTCGACGGCGCGGTCTGCGAGGAATCCACCACCACGCTGAACGGGGCATCGGACTCGAGCAGGTCGCGCAGGATGTAGCTGCGGAACAGCAGGTCGCCGTAGGCGATCACGGTGTCGGTCTGCATGGCATCAGCCGCGCAGGCCAGCGAGGCCAGCTCGCCGGTCTGGGCGTGGCGCTCGTTCACCGCCAGCTTGATGCCGGCCGTGTCGATGGCCTGCGCCTGGTAGCCGCCCACCACGGTGATGTCGTTGATGCCCTGCTTCTTGAAGCCATCGACCAGCCAGCGCAGCAGCGGCTTGCCGGCCACCGGCAGCATGATCTTGGGCTTGTCTTCGGTCAGCGCCTCGAGGCCCTTGCCACGGCCCGCCGCCAGCACCACGGCGGCGCCCGGCACCTGCGCGCCGGACAGGTAGATCTTCTCGGCGGCCGAGTACTCGTCGGCGTCCTGCAGGCGGAAGATCTCGTTGACGGAGGCGATGCGGTCTTCCACGTTCACCAGCGTCTCGCTCTCGTGGATTTCGCGGGCCACGGCCTGCATCGACGAGGCGGCCACGCGGATCAGGTGGTTAGCCCAGATCACGAGGCTGATGCCCGCCTTGCGGAAGGCCTCGGTCGGCGTGCTGTAGTACTTCGTCGGCACGATGACCAGCGGACCCCGGCCCGCCCATTCGCGTGCGAAGGTCAGGATTTCGTCCGGCTTGGACAGCTTGCTATGGATCAGGATGGCGTCGGCGCCGGCCTGACGGTAGGCCTCCGCCCGGCGCAGGGCCTCTTCCATGCCCCAGCCCGCGATCAGGGCTTCCACGCGGGCGACGATCGAGAAGTCGTCGTCCGTCTGCGAGTCCTTGCCGGCCTTGATCTTGCCGCAGAATTCGTCGATTTCCGCCAGCGGCTGGCGCTCGCCGTCGATGAAGCTGTTGGTCTTCGGGAACTGCTTGTCCTCGATGCAGACGCCGGCAATGCCGCGCTGCTCCAGCTTGCGCACCAGACGGCGCACATTGTTGAAGTTGCCGTAGCCGGTGTCGCCGTCGAGCAGGATCGGCAGGTCGCTGGCATCGGCCATGAACTCGAGGTTGTCCACCACCTGGGTCCAGCTGGCCTCGTTGTTGTCACGCACGCCGAACTGGGCCGAGATGGCCAGCCCGGAGGCCCAGATGCCCTTGAAGCCGGCCTCGCGCACGATGCGCGCGGACAGCCCGTTGTGGGCTTCCATGATGAATTCGAGCTGGTTGGACACCAGCATCTGGCGCAGGCGGGCGGCGCGGGAGGTGGCGAGCAGGTTCGGGTCGATGGCGTTCATTGTGCGAATCCCACGATGGGCAGAAGTTGGGGCAGGACTTCATTGGCGGCGCGTTCGACGTCGCCGGGGAAATCGATCTCGATCCACGGCGCGCCGGTCACGTCGGCCGTGTCGAACTGGTGGCTGCGCTGGGCCAGCGACTCGAGCAGCAGGTCGCGGACGGCTTCCTCGTGCGGCATGTTGGCGCGGCCCGAATCGACGTAACCCTTGACGATTTCGGCCAGCCGGCGTGCCGTGTGTTCCTGGAATCGGAAAAATCCTACGGATTCACCGATGGTGTCGTACTGGAGGTCGGCCATCAGCTGCTTGCGCAGTTCCACCGGCACGCCGTCGCGCAGGCAGAGCTTGACGGGCTCGTCGCCGGCCTCGAAATCGCGGTCGATCAGCAGGCGGTTGACGGTCTCGCCGGCCACCAGTGCGTTGAGAATGCGCTCATCGTAGAGCACGTCGGCGTCCATCAGCAGGACGTCGCCGCCGCGCGTGAGGGCGTCCGCCACGGTGTGCACGGTCAGCACGCTGCCGAGGTCGAAGCGCGGGTTCAGCACGATCTCCACCGGCGGGTGGCCGGCCGGGCGCGCGATGTTGGCCAGTTCGGCCTGCACCTGGGCGGGCTCGAAGCCCAGCGCAAGCACGACTTCCGTGACGCCGGCTGCGTCGAGCATGCGCAGGTGGCGCTCGAGCAGGGTGATGCCGTCAAAGCGCAGCAGGCACTTCGGAAACTGCTTGCCCGGCTGTTGCTGAAGCCGCAGGCCCAGGCCCGCGGCGAGAATGATTGCTCGCATTATTGTCTGTTCACCTTGCTTGAGGATTTGCCTGGGAATTACCTGAGGATTGCCCGGGTCGACGGATGTTCGTTATTCGGAGCCCTGCCACGCCGCCTGCCGGGTGCGCCGGCGCTGGTAGCGGCGCTCGCTGTGGTGCAGGTAGAGCAGCCCGGGGATGCCGAGCACCAGTTCGCGCACGCGCTTGGCCAGCGACATCGCCAGCGCGGCATCGGGCGGCAGGCCCACCAGCGGCGCCAGCAGCAGATAGCCGCCTTCCTGCGCGCCGAGCGAGCCCGGAATGGCGAACGCCGCGCCGCGAATTGCCTGCCCCACGCTCTCCAGCAACAGCGCCTCGTGCCAGCTCACGGGATGACCCAGGAAGTAAAGAATCAGCCAGACCTCGCCCGTGCCGACAATCCAGCCGGCCAGGTTCAGCAGGAAGCTGGCGGCCACCTTGCGGCGGTCGCGGTACAGGGCGCGGATGGCTTCGTCCACGGCATCGGCACGCAGCGCCAGGCCGTCCCAGTTGCGCTTGCCGAACACGCGCGCGGCCACGCGCAGCACGCGGCCAAACATGCCGCGCCGCTGGAGGATGCAGAAGGCCAGCACGCACAGGGCGAGGACCACCGTCACGGCGATGATCGGCCCGCGCTGGTCGGAGAGGTTGCCCTGCGCGCCGAACAGCAGGATGCCGAGCAGCGCGAACAGCATCTGCGAGAGCGCCTGCGTGGTCGTGCTGACGGTGATGGCCGCGGCGGCGTCGCGCATGCGGGCGCCGTGATGGGCGAGGTAGCGCACCATTAGCACCGGGCCGCCGATCTGGCCGGCCGGCAGCAGGCTGTTGACCGACTCGCCGGCCCAGCGCGCACGCAGCGCGGTGCAGAACGAGCCATGGTGCGCGGAGCGGTCTACCAGCACGGCGATGGCGGCGGCGTCTAGCGCCAGCGGCACCACGTGGAACGCGGCAACCACGGCCAGACCCCAGCCGGCGGACATCAGCGTGGTCGTGACCGCGCCAAAGCCTTGCCAGGCGAGTAGCGCGACAAACAGCGCCGCGCCAATCGTCAGCAGAATAAATGCAGCGCGAGTCACTTACTGGACTTCCCGCCCGATAGCAGGCGCCTGAAGACCTGCCGGAAGCCGAAATAGGCCACCGCGTCTTTCATATTGGAGATAAAGCGCAGCCACGGCCGCATGCCCGGATCGGTCACGTATTCGAAGGTCAGCGACACGCGGATCTCGTTCGGGCCGGCGGGGGTAATGCGGTGGCGCAGCTTGTCGCCATCGAACAGCACGATGCCGCCCGGCGGAATCTGCACCGCGCCCGGTTCGTCGGGCACTTCGGGGTTACGGGTGTGGAGTTCGTATTCGAGCCGGCAGGAGGACTCGTCCAGCACGCCGATCAGCAGCGTGTAGCGCCGGCCATCGTAATAGGAGGTGTCGTAGTGCCAGCCGATATGGTCGCCCGGGCGCGTGTAGTAATAGAGCGCGTAGGCGTGCGGGTCCGTGGGCGGGCAGACCTGGAGCTTGTCGCCGGTGACCTGTTCGAGCCAATGAATCAGCGCGGGCGATCGATAGAGCTCGGCAATGAACGGCGCCTGCTCGTCGATGGTGTGCCGGCTGACGCTGCCGCCCTGCTTGTGGCCGGGCAGGTAGTTGCGGTTCAGCCCCGGCTGGAGCGCGCGGGCCAGCGCCACCAGTTCGGCGCACTGCTCGGGCGGCAGGAATTTGTCGAGGTAGAGGAACGCGCCCTGGCGGTCGAAGTCGGCGCGCAGCGCGGGCGTGTCCAGCCCGGCCGTCGCGCGTGCCACGGCGGCATCGGGGTGGCCAGCATGGCGCGGAAGCGGCGCGGGAGCGTCGATGGTGGGATGGAGCCCGGGATCGAGCGGGGAATCTAGCGCGATGTCGCGGGTAGCCTGTTCCGTCATTGGCCGCCTCAATGTTTCGTTGGGGTGCCGACCGTCTGGGGGCGCCGCATGACGCGCCAGTAGTCGATGATGACAAGCAGGGCAAACAGCGGCGCGCCCACCGAGGCCAGCGCCAGGAACGGTCCGATGCTGCTGGTCAGCGTGACCAGCGGCAACAGGTACAGCACGTCCTCGGTCTCGAACCCGGCGGCGGAAGCCTGCTTGGTGCCACTTTTGCCAACCCGCGATTCTATACGCATGCGCAGGAAGAAGATCAGTGCCACCGCCAGCCCGGCCACGGTGCCGCGGCCCACCGGGCCGATCGCCTCGGTGGTCGCGGGCGCGGTCGCGCCAATCGCCATGCCCATGCTGACGAACAACAACACGGTAATCAGGGCGTCGCTGGCCAGATCGTAAAAATGCCCGATCTTGCTGCCTTTGCCGCTGATCCGCGCCAGTTCGCCATCGGTGTGATCGATGAAGTTGGAGATGACGACCAGCAGGGCGCCGTAGTTGGTCCACGCGTAACCCCCCTGCGCCAGACAGGCAACGCCGGCAAGCCCGATGAGCAGGCGCAGCGTGGTCAGGTGGTTCGGGGTGACTCGGGTATTCCGGAGGGGCCGCACAAGGCGGCGGGCAAGGCGGGCATCCCAGGTGGGCGGCATGGGCGGCTCATCCGGGAAATTCGGGGATTTCTGGTTCATCCGTCAACAATCTGGAACGCATCCCGGCGCGGAGGGGCCGGGCGATGCGCAACACTACGCCGGTGGCGCGGGAATGACAAGCGCACCAGAATACGCCTTTTTGCGGGACGGCGCACTGGGCGCGGGCCCGGCGGGCGCTGGCGCCGCAGGGTGGCGGGGGCGCCGCATGCGGCGCTTCTTCGATATTGCTAAAGTCCTTGCTTAACTATTTGCCGTCGCTATACTAAAGCACATGCTTAACCAATCAGATCCTCTCGACATGACGTTCCAGGCGCTGGCCGACACCACGCGCCGGACCCTGCTGGTGCAACTGTCACGCGGCCCCGCGTCCGTGACCGATCTTGCCCGGCCGCTGGCGATGTCGTTGCCGGCCGTCATGCAACACCTGGCCGTGCTGGAACAGGCCGGGCTGGTGCAGTCGCAGAAGGTTGGGCGGGTACGCACGTGCCGGATGGCGCCGAACGCGCTGAGTCAGGCCGAGCAGTGGATCAGCGCCCGGCGGGCCGAGTGGGAAGGCCACTTCGACCGCCTGGGCGACTACCTGGAAACCATGAAGAAGGAGGCAACCCCCAATGACGACGGCAACTGAAGATACGGCAAGCCCACTGGCGCAACTGGCGCAACTGGCGCAGCCGCGCCCGCTGACGGTCTCGCGCGCGTTCAACGCCCCGAAGGAACTCGTGTTCCAGGCGTGGACGTCTGCCGAGCACGTCAAGCACTGGTTCTGCCCGCAAGGGTTCACGATTCCCGAGGCCGAGGTCGAGCCCCGCGTGGGCGGCAGGTTCGACTACTGCATGCGCGCGCCGGACGGGCAATCGCACTGGGTGCGCGGCCATTTTGTCGAAATCCTGCCGAACGCGCGGCTGGTGATCGACATGACCGTGGTGGGCGGCGACGGCGCCGCGCTGTTCAACGCCCTGACCACGGTGTCGTTCGACAACGTCTGCGGCGGCACGCAGCTCGATGTCGAACAGCACTACACGCTGCTGGACCCCTCCGCCGGCAACTTCACGCGCGGCGCCGAGCAGGGCTGGGCCCAGACGCTGGACCGGCTGGAGGTGGAGGTAGCCCGCATGGCCGATGCACCGCCCGCCGCGCGCTCGGTGGTGCACGGCATGTTCCGCATCGAGCGGACGTTCAAGGCCACGCCGGCGCAGGTCTTCCGGGCGCTCACCGACCCCAAGGCCAAGGCGCAATGGTTCGGGGGCGGCGAGGGCTATCAGGAACTGGCGCGGACCATGGATGCCCGCCCCGGCGGCCGCGAGCACCTGAAGGGCAGCTGGGCCAACGGGCTGGTCTCGACCTTCGATGCCATGTATTTCGATGTGGTGCCCGGCGAGCGTCTGGTCTACGCCTATGAGATGCACATGGGCGAGCGCAAGATCTCCGTCTCGCTGGCGACCTTCGAGATGAAGCCGGCCGGCGACGGCACGCGGCTCGTCATGACGGAACAGGGCGCTTTTCTCGATGGCTATGACGATGCGGGCTCGCGGGAAGCGGGCTCGAAGCACCTGCTGGAGGCACTGGCGAAGTTTGTGGAGCCGGCAGCGTAACCCGCAGCACCACCAACGCGCTGCGCACCGCCCGCATCTCTGTTTCTATTAGTGTGAGTGCGCCGATGCAGGCGAGCGCAGCGTCGATCTGGCCGGCAAGCCGGGCCGGCGGCGGTACCGCCGCGCCGGTCCTGAGCCGCCCCCGGTAGTGCCGGGCCACCCCGCTCAGCACGCGCCGGACGGGTTTGCGCGCCGGCGCCGGCAGCGTCGGTAGCGCGCGTTGCAGCGTCAGCGTGCAGTAGCCCACCTGTAGCTCCGTGAAGCCGTCCGAGGCCAGCCGGTCCGCGCTGGCGCCGAGGCGCGGCATCAGTTGCCCGAAGCGGTCCAGCATGCGCGCGCCCAGCGGCGCGGGGTCGCCGCGCCACGTGGCGGCCTGCGCCAGATCCTGCCAGCTGGCGCGGATCAGCCGGTGCGCGGCCACATGGGCCCCGAACGGCCGCGCCAGCGTGGCCCAGAGCGGTGCAAACAGCATCGCCGCCGCGTTGGCCAGACTCGTATTGAAGGCGCCGAGCAGGTTGGCATCGTAGATGCTCTGGATGTTGGCGAACGAGGCCGTGTTCACCGACAGCAGCATCGCAATCAACTGGAAGCCGGGCCGCGAGATCAGCAGGCCGATGCCGAGGTAGGGCAGGGCGAGCATGCCGACCAGCGCCTCGAAGGTCTGCGCGTGCGGTACGACCAGAAACAGGTAGTAAGACGCCACGGTCAGGCACGCCAGGCTCCAGCGCGCGAACACCGGCGCCACGCGGCGCGGTTCGTCGAGGGTGGCGAAGAAGCAGCATGCGATGGCCGCCACCGCCACCGGTCCGCCCCCATCCTCCCATCCGGAAAATATCCAGATCAGCCCCGCGCAGAACACGGCCAGCCCCGTGGAGGCCGCGCCGAACAGCAGCATGCCGTGGTCGTGATAGCGGCCTGCTGTGGGGCTTTCCTGCGGGGCGATGCGGGCCGGGGCCGGCGGGGCGGCTTGCGTGGGACGGTCGCCAATGCCGTGCTGGAGGGCGTCGCAGGTGGCTAGCAGTTCGTCCATCCGGCCGCGCAGGAAATCGGCAGCGTCTTGCAGGGCGGGGTCGGGGTTGGTGTCAGCCGCGCGCGGCTGGGCGCGCAGCACGCTGTCCAGCGCGGAGAGCGTGGGCATCAGCCGCGACATGGTCTCGCGCAGCGCCCGCGCATGGTGCAGGGTGTGCCGGCTCTCGGTATCGAACGACAGGTGCGCGATCATCTGGTCCAGCGCGAGCATGTCCGCCGCCAGGCGGTGGCGGCTGGCGCTGGCGTGCGCGTCGGCGGCGAGGATATCGGCCGCCCAGGCCCGGGCATCGCGAATCCACTCCCCGGCGCGTTCGCGCAGCGCCGGCGCCACCTTGGCCGGCAGCACGATCGCCCCGACCAGCCCCGCGCAGACGATACCGATCACGATTTCCTCGATACGCGCCACCGCCACATCGAAAATCTCTCCCGGATGGCTCACGGCCGGCAGCGCCACGATGGGCAGCGTGTAGGCGGCCAGCAGGAACACATAGCTGCGCGGGCCGCGCTCCAGCAGCGAGAGGTAGACCAGCCCCGTGATCCACAGCGCGATGGCGCCCGTCAGCACAATCGGCATATTGACCAGCGCCGGCACCGTGACCACGGCGGCGGTGGCGCCCAGCACCGTGCCGGCCACGCGATAGGCAGCCTTGGAGCGCGTGGCGCCCGTGAGCGGATGCGAGACGAAGTAAACCGTGGCCATGGCCCAGTAGGGGCGAGGCAGGCCGAAGGACAGGGCGATATAGAGCGCCAGCATCGCGGCCGCGAATGCCTTCAGTGAGAACAGCCACTGTCGGGCATGCGGCCAGCCAGCCATGATGGGAATCTTCCGGGGGCGGAAGTGTGTGGGAGCGTTGCGGGGCAGTGTAGCGAACTGGCGATCATTCCATCCATGATTTAAAATTCGCCGATCCAGTCGGAATTTTCATCATCATCGATCCCGGGGAATGCCATGCCCATCGACATCCGCGCGCTGCGCTACTTCGTGGAAACCGCGCGGCTCAAGAGCTTCACGCAGGCGGCGGCGTCGCTCTACGTCACCCAGTCCACCATCAGCAAGATGGTGCGCCAGCTGGAGGACGAAGTGGGCCAGCCGCTGTTGATCCGCGAAGGCAAGTCCGTGCGCCTGACCGATGTGGGCCGGGTGGTCTACGACCGGGGGCAGGAGGCGCTGGGCGTGGTGCATCGGCTGACGCTGGAGGTGGCGGATCTGTCGTCACTCGGGCGCGGGCAGCTGACCGTGGGCCTGCCGCCGATGGTCAACCTGTTCTTCTCGCCTGCCGTCAGCGCGTTCCGTCAGCGCTATCCCAATCTGGAACTGACCTTGTCCGAGCATGGCGGGCAGGTGGTCGAGCAACAAGTGGCGAATGGTGAACTTGAGGTAGGTGCCACGCTGCTGCCCGGCGACAGCGGGCTGGACCTTGCCACGCGCGAGTTCGCGCGCTATCCGATCTGGGTGGTGGGCCCGCGCGGCGTGCCCTGGGCGGGCGGCAAGACGGTACGGCTCGAGGCGCTGCGCGAGACGCCGCTGGTGCTGCTGACCGACGAGTTCTCGCTGACCTGCAAGCTGCGCCAGGCGTTTGCCACGGCGCGCATGACGCCGCGCGTGGTCGCGCAGAGCGGCCATTGGGACTTCCTGGTGTCGATGGCCGCCGCCGGCCTCGGCACCACCTTTCTGCCCGAACCGCTGCTGGCGCGGCTGGACGCCGCCGACACCCTCGCCATGGCCCGCCTGACCGAGCCGACCATGGACTGGGCGATGGCCCACGTCTGGCCGCCGGGCCGCTACCTGTCTCACGCGGCGCGCGCGTGGCTGGCGGTCTGCGAAGAGGTGATCGGGTAATCAGGTAAACGAAAAAAAGCCGGGCAAGGCGCCCGGCCGAAGTCACTGCATGGAGAGGCGGATTCGGATCCGTCTTAGAACTGCTTGACCACCTTGAACATCACGCCATAGTCCTTCACGCCGTCCTGGTCGGCCGTGTAGCCGTTGGCGGACAGGTTGAGCAGGTCCTTGGCGTAGCCCACGCTGACGGTGCTGTTGTAGTTGAAGCGGCTGCGCTGGGTGGCATCCGGCAGTGCGAAGCGCGCATCCGGGGCACCAGCCAGGCTGGCCTGGCGCTGGCCGGCGCCGTAGAACAGGTTCGGCCCGCCCTGCAGGCGCACGCTGGCGTTCAGGCCGTTGGCGTGCTGATAGCCCAGCTTCACACCGCCGATGGCGTCCATCGCCGTGGTGGTGGCACCCGAGACGTTGAGGTTGTAGGCCCCGGCGCCTTGCTCGTTCACCGCGTGGTCGCGGGTCTGGCGCATGTCCAGGCCCATCATCGGCGTGACGGTGAAGCCCTTGGCCACTTCCACCGGCTTGCCCACCACGAAGTTGGCGCGGTACTTGTCCTGGCCGTTCTTCGAGGAGGCAGTCTCGTTGACGCTGCCGTAGTTGAGCGAGCGGCTCGATTCGAGACGATGTTGCTCGAACTGCAGGTCACCGGAGAGTTCCAGCCCGGCGGCGATCGGGTTGACGTACTGCACACCGGCGAACTGGCTCACGCCCGAGAGGCCGTTGCTGGTGGCGGCGTTGGAGCCGGCGTCGATGCTGGCCAGGTTGGCCACGCCGTAGCGCACGGCCACCTTGCCCTGGTCGCCCACGCTGAAGCGCGAGGACAGCACGGCCATGTCGTACTCGGAGCCGGCCAGGCGGGCGCCGGGGGTGCCACGGGTGACCATGTTGAAGCCCAGGCCGCTCGGGGTTTCCTTGACGTTGTCGGCCAGCACGTTGAAGCGGTTGCTGAGCACCTTGGCCTGGTTCATGGCCTGGCCGAAGCCCTGGCCGGTGAGCTGGCTCACGCCCTTGGTGACTTCGGCGGCGGTGGCCAGGTTCAGGCTCTGGAACACGGCGTTATTGCTGTAGGCACCTTCGAGGGCGGCGGCGGCGTCCTTGAGCTTGGCGTCGGTCACCACGTCCTGGTAGGCGTTCTTGGTCATCGTCACGTCGATGCCCTTGGCGTCCTGGGCGGCGTTGGCGGTCCAGACGGCGCTGTCGGACTGGATGTTCTGGGCGCCGGTGATATCAGTGCCCTGGAACACGTTGTCGAAGGTGACCGCCTTGGCGGCGGTGCCGGCGGCGAAGGCGGTGTCGACCTTGACCTCGGAGACGTCCAGATGGCTGCCACGCAGGGTGCCGGCCGTACCGTTGGCATTGGTGCCGACCTGGTAGCCGCGCAGCACCATGCGGGGCGCCGCTTCGGGTGTCGGCGTGGGCACCAAGCCCTGCCCGGGAAGCCCCTCCTGGGCCTCGATGGCCTTGTCGCTGCCAGTGATGGCCGCGGCGCTGCCCGGGGCAAAGATCGCGCAGCCGGTGTCACATTCCAGATTCACCGTGCCGTTGTTGACGACCTTGCCATTGCCGCCGAAGGCGTACGAATCATCGGCGTAGACGTTGATGACCCCCGTGGCGTTGTTGTAGATCCGGTTCGCGGCGTTGCTGCCCTGGATGCCGATCAGGCCCGTGCCGTTCGTGCCGTCCGCCTTGCCGGCTTCGGTGCCGACGTTGAGGGTGCCGGCGTTGATGATATTGGTGGTGTAGCTCGACGCGGCGCCCCGGATGCCAATCGCCCCGTCGCCCTGCACGTTGATCGTGCCTTCGTTGCCGAAACTGGTGGCGCGGCCCATGCTGATCAGTGCCTTCTCGGTGCCGTTCATCATGCCGTCGATCACGCCCGTCGAACGGTTGACCAGCCAGTTGTTCGGATTGTCGGTCACTTCGCCATGGCCGGTCTTGAGGGCGCTGTAGCCGTCGGTGGCCGTGATCGTGCCGGCGTTGTTGAACGTCTGGCCGCCAGGCAGGGAGCTGATGTTGACCAGCGCGCCTGTGCCCGGCGCCGTATTGCGCAGCGTGCCGCCCTCCTGATTGATGAGCTTGAGCCGGCCGTAGATGGCATCGCCCTCGCTCACGGTCCAGTCGCCGGTGTTGGCGATCTTGTTGGTATAGGATCCCGCCGTTGCGCTGCCGTGGAAGTTGCCTTCGTTAAAGAAGTTGTTGCCCGATACCAGCGACAGCAGCCCCACATTCATCGTGGCGCCGGCCCGGTTGTATCCCACGCCGCTCGTCACCGTGCCGGCCGTCAGCGTGCCCTTGTTCTCGAACTTCGCAAGTGTCAGCGGGGTGGAAGGCGACGAGAAGCTGGCGCCTTGCTGGTTGAGCAGCCAACGGCTGCGCATGTCCAGCGTGGCGGCGTTGGTCACTGCGCCATAGTTGGTGAGATGGTTGGCGGCGACATAACCCAGGGGGTCATCCAGCGTAACCGACTGGCCTGTTCCGGCAATGACGCCGGCAAGTGGCGTGGCCGTGCTCGGCGTGGCCCCCATATGCGAGTCGCTCGGGTCCATGGCCGCGCCGTTGAAGTTCACGCTGCCATGGTTGACGACCAGGCCGTTGCCTTCGGTATAGAAGGCGCGGCCCAGATCGGTGTTGACGTTGATGACCCCGCCCTGCTCGTTGATGGCGGTACCGCCGGCGAGTGCGCCGAGTCCGATCAATTGGTGCGCGGTGCCGTCGGCAACCGTTGCGGCGTCGGCGTCAAGATTGATGGTGCCGGTATTGACGGTCGTGCCGCCGGAGAGCGCCAGCATGCCGAAGCCGGAGTTCTTCACGCTGATCGTGCCCGTGTTGGTGGCCCTGGCATTTTCGCCGTAACCGGCGTCAGTGGAACCTGCCACCATGCCGGCGCCACGGTAATAGGACGTCGTGGTGGTATAGGGTGTGTGGCCGGTGATCTGGCCTTGGGCGTCGACGACAGCCACCGCGCCATTGAGCGATACGTGGCCGGCGTTCAGCGCGGTGCCGTTGGCGCTGGCGGACGGCCCGAATAGCCCTGCGCCCTCCAGGACGATGGAACCATTGGCGCCATTGGTGACCGTGCCGTAGTTGTTCGCCAACTGGGCATAGCCGGTATCGTTCGCCCATCGCACCGGAATCAGATTGAACCCGTTGCCCCAGCGCGGCGTGACAGTCGAGGTCAGCTGGATTTCTCCACTGTTGTCGGCAGTCGAACCTGCACCGCGTGCCAATTGCATGGCTGAGGACCGATTGTTGGACACTCTCGTGTTGCTCGCTGAAATCGTGCCGGTATTCTGCAAACGGGCCCCGTTGTCAGCCGACATGAGCATCGTGAAGTCCACGGTTGCGCGGATGGCACCGGCGTTGGAGATCGTGCTGCCGGCGCCGCCTGCGGCAAGAACCCCTGACTCGTTATAGGCGCTGCCCACGCTCGCCACATGGTCGATGTCGAGGACGGACGCCTCGGCCATCTGCAAGGCGCCGCCGCCCTGAACCGTGGCGAACTTGGTGTCCTGGCCCCATATGGAGTCGTTCTTGACGCTCGATTGACCGCTCAATGTCACGGCGCTCTTGCCGTTCACGGCGATGCCCGTCGGATTGATATGGTCCCTACTGGCGTCAGACGCCTCGAGTCGCACCGTGACGCCGTCATCCACATTGACAGTGTTGTTGTCCCCGGTGACGTGCAGGCCTGTCCATTGGCGCGACTGGCCGCTTCCATTGATCTGGCCGGTCGCGGCGATGCTGATCTTGCCATCCACCGAGACATGGTTGTCGTTGCCGCTGACGGACACGCCGCGGGTGACGGCGGAGGCATCCATTTGCACCCCGCTGGTGCCGATATCCTGATTGGCCACCGTGACATTGCCTTGGATCCTGACGTTGCCATGGTCGCCCTCGACCACCACGCCCTGGCCACCCTGCAGGACACCCGCTGCATTGCGGGCGACCGTGACGGCGATGTCGCCGTCCAGCGTGACATCCGCCCGGCTGCCGGCAATGCTGGCGCCGATGGCGTTCTGGCTGACCTGAATGTCCCCCGTGCTGGTAAAGCTTGTGAAGTCGCCTTCGGCGGGGTTGTCGGTGGCCACACGGATGCCGATGGAGCCGGCGTCCGCCACGTCGATCTTGGCTGCGGACTGTACCGTGGCGCGATTGCCGGTGATGTCGACGCCCCGGGCGCCGTCGCGCACGGTCAGCGTGCCGCTGAGGTTGGCGCTTGCGTCATCGCCGGTGATCGAGAACAGCGAGGAGCCGGCGCCAGTGCTGGTGGCGTCGATGTTGGACGCCTCGACGTCGGCACCGTTGCCGGTGATCCGGACGGCGGTGCCGCCGCCGTCCACCGTGACGGTGGTCGGTGCAGCGGCGTCCTTGCCACCGAGCGAGACCTTGGCGTTGTCGCCCGTCATGTCGACGCCGGTGGAGGCCGGCCCGGACACCGCGGTCGTGCCGTCCAGGGACACCGAGCCTTGATCGCCCTCGATCCTGACGCCCGTGCCGCCTTCGGAGACCGTGGTTTCGCCGCCGATGACCACCCTGGCGCCCTTGCCATGGATGGCGGTGCCGGTCGAACCCTCGCCGGAGATGGCGGTGTGGCCGTTGATAAGGAGCACGGTGTTGTCTTCATCCAGACGCAGGCCGGTGGCGCCGTTGGCGACCGCCAGGTTTTCGGTGCTATGAATGAGGGGCGCGGGCGGCTCCGTCGGAGTAACCGGGGCCGCCGGGGTAACAGGCGCGGCGGCATCGCTGTGGCTGCCGCTAAACAGCGCGGCAAGACCGGCGGCGCCGGCCACGATGCCCGAGCCAATCAAGGCCCGATGATCGGAAGAACCTGAATTTTCCTCGCAGGTGTCGGCAATCGGCATGCCATCGGCATCCAGTTGCGGCTCGCACACGGCGGCGTCCGGGGTGCCCGGGCCGACCTCGCCCAGCTCTTGCGTGGCAACCGGCTGTTCCGCCCAGGCGGCTTCGGCGCCAATCTCCTGCGCCATGCCGGTGGCTTGCATGGCAAGCAGGGCGGCCGCTACGGCCGTGGCGACGACGGCCTTGCGCACGCTGCTGCGCTTGCCGTGGGACTTGGCGATTTCGGAAACGGCAACCCAGGTGCCAAGGGATTCGTTAAAGACTGCGCGATAGGTGGTGTTCATTTCTGCTCTCCATGAGTGTGCATGGAGGGTAGAAATGAAGCGGTCTGCGCTGAATGGTAGAAACTTTAGAAACCGGGAGACGCCGGGGGGGCCCCCCCGATCCGGATCTATCCGATCACCCGAACGGGTTTCCGATCAACGCGCGCGCAGCGCATCCACGATATTCAGGCGCGACGCACGCAGCGCCGGCAGGAATCCGCCGATGAAGCCCATCGCCATCGAGAACAGCAGCGTCTTGACGACGATGCCGGGCGTGAGCAGGAAACGGAACGACAGGTCGGCAAAGGTCTGGAAGTTCGTCGTCGAAAATGACGCAAACTGCATCAGCGCCGCGCAGGCCAGCCCGGCCACGCCGCCGACAAAGCCCAGCAGCACCGCCTCGATAAGAAACGCCGCGAGCACATTGGTGCGCTGGAAGCCCAGCGCGCGCAGCGTGCCGATCTCGCCCACGCGATTGGCCACCGAGGCGTACATCGTGATCATGGCGCCAATCATCGCCGCCACGGAGAAGATCGTGGTCAGCGTCAGCCCAAGGATGTTGATGAAGGTGGAGAGCGCGCGCGACTGGTCGCTGTAGAACTGCTGCTCGCGCTTGGCCTCGTTGGCGAGGCGGGGGTCCACGTCGATGTCGGCCCGGAACTTGTCGAAGCCGTCCGCCTGGCCCAGCCGCACCACCATCGACGAATAGCTGGTGCGCCGGAACGACTGCATGAGCTGGTCTACATCGCCCCAGATCTCGGAGTCGAAGCCGCTGCCGCCGGCGTCGAAATGGCCCACCACGGTCCAGTCGCGCTGGGCAAAGCGCAGGTGGTCGCCAATGCGCACGTTGCCGAAGCCCTTGGCGATGCTGCTGCCGACGATGATCTCGGACGAACCCGGCCGGAACACGCGCCCGGCCGTGATGTGCACCTGCGGGCGCAGCGTCACGCCCTGCGGGGACACGCCACGGATCACCACGTTGGCCGGCGAGGCCGCGCCGCTCTTGGTCAGCGAAATCAGCACCACAGCCTCGCGCGAGGCCATGGGCCGGCCGTCCCGGTTCATTGCCACGGCCGGATGCATCTCCATGGCGGCCGCCTGGTCGCGCGAAATCGCGCTCTGGATCTCGGTTTCGGCACCCTTGCGGATCAACACCACGTTGTCCGGCTCGCCCGTGGTCACCAGCGTCTGCTTGAGGCCCGCGTCCAGCATCAGCATGGCGGCGAAGACAAACACCACCAGCGCCAGCCCGCCGGCCGTGAGCGTGGTGGTGAGCCGCCGGGCCCAGACGTTGCGCGCGATGTAGTGGAGCGGGATGACCATAGGAGGAGGGGGGAGGGAGCCGGGCCGGTCAGCCGATGGCCCGCAGGCCCTCGACAATGCGCACGCGCGCCGCCTGCACCGCCGGCACGATGGCCGCCGCCGCGCCCACCACCAGCGCGCACGCGGCCTGCATCACGGCGGTTTCTTGAGACACGGTGAACACCGGGAACACGCCGCCCACCGCCTGCTTGAAGAAACTGGCTGCCGGCGGTGTCAGCAACATGCCGATGGCACCGCCCACGATGCAGATCAACATCGACTCCCCGAACACCAGCATCGACAGGAAGCCCGGCCCGAATCCAAGTGCTTTTAGCGTCGCATATTCGGTGGTCCGCTCGCGGGCGCTCATCGCCATGGCATTCGCCATCACGGCCATCACGATCACGATCACCACGTAGGACACCACGCGGATGGCCGCGATGATCTGGTTGGACATCGCCACGAAACCGAGCTGGAACGCCTGCTCCGTCTCGGTCATGGTCTCGGCCAGCGAGTTGCGGAAGACATCGTCCACGCGGCGCGAGACCGCGGCGGCATTGTCCGGGTTGTCGATGCCGAGGATGAACACGCCCACCTGGTCCGGCTTGCCGACGGCCTTCTTGCGGATGCTCTCGTTCAGGTACTCGTAGTGGAACAGCATCTGCCGCGTGATGGTAGATTCGTCGCGGCCTTCCATGATGCCGCGCACGACGAAGTCCCACGTGCCGGGGTAGATCGTGCCCTTGAGCGGGATGACATCGCCGATCTTGAAGCCGTACTGGTCGGCCAATTGCCGGCCCACCAGCGCGCCCCGGCGGTCGCGCCGGTAGTCCGCGCGCTGTTCGGGCGGCAGGATCAGTTCGGGATACAGATCGATGTAGTTGTCCGAGACGGCGAATTGGGCGAAGAAGTTCTTCGGGTCGCGATAGGTGCCGGCGAACCAGCTTGAGCGGGCGACTTGCGTCACGCCCTCCACGCCCCGGATGCGATTTTCGTAGCTCAGCGGCAGCGGAAACACCAGCGAGATCGAGTTGCGCGTGACCAGCCGCGCGTTGGACGCCGCCGCCGCGCCCGCGTACCAGGCATCCACCACGGTCTGGAGCAGCCCGTAGGCCAGCACGGCGATCACCAGCCCAAGCACGGTCAGCGCCGTGCGCAGCTTGTGGCGCAGGGCGTTGCGGGCGATCAGCCGGGGCAGGTACATGGCGATGGGGTCCTGGGGTCCTGGTGTCCTGATGTCCTGGTGTCCTGGATCTGAGCCTAGCGCCGGCCGGCCAGCAGTTCGCCCTTTTCCAGGTAGACGAGCGAGCGCGCCGCCTCGGCCGCGTGGGCGTCGTGGGTGACCATGATGATGGTCTTGCCGGCCTCGGTATTGAGCCGTTGCAGCATGGCCAGGATCTCGGTGGCGGAGGTGCGGTCCAGGTCGCCAGTGGGCTCGTCGGCCACGATCAGCGTGGGGTCGGTGATCAGCGCGCGGGCAATCGCCACGCGCTGCTGCTGGCCGCCGGACAGCTCGGACGGGTAATGGTCCATCCGGTCCGCCAGGTTGACCATGCGCAGCACCATCTCCACGCGCTCGCGCCGCTCCTGGCGCGACAGGCGCGTCAGCATCAGCGGCAGCTCCACGTTCTCGTACGCGGTGAGCACCGGCATCAGGTTGTAGAACTGGAAGATAAAGCCGACGTGCGCGGCGCGCCAGTCGGCCAGCGAGGATTCCGGCAACCCGGCGATATCCACCCCGGCCACGCGCAGCTCGCCGCTGTCCGGGCGGTCGATGCCCGCGATCAGGTTCAGCAGCGTGCTCTTGCCCGAACCGGACGGCCCCATCAGCGCGATGAAGTCGCCTTCGGCGATATCGAGCGTGATATCGGACAGCACCGGCACCGTCTGCGCGCCGCGCCGGTACGACTTGGCGAGGTGGCGGATGGAGACGAGCGGTTCAGGGCGGTGGGTAGGATTGTGGGTCACGTCAGTCGTCACGTCACTTCTTCGCCACGGTGACCTTGCTGCCATCGGACAGCTTGTCGGCCGGCGCCAGCACCAGCGTGTCGCCGGGCTTCACGCCCTGCACGGCCACCAGCTCGCCCACGCGGGCGCCCTTGGTCACCGGCACCTGCCTGGCCTTGCCATCCACCACCTGGAACACCACCGGCTTGCCGTCGCGCTCGGCAATGGCGGCCGGCTGCACCGCCACCAGCGCCTTGCGGTCCTCGGGCGGCACCGGTTTGGAGAGGAAGGCGATCTTGGCGCTCATGTCCGGCAGCACGCGCGGGTCACGGTCGACAAATCGCACCTTGACCAGCACGGTGGCCTTCGAGCGGTCCACGGTGGGCACGATGCGCGACACCCGGCCGGCCATGCGCAGGTCGGGCAGGGCGTCCAGCAGCAGTTCCACGGGCTGGTCGACGATGATCCTGGCGATGTTGGACTCGGAGACATCGGCCTCGACTTCGAGGGTTTCCATGTCGGCGATGGTGACGACCGCGCCCTTGGTGTCCGACGCGGCCGAGAACGGCGTGATGTTGTCCCCGACGTTGGCGTGCTTGATCAGCACCACGCCGTCGAACGGCGCGCGGATCACGGTCTGCTCGACGGATACCTCCGCCGAGCGGGCGTTGGCCTGGGCGGAGGTGATGGACGCCTGCGAGTTGTTGATCGACGCGCGGGCCTTGTTGTAGCGGGCCAGGTCGGCGTCGTACTGCTGCACCGAGATGGCCTTGGGCGCCAGCAGCGTCTCGGAGCGGCGCAGGTTCACCTCGGCATCGCGCAGTTCGGCCTGCTGGAGTTGCAGGTTGGCCTGCGCCACCTGCACCTGCGCCCTGGCCTGGGCCAGCGACGCCTCCACGTCCCGGCTCTCGATCCGGGCGATGATCTCGTCCTTCTTGACGCGCGAGCCCTCCAGCACGCCCAGCCATTCGAGCCGGCCCTGCGCCTTTGAGGCCAGCGCCGCCTTGCGCTGCGGCACCACGTAGCCGGTGGCGTTCAGCAGGGTGTAGTTCTGGGAGGGGTAGGCGCTGGAGACGGTGACCACCTCCACCGCCTGCGGGCCGGCCAGCCGGGCGCCAATGCCGATCACGGCCAGCACGACCACGGCAATGGCCGCGTAGCGGAGCCAGCGGCGGCGCCCACGCGGCGCGGGCGCCATGGCACTGCGATCGATTTTCAGCCTGCTCAGGTCTTGATCAGCCAATTTTTCAACCGGTAGGGTGCGGAAAAGGGGCTGACAGTATAGCGCCGTGTGATCCCGGCGCCGGAAGCCGCCGGGAACTCAGAGCAGCTTGCCCGGATTCATGATGCCGCTGGGGTCGAACACCTGCTTGATGGCGCGCATCAGGCGCAGTTCGAGCGGGTCTTTCAGCGCCAGGAACGAGTCCCGCTTGAGCTGGCCGATGCCGTGCTCGGCGCTGATGCTGCCGTCGTAGCGGGCCACTTCGTCCAGCACGTCCTCGCTGACCGCCTTGCCCTCGTTGAGCGCCCATTTCGCGTCCGCGCCGAGCGGGCGCGACAGGTTGTAGTGCAGGTTGCCGTCGCCAAAATGGCCGAAGATGAACGGGCGGATGCCCGGGTGCTTCGCCAGCAGCCGGGCCTCCATCGACGCCATGAAGGCCGGAATCCGCTCGATCGGCAGCGAGACATCGTGCTTCAGGTGCAGCCCGTCGGCGCGCTGGGCCTCGGAGATTTCCTCGCGCAGCCGCCACAGGCTCTGCAACTGGGCCAGCGAGGCCGAGACGGCCGCGTCCAGGCAGAGACCCTGCTCCAGCGCGTCGCCAATCACGGACTCCAGCAGGGCATTGAGCACATCCTCGGGCGCCGTATCGGCGATTTCCACCAGCACATAGGCGGGATGGCGTTCCGGGAAGGGCGCCTGCACGCCTTCGGCATGGGTCAGCACCAGTTCCAGACAGTCGCCCGTAAAGAACTCGAAGGCCTGGAGCCGGGCGCCGCAACGGGCGAACAGCAGCGAGAACAGCTTCAGCGCCTGCTCGGACGACGCCACCGCGGCCAGCACCACGGCGCGGGAATCGGCGCGCGGCAGCAGGCGCAGCGCGGCAGCCGTGATCACGCCCAGCGTGCCTTCCGAGCCAATCAGCAGTTGCTTGAGGTCGTAGCCGGTGTTGTCCTTGCGCAGCGTGCGCAGGCCGTGGAAGACCTCGCCATCGGGCAGCACCGCCTCCACGCCCAGCACCAGCTCGCGCGTCATGCCGTAGCGCACCACGTTCACGCCGCCGGCGTTGGTGGCGAGGTTGCCGCCGATCTGGCACGAGTCCTCGGCCGCCAGCGAGAGCGGGAACAGCCGGTCGGCCTCCTCGGCGGCGCGGCGCAGGTTGCCGAGAATGCAGCCGGCCTCCACGACCATGGTGTTGGCGATGGTGTCGATCGAGCGGATCTTGTCCATGCGGTCCAGGCTCAGGATCACGTTGACGGGCCGGCTGTCCGGCGCGGCACCGCCGCACAGGCCGGTATTGCCGCCGCGCGGCACCACCGGCACGCCGGCCTGCTGGCACCGCGCCAGCGCCCGGGAGACCTGCTCGGTCGTGCGCGGCCGGATCACGGCCTGCGCCTGGCCCTTGTAGAGGCCGCGCCAGTCGCTGGTCCACGGCGCCACGTCATCGGGCGCGGTGGCCACCACGTCGGGGCCAAGGGTGTCGGTCAGGCGTTGCAGGAAGGCGGCGTCGGACATGGGATACCTATCTATATATAGAGGGGGTTCAGGCGGCGGCCCGCAGCGGCAGGCCAAGCCGCGCGGCGGCATTGCGAAGATGGGCGGCAGCGGCCAGCCGGGCGGCCTCGGGGTCCGCCGCGCGGATCGCCTCGAAGATCGCCACGTGCTCGCCATGCACCTGCTCGGGCAGCCCCGGCTGCCGCTGGGAATTGCCGCGCGCGGTGCGCACGGCGTGGTGCAGCTGCAGGTTCAGGTACTGGAGCAGGTCCTGGTAGTACTTGTTGTGGGTGGCGGCGGCCACGGCCACGTGGAACTGGGTGTCGGATTCGGCACCCCGGTCGATGTCGTGCAACTGGGCGGCAAGGGTACCGAGCAGGTCGGCCATGCGCTGGAGATCGTCGTCGGTCCGGCGCCGCGCGGCCATCGCGGCGGCGGCGCTTTCCAGGTCCAGACGCAGTTCGTAGATCGCCGCCAGATCGGCGGCATCGGCGCCGGCCTGGCCGGAGAGCCGGAACCCGGCATCGCTGACGCGCGCGCGCACGGTGCTGCCCAGCCCCTGACGGCTCTCGATCATCCCTTGCGAGCGCAGGTGCTCGGTCACCTCCCGGATCACGGCGGTGCTGACGCCGTAGCGCTCGGCCAGCTGCTTGCCGGTGGGCAGGCGGGCGCCAACCGGATACACGCCATCGGCAATCTCGGCGCGGAGCTGCTGGATGACGCGTTCGGTGAGGGTGATGGGGCGGGTTGTCTGCATGGGGTGAGACGTTACACTTTTATGGTTATATGAAAACTAGGGGTAAACGTTAGGTTTTGGGTCTTTGCGGGGTTGGCTTTTGTTCGCAACGCACAATAGCCAACACCGCTTACTTCAACGCCCCCCGAGCCGCCTCCAAATTCCCCCTGACCCTCCGAGCCGTCTCAGATTCCGCCGGCAGCAACCGATAAAGCCGCTCCCAATACCCAATCGCCTCCGCCAACGCCCCCCGCTCAGCCGCATCTGTCCCCGCCAGCGCCAGCGCCTTCGGCTCATCCCCATCCAGCGCCAGTGCCGCGCGCACCTGCTCCATTGGCGCGCCCTCCAGTTGCCCCCCAGCCGCGCTGGCCAGCGCATCGGCATAGTCGGCCCGCAGCGCCGCCGCATCCGGCACCAGCGCCACGGCCTTCGCGTAGGCCGCCGCCGCGTCGTCAAACCGTTCCAGCGCCGTATAAGACCTCGCCAGCATGTACCAGCCGTTGGCATCGCCCGGCTCCTGCCGCAGGCGCAGGGCCAGCCGGGACACCATGGCGTCGATTTGCTGCATGTCTACGGTGTGCCCATCGCCAGCCGGCAGCGTGGCCGGCGTGCAGGCCCAGGCTGCGCGGACCATGCCGGGGTTGCCGAGGTGGAGGTAGAGCAGCATCGCCCCGCCCGGCAGCAGGGCCAGCGAGGCGGCGACTACCCAGCGGGACCGCCCCGGTGGCGCAACTAGATCAGCCAATTCCGGCGGATCGGTGCGAGGACGAAACACGGCCCGATGCCGCCGCCTCGCCCGCACCACGACCACGGCGGTGCCGAGTACCAGCAGGGCCGGCCCGAACCACAGCAGCCACGTCAAGGGCCGCACCGGCGGGTCGTAGAGCACGAAGTCGCCATAGCGCTGCACGAGGAAGTCCTTCACGGCGGTCTCACTCGCGCCACCGCGCAGTTGTTCGCGGATCTGGCTGCGCAGGTCCACCGCGAGGTCGGCGTTGGAATCGGCCAGCGTCTGGTTCTGGCAGACCACGCAGCGTAGCTGTTCCGCCAGCGCATGCACGCGGGCGTCCAGTTTGGCGGCATCGTCGGCGCCGTGGGCGGCGCACGCCATCCAGAGCAGGCAGGCGAGCGCCAATCTACGCATGGCCGGGCTCCCGTTCCAGCGTGCGCAGCAGCGGCAGGATCTTCTGCTCCAGCACCTGCGGCGTCACCGGCCCCACCTGCCGGTAGCGCACCACCCCGGCACGGTCGATGACATAGGTTTCCGGCACGCCATACACGCCCAGGTCGATGCCGGCCTTGCCATCCGCGTCCACCAGCGACGCCACGTACGGATCGCCCATGCGCCGCAGCCAGTCGCGCGCGGCGTCGGGCTGGTCCTTGTAGTTCAGGCCGACCAGCGGCACCTCGGACTTGCCTGCGAAGTCGGTCAGCACCGGATGTTCGACGCGGCACGCCGTGCACCAGGACGCCCACACGTTCAGCATCCACACCTTGCCCTTGAGATCGGATGTGGCGCGTACTTCACTGGAAGCTTTCAGCAGCGGCAACCGCAACGCCGGGGCGGGCTTGCCGACCATCGCCGATGGCAGTTCGCGCGGATCATGCCGCAGCCCGGCAGCCAGCGCGGCGGCCAGGGCCAGGAAGACGGCGAGAGGGAGGAGGAAGCGCGTCATCGCAGCGGCTCCCGGGTGGTGGCCAGCGGCACGGCGGGGCGCGGGGTCGGGAGCGCGGCCTCCGTCACCACCTCCACCGTCCGCCGCCGGTAACGCCGGTCGCAAGCCGCCAGCACGCCGCCGAGCGCCATCAGCACGCAGCCGCCCCAGATCCATCCGACAAACGGCTTCACGTGGAGCCGCACCGCCCACTGGCCGTCGGCCACCTGTTCGCCTATCGCCACGTAGAGGTCGCGGGTAAAGCCATTGTCGATGGCGGCCTCGGTGGTCGGCATGTCCTGGCTGCGGTAGACGCGCCGTTCCGGCGCCAGCGTGGCCACCGTCCGCCCGTCGCGGCTGGCCACCAGCGTGGCGCGGAACGCCGCGTAGTTGGGGCCGCGCACCGGCGCCACGCCCTCGAAGCGGAACGCATAGCCGCCCACGCTGACCACCTCGCCGGCCCGCATCGGCAGTTCGCGCAGGCTTTCCTGGCTTTTCACCAGCGTTACCCCGGCGATAAACACGCCCACGCCGACATGCGCGAGCAGCATCCCGTAATACCCGGCCGGCAACTGCCGCAGGGCCGCCCAGCCGCGATGACGCAGCCGGCTGGCGAGGCTGGTCAGCCCGCTGGCCACGCACCAGGTGGCCAGCCACAGCCCGAGCCCGGTCAGCGCGGAGCCGTTGCGCAGCATCGCCAGCAGCGCCAGGGCCACCAGCAGGCTGCCGATGGCGGCCCAGCGCAGCCGCGCGGCCAGGTCGGGCAGGGCGGCGTGGCGCCAGCGCACCAGCGGGGCCACGCCCATCAGCAGCACGGCCGGCGCCATCAGCGGCACGAAGACCTGTTCGAAGTAAGCCGGCCCCACCGAGATCTTGCCGAGGCCGAGCACGTCCAGCAGCAGCGGATAAAGCGTGCCGAGCAGCACCGTGGCCGCCGCCACGGCCAGCAGCACGTTGTTGGCCAGCAGGAAGGATTCCCGCGACACCGCCGCAAACGCCGCGCGCACCGACACGCGCGGCGCGCGCCAGGCATAGAGCGCCAGCGCGCCGCCCGTGATGGCGCCGAGCAGGGCGAGGATGAACACGCCGCGCGTCGGGTCCACGGCGAAGGCATGCACGGACGTCAGCACCCCCGAGCGGACCAGGAAGGTGCCGAGCAGGCTCAGCGAGAACGTGAAGATGGCCAGCAGCGCGGTCCACGCGCGGAAGGCGCCGCGTTTCTCGGTGACGGCCAGCGAGTGCATCAGCGCCGTGCCGGCGAGCCAGGGCATCAGCGAGGCATTCTCCACGGGGTCCCAGAACCACCAGCCGCCCCAGCCCAGTTCGTAGTAGGCCCAGGCGCTGCCGAGCAGGATGCCGAGGGTCAGGAAGCTCCACGCCAGCGTGGTCCACGGCCGCGCCCAGCGCGCCCAGGCGGCGTCCAGCCGCCCGCCCAGCAGCGCAGCCACGGCGAAGGCGAAGACCACGGCAAAGCCCACATAGCCCATATAGAGCTGGGGCGGATGGAACACCATGCCGGGGTCCTGCAGCAGCGGGTTCAGGTCGCGCCCCTCCATGGCCGGCGGCAGCAGGCGGATGAACGGGTTGGAGGCGAACAGCAGGAACAGCAGGAAGCCCACGCTGATGGCGCCCAGCACACCGATCACGCGGGCCCGCAGCGCCGGCGGCAGGCCGCGGCTGAAGCGCGCCACGGCCAGCGTCCAGAGCGCCAGCATCAGCGTCCACAGCAGCATCGAGCCCTCGTGCCCGCCCCAGACCGCCGCCGCGCGATAGATCGCCGGCAGCGCGGTATTCGAGTTGGCCGCCACGTAGCGCACGCTGAAGTCGTTGTCGAGGAAGGCCAGGGTCAGCGCGCCATAGGCCGCCAGCACCAGCAGCGCCTGGGCCACGGCGGCGGGGCGGGCCACGGCCATCAGCGTGGCGTCGCCGCCCGGACCCCGCGCGGCGCCGGCAATCGGCAGCACCGCCTGCATCACGGCAACGAACAGCGCGAGGATCAGGGCGAAGTGGCCGAGTTCGACGATCATCGTGGCGTGGCCTCCGGGGTGCGTGCCCTGGTCTGGGCGGCCTGCTTCAGGGCCTCGGCGGCCTCGGGCGGCATGTAGTTCTCGTCGTGCTTGGCCAGCACTTCGGTGGCCTGGAACACGCCGTCGCGTAGCTGGCCACGCGCCACCACGCCCTTGCCTTCGCGGAACAGGTCCGGCAGCAGGCCGCGATAGACCACCGGCACCTGCCGCACGGTGTCCGTGACGATAAAGCGGATGGTCATGCCGTCGCCCTCGCGGCGCAGCGAGCCGGTCTCGACCAGCCCCCCCAGCCGGAACGCGCGCCCGGCCGGGGCTTCCTGCGCGGCCACCTGCGTCGGGCTGAAAAAGAAGACGAGGTTGCCCCGGAAGGCGTTGAGCACGAGCGCCGTGGCCACGCCGGCGCAGGCCAGCGCGGCCAGCAGCCAGCCGAGGCGACGGCGCCGCGTTGTCGTTGTCATGCGCGGTGATCGTCGCCAGCCGCCAGCCGCCGCGCGGCCCGCGCGCGCCGGGCCAGCAGCATCATTTCCAGCCCCAGCGCGGCAAACGCCACCCCGAAGGCGCCGGCCACATAGCCCAGATGGGGCGAAGACAGCAGCAGGTTCAGCATGATCGGCTCCGGTTCTCGCTACGCCAGCCGTGGCTCGGCGCGCTCGCGCAGGATGCAGCGCACGCGCACCAGCGCCACGGCAATCGTGTACATCCAGCAGGCCAGCGTCATCAGCAGCATGCCGGCCAGCATGGTGTGCGCCATGGACGGCGCGGCAGTCAGGCTCACCGACGCGCCCTGGTGCAGCGTGTTCCACCACTGCACCGAGAAATAGATGATGGGAATGTTCACCACGCCGACCAGCGCCAGCACCGCGCAGGCACGTTCGGCGCGGCGCGGGTCGTCGATGGCGTTCTCCAGCGCGAGGAAGCCGAGGTAGAGGAACAGCAGGATCAGTTCGGAGGTCAGCCGGGCGTCCCAGACCCACCACGTGCCCCAGGTCGGCTGGCCCCACAGCGCGCCAGTCCAGAGCGCGATAAAGGTGAACAGCGCGCCGGTGGGCGCCAGCGCGGAGGCCATCATCGACGAGAGCCGCGTGCGCAGCACCAGCGCCAGCGCGCAGTAGCCGGCCATCACCAGGTAGATGAACATCGACATCCACGCCGCCGGCACGTGGATGAAGATGATGCGGTAGACCTCGCCCTGCTGGGCGTCCGTGGGCGCCACGCCGAAGCCGACATACAGCCCGGCGATCAGACACAGCGCTGCGGCCATGGCGAACCACGGCGCCAGCCGCCGGGCCAGCGGGTCGAAGCGGGCCGGGGAGGCGTAGGCCAGCCAGCGCGACCGGGAGGGCTGGGCCAGTCTGGCGGAGCGGGGCAGGTCGGCCGAGGATCCCATCGTCTCACTCCATGGCAATGCGCAGGCCGGCAGCGGCGGCCGGCGGACACAGGCACAGCGCCAGCGCCAGGCAGGCGCCCAGCAGCGACAACTGCGGCATGACGTCGAGCCCTGCATCCGCCGCCGCGCCGGCCCCGGCGCCAAAGACCAGCACCGGCACGCAGAGCGGCAGGACGAGGATGCACAGCAGCACCGCGCCGCCGCGCACGCCCAGCGTCAGCGCCGCGCCCACCGCGCCGATCAGGCTCAACACCGGCGTGCCGATCAGCAGCGACGCCGCCAGCATCCACGTCGCCCCGGCCGGCAGCGAATACTGCTGGGCCAGCACCGGCGTCAGCAGCAGCAGCGGCAGGCCGCTGGTCAGCCAGTGCGCGCAGATCTTGGCCAGCACCAGCAGCGCCAGCGGCGCCGGGGACAGCAGCATCTGCTCCAGGCTGCCTTCGGCATGGTCGGCGGCGAACAGGCGCGAGAGCGACAGCATCGACGCCAGCAGCGCCGTCACCCACAGGATGCCGGGGGCCAGCGCGCGCAACTGCTGCGGATCGGGGCCGATGGCGAGCGGAAACAGGCTGGCGGCGATGACGAAGAAGACCAGCGTGGCGACGAGGCCGTCGCGCCGGCGCCAGGCCAGTTTCAGGTCATGGACGAGCGTGGCGCCGAAGGCATGCATCAGGCGGTGCCCTCCAGCGCGAGCCCGCGCAGGCTGCCGCGCGCCGTTGCCAGTGGCAGCGCCAAGGGGCCATGCAGGGCGATCACGGCCATGCCGCCGGCGTCCAGATGGGCATCGAGGCGGGTGCGGAAGTGGTCGGCGGCGGGGGCGTCTAGCGCCGCCAGCGGCTCATCCAGCAGCCACAGCGGGCGGGGCGTGAGGGCCAGCCGTGCCAGCGCGATGCGCCGCCGCTGGCCCTGGGAGAGCGTGCGCAGCCGCGCATCGGCCATCCGCGCGAGCCCCGCATCGGCCAGCGCCGTCCGCGCCGCCTCCGGCGTGACCCGGTGCCCGGCAAGCCGCGCCGCGTAGACCAGTTGCTCGATGGCGCTCATGTCGGCATCGAGCCCGTTGTGGTGGCCGAGGTAGGCCACCGAACGCCCATAGTCCGGATCGCCGCCGCGCACGGGCCGGCCTTGCCAGGTCACGGCGCCGGCCAGCGGCACCAGCAGCCCGGCCAGCACCCGCAGCAGCGTGGACTTGCCGCTGCCGTTGGGCCCGGTCAGGGCGATGGCCTGCCCGGGCGCCAGGTCGAGGTCGATGCCACGGAATACGGCGCGGCCGGCGCGGGCAAAGGCGAGCTGGTGGGCCGCGAGCATGGGGCGGGCCTCAGCCGGAACGGGGTCGGGCGCGGGAACGGGAACGGCAGGGCGCGGCGTGGGTCATTCGCTGCCCTCGGCCTTGGAGACATCGGGCAGCCGGTGCGCAATGCCCTTGTGGCAGTCGATGCAGGTCCGCTCCTTGTTGGCGAGGTAGGTGGAGTGCATGGTCTGGGCGCGCGGGCTCTGCCGGGTGAAGTCCATCGACTGGTAGTCATGGCAGTTGCGGCATTCGAGCGAGTCATTGGCCTTGAAGCGTGCCCACTCGTGCTGGGCCAGTTCCAGCCGGTGGGACTGGAACTTCTCGCGGGTGTCGATGGTGCCGAAGATCTTGGCCCAGACCTCCTTCGACGCCTGCATCTTGCGGGCCATCTTGTCGGTCCAGTTGTGCGGCACGTGGCAGTCCGAGCACTTGGCGCGCACGCCGCTGCGGTTGGTGAAGTGGATGGTGCCCTGCAGCTCCTGGTACACGTTGTCGCGCATCTCGTGGCAGCCGGTGCAGAACTTCTCGGTATTGGTGAACTCCAGCGCCGTGTTGAACGCGCCCCAGAACACCACGCCGGCAATGAAGCCGCCCAGCGTCAGGAAGCCGAGGCTGAAATACGCGCTGGGGCGGTTGATGGTGCGCCAGTATCGTTTGAGCAGGTCGAGCATCGCGCTAGTCCGCCAGGTCTTATTTCTTGGCTGCAGTGCCCTTGGGCGCCGCCGGTTTCTTCAGCATGGTCTCCACGTCCGTGAACGTGTTGCCGACCAGCGGCTTGGCGTCGGCCTGCGGCACGTGGCACTGGGTGCAGAAGTAGCGCCGGGGCGAGACATCGGCCAGGACGTTGTTGTTCCGGTCCATATAGTGCGTGATACTCACTGGAATGGCCTGGGTCTCCTCGGTGCGGGTGCGCGCGTGGCAGAACATGCAGCGGTTGTAGTCCTTGTCGAGCTGGTAGCCGTCGATCTTGTGCGGGATGGTCGGCGGCTGCATGGTGTAGTTGCGGTTGCGGCGCACGTCCTTGTTCTCGGTGGGATAGAGCAGGGGCGGCTTGGACTCGCTGCCGATGGGCGTGGGGCCGCGCATGGCATCGGTGAGCCCGCGCCCCTCGGACTGGGCCTGGGCGCCGGCCAGGACGAAATGGCTGGCGAGGATCCAACCCATCCAGACTGTTGATCGCATGGCGTGGCCCCCTATACCTTCACGATCTTGACCGCGCACTTCTTGAAGTCGGTCTGGAGCGAGATTGGGCAGGTGGCGTCCAGCGTCACCTTGTTGATCAGCTGGCTGGCGTCGAACCACGGCACGAAGACCAGCCCGCGCGGCGGCTGGTCGCGCCCGCGCGTCTCGATCCGGGAGCGCATGCGCCCGCGCCGGGACACCACCTCCACCTCCACGCCGCGCCGCAGCCCCATCGCCCTGGCATCCTCGGGATGCATGAACACCACGGCGTTCGGGAAGGCGCGGTACAGCTCCGGCACGCGGCGGGTCATCGAGCCGGAATGCCAGTGCTCCAGCACCCGGCCCGTGGCCAGCCAGAACGGGTATTCCTTGTCCGGCGACTCGGCGGCGGGCTCGTAGGGCAGGGCGAAGATGACCGCGCGGCCATCCGGGTTGCCGTAGAACTGGAAGCCGGTGCCGGCCTTTACATAAGGGTCGCTGCCCTCGCGGTAGCGCCACAGGGTCTCCTTGCCGTTGACCACGGGCCAGCGCAGGCCGCGCGCCTCGTGGTAGGCATCGAACGGGGCCAGGTCGTGGCCGTGGCCCCGGCCGAAGCTCGCATATTCTTCAAAAAGTCCTTTCTGGATGTAGAACCCGAACGCCTTGGCCTCATCGTTGTGATAGGCCGGGTTGACTTCCTTGAGCGGGAACTTGTCCACCTGGCCGTTGCGGTAGAGCACATCGAACAGCGTCTTGCCCTTGACCTCCGGCATCTTGGCGATCAGGTCCGCCGGCCAGACTTCCTCGATCTTGAAGCGCTTGGAGAACTCCACCAGCTGCCACAGGTCCGAGCGGGCCTCGCCGGGGGCATCGACCAGTTGATGCCAGAACTGGGTGCGCCGCTCGGCGTTGCCGTAGGCGCCTTCCTTCTCCACCCACATGGCGGCGGGCAGGATCAGGTCCGCCGCGAGCGCGGTCACGGTGGGGTAGGCGTCCGAGACCACGATGAAGTTCTCCGGGTTCCGGTAGCCCGGCAGCCCTTCCTCCATCAGGTTGGCCGCCGCCTGCATGTTGTTGTTCACCTGCACCCAGTACGCGTTGAGCTTGGCGTCCTTGAGCATGCGGTTCTGCAGCACGGCGTGGTAGCCGGGCTTCTCGGGGATGGTGCCAGCCGGGATCTTCCAGATCCGTTCGGCGGTCTCGCGGTGCTTGGGGTTGGCCACCAGCATGTCCGCCGGCAACCGGTGCGAGAACGTGCCCACCTCGCGCGCGGTGCCGCAGGCCGAGGGCTGGCCGGTCAGCGAGAACGGGCTGTTGCCCGGCGTGGCGATCTTGCCGGTCAGCAGGTGGATGTTGTAGACCATGTTGTTGGCCCAGCTGCCGCGCGTGTGCTGGTTGAAGCCCATGGTCCAGAACGACACCACCTTGATGTTGGGGTCGGCGTAGAGGGCGGCCAGCTGTTCGAGCTTGTCGCGCGGCACGCCGGAGAGCTTGCTGACGGTGGCTACGTCGTACTTCGCCACGAACCTGGCGAAATCGTCGAACGAGATCGGCGTGGCGGCGTTGGGGTCCGCCGCGTTCTTGGCCTTCTTCTGCAGCGGGTGGTCCGGGCGCAGCCCGTAGCCGATGTCGGTCACGCCCTGCTTGAACACCGTGTGCTTGTTGACGAAGTCCTTGTTCACCTTGTTGTTGGTGATGATGTAGTGGGCGATGTAGTTCAGGATCGCCAGGTCGGTCTGCGGCGTGAAGATGATCGGCAGGTCGGCCAGTTCATAGGAGCGGTGGGTGAAGGTGGACAGCACCGCCACGCGGGTCTTGGGCGCGGAGAGGCGGCGGTCCGTTACCCGGGTCCACAGGATCGGGTGCATCTCGGCCATGTTCGAGCCCCAGAGCACGAAGGCGTCGGCCACTTCGATGTCGTCGTAGCAGCCCATCGGCTCGTCCATGCCGAAGGTGCGCATGAAGCCGGCCACGGCGGAGGCCATGCAGTGCCGGGCGTTCGGGTCGATATTGTTGGTGCGGAAGCCGGCCTTCATCAGCTTGGAGGCCGCGTAGCCCTCCCAGATCGTCCACTGGCCCGAGCCGAACATGCCGACCGCCGTGGGGCCTTTCTCCTTCAGCACGCGCTTGAACTGGGCCGCCATCACGTCGAACGCCTTGTCCCAGCTCACCGGCTGGAACTCGCCATTCTTGTCGTACTGGCCGTTCTTCATGCGCAGCAGCGGCTTGGTCAGCCGGTCCTGCCCGTACATGATCTTGGAGAGGAAGTAGCCCTTCACGCAGTTCAGGCCCTTGTTGACCTCGCACAGCGGGTCGCCCTGGGTGGCCACCACCTTGTTTTCCTTGACCGCCACGGTCACGCCGCAGCCGGTGCCGCAGAAGCGGCAGGGCGCCTTGTCCCATTTCAGGCGGGTCAGGTCGCTGTCCGTGACGAAGTTGGCCGCGTCCGCGCCCAGCGGAATGCCGCCCACCGAGGCGGTGGCGGCCACGGCGGTCTGCTTAATAAAGTCCCGGCGAGTGACTTTCATCGACAATCTCCGTGTCCATGTCGCACGCATCCTCGTTGTGCTGGTAGACCAGGGTGGCCGCCAGCACGCCGTCCAGCTGATGGAGGAACGTCAGATGCGCCGCGATGGCGCGTGAGGTGGGGGCTTCCAGCGTGACGACGAGCTTGCCGGCGTCGCTGGCGGCGTGGATCTCGGCACCGGCCAAACCGGCGATGGCGCCGCGCACGGCATCGAGGCTCGCCGGCTGGGTGTGCACGAGCACGCCGGCGATGTGCCACTGCTGCGCATCGAAAACGCCGTCGGCGCCGTCGGTGCCGGGTTCGCTGCTCGGTGAGCCGGCTTCTCCCGGCTGCGCCGTGGGGCGTGGCGGCTCGGGGGGGGAATGCGTGGTACCTGGCATGACTGTCCTTGCGGCGGCAGGCCGCGTCGTTCAGTGCTACAGGAACTGCAGGCGTCACCCCAACGGGCGACGTCGATCCATGCCAATCAATGCGTGGGCGGGCCGCTGACGAGCTGGGTCATCCAGACGATGAACCCGTACCCGGCCACGATGATGACGGACAGCACCGGCACCATCACGGCGGTCAGGAACAGGAAGCTCCGGAGTTCTTCTTTCTTGCGCTGCGGATCGTCGGCGACAGCCATCGCAAAGTCCGGCATGGATTTCGTGGGGACCGGATCATTTAAGGCAGCGCATCCGGTGGTGTCAAGCGCGCTTTGGGCCAATATGGCACGGCGTGATGTGTGGAGGCGGACTGATACGTCAGAGACCGCCCCCGGGGCGAGCCTCAGGGCTCGTTGCCGAACGCTGCCTGCGCGCGTGTCCAGGCGCGGGCCTGCTCGCTGATGGAAACACCCAGGCCGGGGCGCGTGGGCACGACGATGCGGCCGTCGCGGATCTCCAGCCTTTCGTTGAACAGCGGTTCGAGCCAGTCGAAATGCTCGACCCACGGCTCGCGCGGATACGCCGCCGCCAGGTGCACATGCAGCTCCATGGCGAAGTGCGGCGCAATCATCAGCCCGGCGTGGTCAGCCAGCGCCATCACCTTGAGGAAGGGCGTGATGCCGCCCACGCGCGGCGCGTCCGGCATCAGGTAGTCAGCGGCGCGGTGGCGGATCAGGTCCCAGTGCTCGGCGGCGCTGGTCAGCATCTCGCCCGTGGCGATCGGGGTGTCGAACTGCGTGGCCAGCGCGGCGTGGCCCTCATGGTCGTAGGCGTCCAGCGGTTCCTCGATCCAGACCAGGTTGAACGACTCGAAGGTGCGGCACATGCGCTGCGCGGTGGGGCGGTCCCACTGCTGGTTGGCATCGACCATCAGCGGCACGGCATCGCCCAGGTGCTCGCGCACGGCGGCTACGCGGCGCAGGTCCTCGGCGCGGTCTGGCTGGCCCACCTTGAGCTTGATGCCGCCGATGCCGCGCTCGACGGATGCCGCCGCGTTGACCTTGAGCTGGTCCAGCGGGGTGTGCAGGAAGCCGCCCGAGGTGTTGTAGCAGCGCACGGCGTCCCGGTGGGCGCCCAGCAGCTTGGCCAGCGAGAGCCCGGCGCGCTTCGCCTTCAGGTCCCAGAGCGCTACGTCGATGGCGCCGATGGCCTGCGTGGACAGCCCGCTGCGTCCTACCGAGGCGCCGGCCCAGCAGAGCTTGTCCCAGAGCCGGGCGATGTCGCTGGCGTCCTCGCCCAGCAGGGCCGGGGCGATCTCGCAGGCGTGGGCGTACTGGCCGGGGCCGCCGGCCCGCTTGGCATAGCTGAAGCCGAGCCCGGCGTGGCCGTCGGCGGTGCGGATCTCGGCGAACAGGATGGCCACCTCGGTCATCGGCTTCTGCCGGCCGGTCAGCACCTTGGCGTCGCTGATCGGGGTGGCGAGCGGCAGATAGCAGGAGGAAAGGCGAATCCAGGCGATCGAATCGGGAGACATGCAGGTTCCTTTTCGGGGTATGACAACGTTGTCATTTTTAGGCAAAAAGCCTTGCTAAAATGTGTCGCATCGGCCACGTTATCTTGGTTCCAGGCGCAAACTGGCGCCAGTTCAGGCAATCGTCGGTAGAATGCTAACGTTGTCATACAACTGGGTCAACCCATCCAATCTGCTCAAACCCGCCCGAGCCCGCATGCCCCAAGCCCCTGCATCCAAGTCCGTCACGCTCCATGATGTCGCCCGCCAGGCCGGCGTCTCGCTGATTACCGCCTCGCGCGCGCTGAGCAATCCGGGCATGGTGTCCGAGGCAACCATCGCCCGCGTGCGCGAGGCCGTGGCGGTGACCGGCTACATCCCGAACCTGCTGGCCGGCGGGCTGAAGTCCCGCAAGAGCCTGATGGTGGCCGCGCTGGTGCCGGACATCGCCGTGCAGCAGTTCCTGCCGACCGTGAAGGCGCTGACCGATGCGCTGGACGCCGCCGGCTACCAGCTGATTCTCGGCCAGACGGGCTATGACCATGCCCGGGACAAACGGGAGGAGGCGCTGCTCGCCACGATGATCAGCCGCCGCACGGACGGCATCGTGGTCACCGGCCTGATCCATTCGCAGACCGCGCGCGACCAGTTGCGCCGCGCCGGCATTCCGGTGGTGGAAACGTGGGATTTGAGCGATCGTCCTGTGGACATGGCGGTGGGCTTCTCGCACCTCAAGGTGGGCAGCGCCATCGCCGGCTACTTCCTGGGGCAGGGGCGGCGCCGGCTGGCCATTGCCACCGGCGACGACCAGCGGGCCGCCGTGCGGCGCGAGGGCTTCCTGTCCACCGTGGGCCACGACGTGCCGACCGTGGTGGTGCCCGCGCCAAGCAGCCTCGAATACGGCCGCAGGGCGCTGGGCGACCTGCTGGCGCAGGACCCGCACATCGAGGCGATCTATTGCAGTTCCGACCAGCTCGCGCAGGGTGTGATGATCGAAGCACACGCGCGCGGCCTGCGCATGCCGCAGGATCTGGCGATCTGCGGCTTCGGCGACGCCGATTTCGCCGCGCATATGAACCCGCCGCTGACCACCGTCCACGTGGATGGCGCGCAGATCGGCGAACTGGCCGCGCGGCAGTTGCTGGCGCGCTTCCGGGGCGAGGCGGTGCCGGAGCCGGTGATCGACGTGGGCTTCCGCATCATCGAGCGGGGCACCACGTAAGGGCCGGTGCTAGTGCGCCGCTTCTGGCGGCGTGGCCCCGGCGCCGGCCTTGTCATGCGTGCCGAAGCGCTCCACCATCGTCACGCTGGCCCGGTTCAGGCCGGTGACCTCCACCGCCACGCCGTTGCGGCGGAACTTGTGGACGATGCGGTCGAGCGCCTCGATCGCCGTGATATCCCAGAAATGCGCGTGGGACAGGTCCAGCCGCACCTGGCTGACCGGTTCGCGGAAGTCGAACGCCGCCACCAGTTGCTCGGACGAGGCAAAGAACACCTGTCCGCGCACCGTATAGCGGCGGGTCTGGCCGTCGGGGTCCAGCGTAGGATCCAGCGTGGCGTCCACGTGCAGCACACGCCGCACCTTGGCGGCAAAGAAGACCGCGCTCAGCAGCACGCCCACCAGCACCCCCAGCGCGAGGTTGTGCGTGGCCACCACCACGATGACCGTGGCTACCATCACCACCGACGAGCTTTTCGGATGGGTGGCGAGGTTGCGCACCGAGCGCCAGCTGAAGGTGCTGATCGACACCATGATCATCACCGCCACCAGCGCCGCCATCGGAATCTGCTTGACCCACGGCCCCAGGAAGACCACCAGCACCAGCAGCAGCGCGCCGGCCACGAAGCTGGACAGCCGGCCCCGGCCGCCTGACTTCACGTTGATGATGGACTGGCCGATCATGGCGCAACCGGGCATGCCGCCCAGCACGCCGGCGACGATATTGGCGATGCCCTGGCCCCGGCATTCCTTGTTCTTGTCGCTGGCCGTGTCGGTGAAGTCATCGACGATGGCGGCCGTCATCAGCGACTCCAGCAGCCCGACCACGGCAATCGCCACCGAGTACGGGAAGATGATGCGCAGCGTCTCCAGCGTGAACGGCACGGCTGGCAGGGCGAAGCTGGGCAGGTGGTCCGGGAAGGCGCCCATGTCGCCCACCGTGCGGACATCGAGCCCGAGCAGGGCCGCGATGACCGAAATCACCACGATGCAGACCAGCGGCGACGGCACCGCCCGGGTCAGGCGCGGGAACAGGTAGATGATGGCCAGCCCGCCTGCCGTCAGCGCGTAGACCGCCAGCGGCGCGCCGATCAGCTCCGGCAACTGCGCCAGGAAGATCAGGATGGCCAGCGCGTTGACGAAGCCGGTGACCACGGAGCGCGACACGAAGCGCATCAGCCCGCCCAGCCGGAGCAGGCCCGCGCCGATCTGGAACAGGCCGGCCAGCAGCGCGGCGGCGAACACATATTGCACGCCATGATCCTTGACCAGCGAGGTGATCAGCAGCGCCACCGCGCCCGTCGCGGCGGAAATCATGCCGGGCCGGCCGCCCACGATGGCGGTGACCACGGCAATGGCGAAGGCCGCGTACAGGCCGACCTGCGGATCGACGCCGGCGATCAGCGAAAACGCGAGCGCTTCCGGAATCAGGGCCAGGGCGACCACGGTGCCTGCGAGCAGGTCGCCACGGATATTCGACAGCCATTCCTGGCGGAGGGTATGTAAAGACATTGGGGGCTTGAAGCGGAGGATGGGGCGGATTGATGCGGCGCGTCATTGTAAGGGCATTCGGCTAATCGTTGACGGCTCAAGCGCCTCGCCATTGCAACCGAGTTGCGTTAATATCGGCGACTCCTTTGCTGGTCCCACGCACCTCATGGCACTCCCAGACCCCGCGCAGCCCGTGGCTGCGCTCCGCGACATCGCCTTCGCCTGGCCGGGCCAGGACGGCCCTGACCTGCGGGTGGACCATTTCGAGGTGAGCGCTGGCGAGCACGTCTTCGTCTCCGGCGCCAGCGGCAGCGGCAAGAGCACGCTGCTGGGCCTGCTGGCCGGCGTGCTGACCCCGGCGCACGGCCGCATCGAGGTGAATGGGACGGATCTGAGTGCGCTGTCCGGCGCCCGGCGCGACCGCTTTCGCGCCGACCACATCGGCATCATCTTCCAGCAGCTGAACCTGCTGCCCTACCTCTCCGTGCTGGACAACGTGCTGCTGGGGTGCAAGTTCTCGGCCCATCGGCGCCAGCGCAGCGTGGCGCAGGGCGGCAGCCCGGCCGCGGCGGCGGGCATGCTGCTGGCGCGGCTGGACCTGCCGGAGCCGCTGTGGCACCGGCCCGCGGCGCGGCTGTCGGTCGGCCAGCAGCAGCGCGTGGCTGCCGCGCGGGCGCTGCTCGGTCGGCCGGAGCTGGTGCTGGCCGATGAGCCGACCTCCGCGCTGGACGCGGATCGCCAGTCGGCCTTCATGGACCTGCTCCAGCGCGAATGCCGTGCGGTGGGCGCGAGCCTGGTGTTCGTCAGCCATGACACGCGCCTGATGCCGCGCTTCGACCGCCATCTCGCCATGCCGCACGGCTTTGTCGCGGCGCCGGCATGATGACGCTCACCGGCATGGCGGCCCGCAGCGCCTGGAACCGCCGCTACAACCTGCTGCTGATGATCGTGGCGATTGCGCTGTCGACGGCGCTGCTGCTGGGCGTGGAGCGGCTGCGCCATCAGGTGCGCGCCGGCTTCGCGCAGGCGATCTCGGGCACCGACCTGATCGTCGGGGCGCGCACCAGCCCGGTCCAGCTCACGCTCTCCACTGTGTTCCATCTGGGCGGCGTGACGCACGGCATGTCGTGGGCCAGCGCCCAGCGCATTGCCGACCATCCGCTCGTGGCGTGGACCATCCCGGTCTCGCTCGGCGATTCCCATCGCGGGTTTCCGGTGCTGGCCACCTCGGAAGACTACTTCCGGCACTTCCGTTACGGCGACCGCCGCGCACTGGCGCTGGCTGACGGGCGGCCGTTCGGGGCCGTGTTCGAGACCGTGCTGGGCGCGGAGGTGGCGCGGCGGCTGGGCTACCGGGTGGGGGACCGCATCGTGCTGAGCCACGGCGAGCCCGCGCATGGCGACGACGACCATCATGCGGACCATGCCGACAAGCCCTTCGTGGTCACCGGCATTCTGGCCCCGACGGGCACGCCGGTCGATCGCACGGTCCATATCCGGCTCGATGGCATGGAAGCCATCCACCTCGACTGGCAGGCCGGCGCGCCGGTGCCGGGCATGTCGATTCCGCCGGCGCTGGTCGGCAAGTTCCAGCTGACGCCCACGCACATCACCGGCGTGCTGGTGGGCCTGAAGCTGCGCTCGCGCGTGTTCGCGCTGCAACGCGAGATCGACGAAGATCCGCACGAGGCCCTGATGGCGGTGCTGCCCGGCGTGGCGCTTGATGCGCTGTGGCAGATCGTCGGCGTGGGCGAGAAGAGCTTGCTGGGGATGTCCGCGCTGATCGGGGTGGTCGGGCTGGCGGGGCTGGTCTCTTCGATCCTGGCCGCGCTGGGCGAGCGGCGGCGTGAACTGGCCATCCTGCGGGCGGTCGGCGCCCGTCCCATCGACCTGTTGATCCTGCTCGCGAGCGAGGGCTTTGTGCTGATGCTCGCCGGCACGCTGGCCGGCTACCTGCTGCTGACCGGGCTGTCGCTGGCCGGCGCGCCGTGGCTGGAGGCCCGCCTTGGCGTGGCGCTGCCGGTGGCGTGGCCCCGGCCGAGTGAACTGCCGCTGCTGGGGGCGATTCTTGCCGCCGGCGCCATCGCCTCGTTGTTGCCGGGCTGGCGCGCCTATCGCCTGAGCCTGAGCGATGGGCTGACGCCACATACCTGATATCCATGAAGCTACCTTCCAAGCTGCGCCTGTCGGCGCCCCTCCTGGCCATCGCCGCCGTTGTCTGCATCGTCTGCATCGCCGGACTGGTGCGCTGGCTGGCGTGGCCGTCCGCCGATCAGGCCAAGTCCGACCAGCGCTACACGGTGGGCCAGACGCTGACCCCATCGCCCGCCGCGCCGGCCGCCGGTAGCTACCGCGAAATCGACTGGCAGGCCCTGCTGCCCAAGGGCTGGGACCCGATGGCGCCGTTCAAGGGGCTGCCGCTGCAGGAGATGGAGGATGGCGACCCGCGTGCGCAGGCCGCCCTGGAGAAAGCGCGGCAGTTCTGGCGCGACGCGCCCATCGAGACCGCGCTCGACGGCGAGGCGGTGCGGCTGCCCGGCTTCGTGGTGTCGCTGGACGGGGAGGGCGAGGCGATCCGGGAATTCCTGCTCGTGCCGTACTTCGGCGCCTGCATCCACGTGCCGCCCCCGCCGTCGAACCAGGTCGTGCACGTGCGCGCGGCCAAGCCGCTGGAGGGCCTGCGCACGATGGATACAGTCTGGATCAGCGGCGTGATGCGCGTGGAGCGCGCCGAAACCATGATGGGCGACGCCGGCTACGCGATGCACGACGCGCGGCTCGAACCGTATCAGCCCGCGCAGCCGGCCCGCTAGGCTACATCCCGTCCGGCGGCAACAGGTTGACGTTGTACGCCACCTCCCAGAGGTGGCCGTCCGGGTCCTGGAAATGGCCGGCATAGCCGCCCCAGAAGGTTTTCTGGGCGGGCTTGACGATGGTGGCGCCGGCCTGTTTCGCCTCCGCCATCACCGCATCGACCTCGGCTTCGCTGCGCACGTTGTGGGCCATCGAGAATTCGGTGGCGCTGGGCGGCGCCACCGGCAGGCCGGCCTCGCGGGCGAGATTCTCGCGCGCGAACAGTGCCAGCTTGGTCCCGCCCTGCAGGTCGATGAACACGGCGGCGCCATGCTCGAACTCCTGTCCGATAATGCCGGCGGTCGGCAGGCCCAGGCCGTCGCGGTAGAAGCGCAGCGAGCGCTCCAGATCGTCCACGCCCAGCGTGATCAGGGTGATGTAGGGTTTCATGGGCTGTCTCCGTTTTCGGTGCGACAGCTTACCGCCGATCCCTCCCCCTCGGCGGAGATGCGGCAGAATGCGCTTTCCGCACGCCCGCGCCCCAAACCACAATGATCCGATGCTCAGACTCGAGGACCTGAACCTGTTTGTCCGCAGTGCCGCGCTCGGCAGCTTTTCCAGCGCCGCGCGCGAGGCCGATCTGCCGCCCGGGCAGGTCAGCGCCGCCATCCAGCGGCTGGAGCGGGAACTGGACCTGCGCCTGTTCGTGCGCTCCACGCGCAGCCTGCGGCTGACCGCCGAGGGCGAGCGATACCTGCCGTATGCCACCGATGTGCTCGCGCTGCTGCACGAGGGGCATGAGCGCTCGCGGAGCGAGGAAGGGGATCTGAGCGGGATCTTGCAGGTGTCGGCGCCGTCCGATGTCGGCCGCAACGTGCTGCTGCCGTGGATCACGGCGTTCTGCGCGAGCCATCCGCGCCTGTCGCTGCGGCTGCTGCTCTCGGACCGTGTCAGCGACGTGTTCCGGGAACCGGTCGATGTGGCCATCCGCTACGGACTGGCCGAGGACGCGAGCTATGTGGCCCTGCCGCTGGCGCCGGAGAACCGCCGCGTGCTGGTCGCATCGCCCGGCTATCTGGCTGCACAGGGGCGGCCGGCGAACCTGGACGACCTGTCGCGCCACCGCTGCGTGCTGTACCTGCTGGGCGGGCGCATCTATGACAAATGGGTGTTTCCGGTGGAGGGCAAGCGCCGGCAGGTGGCGGTGAACGGGGCGATGATCTGCGACGATGCCGATGTCGCGCGCCGCTGGGCCGTGGCGGGGCAGGGCATCGCCTATAAGTCGTGGCTCGATGTCTGCGCGGATGTGGAGGCGGGCACGCTGGAGGTGGTGTTGCCCGGCCAGCCGGGGGAGAGCGCGCCGCTCAGCCTGATCTGCCCGCATCGCAAGCAGTTCTCGCCGGCGGTGCGCCAGTTGCAGGCACTGCTGCGCGAGCGGCTCGCCCCGCTGGAGGCCCGGTTGCGCGGCATCGCCACGCCCTAGGCCCCCGTTTCGTACCAGTCTTACTTCGAGGCGACCTTGCTGATGCGGTCCTCGATATGCTTGGCGCGCGCTTCCGAGCCGGGGTGCGAGCCGAACATGCTCGACTTGCCGCCATCGAGCTTGGCCAGCTTCTCGAACGCGGTGACCAGCGCCTTGGTGTTGGCCTTGTTCTTGGTCAGCAGGTCGAAGGCGAAGTCGTCGGCAGCCGTTTCCTGCGCCTGCGAGAACTGTGCGTTGACCAGCTTTTCGCCGAGTTCGCCCAGTTGGGAGGAAGACAGCGCGGCCACCGCGCCGTTGGCGGCGCCGGCCATGCTGCGCGCGGCGGTGGCCGTGTAGGCTACCTGCATGGCCTTCTTGCTGTGCCCCAGCGCCACGTGGCCGAGTTCGTGGCCCAGCACGCCGCGGACCTCGTCGTCCGTCATCATGTCCATCAGGCCGCTGTAGACGCGCACGCAGCCGTTGGCCATGGCCCAGGCATTGACGTCCTTGGTCAGGTACACCCGTACGTTGAGATTGGGCACGTCGCTGTTCTTCAGCCCGCCCATGATCTTGGTGAGGCGCCTGGCGTAGTTGGTGCGCGAGCCGGCGGTCTTGTTGGTCTGGTCGGCCTCGGCACAGGCCTGGTCCGAGAGCGATTTCACATCCGCGTCGGTCAGGGTGGCGGCCTGCGCCAGCGAGGTGCCGGCGGTCACCAGGCTGTTGACATCGGTGCCGGCGCAACCGGCAAGCAGGGCGGTGGTGAGCAGCGGAAGTACGAGAAAGCCTTTCATAGCGGTTCGCGAGGTAGTGGCGGGAGTTTCCCGGGAATGGGAGGCTATGCCACTTCATCGCGGGCGAACCCGCATCCAGATCAAGGTCCGCCGTGTTTCCGCGCGCCGGCTAAAGAAATCGGATTTCTGCCAATCGCATCAATCCTGAGCCAATCGTGAATCGATCCTGACGCGATTCAGGCCGTGGCCTCATGCGCGCCGCGCGGCACGAAGCGCCCCAGTACATGGCTGGTCATGCCCTTGGCCAGTTCCTCCTCGCCATAGAACACCGTGCCGAGCCCTTCCTTGCGCAGCAGCGCGGATTCGTCCTCGCTATGCGTGCGCAGCACGATCTCCACGTCGGGATTGAGCGTCTTGGCGGTTTCCACCATCTGGCGCACGTAGAGCGGCTCCGGCACGGCAATCACCAGCATCGCCGCGTGGGCGATATGGGCCTGGATCAGCACCGCCGGGTCGGCCGCATTGCCCGAGACCGCCGCGAAGCCCGCGCGGCGCAGGGACTCCACGCGCTCGCGGTTCTCGTCCGCAATCACGAAGGGAATGCCACGCTCCTGCATCGCCTGGGCAATCCGCTTGCCCACGCGGCCGTAGCCCACCAGCACCACCTGGCCTTCCAGATACTTGCGCTCGGTGGTCATCGGCAGCTCGGCGTACGGGTCGCCACGCTGCTCCAGCCGCCGCGCCAGCGCCGAGCGCTTGAGAATCCAGTTTCGCAGCGGCTCCACGCCGGCAAACAGCAGCGGATTGATCGCGATGGAAATCAGCGCGCCGGCCAGCACCAGGCTCATGCCTTCCTCGGGCAGCAGCCCCAGCGTGACCCCCAGCCCGGCCAGGATGAACGAGAATTCGCCGATCTGCGCCAAGCTGGCGGACACCGTCAGCGCCGTGTTGAGCGGATAGCGGAAGGCCAGCACCAGCGCGAAGGCCGCCAGCGACTTGCCGAACACGATGATGGCCACCACCGCCAGCACGTGCAGCGGCTGCTCGATCAGGATGGCCGGCTTGAACAGCATGCCCACCGAGACGAAGAACAGCACCGAGAACGCGTCGCGCAGCGGCAGCGACTCCTCGGCGGCGCGATGGCTGAACTCCGACTCGCGCATCACCATGCCGGCAAAGAAGGCGCCCAGCGCGAAGGACACGTTAAACAGTTCGGCCGCCCCATAGGCAATGCCAATCGCCACGGCGACCACGGCCAGCGTGAACAGCTCGCGCGAGCCGGTCTTGGCCACCTGCCACAGCAGCCACGGCAGGATGCGCCGCCCGGCCACCAGCATCAGCGCGATAAACGCCACCACCTGGAGCAGCGTCTTGAGGATGGTGAAGCCAAGCGCCTGGGCGCTCTGGTCCGGCGCGGCGCCCGTGCCGCCGAGCAGCCCGGCCAGCGGCGGCAGCAGCACCAGCACCAGCACCGTGGCCAGGTCTTCCACCACCAGCCAGCCCACCGCAATCCGCCCGTTCATGGTTTCCAGCACGTTGCGGGTTTCCAGCGCCTTGAGCAGCACCACCGTGCTCGCGCAAGACAGGGACAGGCCGAAGACCAGCCCGGTGCCCAGGCTCCAGTCCCAGATCCACGCCACCAGCATGCCCAGCGCGGTGGCAAGCGCCATCTGCACCACCGCCCCGGGAATGGCAATGCGTTTCACCGCCAGCAGGTCGCCCAGCGAGAAATGCAGGCCGACGCCGAACATCAGCAGCATCACGCCGATTTCGGACAATTGCGAGGCCAGATGAACATCGGCGACGAAACCCGGCGTGCCGGGGCCGATGATGATGCCGGTGACGAGGTAGCCGACCAGGGCGGGAATCTTGACGCGTTCAGCCAGGAAGCCAAGCACGAGGGCGATGCCGAAGCCGGCGGCGATGGTGGTGATGAGGGTGAAGTCGTGGTCCATGCGTCGTCTGCGGGGTGCTGCGCAAGCGGCCAGTGAAATGCTGGGGCGAGGGGCAATTGTAACGGCAGGTGCCCGGCCTCGACGGCGGACCCCATGAAAAAACGGGCGGATTCCGGCCAGCGCCCGGCGCCGGGGGCTTGGCAAGGCGCGCCACTTCGACAACCATACACGCACCAAAAGGCGGACAAATACGAGAGGAGAGGCGGGAATGACCCAGACGAAGACCAAAGCCCCGGCCAAGACCGCAACCAAGGCCACCGCGCCAGCGGACGAGTCCCCGGCAGCCCTGATCGACGCCCGGATCGCCGAACTGGTCGACTGGCGCGGCGAAACCCTGGCCCGCCTGCGCGCGCTGGTGAAGGAAGCCGACCCCGAGGTGGTGGAGGAATGGAAGTGGCGCGTGCCGGTGTGGTCCCACGACGGCATCCTGTGCACAGGGGAGACCTACAAGAGCGCCGTGAAGATGACCTTCGCCAAGGGCGCCTCGCTGGAAGACCCGTCCGGCCTGTTCAATTCGAGCCTGGACGGGAACACGCGGCGCGCCATCGACTTCCGCGAGGGCGAGAAGATCGATGCCAAGGCGCTGAAAGCCCTGATCCGCGCCGCCGTGGCGCTGAACCAGGGCAAGGGCTAGTTCCGGAATTCCCGGTTCAGGCTTCGCCGCCGCGCTCGAGCATCTTATATAGATGGGAGCGGGAAATGCCCAGCTCCAGCGCGGCCTGCTTCTTGTTGCCGCCATGCCGGGCGATGGCCTGCAGCACCGCGTCATACGCGAGGTCGCGCAGGCGGGCTGCGGCCGGGGCCGGGGCATCCTCCGAGGCGAAGACCTGCCCAAGCGGGTGGGCGGCTGGCGGTGTCATGGTCGCCACCATCGCCGCCATATGGTTTTCCTCGCCCCGGGCGAAGTCCTGCACCCGGAGCCGGCTGCCGTCGCAGAAGACCAGCGCTTCCTCGATCTTCTGCCGTAGCTGGCGCACATTGCCGGGCCAGCGCCGCGAAGCCAGGTGCCGCGCCACATCGGGCATGACCTGCGGCACCGGCACGCCGTTGCGCTGGCAGAACGCCTGCACAAAGTGATGGAGCAGGGCGGGAATGTCCTCCAGCCGCTGGCCCAGCGCCGGCACGCGCAGCACCACGCCGCTGAGGCGGTAGTAGAGGTCGAGCCGGAAGCGGCCACCGTCGATCAGCGCCTGGATGTCGCGGTTGGTGGCGGTCACGAGCCGGAAATCCACCCGCCGCGCCTGCCGGCTGCCCAGCCGCTCGACCATGCGGTCTTCCAGCACGCGCAGCAGCTTGACCTGCATCTCCATCGGAATATCGGCGACTTCGTCCAGGAACAGCGTGCCGCCGGCTGCCTGTTCGAGCTTGCCGGGCTGGCCATGTCGATGGCTGCCCGTGAAAGCGCCCGCCGCATGGCCGAACAGTTCGGCCTCGATCAGCGTGGCCGGGAACGCTGCCAGGTTCAGGCTGACCAGCGGCGCGGCCTGCGTCCCCTCGTCATCGCCTTGCGTGCTGAGGGCGCCCCGGCCGGCGCTGTGGATGGCCCGCGCGACGAGTTCCTTGCCCGTGCCGGACTCGCCCAGCACCAGCACGGGCACGTCGAGCCGCGCCACGGTCTCGATCTCCCGGCGCAGCCGCTGCATCGGCGCGCTCTCGCCGATCAGCAGTCCCACACCCCCTGCGCCGGCATCGCGCTGGCGCAGCCCGTGCAGTTCGCGCCGGTAGTGCGCCAGTTGCGAGCGCAGTTCCTCCACCTCCTTGTGCATCCGGCCGATGGCCTCCGGCTCTTTGAATAGGACTTGTCCGATCGCGCCGACCGTCTTGCCATCGGCGACGATGGGCACCCGGTTCACTACGCGCGTCACGCCATTCATCCGCTGAAGCTGGCCGATCTCGGCCTTGCCGGTGGCCACCACATGACCCAGCCGTGAATTCGGGATGACCTGCTCGGCGGGGCGCCCGGTGCCTTCGCCAGTGCGCAGGCCGAAAAACGCCTCATGGACCGGACTGATGAAGCGGATATGCCCCGTGTGGTCCACCACCGTGATCGCCTGATAGGGATTGGTCAGGAAGTGCTCAAGGATGGCGTCCGCAAACGGCACCGCGCCGAGGAAATCGAACAGCGCCGCCCCGGCGGCCGCGCGGCGCAGCAGGAGGGTCTGTTGGCTGGCATCGAGCAAGGCCAGCCCGATGTGGCGCTCGCCATCGACCTCGAACTCGAAGATGCGGCCGGCGTGGTGGTCCTCGGCGGGGGGCAGTGCCGCCACGGCGGCCTGCGCGGCCCGGGCGATGGCCGGATGGCGTGCTGTGCCCGAGGCGGCAAGGGTCTCCCCGCCGGCCCCGAGCACCAGCGCGCCCAGGCATTGTGTCTTCACTGACGACATCGATTGTGTCTCCATGCGGGACATCTGGGTGTCCTCGTACCGGACACTCTACCGGCCAGCCGAAAAAATCGCAATGAAATCAATGTGCTTCATGGCTGGCACGGGTAGTGCGTTAGCTCTCGGATAACACCCATACCCAAAAGCCCGAAGACACAGAGGAGACACATGTCCTGGCAGCCGGAAATCGACGAACTGGCCTATCGCAAGCGACTGGCCGCCGAGCTTGGCGGACCCGACAAGGTCAAGCGCCACAAGGACGCGGGCAAGCTCACCGTGCGCGAGCGCATCGAGGCCATCGCGGACCCCGGCAGCTTCCGCGAGGTGGGTGCGCTCACCGGTAGCGGCCAGTACGACAGCAATGGCCGGCTGGTGGGCCTGACCCCGGCCAATCTGGTGATGGGTCGCGCACATCTGGATGGCCGACCCGCCGTGCTGGTGGGGGATGACTTCACCGTGCGCGGCGGCGCCAACGACGGCGCGGTGGGCGACAAGCTGATCCACGCCGAGAAGATGGCCCACGACCTGCGCCTGCCGATGGTGCGGCTGGTCGATGGCACGGGCGGTGGCGGCTCGGTGCGCAATATCGAGAACCGTGGCTACACCAACATCCCGACCATGAAGGTGTGGCAGCACGTGGTGGAGAACATGTCGGTGGTGCCGGTGGTGTCGCTGGCGCTGGGTTCGGTGGCCGGCATGGGCGCGGCGCGCGTGGCGGCCAGCCATTACTCGGTGATGGTCAAGGGCACCGCGCAACTGTTCAACGCCGGGCCGCCGGTGGTGGCGCGCATCGGCCAGATCCTGGAGAAGAACGAACTCGGGGGCAGCCAGATCCACACCCGCAACGGCGTGGTCGATGACGAGGTGGCGAGCGAGGAGGAAGCCTTCGGCCGGGCCCGCCGCTTCCTGTCCTACCTGCCGCCGTCCGTGTACGAGCTGCCGCCGCGCGGCGCGCCGGCCGACGACACGCGCCGCCGCGACGAATGGCTGCTCTCCGCCATCCCCCGTGAAAGCCGTCAGGTCTACAAGATCCGGCCGATCGTGCAGGCGCTGGTCGATCAGGACTCCTTCTTCGAGATCGGCAAAATCTGGGGCCGCGCCATCGTCACCGGGCTGGCCCGGCTGGACGGCTGGCCCGTGGCCGTGGTCGCCAGCGACCCGTACTACTACGGCGGCGGCTGGGACGGCCCCACGGCGGAGAAATTCACCCGCTTCCTGGACATGGCCGAAGCCTTCCACCTGCCCGTGGTCAACCTCGTCGATATCGCCGGGTTCCAGATCGGGCTGGAGGCCGAGAAGGCCGGGATCATGCGCTACGGCGTGCGCGCGCTGGCGGCGGTCTATCAGGCCACCGTGCCGTGGTGCTCGGTGATCGTGCGCCGCGCCTATGGTGTGGCGGCGGCGGGGCACCAGCACATGGGCCGGTTCAACTTCCGCTACGCGTGGCCGTCCGCCAACTGGGGGTCGCTGCCGATCGAGGGCGGGCTGGAGGTGGCCTACAAGGCGGAGATCGAGGGCGCCGACGACCCGGTGCAGAAGCGGGCCGAGATCGAGCAGCGCGTGCGCAGCCTGACCTCGCCGTTCCGCAGCGCGGAAGCCTTCGTGATCGAGGACATCATCGACCCGCGCGACACGCGGGCGCTGCTGTGCGAGTTCGCCAACCTCGCCGCGCCGCTGCGCGAGGCGGGCGTGCGCAAGTTCGGCATCCGGCCTTGAGGCTGTTCGGACGGCACTCGTCCACACACTACAAGAAGATTCAGGAGACAAACCGCATGCAACGCAGATCCCTACCTTCGCTGTGTCTCGGCCTCACGGCCACCACGATGGCCACCACGATCGCCGCCACGATCGCCGCGCCGGCCTTCGCGCAGGAGCACTGGCCCGCCAAGCCCGTCACCATCGTCGTGCCGTTCCCGGCGGGCGGCATGACCGACCTGCTGGCGCGCCGCATCGCCCGTGACATGCAGGCCGAGCTGAAGCAGCCCTTCGTGGTGGACAACCGCGCCGGCGCCAGCGGGCAGATCGGCACCGAGATGGTGGCGCGCGCCAACCCGGACGGCTACACGCTGCTGGTCTCGGCCACGCACCACGTGATCAACCCGGCCATCCGGCCCAAGCTGCCGTACAACGCGTCGAAGGATTTCACGAACATCGCGCTGCTGGCCACCACGCCCAACGTGCTGGTGGTCAACAACAGCGTGCCGGCCAGCAATCTCCCCGAATTCCTGGCCTATGCCCGGAAGCAGAGCGAGGGGCTGTCCTACGGCTCGTCGAGCATTGGCGGCGCCACGCACATGTCCGGAGAGCTGCTGCGCCTGATGGCCAAGGTGCCGATGACGCACATTCCGTACAAGGGTGCGTCCCCGGCGCTGGCCGACCTGCTGGGCGGCCAGATCCCCGCGCTGTTCCATGACGTGATGACCATGGCGCCGTACGTGAAGGACGGCAAGGTCAAGGCCATCGGCGTGACCTCGGCCAGGCGCAGCGAGGCGCTGCCCAACGTGCCGACGATTGCCGAACAGGGCGTGCCCGGCTACGAGGCCACCACGTGGATCGGCTTCTACGGCCCCGCCAACCTGCCGCGCCCGCTGGTGGAAAAGCTGAACCGCGAAGCGGTCAAGAGCATGAACAGCGCCGAAGCCAAGACCTACCTGACCCAGAACGGCACCAGCCCCGGCGCGCTCAACGCCGAGCAGTTCGGCAGCTTCGTGCAGGCCGAACTCGACAAATGGAAGCGCGTGGCCACCGAGGCCAAGGTCAAGGTGGACTGAGCGATGGCGGATACCAAGGAGCAAGCTTCGTTGTTGTCATTGCTGGCGCCGCGCTCGGTGGCGGTGCTGGGCGCGTCAGACAACCCGATCAAGGCCGGCGGGCGGCCCATTGACTATATGCAGCGCCACGGCTACGGCGGGCGCATCTACCCGGTCAACCCCAAGCGGGCCCAGAGTAAACGGGCAGAAATTCAGGGCCTGGCCGCCTACCCCGATCTGGCCGCGCTGCCAGACTCGCCCGAGGTGGTCATCATCAGCGTGGCCGGCACCGAGGCCGAGCAGGCCATCGAGCAGTGCATTGCCGTGGGGGCGAAGGGCGCGGTGATCTATTCGTCGGGCTTTGCCGAACTGGGCGAGGCCGGCGCGGCGCAGCAGCAGCGGCTGGTGGCGCGGGCCCGTGCCGGCGGCCTGCGGCTGTTCGGGCCGAACACACAGGGCGTGGCCAATTTCGCCACCGGCGCGGTGCTGCATTTCTCGACCATGATCAACGAGGAAGCGCCGCAGGACGGCCCCGTGGCCATCGTCAGCCAGAGCGGCGCGGGCTCGTCCATCGTCTATGGCGGGCTGCGCCGCAAGGGTATCGGCGTGCGCTACATGGTGGCCACGGGCAACGAGGCCGACGTGACCGCCGCCGAAACGCTGCGCGCGATTGCCGAGGACGACGCCGTACGCGTGATGCTGCTGTACGTGGAATCCCTGCGCGACCCGGACGTGCTGGCGCAGGCCGCACGGATCGCCCATGCGCGCGATGTGCCGATCCTCGCCGTCAAGGCCGGCCGCACCCGCGCCGGGCAACTGACCGCCAGCTCCCACACCGGGGCGCTGGCCGGCGAGGACGCGCTGGCCGATGCCTTCCTGCGCCAGCACGGCATCCTGCGCGTGAACGATTTCCGGGAATTGTCCGAGTTCGCGCAGATCTTCGCGGGCGGCCAGCGGCCGCGTGGCCGCAAGGTGGTGGCGATCAGCAACTCGGGCGCCACCTGCGTGCTGGCGGCGGATGCGGCGGAGTCCCACGGGCTGGACCTGTGCCAGTTCGACGAACCCGGCACCGCCGCGCTGCGCGCCGTGCTGCCCGGCTATGTCTCGGCGCGCAATCCCATCGACATGACCACCGCGCTGCTCGGCCAGCCGCAGATCTATGGCCAGACGCTCGACGCCGTGGCGGCCCAGCGGCAGGCCGACCTGATCTTCGTCGGCTTTCCGATTGGCGGCGAAGGCTACGACTTCGACGATTTCTCCGCCCAGACCGGGCGGTTCGCCTCGGCCAGCGGCGTGCCGGTGGCGGTCAGCGCCAATCAGGAGTGGGTGGCGCAGGCGTTCCGCGCGCAGGGCGTGCCGGTGTTCGACAGCGAGCGGTCCGCCATGCAGGCGCTGGCGCTGCTGGCCGAATATGGCGAACGCCGCGAGGCGGCGCAGGCCGCGCCCTTGCCGGCTGGCGTGCCGGCAGGAGTGCCGACGCACGCGGCCTCCGCCCATGCCCTCGATGAAGTCCGCAGCCTGGCCGAACTCGCGGCGGCGGGCCTGCCCGTGGTGGCGCACCGGCTCTGCCACAGCGCCGATGACGTACGCCGTGCCGTGGCCGAACTGGGCGCGCCGGTGGTGGCCAAGGGCGTGTCCCCGGACATCACGCACAAGTCCGAGCACGGGCTGGTGAAGCTGAACCTGTCCGGCGAGGCTGCCGCCGTGGCCGCCTTCGACGAGATCGACCAGATCCTGCGCCGGATGGAAGTCCGCCACGGCGGCGTGCTGCTGGCGCGCCAGCAACGCGGCGCGTTCGAGTTGGCCGTGGGCGCCCATATCGACCCGGCCTACGGCCCGGTGGTGATGGTGGGGCAGGGCGGCGTGCTGGTGGAGGCGCTGCAGGACGTGCAGTTCCTCGTCGCGCCGTTCACGGCCAGTCAGGCGCGGGAGGCCATCGGCCGGCTGCGCATCGCCCCGGCGTTCGCCGCACTGCGCGGCATGGAAGCGGTGGACCTCGACCAACTGGCCGGCATGCTGGTCCGTCTGGGCGACTGGATGGTGGCGGCGGGCGGCACGGTGCATTCGGTCGATGCCAACCCGGTGATCGTCGCCCGTGGGGCGGTGGCGCCGGTGCTGGTCGATGCGGTGGTGATCCGCGCAGGAGAGACGGCATGAACCCAACCAGCAAGGTCCGCACGCTGCGCTGCGTGCTGGTGGCCAACCGGGGCGCCGTGGCGGCTCGGGTCATCCGCGCGCTGCGCCAGCTCGGCATCGCCTCGGTGGCGGTCTACTCGGACGCCGACGCGGGCCTGCCCTACCTGCGCGAGGCCGATGTGGCCGTGCGCATCGGCGAGGCGGCGCCGCTGGACAGCTATCTGCATCAGGAAAAGCTGCTCGACGTGGCCCGGGAGACCGGCGCGGACGGCGTGCATCCCGGCTATGGCTTCCTGTCGGAAAACGCCGACTTTGCCGAACGGGTGGAGGCGGCCGGGCTCTGCTTTATCGGCCCGTCGCCCGCCTGGATTCGCCGTCTGGGCCACAAGACCGAGGCGCGCGACTTCATGGCCGGCCACGGCATGCCGATGGCGCCGAGTTCCGGCGTGCTGCCGGACGACATGGCCGTCGTGGCTGCCGCCGCCGGGCAGATCGGCTACCCGGTGCTGATCAAGCCGGCCGGCGGTGGCGGGGGCATCGGCATGCTGCCGGTGCGCGATGCGCAAGGGCTGGCCGCCGCATGGCAGCAGGCGCGCTCGGTGGCGCAGCGCAGCTTCGGGCAGGCAGAGCTGTATCTGGAAAAGCTGATGGAGCAGCCGCGCCACATCGAATTCCAGGTCCTGGCGGACCGTTACGGCGGCGTGCGCATCGTCGGCGAGCGGGACTGCTCGGTGCAGCGCCGTCATCAAAAAGTGCTCGAAGAAGCGCCTGCGCCAAACTTGCCGCCTGAGGCGGTGGCCGCCATGCGCGAGCGGCTGGCCACGCTGCTGGGCCACGTCGGCTACGACGTGATCGGCACCGTGGAGATGCTGCATACCTCCGAGACCGGCTTTGTCTTCCTGGAGATGAACACGCGGCTCCAGGTGGAGCACGCGGTGACCGAGCAGGTGACCGGCATCGACATCGTGGCCGCGCAGGTCCGGCTGGCCTGCGGCGAGCGCATCGACGCCGTGCTGCCGGCCCCCACGCCCCAGCAGGGCCATGCCATCGAGGCCCGCGTCTATGCCGAAGACCCGGTGCGCTTCTTCCCGTCGCCGGGGCCGCTGGACACCTTCGTGCCGCCGCAGGCGCCCGGCATCCGCGTGGAGACCGGCTACGCGCAGGGCCAGCGCGTGACGCCGTACTACGACCCGATGATCGCCAAGGTGATCGCCACCGGCAGCGACCGCGCCGACGCCATCCGGCGCCTGCGTGCCGCGCTGGAGGCGTTCCAGATCGCCGGGGTCAAGACCAACCTGCCGTTCCTGCTGCGCGTGCTGGCCCACCCCGACTTCGCCGATGCCCGCATCGACACCGCCCTGACCCAGCGCGTGCTGGCCACGCCGGCCTTGACGTCGACGCCTGCGCCGAAGCAAACCGAAACCCTTACCGAAAGAGCAGCCTGATGCCCCAGATCGACGCCGCAGTCAGCGGCCATGTGTCTTCCATCGCCATCGAAGCCGGCGCCACCATCTCCGCCGGGGACGTCCTGATGATCATCGAATCGATGAAGATGGAAATCCCGCTGGAAGCCGAGGCGGATGGCGTGGTCAAGGCCATCCTGGTCCAGCCCGGCGACGCCGTGACCGAGGGCCAGCCGGTGGTGGAGGTCGAATAACGCGCCAAGGCCCGGGCCTTACTCGATCGTCACCTTGCCATCCTTGACCAGCTTGGCGAACTTGGCGGTCTCGTCGTCGATGCGCTTGGCGAACGCTGCCGAATCGCTGGGCATCGGCTCGGCGCCGGCGGCCAGCATGCGCTGCTGGAAGTCCGGCGAATTGACGATTTCCACGATCTTCGCGCTGAGCTGGGCGACGATGGGCTTGGGCGTGGCCGCCGGCGCCAGGATGCCGAACCACGTGCCGATATCGAAGCCCTTCAGGCCCGCTTCCTCCATGGTCGGCACGTCCGGCAGCACGCTGGAGCGCTTGGCCGTGGTCACGGCCAGCGCGCGCAGCTTGCCGGCCTTGATGTGCGGCAGTACGGGGGTGAGCGTGTCGAAGGACATGGTCACCTGTCCGCCCAGCAGGTCGGTGGTCAGCGGGCCGCTGCCTTTATAGGGCACGTGCAGCAGCGGCGCGCCCGAGGCGGTCTGGAACTGGGTGCCGATCAGGTGCTGCGCGGTGCCGTTGCCGTTGGAACCGTAGGCAAACTCGGTGGGCGACTTCCTGGCCAGCGCCACCAGTTCGGCCACGGTCTTGGCCGGGGTCTTGGCGGGATTGATCACCAGCACATTGGGCACCATCGCCACGGTGGCGATCGGCGCCAGGTCTTTCTGGAAGTTGTACGGCAGCTTCTTGTAGACGCTGGTGGCGATGGTGTGGTGGACGGCACCCATCAGCAGCGTGTAGCCGTCCGGCTTGGCCTTGGCCACGTAGTCCGCGCCCAGCGTGGCGCCGGCGCCGGGCCGGTTCTCCACGATCACGGGCTGGCCCAGCCGCTTGGAAAGCTGGTCGCCGATGGCGCGGGCGAGTACGTCGGTGGTGCCACCGGAGGGGAACGGCACGATCAGGCTGATCGGCTTGGCCGGCCACTCCTGCGCCACGCACAGGGCGGAGGCCCCGGCGCCCAGCATCAGCAGTGCGGTACGGAGGAAGCGGGGAAAGAAGCGGGGAAAGAAGCGGGGAAGGGTTTTGGTAGTACGCATGGTCTGTCTCCTGTATTTTTACTTTGTGATGTATTAAGCGCTTATAGCGAGGTCAGTCGCTGACTGCAACACCTGCAAACCCGGTACGCGCAGCGCGGCGCGTCCCGCGAAGGTGGCCGCGCAGCCCAGTTCCGCCTCGATATAGAGCAGGCGGTTGTACTTGGCCACGCGGTCGGAGCGGCACAGCGAGCCGGTCTTGATCTGGGTGGCCGCCGTGCAGACGCTGAGGTCGGCAATGGTCGTGTCCTCGGTCTCGCCGGAGCGATGCGAGATGACCGAGGCGTAGCCGGCCGCCTCCGCCATGTCGATGGCGTTCAGCGTCTCGGTCAGCGTGCCGATCTGGTTGGGCTTGATCAGGATCGCGTTGGCGGCGCCGCAGTCGATGCCCTGCCGCAGGATCGCCGTGTTGGTGACGAAGAGGTCGTCGCCCACCAACTGCACGCGCTGGCCCAGCCGCTCGGTCAGCAACTGCCAGCCGGCCCAGTCGCCCTCGGCCATGCCGTCCTCGATGGTGACGATGGGGTACTGATCGACCCACTTGGCCAGCAGGTCGACAAAACCGTCCGCCGTGTAGGACCGGCCTTCGGACTGCAACTCGTACCGCCCGTCGCGATGGAACTCCGAACTGGCGACGTCCAGCCCCAGCGCGATGTCCCGCCCAGCCTGGAACCCGGCCTGTTCGATGGCGCGCAGGATAATCTCCAGCGCGTGCTCGTTCGAGGCGAGGTCCGGCGCGAAGCCGCCTTCGTCGCCCACGGCGGTGGAAAGCCCCTGCGCCTTGAGTACCGCCTTGAGCGTGTGGAAGATCTCCGCGCCCCAGCGCAGGGACTCGGAGAACGACGGCGCGCCCACCGGCAGGATCATGAACTCCTGCATGTCCACGCTGTTGTCGGCATGGGCGCCGCCATTGATGATGTTCATCATCGGCAGCGGCAGGCGGGCGTCGCGGCGCTGGCCTCCGATGGTCCGATAAAGCGGCAAGTCGGCCGAAGCCGCCGCCGCCTTCGCGGTGGCCAGCGACACCGCCAGCAGCGCGTTGGCGCCGAGCCGGGACTTCTCCGGCGTGCCGTCGAGCCGGATCAGGCAGTCGTCCACCGCCGCCTGGTCTGCCGCCGGCATGCCGGCCAGCGTGCGGGCGATATCGACGTCGATATGGGCCACGGCCTTGCGCACGCCCTTGCCGAAGTAGCGCCGGGGTTTGCCGTCGCTGTCGCCGTCGCGCAGTTCCAGCGCTTCGCGGGCGCCGGTGGAAGCGCCCGACGGCGCCGCCGCAAAGCCTTGCGCGCCGTCCGACAGCCGCACCTGCGCCGCCACGGTGGGGTTGCCGCGCGAGTCGAGGATCTCGTAGCCGCGAATGTCCTGGATGATGGGCATGGGGGTTCCTAACGAAATAGCAACTTACTGGACCTGCGCGATTCGCAGCAGATTGGTGGTGCCGGCTACCGCGAAGGGCAGCCCGGCGGAAATCACGATCGAGTCGCCGGCCGCGCCGAAGCCCTCCTTGCGCACGGTCTGGCTGGCCAATTCGGTCATCTCGACCACATCGACCACCTCGTGGCACAGCACCGCGTGCACGCCCCACGCCAGCGCCAGCCGGCGCGCGGTGGCCATGCGCGGGGTCATGCCGAGAATGGGCACCTCGGGGCGCTCGCGCGCCATGCGCAGCGCCGAGTAGCCGGAACTGGTGTAGGCCACCGTCGCCGGGGACTTCAGCAGCCCGGCCACATGGCGCACCGCCAGCCCGATGGCGTCGGCGGCCTCTGCGCGCGGCGGGGTGTGGGAGGCCTGGATGGCATCGTGATAGAGCGGGTCCGACTCGGTGCGCGAGATGATGCTGTTCATCATCCGCACCGCCTCCACCGGATACTGGCCCGAGGCCGATTCGGCGGACAGCATCACCGCGTCGGCGCCGTCGTACACGGCCGTAGCCACGTCCGAGGCTTCCGCGCGGGTCGGCACCGGCGAGGCGATCATCGATTCCAGCATCTGCGTGGCCACGATCACCGGCTTGCCGGCCTTGCGGCAGGCCCGCAGGATCTGCTTCTGCAGCGAGGGCACCAGTTCCGCCGGCATCTCCACGCCGAGGTCGCCGCGCGCCACCATCACGGCATCCGCTTCGGCGACGATGGCCTCCAGGCTCTGGATCGCGGCCGGCTTCTCCAGCTTGGCGACGATGCCGGCGCGGTCCTTGACGATGTCCTTGATCTCCAGGATGTCCTCGGGCCGCTGCACGAAGGACAGGGCGATCCAGTCCACACCCAGCGTCAGGCCGAAGTCCAGGTCGCGCCGGTCCTTCTCGGTCATGGCCGACAGCGGCAGCACCACGCCGGGCACGTTGACGCCCTTGCGGTCGGACAGCGTCCCGCCGTTGACCACGGTGGTCTCGGCGAAGTCCTTGCCGCAGCGCTCCACGCGCAGGCGGATCTTGCCGTCATCGAGCAGCAGTTCGGTGCCTTCCTGCAAGGCCGCGAAGATTTCCGGGTGGGGCAGGCTGACCCGGCTGGCGGTGCCGGCCACGCTGGCGTCGAGGTCGAGCCGGAAGCTGGCCTCGGCGGCCAGCTGGATCGGGCCATCGGCGAACGTGCCGATGCGCAGCTTGGGGCCTTGCAGGTCCAGCAGCACGCCGATTGGGCGGCCACGGTCCCGTTCCACGGCGCGGATGGTGTCCAGCCGCTGCTTGTGGTCGGCGTGGCTGCCGTGGCTGAAGTTGAGCCGGAATACGTCGGCGCCGGCCTCGAACAGCGCGTCGATGACTTCCGGCGACGTGCTCGCGGGGCCCAGTGTGGCCACGATCTTGGCATTGCGGGTACGTCTCATCTTGTTACTCCCTTCACCGCGCGATCAGGATGGCGCGGAAGTCATTGACATTGGTCAAGGTCGGCCCGGTGACAACCGCATCGCCGAGCGCCTCGAAGAAACCGTGGCCATCGTTGGCCGAAAGTGCATCCTGCGGGCGGATACCAAGCTGCCAGGCGCGCGCCAGCGTGTCCGGGCCGGCCAGCGCGCCGGCAATCTCCTCCTGGCCGTCCACGCCATCGGTATCGCCCGCGATGGCGTACACGCCGGGTTCGCCGCGCAGCGTCAGCGCCAGCGAGAGCAGGTATTCCACGTTCCGCCCGCCGCGCCCGTTGCCGCGCACGGTGACGGTGGTCTCGCCGCCCGAGAGCAGCACGCAGGGCGCCGTGAACGGCTGGCCGTGCCGCGCCACTTCCAGCGCCAGACCGCCCATGACCTTGCCGACATCGCGCGCCTCGCCCTCGATGGCATCGCCCAGCAGGTAGGCGCGCAGGCCGGCGCGGCGTGCCACGGCGGCGGCAGCTTCCAGCGCCAGCCGGGGCGTGGCGATCAGCGTGGTGTCGATGGGCGGCAGGCGGGCATCGCCGGGTTTGATGGACTCGGACGCGTCCGAATCGAGCACGGCCAGCACATGCGGCGGCACGTCGATGCCGTAGCGCCGGACGATGGCCAGCGCGTCGGCCCGGGTGGTCGGGTCCGGCACGGTGGGGCCGGAGGCGATGTCGATGGGGTCGTCGCCGGGCACATCGGACAGCAGCAGGTTGCAGACCCGCGCCGGATGGCAGGCCGCTGCCAGCCGCCCGCCCTTGATCGCCGACAGATGCCGGCGCACGGTGTTCATCTCGGTGATGGTCGCGCCGGACTTCAGCAGCGACTGGTTGACCGCCTGCTTGTCCGCGAGCGACATGCCAGCCAGCGGCAGGGGCAGCAGCGCGGAGCCGCCGCCCGAGACCAGGCAGATGACGAGGTCGTCCTCGGTCAGCCCGGACACCCGTTCCAGCGTGCGCTGCGCGGCGTGGAAGCCGGCGGCGTCCGGCACCGGATGGGCGGCCTCGACGATCTCGATGCGCGCGCACTCCACCGCGTAGCCGTAGCGCGTGACCACCAGCCCTTCCAGCCCCTTCGGTCCCTCCAGCGGATGGGGCCAGGCATCTTCCAGCGCGCGGGCCATGGCCGCCGACGCCTTGCCGGCCCCGATCACGATGGTCCGGCCAGGAGACGGAGGCGGCGGGGGCAGGTGGGCGGCCAGCGTGCGCGCGGGCTGGGCGGCGTGGATGGCCGCCTCGAACATCTCGCGGAGCAGTTGGCGGGCCTGGGGGGTGTCCATGGCGGGGCTCGGGGGGCTCAATTCGGGGGGATCGGCCGCCCGGCCAGTGGCAGGGCGGCGGGGGCAGAAGCGGGAGGGTTAAGCCGCCTTGGCCTGCTTGTTGGCGGCCAGGTAGTCGCAGACCGCCTTGGTCACCTGGACCGTGGTGGCCTTGCCGCCGAGGTCGCCGGTGTGGAGGGACGGGTTGGCGGTCACGGCCTCGATGGCGGCCATCACGCGCTTGGCGGCGGCGTCTTCGCCCAGGTGTTCGAGCAGCATCACCACGGACCAGAAGGTGCCCACCGGGTTGGCGAGGCCCTTGCCCATGATGTCGAAGGCGGAACCGTGGATCGGCTCGAACATCGACGGGTAGCGGCGTTCCGGGTCGATATTGCCGGTGGGCGCGATGCCGAGGCTGCCGGCCAGCGCGGCGGCGAGGTCGCTCAGGATGTCCGCGTGGAGGTTGGTGGCGACGATGGTGTCCAGCGTCTTCGGGCGGTTGACCATGCGCGCGGTGGCGGCATCGACCAGTTCCTTGTCCCAGGTCACGTCCGGGAAGTCCTTTGCGACTTCCACGGCCACCTCGTCCCACATCACCATGGCGTGGCGCTGGGCGTTGGACTTGGTGATCACGGTCAGCAGCTTGCGCGGACGAGATTGCGCCAGCTTGAAGGCGTAGCGCAGGATGCGCTCCACGCCCACGCGGGTCATCATCGACACATCGGTGGCTGCCTCGATCGGGTGGCCCTGGTGCACGCGGCCGCCCACGCCCGAATACTCGCCTTCCGAGTTCTCACGCACGATCACCCAGTTCAGGTCTTCCGGGGCGCAGCGCTTGAGCGGGCCGTCGATGCCGGGCAGGATGCGCGTCGGGCGCACATTGGCGTACTGGTCGAAGCCCTGGCAGATCTTCAGGCGCAGGCCCCACAGCGTGATGTGGTCGGGAATCTGGTTGTCGCCGGCCGAGCCGAACAGGATGGCATCCTTGCCGCGCAGCGCCTCCAGGCCGTCGGCGGGCATCATCACGCCGTGCTGGCGGTAGTAATCGCCGCCCCAGTCGAAGTTCTCGAATTCGAACTGGAAGCCGGCGCCACCGGCGGCCAGCGCTTCCATCACTTCACGGCCGGCGGGAACCACTTCCTTGCCAATGCCGTCACCGGGGATCGTGGCGATCTTGTACGTCTTCATCTTGTGTCTCCTGGTCAGAATCATCGCTGTAGTGCGTGGGACGGATTCTTGACCGTGGACGCGGTGTTGGATCGACGCTAAAGTTAAACCATCTTTAACCTGACATTAACAATGCCATGAGCGCGACGAGCGGCATCCAACCGTCCGAACTGGGCTTTTTCGCGGCGGTGGCCACGGCGGGCAGCCTGAGCGCGGCGGCGCGGGATCTGGGAATCTCGACGGCGGCGGTCAGCAAGCGGCTGGCCCAGATGGAGGCGCGCATCGGCATGCCGCTGCTGACGCGGACCACGCGCCGGATGGGGCTGACGCCCGAGGGGGAGGTGTTCCTGGAGCATGCGCGGCGCATCCTGGGGGAGATCGACGACCTGAGCCAGTTGCTGACCAGCGCCAAGGGGCGGCCGAGCGGCCTGCTGCGCGTGAACGCCACGCTGGGCTTCGGCCGCATGCACGTGGCGCCGGTCATCGCCGAGTACAGCCGGACCTACCCCGATGTCGATGTGCAACTCCAGCTATCGGCGGATCCGCCGCCGCTGACGGAGGATGCCTTCGATGTCTGCGTGCGGTTCGGGGAGCCGCCGGACGCGCGGATCATCGCCAAGTTCCTGGCCCCGAACCGGCGCCTGCTGTGCGCCTCGCCCAAATACCTGCGCGAGCACGGCGTGCCGGCCACGCCGGGGGATCTGGCGCGGCATAACTGCATCGGCATCCGGCAGGGCAGCGATGCCTACGGGGTGTGGCGGCTGACCTCGGGCAAGGGCGCAAAGCAGCGCACCGAGGCGATTCATGTACGTGGCAATTTGACGACCAATGACGGCGAAATCGCCGTGCAGTGGGCGCTGGAGGGCCATGGCATCGTGATGCGCGCCGAATGGGATATCGAGCGCTACCTGCGCAGCGGGCGGCTGGTGCAGGTGTTGCCGCACTACGCCACCCCCGAGGCGAACATCTATGCCGTCTACCAGCAACGGCACCAGTTGTCGTCGCGCATCCGACTGTTCGTGGAGTTCCTGGGCTCGAAGTTCAGCGAGTTTGGAACCTGATCAGGCTTGCTTGACTACTCGATCGATGCCCGCAGGCTGCTCAAGCGGTCCAGCGCCAGGCGCAGTTCGGCGGTGAGTTGGGCGACCAGCGCGCCGGCGGGCAGGGCCCGGGCGAGCGGCACGGCCTGGCCGGCCCATTGCGCGGCGAACTCGCTGACGCCCTTGGCCTTGGCGGCGGCGTGGAGCGCCTTGCCAGCGTCATAGGTGACGGGGTAGTCGGGAATCGCGGGGGCGCCCGGCGCCACGCCGAGGGCGGTGAAGCGGCTGGTGAAGCCCCGCGCGGCGCGGCCGGAAATCGCCCGGGTCAGCGTGGTGGATCGCGGTTCGGCGGCGGTCAGGGCGGCGCGGTAGGCGGCGTCTGCCGATGACTCGTCGCACGCCACGAAGGCGGTGCCCAGTTGCGCGGCCTGCGCGCCCAGCGCCAGCGCGGCGGCAATGCCGGCGCCGTCCATGATGCCGCCGGCCGCGATCACTGGCAGGCCGGTGCGCGCCACCAGCACGCGCACCAGTGCCAGCGTGCCCAGCCCTTCGTCGTCGCCCTCCGGATCGAACACGCCACGGTGCCCGCCGGCCTCGATGCCCTGCGCGATGATGCCGTCGATGCCCGCCGCTTCGATCTGGCGTGCCTCCCGCAGCGAGGTGGCGCTGGCCAGCAGGACGATGCCGGCGGCCCGCAGCGCGTCGATCTTCTCCTGCGCCGGCAGCCCGAAATGGAAGCTGACGACCGCCGGCTTTTCTTCCAGCAGCATCTGATACATCGCCTCGTCGGCCACGAAGCTCTTGTAGATCTCGCGCAGGCCGGCAGGCGGCGTGGCGCCGAACTCGGCGAACTGCGGCGTCAGGTATTGCAGCCAGGCGGCCTCCCGCGCCGCATCGGCCTGGGCCGGGGCGTGGCAGAACAGGTTGATATGGAACGGCTTGGCGGTCAGCGCGCGGGTCTCGCGGATGGCCTTGCGGGCCCCTTCGGCGTCCATCGCCCCGACCCCGAGGGAGCCCAGGCCGCCGGCTTCGGACACGGCGGCGGCCATGGCCGGCGTGCTGACACCAGCCATCGGCGCCTGGATGATCGGCGTGGCGAGGTTGAGAAGGGAAACCAGGTTGCGGGCGGCGGAGTTCATGGCTGGGCTTCAGGTTAGGTGGACGATGACGGGGACTGGCCTTGCTGCGTTTCCCGCAATTCCCGCAGGAACGCCGTGCAGGCCGAGGTGGCGAAGCCGGCGCGCTTCACCAGGAAAGTGTGGACGGTGCGGACCGGCACGGTCTGGAGATGGGCCATTTCGCGGTGCACCGCCAGCAACGAGCGCGGCACGATGCCCACCGCCGAGCCCGCCGCCACATAGGCCAGGATGGCGTGATAGGACGGCAGGTCGATCACCGAGAGGCGGCGGCGCATGTCGTCGCCAGCCTGCTCCAGCCAGTCTTCGGCGCATTGGCGGTAGGTGCAGCCGCGCGCGAAGGCAGCCAGCTGGTGCAGCGTGACGTCCTGCGGCCGGCGCACCGGCGGGTGGGTGGCGGGCAGCACCAGCACCAGTTCCTCGGTTTGCAGGTAGGTGCCGTCGAGGCCGTCGCCCATGTCCTTCAGGTCGATGTCGTCCGGCGCGCCCTTACCCGGATGCGCCACCACGGCGCAGTCGAGCCGATGGCCAAGTACTGCATCGACCAGCGCCTGCGAGGTGCCCGTGGTCAGCTTCAGTTCCACATCCGGCCAGCGGGCGTGGAAGCTGCCCAGCGGGCGGGGCAGCAGCGTGGCCGCCGAGCTTTCCATCGAACCAAGCCGCAGCGGGCCGCTTGGCGCATCGCTGCGCATCGACTGCCGCGCCTCGTCGGCCAGCGCCAGCAGGCGGTCGGCATAGTCGAGCAGGCGGAGTCCTTCCGGGGTGAGCAACATCTTCTTGCTGTCGCGCTGGAACAGGCTGACGCCGAGGCTCTCTTCGAGCTGCTTCACGCGGGTGGTCACATTCGACTGCACCCGGTCTAGCCGCTTGGCGGCGCGTGTGATGCTTTGCTCACGCGCCACCGCCCGGAAGATCTCCAGTTCTGCCAGTTCCACGATTTACGTTCTTCAAACAAGAATGAAAACGAATGAAGTATCGTGAATGAAGAACGTCAAGTCAAGGGAATGACTTGGGGTAACCAGCCCCTTAGTGGCCAGCGCTCTGGCCACCATCGACGTGCAGGATCTCGCCCGTCACAAACGGGGCGGTCTCCAGGAACAGCACGGCGTTGGCGATATCGGCCATTTCGCCCATATGGCCCACGGGGTGGAGGGCGCCGAGTGCGTCATGGGTTTCCGGCGCATGCATCGGGGACTTGATGATGCCGGGCGACACGGCGTTCACGCGGATGCCGGTCTTGGCGTACTCGATGGCCAGGGACTTGGTGGCGGCGTTGATGCCACCCTTGGTCAGCGAAGCCAGCACCGACGGCACGCCGGCGATGGCGTGATCGACCAGGCTGGTGGTGATGCTGACCACGTGGCCGCTGCGCTGCTTTTCCATCTCGGCGATGGCCAGCTGGGTGATGTGGAAGAAGCCGGACAGGTTCACGTTGGTCACGGCGGCGTAGTCCTGCGCGGTGTACTGCGTGAACGGCTTGGCCACGAAGATGCCGGCGTTGTTGACCAGCGAGTCGATGCGGCCGAAGGCTTCCAGCGCCTTGGCCACCACGCGGCGGGCGGTGTCGGGGTCGCCGATGTCGCCGGGGACGATGGCGATATCGGGATCGTCGGTCGGCTTGATATTGCGCGCCGTGGCCACCACGCGGTAGCCGCGCTCACGGTAGGCCTTGACCAATTCGGCGCCGATGCCTTGGGATGCGCCAGTCACGATGACAACTTTTTGCGAGGACATTTCAGATTCTCCTGGTAGGGGTTAGGCGTGTTTGCCTTGGGCTCAAATCTAGTAGAGCCGGCCCCAACGAAGAAGGCATCGCCCACATCAACAGTTTTGCGCGGCGGGAACAAGTCAGGAGGACGGGGGGGTGGACGGCAAAAAAAACGCGCGCCGGCGGGGAGCCGGACGCGCGCTTAGGGAGGGAACTGCAGTGATTCTTAGCGCTGTTAGCGCTTGTCCACGTCCAGCACAGCCTGGGCGAAGGCCACCGGCGCTTCCTGCGGCAGGTTGTGGCCGATGCCGCCGGTCAGGTCGCGGTGCTCGTAGCGGCCCGTGAACTTGCTGGCATAGGCGCTGGGCTTGGGATGGGGGGCGCCGTTGGCGTCGCCTTCCATGGTGATGGTCGGGATGCTGATGGTCGGCGCCGTGGCCAGGCGCTTCTCGAGATCGTCGAACTTCGGCTCGCCCTTGACCAGGTCCTGCCGCCAGCGGTAGTTGTGGATGGTGATGGCCACGTGGTCGGGGTTGTTGAAGGCGGTGGCGCTGCGGTTGAAGGTGGCGTCGTCGAAATCCCACTTCGGCGAGGCCAGCTTCCAGATCAGCTTGGCGAAGTCGTGCGTGTACTTCTGGTAGCCGGCGGCGCCACGGTCCGTGGCGAAGTAGAACTGGTACCACCATTGCAGCTCGGCTTCGGGCGGCAGCGGCACCTTGCCCGCCGCCTGGCTACCGATCAGGTAGCCGCTCACGGAGACCAGGCCCCGGCAACGGTCCGGCCACAGCGCGGCCATGATGTCGGCGGTGCGCGCGCCCCAGTCGAAGCCGGCGACCACGGCGTTCTGGATCTTGAGGGCGTCCATCAGCGCAATCATGTCGGCGGCAATCGCCGACGGCTGGCCGTTGCGCATGGTGTCCGGCGAGAGGAAGGTGGTCGTGCCATTGCCGCGCAGGTAGGGCATGATCACCCGGTAGCCGCGCGAAGCCAGCAGCGGGGCCACATCGACAAAGGCGTAGATGTCGTACGGCCAGCCGTGCAGCAGCAGGGCTACGGGGCCATTGGCCGGGCCGGCTTCGGCGTAGCCGACGTTGAGCACGCCGGCCTGGATCTGCTTGAGCGGGGCGAAGCTGGTATGGCTGCCCGGCTTGGAGGCCGGCAGCGCGGCCGCCTTGGTGATGGCGGACTGCGCCTGAGCGGCTTGCGATAGCGTCAGTTGCGCGGCGGCCAGCGTTGCGGCGGCGGCGCCCAGGAAACCGCGACGGGGCAAATCGATTTTTTCCGACATATTGTTCCTCTCTCCTCGGGTCAGTGATGAAACTGACACGAAGTCTATGAGGCCATGGCAAGTGCCATGTGTCGGAATGCACGGTTTTTGTATCGCTGTGTATATGGCGACGCCTGACTGACACGCGGATGCAGAAACCGGGGCTCCCCTAGAGCCGTCGATGGGCGAAATGCCCGCGCCGGGCCCCGGCCATCAGGGTGGCGAACTGCTCGGTGCTCATGTGCACCACGGCCTCGCGGTCCCCGGCCTCGAAGTAGACGTCGGGATGGGTCATCAGGCTGTCATCGAGCCAGGTCTGCGTGCCGTAGACCATGCCTACCGGGGGCAGCGCGCCGGGGTCGCAGTCCCGGAACACCTCGTGCACGCCTTCCGCGCGCGCCCGGGCCAGCTGGCGGCCGGTCTGCTCGCAGATTTCCGAGAGTTTCAGGTGATGGGTGGCGGGGATCACGACGGCGAGGTAGCCCCGGCTGTCCTCCAGCAGCACCGTGCGGGCCAGCCGGTCGCCGGGAATCGATAGCGGCCTGGCGGGCGCCGTGCCATCGGGGCTGCCGTGCCGGTGCACGGTCTCGTACCGGCTCTGTGTCTTGCTCAGGCACCTTGCCAGGGCGGTGGACATGGTCATGAGGGCAACCTCCGAGCGTGGATCGCTACAGTTGTCTGGAGTACGGGAACTATAGGACAAGCGTTGGACGGCACTTGGTTGGGGCTAACCCGAGCATGGCGGGGTGGGCGGGGGTGACCCATAGCATGCCGCTATCGCAGCGATTGCAATCGTCACATTTGGTTGGCGGCGGGTCTCAACTATATTTTGTGTGCGGCAGGCTTGCCGAGGCAGGCCCACGTGGAAGCGTAGACGCGGAAAGACTAGAACTAGCGTTGGGTACCCCCCAAAGGAGATCGCATGTCTTACGAAAAGTGTCCCTTCAACCATGCCGCCGGAGGCGGCACCACCAACAAGGACTGGTGGCCCCAGCAGTTGCGGCTGGATCTGCTCAGCCAGCACTCGGACAAGTCCAATCCACTGGACAAGAGCTTCAACTATGCCGAGGCGTTCAAGAGCCTCGATCTCGCCGCGGTCAAGCAAGACCTGACGGCACTCATGACCGACTCGCAGGACTGGTGGCCCGCGGACTTCGGCCACTACGGCGGGTTGTTCATCCGCATGGCCTGGCACAGCGCCGGCACCTACCGCATCGGCGATGGCCGGGGGGGCGGCGGGCGTGGCCAGCAACGGTTCGCCCCGCTCAACAGCTGGCCGGACAACGTGAGCCTGGACAAGGCGCGCCGGCTGCTCTGGCCGATCAAGCAGAAATACGGGCAGAAGATTTCCTGGGCGGACCTGATGATCCTGGCGGGCAACGTGGCCCTGGAAAGCATGGGATTCAAGACCTTCGGCTTCGCCGGGGGCCGCGAAGATACCTGGGAACCGGACCAGGACGTGTATTGGGGGAATGAAAAGACCTGGCTGGGCGGCGATGTCCGCTACGGCAAGGGCGCGGCAGGCAAGGATGACGATGGCGGCGTGCTGGTGGCTGACGTGCAGAAGCACGGCCAGGAAGTCAGCCGGACCGACCCCGGCCGCTACCTGGAGAATCCGCTTGGCGCGGTGCAGATGGGCCTGATCTATGTCAATCCGGAAGGGCCGGACGGCAATCCGGACCCGATCGCCGCCGCGTACGACATCCGCGACACCTTTGGCCGGATGGCCATGGATGACGAGGAAACCGTGGCGCTGATCGCCGGCGGCCACAGCTTCGGCAAGACCCACGGCGCCGCGCACCCCGAGAACGTGGGCGACGAACCGGAGTCTGCCGAACTGGAACTGCAGGGTTTGGGCTGGCGCAACAAGTTCGGCACTGGTTGCGGCCCGGACACCATCACCAGCGGCCTGGAAGTCACCTGGTCGAATACGCCGACGAAGTGGGGGAACAGTTTCTTCGAGAACCTGTTCAACTTCGAGTACGAACTGACCAAGAGCCCGGCCGGCGCCAACCAGTGGATCGCCAAGGATGCGCCGGAGACGGTGCCGCACGCCTACGATCCGGCCAGGAAGCTCAAGCCGACGATGCTGACCACGGATCTGTCGCTGCGCTTCGATCCCATCTACGAGAAGATCTCGCGGCGTTTCAAGGACGACCCGCAGGCGTTTGCCGATGCCTTCGCCCGTGCGTGGTTCAAGCTGACCCATCGGGACATGGGCCCGCGCGCGCGCTATCTCGGCCCGGAAGTTCCGGCCGAGGAACTGCTCTGGCAGGACCCGATCCCGCCGGTGGACCATCCGCTGGTCAATGACCAGGATGTGGCGGGGCTCAAGCAGAAGATCCTGGCTTCGGGGCTGTCGGTCTCGGAACTGGTGTCCACGGCCTGGGCGTCGGCGTCTACCTTCCGCGGCTCGGACAAGCGCGGCGGCGCCAACGGGGCGCGTATCCGCCTGGCGCCGCAGAAGGACTGGCCGGCCAACAACCCGGATCAGCTCGGCAAGGTGCTGAAGACGCTGGAAGGCATCCAGGGCGAGTTCAACGGTGCGCAGTCGGGCGGCAAGAAGATCTCGATGGCGGACCTGATCGTGCTGGCGGGCAGCGCCGGCATCGAGAAGGCGGCGGAGGCGGGCGGCCAGAAACTGACCGTGCCGTTCACGCCGGGCCGCATGGATGCGTCGCAGGACAAGACCGACGTCGAGTCGGTGGGCGCCCTGGAGCCGAAGGCCGATGGCTTCCGCAACTACCTCGACGCGAAGGTGCAGGCGCCGGCGGAAGCCATGCTGATCGACAAGGCGCAGCTGCTGACCCTGACCGCCCCGGAAATGACGGCGCTGATCGGCGGGCTGCGCGTGTTGAAGGTGCAGAGCGGCAAGGATGCCCACGGCGTGTTGACCGATCGCCCGGAAACGCTGACCAACGACTTCTTCCGCAACCTGCTGGATATGGGCGTGCAGTGGAAGCCGGTGTCACGCAATGTGTTCGAGGGCAGCGACAAGTCCGGCAAGGTCCGCTGGACCGGCACGCGCGTGGATCTGGTGTTCGGCTCGCACTCGCAGCTGCGGGCGCTGGCCGAGGTCTACGCCAGCGAGGACGGCAAGGAGAAGTTCGCCAAGGACTTCGTGGCGGCGTGGGTCAAGGTGATGAACCTGGACCGGTTCGACCTGAAGAAGTAAGGCAGTCAGGCGGGAAGGGCGCCGGACGAGAGTCTGGCGCCCCGGCATGGCGTGGCCGCTGTGCCATACTCGCGCGTCCATCCGACAGGTACTCGAACAAGTACGAAAATCTATGGATAACGCGCCCGGTCCGCCGCTGCTGGACCATGACGACCTGCGCCATAGCCGCGCGCGCGGCAGAGGCCAGTTTCACGCACTGCTTCACCGGCTGGACGCGGGTTTGCGCCAGTAGGCTGGCGCAGCCCTGCCTGGGCCTTGCCGCTCCGTCGATGGGAATTGGCGGCAGGGGCTTCCTTTGGAATGACGCCGGCAATCCTCCTTCGGAGGGATGTGTCGTAAAAGACATAAATCGGACATGCGGCGTTAGAATCCCTGCCGCCGCGCATTCCAGCATAGGAATGCCGGGGGTCCAAGAAGTCGAAAAATCAAAGCAATTTTTGGGGAAATCCATGAAGAGGATGGGAAATCTGGCGGCCTGCGTCATGCTGGCCGGGGTTCTGGCCGCCTGTGGTGGCGGTGACGATGGCGGCAGCACGCTGAACGTGAGCGCCACCGGCAGCGCCACACAGGGCACCAGCGTCGGCGCTGGGGGAAGTACGACGCTGAGCGTGCAATCGAGCGACTTTATCCGTCTGCAAACCAGCCAGCCGGTGCGCTGGCAGGCGGTGATCACGAGCGACAAGACGACGGTCACCAACCAGGTGCTGACCGAGACCCAGTGGTCCGGCAATCTGGTCAGCCCTACGGGCGATTCCATCAACCTGACGGCGACGCAGGTCAGCGATCCGTCCAAGGTGTTCACGCTGAAGATCGCCGTGGCGCCGCAGCGCTACAACGCCGGGCCGTACACGGTGGGCCAGGTGGCGACGTTCGCGGAGACGCAAGTCCGCTTTAATGGCACCTCGACCGTCGAGAACCTCGCCTACACCGTGGCGGCCGTGAACAACGGGCTGGCGACCATTACCAGCGCCAACGCGGACACAAGCGCCCCGGACACCAGCTACGTGCAGGACCTGGATCGCAACCGCCTGTCGCGCACGTACACCAACGGCAATGTGTGCACGTATTCGCCCAAGCGCGCGCTCTACGACATGCCGCTGTATGTGGGCAAGAGCTGGACCGGGTCGTGGAACTACGCCTGCCAGATGGGTTACACCGAAAAGGGCGCGGTGGTCGGCAATGTGCAGGCGTATGAAAGCGTCACGACGCCTGCCGGCACGTTCAACGCGCTGCGCATCGCCTTCACGGTGACGTACACCAACTCGAACGATATCCAGCTGCCCAATGGCAACACCGGCAACGCCACCTACAAGGAGACCATCCTGGGCTGGTGGGCGCCGGAGCTGGGCCGCATCGTCAAGTGGCAGTCGAACTATTCGTACGCGGCCGGCTTCTCGAATCCGACGTACATGACGACGTACACGCAGGTGCTGACGAACCTCCGTTGATCGTCCGTTGATCGTCCGTTGATCGTCCGTTGATCGTCCGCTGAAGACGCACGCGTAGCAGGGCTCCCCGCGACGGGGAGCCTGATCACCGCCCGGTGATTCTCAGGTAGCCTATGCGGGGCAAACCTGCCCGCCTCAGATCCCACATCCCACGCCAATGCCAACTGCCGTCCGCAACTCGCTTGTCTGGATTTTCGATGCCTTCGAGCGGGACCCCAGCTACATCCGCAAACGGATGTTCGGCAGCGATGCCGCCTATCTCGACGGGAACCTGTGCCTGATCGCAGCGGACCGCGACGACCCATGGAACGGGCTGCTGGTGTGCACCTCGCAGGAACACCACGCCGCCCTGATCGCGGACATGCCGGCGTTGCGGCCGCACCCGGTACTCGGCAAATGGCTCTATGTGCCCCAGGCCGATCCGGCGTTCGAGGAGACCGCCGACTGGCTGGTGGCACGCGTGCTGGAGCGGGATGCGCGCGTGGGCGTGGAGCCAAAGCCATCCCGGCGGCGGAAGGGATCTGCGCTGCCGAAGGGCGCTTAGGGGAGGCGGTTAGGGGAGTCTCACGATACCGAGCGGATCGTGCCGCCGTCGACCCGGATCGTGGCGCCGCTGACGTAGTCGGCATAACGGCTGCACAGATAGGCGACTGCTGCGGCGATCTCTTGTCAGGTGGTAGAGATGGCAGGGCTGACCGAAGCGGAACCGGAGGACCTGGCCAGGCAGCTGGAAGCGATTTTCTGTTTGCTGGCCGGCGTCACGCTGCCGGCATAGCATCTCGATGCAATTGCAAATAATTCGGTCTATCCCGACAAGATGATGTGTCGATAATCGTCAAGCTGTGTACGTCTATCAGCAACGACTGTAAGGATGCACATGCAGGCCACGCTTAACGGCACCGAGCTCTTTTTTGATGTGGATGGCGAGGGGTTTCGCCCGGAGCAGGGCGCACTGGTGGAAAAGCCGGTGCTGGTGGTAATCCACGGCGGCCTTGGCTTCGACCATGGCTACCTGAAGCCGGGATTGTCCGCGCTGCGCGATCAAGCGCAACTGATCTATGTCGATCTCCGTGGGCAAGGGCGTTCGGGGCGCCCGCCGCTGGAGACCTGCACGCTCGAACAGATGGCCGATGATGTCGCGGCGTTGTGCGCGTATCTCGGCGTGGGGCGGGTGCACGTGTTTGGCCATTCGGCCGGCGGCTTCGTCGCCATGCATTTGGCGCTGCGCCATCCGGCGCTGGTACGGGGGCTGGTGCTTTGCGGCAGTTCGCCAACCGTGCAGCCGATCATGGACGACAGCGAAGAACCAGCGCCAACGCTGGCCTCGCGCGCCGGGCCCGAAACCATGGCGGTGGCGGCCCGCGTGTTTTCCGGCGACATTACCGCCGAAAGCGTCGAGGCATTCTTTCGCGAGGTGGGCCCCTATTATGCGGCGCCAGCGCACATGGACGTGCCCCCGGCGCTCACCGCGCTCAGCATCGCTTCGGTCGACATGATGCGGCATTTCATGACGGTCATTGCGCCGTCCTACGACTTGCGGCCTCTGCTGGGCGGGGTGGCCGCCCGAACCCTTGTGCTGGTCGGCAAGTACGACTGGGTGTGTCCGCCCCGCGCCAGCCGCGCCATTGCGCGCGGCATCCCGGGCGCGGTGCTGGTGGAGTTCGATGAGGCGGGCCACTTTCCGTTCTCCGAGACGCCGGGGGCGTTCATCGACGTGATGGCGAATTACTTCGCGGGCAAAAACGCCAGCCGCGCTGGTCTGCTTTTTTCCGCCTTGAATGGCAGGGAGGGATCGTGACTGAACTATGGCGACTGTCGGCAACTGAACTGGCCTCGCGCATCCGGCGCCGCGAGGTGTCTGCCCGCGAGGCAGCAACGTCTGCGCTCGAGCGTCTGGACGCCGTTAACCCGCTGATCAACGCAGTGGTCGCACATCGCCCGGAGTTGGTCCTGGCGCAGGCGGATGCCGTTGATGCGGCGCTGGCACGCGGTGAGGACCCGGGACCGTTGGCGGGCGTACCCGTCACCACAAAGATCAATACCGATCACGCGGGCTTCGCGACGACAAATGGCACACGTCTGCAGGAGGGACTGGTTGCGCAGCACAATAGTCCGGCCGTCGACAACCTTGCCCGCGCGGGCGCCGTCCTGCTTGGCCGCAGCAACTCGCCCACGTTTGCGCTGCGCTGGTTTACCGACAACCGGGTCCATGGTCATACACGCAATCCGCGTAATCCTGCACTCACGCCGGGAGGATCGAGCGGTGGCGGGGCGGCGGCGGTGACCGCGGGGATCGGGTGTATCGCCCTGGGCACCGATATCGGCGGCTCTATCCGCTACCCGGCGTACGCATGCGGCATCCACGGGCTGCGGCCGTCGTTCGGCAGGGTGCCGGCTTTCAATGCCTCCTTGCCGGAGCGTCCGATCGGCGCCCAGTTGATGTCCGCAACAGGGCCCATGGCACGTACGGTGGAGGATCTTGAGGTTGCGCTGACGGCCATGTCCGCGCCCGATGTGCGCGATCCCTGGTGGGTGCCTGTGCCGCTGCGGGGTCCCGAAACGGCGTTGCGGGCGGCGCTCTGTCTACGGCCCGGTGGCATGGAGATCGCCCCGGAAGTGGAAGCTGCGCTGCTTGATGCGGCGCGGCGGCTGGTGGACGCGGGTTGGGCCGTCGAGGAGATCGACGACACGTCGCTGATCCGTGATGCGGCCGAAGTTCAGGAGCGACTGTGGCTCGGCGACGGATTCCCGGCGCTGGTCGACGCGGTTACCCGGGATGGCGACCCCGGCGCGCGGGCCGTGGTCGAGGGCGTGCGTGCCAAGGTGAGTGCGATGCCGGCTGACGTTGTCAACAGCGCCTTGGTGCGCCGCACCACGCTGACGCGTCATTGGCGCGCATTCCTTGCCAGATACCCGGTGCTGCTGCTGCCCGTCTCGGGCGAGCTACCGTTCCCGGACGGACTCGACATGCAGGGCAAGGCGGGCTTCCAGCGGGTCTGGGAAGCGCAGCTGACCATGCGGGCGCTGCCAGCAATGGGGCTGCCGGGACTCGTCGTTTCCACGAACCTGGTCGGCTCGGTGCCTGTCGGCGTACAGATCGTCGCCAGCCATTTCCGGGAGGACTTGTGCCTGCTGGCAGGGAAGGCGATCGAAGCGCGCGGCACGCCGGCTTCTCCGGTCGATCCGTGCTCATCGCCCCGCGCTTAGGCGCGCTTCACGACACGATGCCGCGCGGTTTCCATCGTGTCGAAATAGGCATCCACGGGCATCCTGCCCTTGCATTCGGGGGGCACTCGACTCCCGTGCTCCTCGGTCGCACTATCTCTAATACGTAGACAATACGCCTTATGGATACCGGTGGTATCCGCATACCCATGGTATTTTTGCGGCAAGTTTCGCTCGAATCCTTGCCATGTGCTTCTTTATTAACACGAGGCGACTCATCGTCGCCCTGTGCTGCATCACCGTTGGGGGATGCGCGGTCGGCCCTGACTTTGCGCCGCCAGTGGTTTCGCCTCCCATCCATGTTCAGCGCGGTGCCCCGGACCAACCCGCCGTGTCGGCGGACGAGTTTTCCCCAGACTGGTGGACGTTTTTCGGCGATCCGGTCCTGAGTCGTCTGGAGCGTGAGGCGGCTGCGCAGAATTTGAGCCTGAAAGCCGCGGCGGCGAGGGTGGAACAGAGCCGGGCGCAAGTCGGCATTGCCGGATCTGTCGCGCTGCCCCAGGCGGCGGCAGGCGTGTCGGGGTTGCGTGAAATGGCGAGCGCAAACGGGATCCTGCGATTGACAGGCGAGCCCGAGCCGAAGCCCGAAGCCGCGAGCGGTACGGATCCCTTCGGGACTGCCTCGCTCGAACAAGGCAGCGGACCGGCTCCGTATAACTTGTGGCAGTACGGGCTTACGGCGAGCTGGGAAATCGACCTTTGGGGGCGCGCGCGGCGAACGAAGGAAGCCGCTCTGGCTTCGTTGCAGGCCAACCAATATGCGGTCGAAGGGATGAAAGTGTCGCTCGCGGCAGAGGTGGCGCGCACGTATCTGGATCTCCGCGAGGCGCAGCAGCAACTCGCGGTTGCGATAGAGAACCGCACGCTCGCGCAGCACACATTGCGACTGGCCAAAAGCCGCGAGTCCAATGGCGTGGGAACCCGGTTCGACGCGGCGAGCGCGGGCGCCCAGTTGGCCGCCGTAGCGTCGTCGCTCCCGCCGCTACGTACAAAGGCACGCACGTTGATGAATGCGCTCGCGCTCCTGCTAGCTCGGGAGCCGGGCAGTCTGGAAAGGGAATTGGGAGCGCCGCTCGCCATCCCCGCACCGCCGGCGGTTCTGCCGGTCGGCCGGCCGGGCGACCTTGCGCACCGCCGCCCGGATATTCTCGAGGCCGAAGCGCGACTGCACGCAGCTACCGCAAAGATTGGCGTTGCAAAGGCGAGCTTCTATCCGTCGATCAGCCTGACCGGCAGCTTCGGCATGCAAGCGCTCGACTTCAGCAATATTGCGGACTGGGGGTCACGCCAGTTCGTACTCGGACCGGTGCTGAACCTTCCGATATTCCAGGGCGGACGACTAAAGGGGCAATTGGCGCTGACGGAGGCCCAACAACAGGAAAGCGCTATCGCGTTTCAGGCGACCGTACTCAAGGCCTGGCACGAAGTGGATGATGCACTGGATTGGATCGGCAGCAGTCACGCGCAGCAGCAATCGCTCCAGACTGCCGTGAGCGAAAGCCAGACTGCCTATCGTACGGCGCAGCGCCGCTATGAACAGGGCGCCTCGGATTATCTTACCGTCCTCGTTTCCCAGCGTGATGTGTTGAAAAATCAGCAGGACCTGATCGCGGCAAGGCGCAGCGCAGCGGTTGCTGTCGTGGGGCTGTACAAGGCACTAGGCGGTGGCTGGGATCTTCAGGCCGAGGCCGGCGTGACTTCTGTGGAAAGGCCGCCTGCGGGGGTAACGGCACATGACTGACGTCAGCTGGCGTGAAGTCCACGACGACGCGGTGAGATGCTGGATCCTCGATCTCGACGGCGCGGTGTTCAGTGTGCACCATCGTCGACTGTGTGTGTGGCAAGACGAGTTCAACCTGCTGTGGTGCTGGGAGATAGAAACCTATGACGGGCTGGGCTGCGCAGCGCGCGGCACGGCCTCCAGCCGGGAATCGGCGATGCGGGAAGGGGAACTCGCGGCCCGCAGGCAGGGCGGATCGTGACGGCGCGAAATCTCTCTCAACCAATGATTCTGAACCCGGCGTTTCCCATGGCTTCTTCGCATCCATCCCCCGTGGCCTCTCCGCCTGTTGCGCATCCATTCGGCCCGCGTCTGTTCGTGGGAATGCTTGGTGTTCTTGTCGCAGCCATCATGTCGGGGCTTAACGGGCGCGTCGCTGCCGTTGCGCTCCTGGACGTGCGCGCCCCACTTGGGGCGGGGTCTGACGATGGTTCCTGGATCACGGTGATCTACGCCGCGTGCGAGCTGGCCGCGATGCCGATCTCCGGATGGCTGTCGGTGACGTTCTCATTCCGTCGTTACCACATTGCAGTAGTCGCGGTCTTTTCGCTGCTGGCGCTGCTGCTTCCGTTCATTCATTCGTTGCCCCTGCTGGTATTCCTGCGCGGCGCACAAGGGTTCTTTGGAGGCCTTCTCATACCGGTTCTCATGGCCGGCGCGCTGCGCTTCTTTCCGTTGCCACTGCGCCTGTACGGTCTGGCGCTGTACGCACTGACTGCAACGTTCTCGCCGAACCTTGCTGTCTGGCTGGCCGCAATCTGGACAGATCAATTGTCGATCGTCTCCATGTTGTATCTCCAGGTGTTACCCCTCGCCGCTTTTTCCATGCTTGCGGTGGCCTGGGGAATCCCTCAGGATCCAGTGCGTCTCGAGCGTTGGCGCGAAGTGAACGTGATAGGGCTGCTTACCGGACCAGCCGGACTTGCGCTGGTCGCCATCGCACTGGGGCAAGGGGAGCGACTCGATTGGCTCGACAGCGGACTGATACGTTCCCTACTGAGTGCGGGCATCCCGATGTTGACGGTGTTTGTCTGTAGCGAATGGTTTCACCCAACTCCATTCATGCGCTTCCAGCTTCTCTACAGACGAAATCTCGGATTAGGGTTCACCATTTTCTTCGTCATGCTGATCGTGATGCTGTCGGGCTCCCTGTTGCCCATGGACTATCTGCTGGAACGATGGCATTTTAGGCCGGAAAACCTGTACGTCATTGGTGCGATCCTCGGGCTTCCTCAGCTTGTGCTCGGCCCCATGGTGTCGATGTTGCTCTATAAGCAGTGGGTCGATGCGAGGTGCGTCTTCGCGTTGGGGCTGGCCTGCATCGCAATTTCCTGCCTGCTTGGCTGGCGCGTAACTGCAGACTGGAATGCGGCGGATTTCGTTGCCGTCCAGGTGCTACAGGCACTCGGGCAACCGATGGCGGTAGTTTCCGTGTTGTTCCTTTCGACAAGCGTCGTTCAACCTATGGAAGGGCCGTTTGTCTCCGGCATTGTGAATACGCTGCGCGCGCTGGGAACCCTCGGCGGATCGGCGCTCGTTGGACACCTGCTGGCAGTGCGGGCGCACTTCCATGGCAACGTGTTGCTCGACCGGGCGATGACTGGTACCGCCGACGCAAGGCATCGAATAGCGGGAGGCGAGGGCGCAATCGAACATGGACTGGCGGAACTTGCCGAATTCGTGAATCAACAGGCGACAGTGCTGGGAATCGCGGATTGTTATCTTATCCTCGGCGCGCTTGCCTTGCTCCTGATCCCGTTGGTGTTGAACCTGCAATACATGCAGCCCCCACTACTGACCCCAAAGACCAACCGAAACTAGTCGTCATGTCTCTTCCTCTTTCTCTTAAAGTCGGCAGCGCGGCTGTTGTGGCGGTCGCCATCGCTGCCGCCGGCTACCATCTGTACGCCGACGAAGGCGCCGCCACGCGTCAGATTACCGATGATGCGTATGTCGCCGCCGACTCCACGCTGGTTTCGCCACGCGTTGCGGGCGTTGTGCAGACCATTCTGGTCGAGGACAACCAGTCAGTTCGTGCAGGAGACCTGTTGGCGACCATCGACGATCGCGAGTATCGGGTAGCGCTTCATGCAGCCAACGCGCGCCTGGACGCCGCAACCGCCGCCCAAAGCGTACTGGATGCCCAAATCCGGCAGCATGAAAAGGTGGTCGAGCAGGCCAAGGCAACGGTCGATGCGGACCAGGCTTCGCTCAAGCTCGCACAAGCCAATGCAAGGCGCTACGAAAACCTTGCCGCGGATGGATCGGGGACCATACAGGAACGCCAGACTGCGACGGCGCAACTGCAAATACAGGGAGCGTCAGTCGTCCGTGATGAGGCAGCGCTCGGCGCGGCCAGGCGCGAGCACACTGTCCTTACGGCACGCCGCGAGCAGGCAGCGGCGGAGACTGCCGCTGCCAAGTCCGCGGTGGAAGCTGCGGAGCTACAGCTGTCCTATACCCGCATCATCGCGCCGATCGACGGCACAGTCGGACAACGCGACGTTCGCATCGGGCAGTACGTCAACATAGCCAGGCCCCTGCTTGCACTGGTTCCCCTTCAGTCTGCCTATATCGAGGCGCATTTCCGGGAGACGCAGTTGACGCGAATCAAGGCCGGCCAAAAGGTGGACATCAAGGTGGACACGCTGCCCGGCGTGCGCTTGACGGGGCATGTCGACAGCGTGGCGCCAGCCACCGGCCTCAGCTTCTCTCCCATCGCGCCCAGTAACGCAACGGGAAACTTTACGAAGGTCGTGCAGAGGCTGACGGTGAAGATCAAGCTCGATGCCGGTCAACGTGACGCTGGCCGCCTGAAGGTTGGAATGTCCGTGGTCCCGACGGTCAATGTGGATAATGGTGGACCTGAACACATCTGAACGTAACGGGGGGGCAGAAGGGCATGGCAGCACGAATGTCGAGGGAAGAAAGCAAGGCGCTCACGCGTGAGAAGCTCATCGCTTCGGCACGGAATGTGTTCGCGCGACTGGGCATGGCCGGCGCGTCGATCGACCGTATCGCTGAGGAAGCCGGCTTCAGCAAAGGAGCGTTCTACTCGAACTTCGAAAGCAAGGAAGAGATCTTCTTCGAGCTCCTGGAGGAGGTTGCCAAGGAAGATTCCCGCGCACTCGCGCAGGCGCTTGAGTCCGTCTCCGACCCGGAATCGGCGATCAAGGCGATTTGCGACTGGGCGCGCGCGAAGACCAGGGACCCGAATGTACCGTTACTGTTGTTGGAGCTGGCACGGAAAGCCCGGTCTGACGAAGCGGTAGGAAAGCGTCACCGCCAACTTTTTCATGAGCAGTGGATTGCCGTGGGAAAATTGGCCATGAGGATCCTGCCAGAGGGTAGCGAGCGCATCACACCGTTAATGCTCGGTGGCCTGATTCTGGAACTGACCTACAGCAACGCGACGCTGCTGCATGATTCGCCGACCTCGAGTGACCTGATTGCCGCCGCGCTTCACGGATTGCGGGATGGTGCCCTTTGGCACGCCACGCAGACAGACTCGCAAGACGAATAGCGGGAAGCGGAAGCACGCGGCAGAAGGGCGTATCAAGCCGTACGTATTGCGCGCTGCCGTGCTTCATCAGGTTTGGACGCACGCGCGCTGGTGCACGTCCTTGCTCAAGAAAGCAAATACCCCGGGTGGCGGCACGGACAACCACAGCAGCGATTTCGCGCATTCTTGCTTGTTCGTCGCCCCGTGAAGGAAAAGCAAAGCTACTGCGCGATGCAAACAGGCGCATACTCAAGGTGGCTAGCGGTGTCATTGCTTTCGGCCGCCGAACGCCCGATGTGTTGCGTTACAAGGAGTTCTCCATGGCGCTAAATTTCCCCAACCCCAGCCGCAGCTATGATGCTGCGCGGCATTGTGTGTGTTTCTGGGGCTATGACAACGCTCGTGAAGTAGCGTTTCAGGTCTCCGACGATGTCCTCATACGCCTTGACAGCAAGGTCTCTTGCTCGGAAGCGATTGTGTTGCTTGACACGTTTGACCGCCATCGAGACAAAATATTGCTTCTCGCAAAGGACGTGTACACGGCAGGACCGTGCAATTCGTACAAGATCAGTTAGCGCAAGCGGTCGCGTGTTTGCTGGAGCGGCAGCGAACCGAAGCTCGCTCGGTGCGACGAGAGCTAGACGGTTTGCGCACACATCCATTCATTTGAAGCTCCGGGTCAGCTCGCGATGGTGGCCAGTTGCGACGCTAGCTCCCGCTCGCCGCGGCTGGCACCGCTGACCGTACGGGAGCGACAGCTCCGTCGACAGTTCAGATCTGAGATTGTCTCTCCGTGGCCTGGCAATCCTTTTCCAGCATGGTGAGTACGTCGTAAAACACTTCATGCCAATCCGGGTGGGCAGGGTCGCCAACGTGTTGGTCATGGCCGTCTGCAACCTTCGCGTGCAAGCCGTGACGGGTGAGCGTCATCAAGACGGGCACCTCGGCGCTGTGCACAACGGAATCCCCTGCGCCGAAGGTGATCACGAATTTGAAGCCGTAGCTTTTCGGTCCGGGGTCTCCAGTGGGCTTGATCGATATAACCTCGAGAGGCGCTTGCAAATATGCAGCGAGCTTCTCGCCTGTGGTCCGGGCGACCGCTTGCAGTAAGGCCCTGTGATCCTTCTCTTGCGTCGATGCCTGGAAGAATCGATCGCGTAACGCTTCATATTGGGACATCGCTCTCCTCCTTGCGGTGGGCCAACCAGATGGGCTTCGGCCGACTGCGGCATGAACCTACTGTAGAACGCCATGCGAGGAACATTCGTACAATTCGACTCCGGTTGCGGCTTTTTGAGCAGAAGCTGGTCGAATTTCGCCTCAGGATCGGCTGGCATCAAATATGTGGGCTCAGGCCAACCGCGTTGCCGCGATACCTGTCGTGAGGCGTCCATCTGCCAAGGCCTGCAAGACCTTGAGGCGATCCAGTTGGCGCATCGTCATGGTGATCGTGTCGGGTCGCATGGCGGCTCCCAGGCAGACTGAGGCCGTACAGGGTACCTTGCAAGACTCGGACATTTGAATCTGGCTGGAAGCGGACATTCTGGTTTAGCCTCTACACATGGTGATCGTATAATGCGTATTATGTTAAATGCGTGCTACGGGGCTGCAAGCCAATACCGGGTTCCTTCTTAATCAACTCCGCTCTATATCGCAACACGTTTCACGACCGATCACCCGGCGCGTCCCGCAGCCTGCGCAGACGCGCCCGCACTACCGCCCTTTTTTCTTCTTCCCGGATGCCGCTGCCGTCTGCTTCGGCACGGCGTAGCCGCCGCCGGCCTGCGTGCCGGCCGCCTCGCCGGCCTGTCTGCCTGCGGCCTCTCCGGCCGCACGGCCGCTGCCGGGCGCCATGATGTCACGATACGTTAGCACCGGCGGCACCGGCTCCGGCACCGTATGACCAAAACCCGGTGCGCCATTCTCGGCCTGCCAGTCGTCACTCGTAACGAGGTCGTAGGCGGTATTCAGGTACGCCTCGGACCAGGCCGCCTGGTACTGCGCGATATAGCCGTCGCAATACGCCCTCACCTCTGCCACCGCGGCTGTCGCATGTTCCCTGGCCCGTGCGTCGATCCACCACTTGTCCCGGTCGGCCTGGTCACTGGTGTAGTGCCGCTCCTTGAACGGCAGTGCCTGGGGTACGGCCGGCGCAGCCACCGCCGGCAGTTCCTCGTCACCGAGCTGTTCGAGGAAGGATGCATGGAAGGCCGGCCCGAACAGGGCACGGAATCGCGCTTCGTACGCGGTGCGCTCGGGCACATCCTGCAACTCGGCCACGGCCGCATTGGGAATTGAGGACAACACCAGTTCACGGTTGCGCGCGATCGAGTCGTTGGCGCGCGCCGTCTCCCAGGCTAGCGAGTGATTGTGCCCCGCCGGCACGCCCATGGCATGGGCGACGCTCGCCGGCGTAAAGCCCTGCGCGTTGTAGTGGTGCATCACGTTGGCCGCAGGCACCTGGGCCAGGTCGATGCGGATATTGCCGTATTCGGTGAATCCCGCGCCATGGTTGGAGGTGATGTGCTTCGGCGTCGATGTGGCCGAGAAAGCCTTGTTGACGCCCTTGCGCGTCTGCAGGAATGCGAGCAGGTGCGGGTCGTTCCTCACCGTGCCCTGCGCGGTTCGCGCATGGGCGTTCAGCCATTCCAGATCGGTTTGCTTGTTGTTGGCCGGATCGTGCTTGCGGGGCTTTGCCTCGCCGTGGCTCTTGAACTTGAACCCCGTCTTGCCCTCGGTCTCCGCACCCCGGTTCAGCGGCGTCAGTGCCTGGCCGGCCTTGTACTGTTCGCGCTCCGGCGGCGTGATGCCGCGATACGCGAAACGCCGGACCGCATTGCCGCCGAGCATGACGTAGTCCTTGCCAGCCGGGCCGTCGAGCGTATGGCGCTTGTAGATCGCCGAATGCTGCGCGCTGAGCGCGGGCGCGGTCTGCGCGTACGCCGCCTGTCCGTGCAGCAGCTGCGCAACCTGCCGGCCCTGGAAGACGATCAGGTTGCCCTGCATCGTGAAGTCGCCGGGTAGCCGCCCCCGCAAGCCTTGCGGCGTGATTTCGGCGTTGCGCAGCGCTTGGGTGTAGGCGGTCTGGCGCCCTTCGTCTGCCTTGTCGCCGGCATTGAATTCGGTGGCGGCCAGGTGCTTGGCGCCGCGCACTTCGGCCTTGTACGCGTCGAGCACGTGCTTGAGCGTCGCAATCCCAGCCTTGACGATGGCGTCATCTGCATTGCCAAGTGGCTGCAGGCCGAACTTCGGTCCTCCCACGCACTGCACCGGCAACCCCGCCTCCGGCCGGGCGGCCAGCTGCACCATTGGTCCGTGCCGCTGCGCGTACATGTGGGACAAGGCGCGCTGGCCCATCGCATCAGCCTCGCGTTCGAGCACACCGTCGTTGTTCACCGGCACGCCGCCGTGCGTCTGCATGGTCGCGCGCACGCGGCCCTGGGCCTGCTGCACGATGTGCCACGCCTCGTGCGGCAGGTGGCGCTCCTGGCCCGGGCCGAGGTGGATGTCATGGCCCTGGGCATAGGCATGGGCGTTGAGCTGTGCCGGCTGCGCGGAATTGTAGTGCACGCGCACCGCGTCCATCGACATGCCGGAAAGCTGTTCGATGCCGGCCTTCAGCGCGTCGGGCAGCCCCGTGCGGCTGCGCCGCGCGGCGGCCGATGCGCCATCCGCACCGTCAGGGCCGGTGGCGCCAATGGCCCCAAGCCGGGCGCGCAGTTGTACCGCACGTGGGCTGCCGTGAACGGCGGCGTCCTTGAGGCCGCCAACTGGCGTGACGGCGTCCCTGTCATCACGGAGAGGGGCCGCACCGGCTTGTTCCAGTTTCCGGGATTCGCGCATGGGTAACGTCCTTGTGCGGCCCGCCTACGGCCGGGGCGGATGGTTCGGCATGATGGCGCCATTGAAAAAAGCCCAGTCCTTCGGCGCAAAGGCAATGGCAAAGGCAAAGGCGCAGAGCCTGACCTCCCCCAGATATGGATCCACTGAGAATTCCCCTGAAAGCAAGAACGCCGGCCGCTGTCACATTTTTATGCTTGTCGGCGTTTTTGTTGTTGTCTAAATCAAACGCGCCCCACCCATTGGGGGGGACTGCCCGGCATTGTTCCGCTGAACGCGTGCGTTTGACATCGATTTGGTCTATGTTTCTGACCTTGTTCCGACTGGGGCCCGCCGCCACACGGGAATGGCGTGAGTGTTCGGCATGTCGGAGAAAAATTCAACAGAAAATCGATGTCGGCCTCCTTGCCCGCGGCGGTGGTCGGCTGCTGCCGCGCTACCGGCTCGACCGGCGCGCCGTTCTGAGCCGGGGCCGGGGTGTTGTCACCCCGGCGCAAGCCGTCCCACCTTTGAATTGGCCCGCCCCGCGCGGGCCTTGTCATGTCGGCGAGCTTAAATTCCACTAACATCTCGCTTAAATTAAAAGAAATAACATAGCTCGTAAAACCGCTAATTGTTCCCATTGGCATCGCCGCTGCCACGGTTATAGTACGGACCGTACCGCCCCGCGGCGCCACGCCGGCGAGGCAGACATATGAGAGCGACCGGCTGCAGGCCACCGAAATGGCCGATGTCAGAGCTACGCCGGCGCTTGGCCGTGGACTTTCGGGGCAGGGACATCATGAGCAGGACATCGCAGGCGAAAGCATCGCAAGGTCACAGCGCGCGCGCGCAGCCAGCACGGAACGCGCCAGCCGCGCGCCATCGGCGCCATGCCTGCGGCGATTGCCATGCGCTGGCCCGCGCACTGCACGACGACCTCGCCCAACTGCTTTCCTACGCGCTGATCCAGATCGACATGGCGCAGGCATCGGCGCCCGACGCCGCGGCCTTCCGCGAATTGTCCCTGCGCCATGGCCGTGACCTGATCAAGGACGCCCTGCGTACCACACGCGACGTGATTGGCGGCCTGGTGGACGCGGCCCCGCCGGTGGAACCCACACTCGATGCGCAATGCCTGCTGCTGGCCGCCGAGATCGGCGCGCTGGCGCGCCAGCCGATCGAGGCCGATTGCGCGCCGGTCACGCCCGCGCCGCCGCAGCGCGTTTGTGCCGAACTGCTGCGCGCCGCGCGCGAGCTGCTCGGCAACGCCTGCAAGCATGCACCCGGCGCTCGCGTGCAACTCACCTTACGCCAGGACGGCAGCGAAGGCGACGGCCTGCTCCTGACGGTGCGTGACGACGGCCCCGGCTTCGACGCTGCGTGCCTGCAAGCGCCGGCCCCAGGCCACTACGGCCTGCACACCCTGCCCGACGCCTTGCGCGGCGTAGGCGCCACGCTGCACCTGCACACGCGCCCCGGGGCCGGCGTACGCGCCGAAGTGCGCTGGGCGGGCAAGGCGGTGCGGCAATGACGATCCGCGTAGTGGTGGCGGACGACCATGCAATGATCCGCGAAGGGCTGGCCGCCCTGCTCCAGCGCGAGGATGATATCGAGGTCCTGGCGCAGGCGCGCAACGGTGTCGAGCTGCTGCAGCTCGTGCGTTCGCTGCGCCCGGACGTGGCGGTGCTGGACATCGGTATGCCGATCCTGAACGGCGTGGAGGCCATCCGGCGCGTCACCGCGGAGGCGGTGCCCTGCAAGATGCTGTGCCTGTCGATCAACAATCGCCACCAGGAAGTCATGGCGGCGCTCGATGCCGGTGCTTCGGGATATGTGCTCAAGGAGAACTCGTTCGAGGAACTTTCGCGTGCCATACGGCGCGTCATGGCGAACCAGGTCTACCTCAGCGGCGAGCTGATCGGCGGCCTGCTGCACGCCTACCGTTCGCCGGGCACGCCACGGCACACGGATGGGGCCGCGTCCCTTGCGCTGCGGCTGCCGCAGCTCACGCCGCGCGAACGCCAGGTCGCGCAGTTGTTCGCCGAAGGGCACAGCACCAAGTCGATCGCGCGGATGCTTTACCTGAGCGACAAGACCATCGCCAGCCACCGGGAGAACACATTCCGCAAGCTCGGCATCCGCAGCATTGCCGAACTCACGCGCTATGCCATGCGCGAAGGGCTCAGTTCCTAGATCATATTGGCCTCGCCGGTCTTGATCAGGTGCTCGATGTAGCGCTCCACGGCCAGCGCACCCTGCGTCTTCTTCGGCACCTTGCTGTACTTGTAGATGCCCAGGCGCTGGGTCTGCTTCTTGGACTTCTTCTTGTGGATGCGCGGTTGCACCGCGAATTCATAGGCCGGACTGGCGGGGTCGAAGCCGCGCTTGGCCCCGAGCCGCTTGTGGATCTGGGTGTTGCGGCGATGCAGGTTGCGGTATCCGCCCACTTGCCGCACGCGATTTCTGGGCTTGGAAAGATCGAGCCACGCATGGCTGGCCGAAGCCGAGTAATCCTGCCCCTCGGTCTGCGTCAGCATGAAGTGGGCATCGCGGTAGAAGGCCAGCGCCGGGTATTTCGCGTCGAGCTCGACGCGCTTGTCCGTGGTGCCCTCCATGTCGTCCTCGAGCCCGTTCTTGTGCGAGTTGTCGGTGCCAAACGTGGGGCTGTGCACCTGGTGCATTTCGGGGTTGGGGATGGTGATGGCAAAGGCCTGGTTGTACGCGCTGGGGTCGCCGCGCACGTTTTGCGATTCGCCGGACGGCGCGTGGTCTCGGTTGACCGCCGACCCGGCAAGCCAGGCGGGCGTGTTCTTGAGGTTCTGGTAGTTGCGCGAATGCCCGGAATCCGACTTCAGCGCCACGTTGGTCGCATACGAGCCCACGTCGAACGGCGAGAGGTTCTCGCCGGTGCGGTCGGCGCGGCGACGGTCCACCAGCTCGCCCTTGGCCAGCCGGTCTAGCAGGGCCTGGTTGGCGCTCACGCCCCCCGGTGTTGGCGCCACGGTGCTGACCGCCTGGCCACGCCGGTCGCCCTTGGCCGGGTCCCACTCATGGAACAGCTTCTTCACATCGTCGTAGCTGTAGCGCGCCAGCGTCACCGGGTCCATGACCTTGCTGCTGCCGTAGCGCTTGCCGGCGTTCTTGAAGGTCGAGAACATCTCCGGCTTCATCTCGATGTACTTGCCCGCGTACTGCTGCCGATGCGCCGCCGTGTTGGCAAGGTAATTAACCTTGCCGGACTCGAGGATCTCGAACAGTACGTTCTTGGGATCGTGAGCTGTGGTCGGGGCCACCGCCGTCACCGGGCCCGATGCCGGCACGGGCGCGTTCACGGGCGTCAGCACCCGCACCCCGGGCTGCTGGGAGTGCATGCGGTTGCCCACATGGTGGTAGACCTCTCCCGTTGCGCCGTGGGTATGCGTGCCGTCGCCGTTGTCGCGCAGGTTGTACCGCCGCTCCCTGCCGCCCACGTCGACGTATTCCCATTTGGCCTGCAGCGGCATGGCGGCGCCCGGCGACGGCAGCGGCTTCAACGTCTGCGTGCCTGGCGCGGCGTGGAGCTGGCTCACGCGCGAAGACTGCGCAGCCATGCGGGCGCTGGCGTCCACGCGCCGCTGCAGGGCGCCGCCGGGCTGGCGCGTGTCGCGGGCCGGCGCGTCGGGGCCGTCACGGCTCGGTTGTCGGACTTTCACGCTTGGGTTTCTCCGGTCACGGTTTGGGCACGCGCGGCTTCAGCAGCGGCAACAGCATCGCCGCGAACACCGCCACCAGCACCGCCGCCAACAGGCGGCCACTGATCTGCGAGGCGGACAGGTCCGGGTCGCAGCGCAGCAGCAGCCCGCCAATCACCGCCGGCACGATGCCGGCCACCACGAGGTACAACTGGTATGGCCGCCCCAGCGCCCGCACGCGGCACGACGCCACGAACAGCGCGAGCGAGACCAGGGCCACCGTCAGCCCCACCCAGAATGCGGCCCGCATGGCCCAGCGCCAGTCGCATACCACGTTGCACAGCGCACCCTCGCGCGTCTCGCCAGCGAGGATGGTCTCGCGGATGCCATTGGCGAGCAGCGCGCCGGTGGCGGCATCTGCCACCGGCTGGGGCCACAGCGCGATGCCGCCGAAGTTGTCGTTGAAGTAGGCCAGGTCATCGTTCATCTGCCGGGGTTCGGCACCGCCGGCGGAAACCATCGGCACGATGCGCCGCACCACGATGGCGCGATTGGTGCCAACCAGCTCCGGCGTGGTCTCCACCGCCTCGCGCAGCGTCTTCTTGCTCTGCACGGTCGGCTCGGGCAGCGCCACCACGTAGCGCACGGTCACATTGGTGCGGCTGACGTAGCCCTCGTTCCCAGTTACGATGCGGCCATCCTCGAAGCGCGGGTCCTCGGCCTGCACCAGGGTGTCGAGCAGTTGGTCGAAGGTCCACGTGGCACCCGCCGGTGGCGTGGCTGGCGGCACCGCCGCCGCCTTGGCACGGACCGGTGCGGCCTGCGCTGCCGCAGCCGGCGCCGAGGCGGCCACGTCGTCGGCCGTGCGCAAGGCGGGCACAAGGTCGCCGGCCTGCAGCATCAGGTTCAGCGTGTACGGGCGGCGGCCCTTGCGCATCTCGGCGATCAGCGTCTGGATCAGCCGCTGGCGGAAGTCGTCGAACGCGGCATAGCGGCTGTCGCCGGGCAGCGGCACGGCGTCGAGGAACAGCGTGATGCCGTCGCCCAGATAGGGATCGGCGGCCAGCCCCGGGATGCGGTCTTCCCAGCGTCGTGCGTAATGGCTCAGCGGCACGTCGATCATGCGCATGGCCTGCCGGGCCACCTGCTCGGCCACGCGCCGGCGCTGGTCCTCCGGCAGCCGCGCGAGGAACTGCCAGTCCTTGCGGTAGACGGTGACGTCCAGCTTGCTGCCGTAGCGGTGCACGGCGCGCAGGAACGCCAGTTGCCCGGCGTCAGGCCGCAGCGGCGTGACGTTGCCGTCGTCGTCGAACGGCTGCGCATAGGCGAGCAACCGCTCGTAAAGGCTGAAATCGAGTTTCGGGCCGTGCGCGGGGTCGCTCCAGTGCGGCACCACGCCATAGACCTTGCCGCTCGTGGCCGCGATCAGGCAGTTGCATCCGGTGCCCGACCAGCCCGGTGCCGTGGACACTGCGGCGTCATGGCGCTGCATGGCCTGCTCGATCAGCCAGGCGCGTACGCGCGGCGGCATCAGCGTAGCCGGCAGGTCCTGCCACTTCACGGGCGCTTCCACCAACTGCGGCGGCACCTTGGGGGGCGGCCCCTGCCACGCCGTGGCGCAGCGCTGGCGCCACTGGTCGGCGCTTGGCGCGGTCTGGCGGGTTTCCAGCGCCACACGGTCGGTCAGGGCCGCCGCGTGGGCGCAGACCCGCGCGTCTAGCGCGGCGGCGAACAGGCCCCGGGTCGGATACTCGACATTGCGCAGCGGCTGGAGTAGCAGCGCGAGTTGCGCCGCCCCGGCCTCGCTCAGTTCGTCAAGGCCGTCGGCGTCCGGCACCGGTGGGGGTGCGACGGCCTCGGCGTCGCCCTCGGCCACATCGGGCGGCGCGGGTGGGGCAATCTTTTCGAGCACGGCGTCGGTGAGCCGCCAGGCGTCGACCGATGTTGGGCTGCGCAGCGGCGCCTGCGTCGCGTCGATCGGCACGGTCTGGATCGCCGGCGCGGATGCGGGTTTCGGCGCCGCGCTGCGCGGCCCGGCCACGTTGAGCGCGAACTGCTGGCGCACGCCCTGCCCCCAGCGGTCGCGCAGTTCCACAGTGAAGGTGCGCCGTCCACGCACCGTGGCCGTGCCCTGCACGTTGCCGTTAGCGTCCAGCGCCAGGCCCGCGGGCAACCCCGAGCCGACCTCGCTGAAGGCATAGGGCGGCTCGCCGCCAACAGCCTGGAAGCGGTAGCGGTACGGCACATCCACGGTGGCGGCCGGCAGCGCGGTGACGGCGGTTTTCTCGAAGCCGAGCGGATCGGGGTCGCCCAGGCACGCCTCCGGCGCCGCCCTGCCCGGCTGCACCGGGCACGCCAATGCCGGCGGATTTGGCGCTGGCGGGATGGCGGCCGGTGCGGACGCCGATGCCGGTGCCAATGTCGATGTCGATGTCGATGTCGGTGCCGATGCCGACGGCTGCGACGCCGCAGGCGCGCCGGGGGTGGCGGCGGGCGCGGGCCACAGCAGGCCGTTGCCGAGCAGCAGAAGCGCCGCCGT
>NZ_CAJPVH010000019.1 GCF_905397395.1 Cupriavidus campinensis
GCTGCCGCTGCCGCCCCGGCCGCCGCTGCACCGAAGGCCGCTCCGGCCCCGGCGCCGGCCGCCGCCACGCATGCCGGCAGCGCCGACATCCAGTGCGACATGCTCGTGCTCGGCGCCGGCCCCGGCGGCTACTCGGCCGCGTTCCGCTCAGCGGATCTCGGCATGAACACCGTGCTGGTGGAACGCTACGGCTCGCTCGGCGGCGTCTGCCTGAACGTGGGCTGCATCCCGTCGAAGGCGCTGCTGCACAACGCGGCCGTGATCGACGAAGCCAAGGCGTTGGCCGCGCACGGCATCCTGTTCGGCGAAGCCAAGATCGACCTGGATGGCCTGCGCCACTACAAGGAAACCGTGGTCGGCAAGCTGACCGGCGGTCTGGCCGGCATGGCCCGCGCGCGCAAGGTGCAGGTGGTGCGCGGCATCGGCACGTTCCTGGACCCGCATCATCTTGAGGTGCAGGAAACCGAAGGTGACGCCAAGGCCACGACCGGCAAGAAGACGGTGATCCGCTTCGAGAAGGCGATCATCGCCGCCGGCAGCCAGGCCGTGAAGCTGCCGTTCGTGCCCGAGGACCCGCGCATCGTCGATTCGACCGGCGCGCTGGAGCTGCCGGACATCCCCAACAAGATGCTGGTGATTGGCGGCGGCATCATCGGGCTGGAAATGGCCACGGTGTACAGCACGCTCGGCGCGCGCATCGACGTGGTGGAAATGCTCGACGGCCTGATGCAGGGCGCGGACCGCGACCTCGTCAAGGTCTGGGACAAGATGAACAAGCAGCGTTTCGACAACGTGATGCTGAAGACCAAGACGGTGGGCGTGGAAGCCAAGCCGGACGGCATCTACGTGAAGTTCGAGGGCGAGGCCGCGCCGGCCGAGCCCCAGCGCTACGACCTGGTGCTGGTGTCGGTCGGCCGTGTGCCGAACGGCAAGAAGATTGGCGCCGAGAAGGCGGGCGTGACGGTGACCGACCGCGGCTTCATCGAGGTGGACAACCAGCTGCGCACGAACGTGCCGCATATCTTCGCCATCGGCGACATCGTCGGCCAGCCGATGCTGGCGCACAAGGCAGTGCATGAGGCACACGTGGCAGCCGAGGCCGCGCACGGCGAGAAGGCTTACTTCGACGTCAAGCAGATCCCGTCGGTGGCCTACACCGATCCGGAAGTGGCCTGGGCCGGCCTGACCGAGGAGCAGTGCAAGGCGCAGGGCATCAAGTACGGCAAGGGCACCTTCCCTTGGGCCGCCTCGGGCCGCGCCATCGCCAATGGCCGCGACGAGGGCTTCACCAAGCTGATTTTCGACGAGGAGACGCACCGGATCATCGGCGGCGGCATCGTCGGCACCCATGCGGGCGACCTGATCAGCGAAGTGTGCCTGGCCATCGAGATGGGCGCCGACGCCGTGGATATCGGCAAAACGATCCACCCGCACCCGACGCTGGGCGAGTCGATCGGCATGGCAGCCGAGATCTACGAAGGCGTCTGCACGGACGTGCCGCCGCCGCGCAAGCGCTAAGCTTCGGCCGCAACGAGAAAGCCCGCCATCCCGGCGGGTTTTCTTTTGGATTGATATTTCGCAATTAACCGCCAAGCGGAGCCAGCGGGCGCCGGCCGCGAGCGGGCAGGGCGAACAGCGGCGGGGCTGTCCATCCGGCGTGGCGATTCCGGGGCCGATCTCCTAGCATCGTTGGGTGAACACGATGCGGAAGACACACCTGCTTGCCGCCGTGCTGTGCCTGGTGCTCCTGCCCGGCGCAGCCTGGTCGCAATTTGACGAACCGGGCAGCAAGCCGTCGATGGGCCAGCCGGGCAAGGACGTGATCTGGATCCCGACGCCCCAGCCGCTGGTGAACCAGATGCTCGACATGGCGAAGCTGACGCCCGAGGATCGGCTCGTCGATCTGGGCTCCGGGGATGGCCGCCTGGTCATTACTGCTGCCAAGCGCGGCGCCACCGCGCGCGGCATCGAGTTCAACAATGAACTGGTCGAACTGTCCCGGCGCACTGCCCGGGCCGAAGGCGTGGCCGGCCGCGCCACCTTCGAGCGCGCGGACATCTTCAAGTCGGATTTTTCCGATGCCACGGTCGTCACGCTGTTCCTGCTGCCGAGCGTGAACCTGCGTCTTCGCCCCACGTTGCTCGGCTTGCGGCCTGGCACGCGAATCGTCTCGAATTCGTTCGATATGGCGGACTGGCGGCCGGATGAGTACGTGCCGAGCGTCGAGGCCTGCCGGGGACCGTGCGGCGTCTACCTGTGGCTGGTGCCGGCCAGGGTGGCAGGGATCTGGGCGATGGGGAACAAGCTGCTGGTGCTGTCGCAGACGTTCCAGAAGCTGGAAGGCGTGATGCGCGAAGGCGAGCGGTCGACGCCGGTATGGGACGGCCGCGTGCGCGGCACGGAGATCGTCTTCACGATCGATGACGAGCGCTACGTCGGCCACGTGGATGGCCGCGAGATGCAGGGCGCCATCGAGGGTGGCGAGCCGTGGCGCGCCACGTTCCTCAAGCCGTAGCGCAATATCTCGGGACGAAAAAAAACCCGGCCCCTCATCAGAGGGGCCGGGTTCTTGCCGACCCGGCGCCGTGGCCGGAGCCGGTGCGCGGGGCGGGCGAGGGCGCTACCGCTCAGGCGGTGGCAGCCGGCTTCTTGGTAGCCGTGCGGGCCGTGGCCGAGGCTTGCTGAGCAGCCTTGGTTGCGGCGGTGGCGGCGGCCTGGAAGTTGGTTTCGGCCATTTCCACGGCTTGCTTCGTGGCCTTCTGGACCGACTCGTACGCGTTGTTGGCGGCCGAGATGGCCGACTTCACGATGGCGACGGTCGATTCCGAACCGGCCGGGGCGTTCTTGGCGAAGTTCTCGACGAGCGCTTGCACGTTCTTCGTGCCTTCGGCCAGTTGGGCTTCGGCCACCTTGGTGAACTCGCTCTGCGTTTCCGAGGCGATTTCATACAGGTGACGCGAGTACGCCAGGGTCTTTTCGGCAACCGGCTGCACCAGCGAAGCCTGGATGGCCAGCAGTTCCTGGGCATCCTTGGCGGACAGGGCCTTCTTGGCGTTGTCGACGTTTTCGGCAAAGGTCGCCTTGACCACTTGCATGTTCAGTTCGACAAGCTTTTCAACGCCTTCGAATGCTTTGGTGGTCAGACCGAACAGGGTTTCCAGGTTGGCTTTTTGTGCGGCTGCAACTTGTTCCGGGGTCAGGATCATTGCTGGTCTCCAGTGGTGAACTTCAAGGTCAAGCAAAATAGAAATTAATCCGCCCGAATGTCAAAGCCATGAACGCAATGTCCTGGCCAGCCCGAGCGATGTATTGGTGTGCGGTCGAACCGGGCTTGTTAAAAAGCTTTGATGCGCCGCAACAATTCCTATTCTAAGGGCAGAAAAAAGCCTGTCAAGCGGTTTTGTTGCACTGCACAAGAAATAGCAGACATTGAGCAGACATATGCGTCGTAATGACCACGTAAGGGGCGCCGGGCAAGGGTTTATCCCGATGCGACTGCCATGATGCAACGCGGGGAAGGTCTGCTGTTTGATACGTTTTCACGCAATGCGGAACGCGGTGCTACCATCGCAGACTGCCCGGTCGATAAATGGTCACGCACCGTCACTTCCCGGGAATTTCCCGCCCGATCCCCCCGATCCGCCCCGATGCAAGCTTTCTACGCCGACCACTTCGTCCTGCCGCTGCCGCCCGGCCATCGCTTCCCGATGCGCAAGTACAGCATGCTGCGAGACGCGGTGGTGCGTGAAGTGCCGGGCCTGACCCTGCACGAGGCGCCCCGCGCCGACGACGCGGCGCTGGCACTGGCCCATACCGCCGACTACATCGCCGATGTGTCTTCCGGCCGGCTCGATGCCGCCCGACAGCGCGAGATCGGCTTCCCGTGGTCGCACGAGATGGTGGAGCGCTCGCGGCGCTCGGCCGGCGCGACGATGGCCGCCTGCCGTACGGCGATGACGGAAGGGATCGCGGTCAACCTCGCCGGCGGCACCCATCATGCCTATGCCGACAAGGGCGGCGGCTTCTGCGTGTTCAACGATGCCGCCATCGCCGCGCGCCAGATGCAGCGCGAAGGGCGCGTGCGCCGCGTGGCTGTGATCGACCTCGACGTGCATCAGGGCAACGGCACGGCGTCGATCCTGCGCGACGACCCCAGCGTGTTCACGCTGTCGCTCCATGGCGAGAAGAACTATCCGTTCCGGAAGGAGGCGAGTGACCTCGACGTCGGCCTGCCGGACGGCTGCGATGACGATACCTACGCGGCGGCGCTGGCTGGCGCGCTGGATACGCTCTACGCACGCTTCGATCCCGAACTGCTGATTTACCTCGCCGGCGCCGATCCCCATGAGGGCGACCGCCTGGGCCGGCTGCGCCTGACGCTGGCCGGCCTGGCCCGACGCGACACGCTGGTGTTCGAATCCGCCCTCGCACGGCGCCTGCCGATGGCCGTGGCCATGGCCGGCGGCTACGGCAACCAGATCGAGGACACCGTGGCCGTGCACACCCAGACCGTGCGGCTGGCCGCGCGCCACCACCAGCGCTACGGCGCCGGGGCGACCGCCGCTGCGGCGGCAGCTTATTGAGATCGCAACACATCACAACAAAAACGCCGATGCCGATGAAGCCACAACCGGACACCCGCAGCGCCTACGCGCATTTCCAGCCAATCACCACGCGCTGGATGGACAACGATGTCTATGGCCACGTGAACAACGTTGTTTACTACAGTTACTTCGATACCGTCGTGAACACCTACCTGATCCGGGCGGGCGTGCTGGACATCGAGGCGGGCGAGACCATCGGGCTGGTGATCGAGACGCAATGCAACTATTTCTCGTCGCTCTCGTTCCCGGACACCGTCGTGGCCGGTCTGCGCGTGGCCCGACTGGGCAACTCGAGCGTGCGCTACGAGGTGGGCCTGTTCCGCAACGACGACGAGGTGGCTGCCGCGCAGGGCCATTTCGTCCATGTCTATGTGGATCGTGCAACACGCCGCCCCGCAGCGCTGCCGCCCGCATTGCGTCTGGCGCTGACACCGCTGGTGCGGCCAAGTGCAGAGTGATCAATAACACACAATAACCCGGAGACCCCCAAGCATGTCCAAGCCCGGCGCCGCCCCCCGCGACACCCTTGAAGTCACTTCCGCCACCGGCGATACGAGCCTGACCGATTCCGCGGCGATCGTCGACCGCGCCATCACCACGCGCCGCTCGATCCGGGCGTTCCTGGATACCCCGGTCTCGCGCGAGACCATCGAGGACATCCTCGCCGTGGCCAGCCGCGCACCGTCCGGCACCAACACCCAGCCGTGGCGGGTCTACGTGCTCTCGGGCGACGCCAAGGCGCGGCTCTGCGCCGATGTGCTGGCCGCCTACCATGACCCCGAGCGCGACACCAAGTACCGCGAGGAATACCCGTACTATCCGCGCGAGTGGGTCAACCCGTACCTGGCGCGCCGCCGCAAGGTGGGCTGGGACCTGTACGGCCTGCTGGAGATCAGTCGCGAGGACAAGGCGCGCATGCACGAGCAGCACGCCCGCAACTTCCGCTTCTTCGATGCGCCGGTCGGCCTGATCTTCACGATCGACCGGATCATGGAGCAGGGCAGCTGGCTCGACTACGGCATGTTCCTGCAAAGCATCATGGTGGCAGCGCGGGCCCGCGGGCTCGATACCTGCCCCCAGGCGGCGTTCACGCAATTCCACAGCATCCTGGCCAGCCAGCTGCGGCTGACCGAGAACGAGATGGTGGTGTGCGGCATGTCGCTGGGCTACGCGGACCCGGAGGCGACGGCCAACCAATTGGTCACGGAGCGTGAACCGGTGAGCGAGTTCGCGCGTTTCCTCTCATGACTTTGCGCCGGATTGAGGTTTCCCCTGATGAGGATTTCACGAAAGCCGCCGATATTGTTGTTAGGGAAGCGGTTTCTTATATAGGTGCGAAGCATTGTGCGCAGTTGTCGACATACGAATGCGCACGACCATCACGGGCGCTAAAAATGGCGAATACGCCATATTTTCCGCAATATGGAATTGTTTGCGAATCGAACTTTAAAGAGCCTTCGTAAGTCTTTAATCTTGCTAACAATTTCTTTATTTCCTAAACTAGCGCCATTCCACCAAATGCCGCGCTGAACAGATCATGTTCCGGTCCAAATCCTTTATTTCCCGACTCTTCAGCATGCCCCTGACCGCCATCGCCACCTCGGCGCTGGTGTCGGTGTCCATGCTGGCCGCGCCGGTGACGTACGCAGCGACGAAGTCGACTGTGACGAAAACCTCGGCTAAAAAGCAGGCAACTGCTACCAAATCCACTAAAAAGGTCGCTTCTGCGAAGGAGCGGTCATCGTCTTCGCGGAAGGTGATCGTGCTGCGGCACGGCAAGAAGGCCGTGATGGCCAGCCGTGCACAGCCGGTTCGCGCGGCCTTCGTACCGTCGAAACCGACGCTCGCCGAGGCCATGGGCCTGCGCGATACGGAAGATGCGCTCGCGCTGCGTTCCTCCGTGGCGCTGGTGTTGGACCAGAACACGAACGAAGTCCTGTTTCAGAAAAATCCGACGGCGGTGCTGCCGATCGCTTCGATCACCAAGCTGATGACCGCGCTGGTGGTCATGGATTCCCGCCTGCCGATGGACGAAGTGCTGACGGTGAGCGAGGAAGACCGCGACACCGAGAAGCACAGCAGCTCGCGCCTGCGCTTTGGCACGCAGCTGACCCGCCATGAAATGATGCTGCTGGCGCTGATGTCGTCGGAAAACCGTGCCGCTTCGGTGCTGGGCCGCAGCTATCCGGGCGGCCTGCCGGCGTTTGTGAGCGCGATGAACCGCAAGGCGCGCGAACTCGGCATGAACGACAGCCACTTTGTCGATTCGAGCGGTCTTTCCAGCAGCAATGTGTCGAGTGCGATGGACCTGGCCCGCCTGGTCAATGCCGCTTACCGCAACCCGACCATCCGCGAATTCTCGACCCAGACCGAGCATGAAGTGAACGTGCTGGGCCGTCCGCTCCATTACGTGAGCACCAACCGCCTCGTGCGCGGCGGCAACTGGGAGATCGGCCTGCAGAAGACCGGTTTCATCTCGGAAGCCGGCCAATGCCTGGTGATGCAGGCCCGCGTGAACGACCGCAACGTGGTGATGGTGTTCCTCGACTCCGTGGGCAAGCTGTCGCGCTTTGCCGATGCCACGCGCGTGCGCACGTGGCTTGAGCACCAGCCGTCGGTGCAGGGCCCGCAACGGCCGTTCCCGGCCTCCCCAAACCTTACGCAGGGTCCTAGCGCGCCGCACGCGGCGCACGCGATCCTGGCCTCGCAGCAGGCACGCGGCACCTGATCCAGGTAGCCGCCGCCAATTGAAAACGCGCCGCGGGGCAGCCCGTCGGCGCGTTTCTTTTTGGGGGGAGTGCGCGGGGGCGCTCAGGGGTGCTCAGGCCCAATCAGGCCCAATCAGGCCCAATCAGGCCCAATCAGGCCCAATCAGGCCGACACGGCGTCCGCCACGTAGCCCATGCCGCGCGAAATCTGCAGCGCGGTGTCCTTGAGGTTCTGCAGCCAGCTGTCCTGCAGGCGGTCTGCCGGCGCGGACAGCGACAGCCCGGCCACCAGCCGGCGCGAGTCGTCGTAGATGCCAGCCGCAATGCAGCGCACGCCCAGCTCCAGTTCCTCGTTGTCGCGCGCATAGCCGTTGGTGCGCACCCAGCTCAGTTCGCGCTCCAGCTTGGCGATGTCCGTGATCGACGTCCCCGTATGCCCGGCCAGCCCGGTGCGCGTGGCATAGCTGCGCACGCGCCCGGCCTCGTCGGCGGCCAGGAACAGCTTGCCGACCGAGGTCAGGTGCAGGGGGGCGCGGCCACCGATGGCGCGCACCACCTGCATGCCCGAGCGCTCGCTGTAGGCGCGCTCGATATAGACGATTTCATCGCCCTGACGCACCGAGAGGTTCACGGTCTGCCCGGTGACGCGGTGCAGCGCACGCATCGGTGCGAGTGCCGCATCGCGCACGGACAGCCGTGCCTTCACGAGGTTGCCGAGTTCCAGCAGCCGCATGCCGAGCCGATAGCTGCCGGGGTCCGAGCGATCCACGAAACGGCACGCCACCATGTCATTGAGAATGCGGTGTGCCGTGGACGGATGCAGGCCGGTGGCCAGCGACAACTCCTTGAGACTGACGGGGTCCGCGTGCTGGGCGAGCGCATCCAGCAGCGTCATCATGCGTTCGATGACCTGGATGGAGGTCTTGCCGGGTGACTTGTCTGCTTCTGCCATAGGAGGAAATGTTGCCATGCGGCAAATTAAGCGTTTGCCTGATTCTATCTCGCATTGTGAAAATTTCAATAGGTGAAATGCAATTACCGGGATTCCTATCCAATGACGGGGCCGCTTTCGCATGAGCGGCATTGCGCGCGGGGATGAACAAGTTTGCGGCGCGCGCTGCCCGCAGCGGCGCGGCGGGGGCGCATAATTGCGAGGTTTCGGGTCTGGATAAAAGGAAGCGATGCGAATCGGACTGTTCGCCACCTGTCTGGTGGACCTCATGCGCCCGGAGATCGGGTTTTCGGTGCTGAAGCTGCTGGAATCGGCGGGTTACGAGGTCATGGTGCCCGAGGCGCAGACCTGCTGCGGCCAGCCCGCCTACAACTCGGGCGAGCGCGCCGTCTCGCGCGACCTCGCCGAAAAATTCCTGCGTGAGTTCGAGATGTTCGACTACGTGGTGATCCCCTCGGGCTCCTGCGGCGGCATGGTCCGCGCGCACTACCAGGACCTGCTGCGCGACGACCCCGAACTCCACGGCCGCTACGAGCGCCTGCGCGAGCGTGTCTACGAACTGACCGATTTCCTGGCCAACGTGGCCAAGATCGAGACCGTCGACTCGGCGTTTTCCGGCCACGTCACCTATCACGACTCCTGCTCCGGCCTGCGCGAACTCGGCGTCAAGCAGCAGCCGCGCGCGCTGCTCGGCAAGCTGCCCGGCGTGCAGCTGACCGAGATGAAGGATTGCGAGGCCTGCTGCGGCTTCGGCGGTACGTTCTCGGTAAAGTACGGCAATATCTCGACGGCCATCGTCGACGAGAAATGCGCCAACATCCAGGCCAGCGGCGCCGACGCCGTGGTGCTGGGCGACCTTGGCTGCATGCTCAATATCGAAGGCCGGCTGCGCCGGTCCGGCGATACGCGCACCCGCGTGCTGCACATTGCGCAGGTCCTGGCGGGCGACGCCTGATCGATCGAACCTCGGCAAAATACGATGCAAGTCCACAGCATGGAATTCAAGGCGCGGGCCGGGCAGAAGCTCGCCGACCAGCGCCTGCAGCAGAACCTCAAGAAACTGTCGACCAAGTTCGTGACGGCGCGGGCCGATGCGATCCGCGACATCGACTTCGACGCCACGCGCGCCGCGCTCAAGGAGCGCCGCAACCGCGCGCTGGAAAACCTCGACGTCTGGCTCGCCAAGTTTGAAGAAAATGCGACCAGGCGCGGCGCCACGGTGCTGTTCGCCGAGACCACCGCCGACGCAGCCCGCCTGGTGGCCGAGATCGCGCAGAAGCATGGCGTGAAGAAGGTCATCAAGAGCAAGTCGATGGTGACCGAGGAGATGCGCCTGAACCAGGTGCTGGGCGAGATGGGCGTGCAGAGCATCGAGACCGATCTGGGCGAGTACATCCTCCAGATCAACGATGCCGAGCCGCCGTCGCACATCATCGCGCCCGTGATCCACAAGGACAAGGACGAGATTGCCGACCTGTTCGCGCGGGTCCACCACAAGCCGCGCCTGACCGACATCCCGCAGATGACCCGTGAGGCGCGCGAGGTGCTGCGGCCCGAGTTCCTGTCCGCCGACATGGGCGTGACGGGGGGTAACTTCATCATTGCCGAGACGGGCTCGGTGGCCGTGGTGACCAACGAGGGCAACGAGGGCATGTGCACCGTCATGCCGCGCGTGCACGTGGCCGTTACCGGCATCGAGAAGGTGTTGCCGACACTGGAAGACCTGGCCACGGTGATGCGGCTGCTGCCGCGCTCGGCTACCGGGCAGGCGATTTCCAACTATTTCTCGCTGCTGACCGGCCCGCGCGCCGAGGGCGAGCGCGACGGCCCCGAGCATATGTACTTCGTGCTTGTGGATGGCGGCCGGACCGGCCTGATCGGCGGCGAATTCCAGGAGATGCTGCGCTGCATCCGCTGCGGCGCCTGCATGAACCACTGCCCGGTGTACCAGAAGATCGGCGGCCATGCCTATGGCTGGGTCTACCCGGGACCGATGGGCAGCGTGCTGACGCCGAGTTATGTCGGCCTCGCCAATGCGGTCGATCTGCCCCAGGCCGCCACACTTTGCGGCGAGTGCAACAGAGTGTGTCCTGCGTCGATCCCGCTCTCAGACCTGCTGCGCAAGCTGCGCGAGAAGCAGATGGAACGCGGCCTGCGCCCGTGGCAGGAGCGGCTGTCGCTGCAGGTCTGGGGCTATGTGGCGCGCCGCCCGGCGCTCTACGCCTTCGCCACGCGCATGGGCGCGCGCCTGCTGGCGCGGATGGGTGGCCGGAATCGGCTGATTGCCAGCCTGCCGATGGCGGGCAAGGGCTGGACCGACACGCGCGACATGCCCGCGCCGAGCGGCCGGACCTTCCGCGAGTTGTACAAGGAGAGGAGGGCGCGCGCATGAGTACGCACCAGGACAACCAGCGCGCACTGAACGCGATGCGCGAGGCATTGGCGAGCCATGTGGCCGGTACGATGCCGGTGGCGGATCTCGTCGGCGCGTGGCGCGCGGCGGCCACGTCTTTGACGCTGCCGCCGGTTTTCAGCCAGGCGATGGAGGAATTGCTACGCCGCCTGGAGATGTCGGCGGTGTTCACCCAGGACAGCTGCTCGTTCTCGAGCACGGCCGTCACGGACCAGCTCAAGCGCTGGCTGGACAGGGCCGAGACGGCGTAACGGGCGTCAGCCACGTAAACGACAACGGCCGGGGAGCACCCCCGGCCGTCTTTCTTCCCTTTCGATTCAGCTCAGTTCAGCTCAGCAGCAGCGCGTCATCATCCAGCTGCTCATGCCGGGTCTGCTCGAACATCCGCAGCAGGTCGGGCACGTCGAGGCCCTTGCGCTGGTCGCCTGACACATCCAGTACCACCTGCCCCTGGTGCAGCATCACCGTGCGCTCCCCGTAGTCCAGCGCCTGCCGCATCGAGTGCGTCACCATCATCGTCGTGAGCTTGCTTTCCGAGACGATCCGCGCGGTCAACTCCAGCACAAAGGCGGCGGTTTTCGGGTCCAGCGCGGCCGTGTGCTCGTCGAGTAGCAGGATGCGCGACGGCTGGAGCGATGCCATCAGCAGGCTCACCGCCTGCCGCTGGCCGCCGGACAGCAGGCCGATCCGGTCCGTCAGACGATTCTCAAGCCCGAGGTTCAGCAGCCGCAGCTTGTCGCGGAACAGCTCGCGCGACGCCTTGTTCAGCGCCGGGCGGAAGCTGCGCCGCGAGCCGCGCGCCATGGCCAGCGCCATGTTTTCCTCGATGGTCAGCGCCTCGCAGGTGCCGGCCATCGGGTCCTGGAACACGCGGGCCACCAGATGGGCGCGGTCCCAGGCGGGCTGCCGGGTCACGTCGATGTCGTCGATGGTGATGCGGCCGCTATCCACCATCTGGTCGCCGCTGACGGCGTTCAGGAAGGTGGACTTGCCGGCGCCGTTGGAGCCGATCACGGCCACGAACTGGCCGCTCGGGATCTCCAGGTTCAGGCCGCGCAGCGCGCGGTTCTCGATCGGCGTGCCGGGGTTGAAGGTCAGCTTCAGGTCTTGTGCGCGCAGCATCTCAGGCACCTCCGTTCTTGCGGCCAAACAGCTTCTTGCGCGTGGCCGGCAGCACCAGCGCCAGCGTCACCAGCGCCGCCGTCACCAGATTCAGATCCTGCGCCTTGAGGCCAATGAACTCCGTGTTCAGCGCCAGCGCGATGAAGAATCGGTACAGGATGGCGCCCAGCACCACGGCCAGCGTCACATAGACCAGACGCCGCGCCGGCAGGATGGTCTCGCCGATGATCACGGCGGCCAGGCCGATCACGATGGTGCCGATGCCCATCGAGATGTCGGACCCGCCCTGGGTTTGCGCGAACAGCGCGCCGGCCAGCGCCACCAGCCCGTTGGAGAGCGCCATGCCGGCCAGCGTGGCACGGCCCGTAGGCACGCCCTGCGACCGCGCCATGCGCGGATTGGCACCGGTGGCGCGCATCGCCAGGCCCAGTTGCGATGAGAAGAACCAGTCCAGGCCGACCTTCGCCACGATCACCACCACCAGCAGCACCAGCGGGCGCAGCAGGTAGTCTGGCAGCCACTCGGGCTGGAGCACCGTGAACAGGGTCGGCTCGGTAATCAGCGGCACGTTCGGGCGGCCCATGATGCGCAGGTTGACCGAGTACAGCGCGATCATCATCAGGATACTGGCCAGCAGATCCATGATCTTGAGCCGCACGTTGAGCCAGCCGGTGATCCATCCGGCCACCCCGCCGGCCGCGATGGCGGCGAATGTGGCCAGGAAGGGGTCCTGGCCAGCGGCGATCAGCGTGGCCGCCACGGCGCCGCCGAGCGGAAAGCTGCCATCGACGGTGAGATCGGGGAAATTCAGGATGCGGAACGAGATCAGCACCCCGAGGGCCACGAGGCTGAAGATCAGGCCGATCTCCAGGGCGCCCATAAGGGAAAAGAGGGACATGGGGAAATCCTGTTGCGGGGGGCCGGCCGGGCTGTCGCGCGCCGGGTAGGCGACGAGCGCGCTGCGGTCCGGAGGCCCCGGCCGGCCGGATAGGCCGGGCCGGGGCCGGAGAGCGTCAGGCCGCGCAACCCCTCGGGGGCGGCGCGGTCCGTTGCGGGTCTTACTTGATGACGGTCTTGGCTTCCTTGACCAGTTCCGGCGCCAGCGTCACGCCCTGCTTGGCGGCGGCGCTGGTGTTCACGAACAGTTCGAGGTTGTCCGAGGTCTGCGAGGCAATCGCGCCGGGCTTCTCGCCCTTCAGGATGCGCACGACAACCTTGCCGGTCTGGTGGCCCAGGTCGCTGTAGTTGATGCCCAGCGCGGCCACGGCGCCACGCTTCACGCTGTCCGTGTCAGCGGCCACCAGCGGAATCTTCGACTCGTTGGCCACCTTCACCAGCGCCTCGTAGGCCGAGACCACGTTGTTGTCGGTGTTCGTATAGATCACATCGACCTTGCCGATCAGGCTCTTGGCAGCCGGGCCGATATCCACGGTACGCGGCGCGGCGGCTTCCTTCAGCGTCAGGCCCTGCTTGGCCAGCAGTTCCTTCAGTTCCTTGACCACCACCACCGAGTTGGCTTCGCCGGGGTTGTAGACCATGCCGACGGTCTTGACCTTGGGCACCACGCGCTGGATCAGGGCGACCTGCTTGTCCAGCGGCAGCTTGTCCGAGACGCCGGTCACGTTGGTGCCGGTGGCGCCCCAGCCCTTGACCAGTTGGGCAGCCACGGGGTCCGTCACGCCCGAGTACACCACCGGCACGGTCTTGGTGGCGGCCACCACGGCCTGCGCGGACGGCGTGGCGATGGCGACAATCGCGTTCGGCTGGTCGCCGACGAACTTGCGGGCGATCTGGGCGGCGGTGCCGGTGTTGCCCTGCGCGCTCTGGTATTCCCACTTCAGGTTCTTGTCGGCGTCATAGCCGGCAGCCTTCAGTTCGGCGCGCACGCCGTCGCGGATGGCGTCGAGCGCCGGGTGATCGACGATCGACAGCACTTTCACGGTCTGGGCCTGCACGGCGCCGCCGTACAGCACCGACAGCGCGACCACGCCGCCGAGAATGGTTTGGGTGGATGCCTTGAGGCGCGACTGAAGACGCAGCATGTAATGGTTCTCCCCCGAGGGTTCGGTACTTTTGAAGCCTGCGAGGATACCATTTTCGGGCCTCCCGCGGCTCTCTTTTAGTGCACCGGTCGGCCATATCCTGCTGTTAAACGCCTCGGCGGGCGAGGCGTGCCGCAAATTATTGCGCCAGGAAGCCGATTTTCGTGAATGTGTTGCGGTGCAACATCCTCAACCGGCAACGGGGTGGCGCAAGGCGGCGGCGCAGTCCCGCACCAGGGCGGGGCCGCGGTAGATCAGGCCGCTGTAGACCTGGACCAGTTGCGCGCCGGCATCGATCTTCGCGCGCGCGTCGGCGCCGCTGAAGATGCCGCCCACGCCGACGATCGGCAGGGCATCGCCCACCACGGCGCGCAAGGCGCGCACCACGCGGGTGGAGGATTCGAACACCGGGCGCCCGGAGAGGCCGCCCGCTTCCTCGGCATGCGGCAGGCCCTGGACCGCCTCGCGCGAGATCGTGGTGTTGGTGGCAATCACCCCGTCGATGCCGTGCCGCACCAGCGCATCGCCGATATTGCGGATCTGGTCGTCGTCCAGGTCCGGCGCAATCTTCAGCGCCAGCGGCACATAGCGCTTGTGCTGGTCGGCCAGGCGCTGCTGGGCGGTTTTCAGCGTGGAGAGCAGGCTGTCCAGCTCGCTCGCGCCCTGCAGCTGGCGCAGGTTCTTGGTATTCGGCGACGAGATGTTCACCGTCACGTAGCTCGCGTGCGGATAGACGCGCTCGAGGCAGTAGAGGTAGTCGTCAGCCGCGCGCTCGATCGGGGTGTCGGCGTTCTTGCCGATATTCAGGCCCAGCACGCCGCCCTCGGCCTTCCAGCGCGACGCCTGCACGTTGGCCACGAAGGCATCCACGCCGCCATTGTTGAAGCCCATGCGGTTGATCAGCGCATCGGCCTGCGGCAGCCGGAACATGCGCGGACGCGGGTTGCCGGGCTGGGCGCGCGGCGTGACCGTGCCCACCTCGATAAAGCCGAAGCCGAACGCGGCAAGACCGTCGATGTACGCGCCGTCCTTGTCGAGACCGGCCGCCAGCCCCACGGGGTTCGGGAAGCGCACGCCCATGACGGTGCGCGGATCGGCGGCGATGGTGTTGCCAAGGCAACCGGCCAGGCCCATGCGCTGGGCGCGCATGAGGTTGTTCAGCGTGAAATGGTGGGCATCCTCCGCATCCATGGAGAACAGGGCGGGGCGAAACAGGGGATAGAGCGCGTTGAGCACGGGGAGGGGGCGCGGCCGCGGCCGGCGTGAAGTCGGTACCAGGGCGGCATTGTAGCGTGCGGCAGGCGCTACGCCTGGGCGGGCCCCGGTTGGGGTGCCGCGGCCGGCGTGGTGGCCGGTGCGGCGTTGGGTGCGGGCTTCGGTGCGGGGTTGGGTACAACAGCATCGTCGTCGAACGGATGCCACTGGTTGCCCGTGAGCACCTGGAGCGGCCGGAAGCGCGCCTTGTAGGCCATCTTGCGGCTGTCGGCGATCCAGTAGCCCAGATAGAGGTGCGGCAGGCCCAGCTCGCGGGTCTGGTTGATCTGCCAGAGGATGTTGTAGGTGCCGTAGCTCGCGCCGACGGCCATCGGGTCATAGAAGGTGTAGACCGACGACAGGCCGTCGTCGAGCACATCGATCATGCTGACCATGCGCAGGCGGCCCGCCTCGGGCGAGCCCGGCGGTTCGCGGAACTCCACCAGCCGCGAGTTCACGCGGCTTTGCAGCAGGAACTGCTCGTACTGGTCCCGGCTGTCCTGGTCCATGCCGCCGCCGGCGTGGCGCATCGACTGATAGAGCAGATACAGCGCGTAATGCTCCTCGACGTAGGTCAGCGGCGCCACCAGCGCCTGCAGGCCCTCGTGCTGGCGCCAGGCGCGGCGCTGGCTGCGGTCCGGGTGGAACTGGTCCACCAGCACGCGGCACGGCGTGCAGGCGCGGCATTCGTCGCAATAGGGGCGATAGGTGAAGATGCCGCTGCGGCGGAAGCCGGCGCGCACCAGCCGGGAGTAGACATCGGCATTGATCAGGTGCGCGGGCGTGGCCACCTGCGAGCGCGCCATGCGGCCATCGAGATAGCTGCAAGCGTAGGGCGCCGTTGCGTAAAACTGCAACGCGGAGAGCGGAAGTTCCTTCAGCTTGCTCATGGCTCGCTCATGACGAAAAGACGGAGGCGGCGGACACCGCGTGGCGGCATCCTGTCTGGCAGTCTATCAGAGCAAACCGGGCGGCGTGTGCAACGCGGTGCAGATCCGCTGGCGTTGCAATGATGGGGCGAAGGTCATATACTGGCCAGACCGCTTGAGAGGCGTCCCACTTATGGCAATCAGAGCCGGACAGTCGTGTCTCTCAGGCGGTTTTTCTTTTGTGCGCCACCGTCATGGTGGGCATGTCGCCACGTTCGCTGGCCCCCTCCCAAAGCAGTAGCCCCTTGGCGCGCCACACGCGCTCGAAATCCCTGTCTTCCTTCGCATAGATGCTCGCGAGCTCGTTGCAACGGGCGCGGCCGATTTGCTTGTCCGCATGCAGGATGGCAACGAGCGGGCCCAGATGAATGGTGTCGAAGGACAGCACTACCGCGTTCACATCATGCGGACGGGTGTGTGACCTGAAGATCGCCTTGGGTGCCAGCAGGGTGCCATAGATCCCTTCCAGAAATCGCCGCGGCACGTTGCGCCGGAACAGCATTTTCTCGACATTGGCGACCTTCACGGCCAGTGGAAGGTCGGGAAAACCAAGTTCCAGATAGCGGCGCGGCGTGGTGCCGAGCCGGATGGCGAGCCCCATCACCGTGTTGGCCTTGTCGGTCAGCAGCGTGGCACAGGTGGTCTTGAGAACGAGATCGTAGTTGGGGTCTTTCATCCGGCAGGTGAACGGCACGACACGCGAAGTAGCGAGTGTCTGCCCACCTGCCTTCAGGCGGATTTGCGCTGCGTCAAACAGCTGGCGCCCAGCGTGCCAGCACAGACTTGTCGAACTGCCACGGCACGATGTCGGGCTGGGCGGTGGCGGCCCGGACGTGGGCGACGAAGTCTGCGCGGGGGATGGGGCGGGCGCCGAGGGAGGCCAGGTGGTCGGTTTCCTGCTGGCAGTCGATCATCGTCACGCCGTGTTGGTCGAGGAAGGCGCAGAGCGCGGCCAGGGCGATCTTGGAGGCGTCGGTGCGCTGCGCGAACATCGACTCGCCATAGAACATGCGGCCCAGCGCCACGCCGTAGAGGCCGCCCACGCGCTCGCCCCGATACCAGCTTTCCACGGAGTGGGCGCGGCCGGCGCGGTGCAGCGCGCCGTAGGCGCTGACGATGTCGTCGGTGATCCACGTGCCGAACTGGCCGTCGCGGGCGGTCATGGCGCATGAGCGCATCACGGCGATGAAATCATCGTCGACACGGATTTCCCAGTCGGGGTCGCGTAGCGTGCGGCGTAGTGTCTTGCGCAGCGTGGCGGAGACCTTGAGCGCCTGCGGCGTCAGCACCATGCGCGGGTCGGTGCTCCACCAGAGCACCGGCTGGCCTTCGGAATACCACGGGAAGATACCTTGCCGGTAGGCCAGCAGCAGCCGTTGCGGCGAGAGGTCGCGGCTGGCCGCGAGCAGGCCGGGTGCATCGCTGGCCGGGCCGAGCGCCCGCTCGACAGGCGGAAACGGGTCCTGTGGGTCCAGCCAGGTGATCATGGGGCGGCGGGGCGTCGCCCGGGTTCAGGGGGTGACGGGCGGCGAGGCGGGCGACGTGGCCTGGGACGCCTCGGCCGCCGACAGCGGCGTCACCGTGGCACGGCTGGTCAGCGGCCGCATCGGCTTGTCGATGTCGAGGCTGTGCAGGCGGAAGCTGCCATCGGCGATCCGGCCTGCCGCGCGGTCGGCGAAGAAGCAGCGCAGCGTGTGGATGACGGTGGGAAAGGCCAGGTCGTCCCAGGGCACATCGGCTTCATCGACCAGCTTGACCTCGAGGCTTTCCTCGCCCGGGGCGATGTCCAGGTCCTGCATCGTCGCCAGGTAGAACAGATGCACCTGGTGCACGTGCGGCACGTTGAGGATCGAGAACAGTTCGCCCACTTCCACGCGGGCGCCGGCTTCCTCGAGGGTCTCGCGCGAGGCGGCCTGGGCCGTGGTCTCGCCAATCTCCATGAAGCCGGCCGGCAGCGTCCAGAACCCGTAGCGGGGCTCGATGGCGCGCTTGCAGATCAGGATCTTGTCTTCCCAGACCGGGATCGTGCCCACGACGTTGCGGGGATTGACATAGTGGATGGTGCCGCAGCCGTCGCATACGCTGCGCGGGCGATTGTCGCCTTCGGGTACGCGCAGGACAACCGCATGACCACAGTTCGAGCAGAATTTCATGAGGGGCGTCCGGGAGGAATGGCGCCAAGTGTATCACCGCGCCGCCCGGCCGCTGTGGGCGCGATGTGCGCTCCTGGGGTGCACATCGCGCTGTCTCGGGGAGGCGGGTTACTTGCGCTGGGTTGCCTTTGCGCCGCCTGCCGCGCCCGGGCCGGCAGTCGGCACCCAGTCCTCGGGGCGGTCTGGCGGCACGATGTCCGCCTTGCCCTTGCGGGGGTCTGGCAGGTTGACCGGCGCGGGCCGGTCGTTGCGGTGACCCTTTGCGCCGTGGGCCGGCTTCTGGGCCGTCGGCTTGGCCTGGGTATGGCTGCCGCCGCTGCCTTGGGCGAAGGCCGCGCCGCCCGCCAGCGCGGCACAAACCGTGCAAGCCGCCGCCCAGATCGCCATCGATTTCGTGCTACGCATGGTCATGTTGGTTTCTCCTTCAGTGACGTGTGAGATGAACCCTACGGACCTCGGGCGTCTACCGCCATGGATTGACCTTGGAAAGTGATGCATGTTGCATCCCCGGCGTCTTGAACATGACCCGCATCAAGTCTGTGGCGATTACGTTCCCTGCGCCCTCGCCTGAATGGACGGCGATGCCTACCATCGGCCGCTTCATTCCAACGCGGAGCAGAAAGATGAAAACAAGACACGTGGTGCGGTTCAGTGGAACCGCCCTGGCAATGGCCATGCTGCTGGGCGCGAGCGTCCCGGCGATGGCCGTGACGGCGAAGGAGGGCGGCGCCGCCGTCAGCAAGCCTCGCCCCAATCCCTTCCTTGCCGCGGAAGCGTACGCGCTCACCCATTTCGACCCCGCTCAGACCGACGTGATGCCTTATGCGCTCCCGCGCGGCACCTTCCATGTCGATCTGCGCAAGGCGCCGCGTGTGCAGGCCGGGCCGATCAGCATCATGACGCTGGCCACGCCCTCACCGCGCTATATGTGGGCGGCCTCCACGGGCGGTGTCTCCTATGTGGATGTCAGCAATGGCGGCTGGCGCGAGGTAGCCCGGCTGCCGGACCCGGACGCCAAGCCGCTGCCCGCCGGTCTGCTCGACAAGATCCTCGCCGAGCCGCTGGACGATGTCGCGCGCGTGGAGAAGGCGGTCAAGACCGACCTGGCGCTGGACCGCAAGCGGATCAGCGCCAATATCTACGTGGTGTCGGGCAAGGATGGCGTGCTGTATGCGACCAATCGCTCCGCGGTCCGCGCCTATGGGCTGATCGATCCGAAGCGCCCGGAAGCCGGCATCAAGCTATTGCGGACGATCGATCTCAAGGACCGCCTGACCGCGCTCGAGAATGCCGGCGGCGTGATGCTGAATATGACGTATGACGGGAATTTGGTGGTGGCCGCCGCGCAGTCCATCCGCGTGCTCGACCGCGATTTCAAGCCCGTCGGCGACGCTTTCCAGTTCCCGGAAGGGGAGATCGTCTCCAACGCGATGGCCGTCGATGAGAAGAACGGGATCTATATCGCTTCCGACAAGATGATGCGCAAGCTGGTGTGGACCGGGAAGACGCTGTCCCGCGACGCCGCCCACGGCGCCTGGGAATCGGCCTATGACTCGGGCCAGACGCCGATGCCGAGCGTGAAGTTCGGCAACGGCACGGGCTCCACGCCGACCCTGATGGGCTTTGGCGACGATGCGGACAAGCTGGTGGTCATCACCGACGGCTCGGACCGCATGAAGCTGGTGGCGTTCTGGCGCGATGAGATCCCGGCCGGCTTCACGCAGCGGCCCGGCACGAAGTCGAGCCGCATTGCCGATCAGATCCAGGTCACCTGCGGGCTGCCGGCCAGCACGCCCTACGTCCAGTCCGAGCAATCGGTGGTGGCACTGGGCTACGGCGCCTTCGTGGTGAACAATATCCGGCCGAAGGGCGTGGCCGATCGGCTGGTCGATGTTCTCGCGGGCGGCCCGGCGCTGACGCCGGCCACCGGGGCGGAGCGCTTCGAGTGGGATACGAAGACCAAGGGGTGGCGCTCGGTGTGGACGCGCAATGATGTGGTGTCCACGAGCATGGTCCCGACCGTGAGCGGGCCATCGCGGATCGTGTTCGTGAATGGCTACGCCAAGAAGGATGGCTGGGAAGTGACCGGGATGGACTGGGAAACCGGCAAGACGGTCCATCGCTCGATCTTCGGGCAGGACAATCTGGGCAACGGCGCCTATGCGCTGATCCAGTCGTTGCCGAATGGCGACCTGCTGTTCAACAGCGTTGGTGGCCCGACGCGCGTGAGGTACGGGGCGACCGCCAAATCCAAATAAGTGATCGGATAGAAAACAAAAAACCCGCCTGAATGGGCGGGTTTTCTTGTTGCTGCTTGTTCGTTCCGGCGGTTGGTTGCGGGGGCAGGATTTGAACCTGCGACCTTCGGGTTATGAGCCCGACGAGCTGCCAGACTGCTCCACCCCGCGTCCGTCGAAGCTGAGAGTATATGGCAACCGTTTGCGCAATGCAACACCTTTGTCTCTCGGCTTCTGATGAGTACCGTGCAAGCGGCACCCGTCTTCCTGTTAGAGCGTTTCGCAGGGGGCGCGTTCAGGTCGATTTCGGGGTTTCGCTTGTGCGCTGCCACAGCGTCGCTTCGAACTCGAAACTGTCGCGCTGCTGCAGGTCGTCGCGTTGCCAGATCACGCGGTCCGGCCGAACGGTCAGCATCCACGTGGTGGTGGCGAGCGGGTTGGGCTGGTCGAAGGCGCGTGGCGTCAGCACCGCCGCACACGGGCCGCGCTCGGGGTCGCGTACGGAGGTGTAGCGGATCAGGCCCAGCCCGGCTTCGCGCGCCAGACGGCCAAAGGCCTGGCAGGGCGCGTGGTCGTCCGGGTCGATCCAGCGGGGGTCTTCATGGAATGGGGCGGCGTCCAGCGCCACGCCATCGGTCTTCACGCTGACCTGGAACAGTGTCTGCGCGCGGGCGTCGATGCGGGGCAGCGCGGGGCTGTCGAGCAAGAAGCGCCAGCGCCAGTAGCCCAGTTCGGCACAGGCCGTGCGGATGGCGTCGGCGCCATAGAACACGCCCGGGTCTTGCCCGCCGCGAAAGCGCGAGCCCCAGGGCGAGGGCGGATAGCGGAAGGGCGTGAAGATCAGGTAATGGAGGTGGCGTGCGTCGGCAGGCACGGCAGGCTTGCCGGCGTCGAGCACGGCTTCGAGCACGGCCTGTTCCTCGAGGCTGTCCACCAGGGGCATGGTCGAGACCACATGCTGGGCCTCCACCGCCCGCCACAGTTTGAGCGCGTACGGCTTGCGCTCAGATGCGACCGCGGGTGGCGTCCAGATAGTGAACGACACGTACGAGTCCTTCCGTGGTGCGAATCAGTTCGAGCGGCTTGCCGCCGAGCGCGAGGTTGTCATGGGTGAGCCACAGCCGCGCCTGCTCGTCGTGGCCGAGGATGGCATCGAGCGAGCGGAACAGGCGCACGAACAGCACGCCGAATTCCCACTCCTTGCGGTGCGCATCAAGCACATAGCCGCCGGACGCCATGCGCGAGACCGACGCGGTGCTGATGCCCAGCACGCTGGCCACGATGGCCTGGCTGATGCCAAGAAAGCCTGCCGCGCGCATCACGGCCTTGGTGAGCGTGGCGCCGGGGTTCACGCCGCCGGCGGGCTCGGTCTCCGGAATCTGATGAGATTGCATCGCCTATGCTCCTTTCTTGGGAAACATTATAGGCGGTGTATTTCAGAAGGAAAGGCCGTGACATAGGCCGATAGGTGCCTAATACGTCTCAATATGAAGCCGGCCCTCGGCGCGCAGCGTGGCCTCCAGGTCCGGCCAGGACTGGCCTGCCGCCGCGCGGACCTCGGCGAACGCGGCCAGCACGCCTTCCTCCATCCCCTTCAGGCCGCAGATGTACACATGGCCATGCGGGTCGGCCAGCAGCGCGGCCACCTGCGGGCCCGCTTCGCGTATCGCATCCTGCACATAGCGGCGCGGCATCTCGGCATCGCGGGAGAAAGCGAAGTGAATGTCGAGGAAGTCCTTGGGCAGCTTCAGCAGCGGGCCGAAGTAGGGCAATTCGCGCTGGTTGCGTGCGCCGAAGAACAGCAGGCGGCGCCCATCGAAACTCGCCATGTTGCGACGCATGCGCTCGGTCATCGCCCGCATTGGCGCGGAGCCGGTGCCCGTGCAGATCATCATCACGCTGGCCTCGCGGTGGTTCGGCATCAGGAAAGTGCTACCGAAGGGGCCGACGACCTGCACCGTGTCGCCCTTGGCCAGGTCGCACAGGAAATTCGACGCCACGCCGCGTACCGGCTGCCCGTCGTGGTCCTGGTCCACGCGCTTCACGGTCAGCGCGAGGTTGTTGTAGCCGGGGCGCTCGCCGTCGCGCGGGCTGGCCACCGAGTACATGCGGATGTAGTGCGGCTTGCCCGACGCATCGGTACCGGGCGGCACGATGCCGATGGCCTGCCCCTCCAGCACCGGGAAGAACTGGTTGCCGAAGTCCAGCACGATGTGATGGATGTCGCTCGACGCGTCCTCGGCCGTCAGCCGGTAGTTGCCGGCCACCGTGGCCGACACCGGCGCGCGCACGCCATGCAGGTTGACATAGGGATGCGCGGCCGACCACGGCGCCTTGGGCGAGGTGTGGCGGCTGGTCTCCACGGCCTGCACGTCGCTGGCGGGCGCCGTGCCAGCCCCGGCGGCGGCCTGGGCGAGTGCCTCGGCGGCAGTCGCGGAGGCGGAGGTTGCCGCGTCGATCTCCGCCTCGGGCAGCGGCACCTCGGGCGGCAGCTCATCCCAGAGCAGTTGGGCGTCGATCGGATACGCCTCGCCGCGCAGCATCGTGCGCCAGTTGTCGATGGCGCCCGTCGGGCAGGGCGACAGGCACGCGTTGCAGCCGTTGCAGACCTCGGCCTTGACCACGTAGTTGCGGTCGTCGTGGGTGATGGCGTCGATCGGGCAGGTGTCTTCGCAGGTGTTGCAGCGAATGCAGATTTCCGGATCGATCAGGTGCTGCTTGATGATGTCGGGCGCGCCCATGTCTGCCTCTTGTCCAGTGATCTAGTTGAAGCGCACGTATTCGAAGTCCACCGGCTGGCGGTTCACGCCCACCGCCGGCGGGGCGATCCAGTTGGCGTAGCGGCCCGGCTCCACCACGCGGCCCATCAGCGAGGCCACGAAGGCGCGGTCCGCGTCAGTGGCCAGCCAGGTGTCCGCGTTGGCCTGCCAGGCGGCCTCGCTCAGCACTTCGCCAGTGGGCGAGACGTGCACATTGGCGAAGGTGCCGATCTTGCGGTTGAACGCCTTGTGCGGCACGGTCAGCCGGAACGGGATGCCGGCCTTCTCGATCACCTTGTTCCAGCGCGCCACGCCGCCGACCGAATCCTTGATGTAGTCGTCGCGCAGCACCTCGTTCAGGGCATTGAGCATCGGCACCTCGCGCTCGGCCAGCTTGCCGTCGCGCACGTCGAGAATGCGGTACACGTCGCCCTTGAGCACGTGGTCGTCGCCGCGCTTGCCTTCCTCGAAGCGGCCCTTCAGCCCGGCGCTGTAGAACGTGGCCGCGTTGGAGGACTGGTCGGCGCCGAACAGGTCGATCGTCACGCTGTAGTGGAAGTTCAGGTAGCGCTGGATGGTTTCCAGGTCGATTACCCCGGCGGCGCGCACGTCGGCCGGGTCCTGGATGTCGCGCTCGCGCATGACCTCGCAGGTACGCTGGATCACGCGCGAAACGCCGCTCTCGCCCACGAACATGTGGTGGGCTTCCTCGGTCAGCATGAAGCGCGTGGTGCGCGCCAGCGGGTCGAAGCCGGACTCGGCCAGCGCGCAGAGCTGGAACTTGCCGTCGCGGTCCGTGAAGTAGGTGAACATGAAGAAGGCGAGCCAGTCTGGCGTGCGCTCGTTGAACGCGCCCAGGATGCGCGGGTTGTCCTCGTCGCCCGAGCGGCGGCCCAGCAGCGCCTCGGCTTCCTCGCGGCCATCGCGGCCGAAGTGGCGGTGTAGCAGGTAGACCATCGCCCAGAGGTGGCGGCCTTCCTCCACATTCACCTGGAACAGGTTGCGCAGGTCATAGAGCGACGGCGCGGTCAGGCCCAGGTGGCGCTGCTGCTCCACGGACGCCGGCTCGGTATCGCCCTGCGTGACGATGATGCGGCGCAGGTTGGCGCGGTGTTCGCCCGGCACTTCCTGCCACGCGGCCTGCCCCTTGTGCTCACCGAAGTGGATCTTGCGCTCGGCGTCGGCCGGTTGCAGGAAGATGCCCCAGCGGTAGTCGGGCATCTTCACATGGTCGAAGTGGGCCCAGCCGGACGGGTCCACCGAGACCGCCGTGCGCAGGTAGACATCGTAGTTATGCGAGCCATCGGGGCCCATGTCGCGCCACCAGTCGAGGAAGGCGGGCTGCCAGTGCTCCAGCGCGCGCTGCAGGGCGCGGTCATCGGAGAGGTTCACGTTGTTCGGAATCTTCTGGCTGTAGTCGATGCTCATGGCCGGGGTCTCCTTGGTCTTTTGTCGAAGGATCGAAGGGGGCGGTCAGACCCGGTCCCAGTCGAAACGTGCCTTGTTGCCGGTGCCGAATACCTTGAGCGCGCCTTGCTCGCCCACGGCGTTGGGTCGATTGAAGATCCAGTTCTGCCAGGCGGTGAGCCGGCCGAAAATGCGCGTCTCCATGGTCTCGCGCGGGCCGAAGCGCAGGTTGGCTTCCAGGCCGGTGAGGGCGTCGGGGGAGAGGCTCGCGCGTTCCTCCAGCGCGATGCGGATCTCGTCTTCCCAGTCGATGTCGTCCGGCGCGGCCGTCACCAGCCCCAGCGCCTCGGCCTGCGCGCCGTCCAGCGGCTGGCCGACCTGGGCGCGTACAGCCTCGATGGCGGCGGCGTCTTCATAGAAGCGCGCGGCGAGCCGCGAGAGGCCGTTCGGCATCGGATATCGTCCGAAATTGGCCCCATGGGGGACCAGGCGCGGCGTCGTCTCCGGGTCATCCGGCAGTTGGAGCATGTAGCTGCGGTCGGCGGCCAGCGCCAGTTCGAGCAGGGTGCCGGCGAAGCAGGAGCTCGGCTCGATCAGCGCGAACAGGCTGCGCGACGAGACGTCCAGCCGCGCCAGCGTCCGGCGCAGCATGCCGATGGTCTCGCGCACGAACCAGTGGCTGGCGTGGGCATCCATCAGCGTATCGGCCGCCAGCACCTCGGCGGCATCGCCCTCGGTCTTGAGGATCCACATGCCGATATCGAGGTGATTGGTGCGCAGCGTGAGGATGGCGTCGTCGAGTTCGCGCGCCATCTTGAGCGGCCACCACTGGGCGCCGGCGGCCAGGATGGCGTCGAGGTCGCGGGGCTGGTCGGCGGCGGGTGCCGAGACCGTCAGCGTGGCGCGGCGCGCGGCGGTGTCGATCTCCACGCGCACGGTGTCGTAGCGGTAGCCATCGGCGGCGTCCTGTCTTGTTAGTGGCGTTAGCGGCACACCTTTGGCGTCGGCAGGGCGGTCGCTCAGGGCGGCCAGCGCCTGCGCCCGCTCGCGCACGTGTTCGGTGAAGCGCGCGGGTTTGACCACATCGTCCACCAGCTTCCAGTCCTTGGCGCGCTGGCCGCGCACGCCCTCGGTGGTCAGGCAGAAGATGTCGGCGTGGTCGCGGCGCACGCGGCGCTTGTCGGTCACGCGCGTCAGGCCGCCGGTGCCGGGCAGCACGCCGAGCAGCGGCACTTCGGGCAGGCTGACCGCGGAGGAGCGGTCATCCACCAGCAGGATTTCATCGCAAGCCAGCGCCAGTTCGTACCCGCCGCCGGCCGTGGTGCCGTTGCAGGCGGCGATGAACTTGATGCCGGAATGGCGGCTGGCGTCCTCGATGCCGTTGCGTGTCTCGTTGGTGAACTTGCAGAAGTTCACCTTCCAGGCGTGGCTGGACTTGCCGAGCATGAAGATATTGGCGCCCGAGCAGAAAATGCGCTCGCGGGCGCTGGTCAGCACCACGGTGCGCACTTCGGGATGCTCGAAGCGGATGCGTTGCAGGGCGTCGTGCAGTTCGATATCGACGCCAAGATCGTAGGAATTCAGCTTCAGCGCGTAGCCGGGCCGCAGACCGCCTTCCTCGTCCACGTTCATGGACAGCGTGGCGACGGGACCGTCAAAGGTCAGCAGCCAGTGGCGATATTGGGACGGATGGCGCGCAAAGGTAACCGGGGCCGGGACCGACATGGGGCGTGTCTCCTTGATGCACTATAGTGCTTTCATCTTTGCGATGAAATATAGTGCATCATCGGGGGCGATGCAAGGGCCGATGCAGACCCGATGCAGACCCGATGCCCTATCGGGAATCAGCCGATAGCGGGCATCTGTGCGCGCAGGGCCTGAAGTGAGCTGTTGGCGTCCTGGCCGCTGGTATCGATCGACACATCGGCGCGCGCGTAGAGCGGCGTACGCGCCTGGAGGATGCGGCGCAGGTCGGTCATGGCCTCGCGGTTGCCCTCCATCGGCCGCATATCGCCCTGCGCCACCACGCGCGCCATGTGTTCCTCGGGCGAGGTGCGCACCCAGACCGTGTAGCAGCGCGCCAGCAGCAGGTTGAACGTGGCTGGCTCGGAGACCAGGCTGCCCGGCGTGGCCAGCACCATGGAGTCGTGCTCGCGCAGCACGCGTTCCAGCGCGCGCATCTCGTAGCGGCGGTAGGCGGCCTGGCCGTAGAGCGAGTGGATTTCGGAGAGGCTCGCGCCGGCTTCCTGCTCGATCGCCGCGTTCAGTTCGACGAAGGGGATGCCCTCGGCAGCCGCCAGCGCCCGGCCCAGCGTGGATTTGCCGGCGCCGCGCAGGCCGATCAGCGCGATGCGGCGATGCCGCGCTTCGCGCGATTCCGCCGGGGACAAGGCGTGGCGGGCTGCTTCGCGCACGCGGGCGAGGTCGCCGGCAGGCAGCTGCGCCAGCCATTGCACCAACTGCGAGAACTCGGCGGCGCGCTGGCTGCCGGGCTGCTCCGTGCCGCCCGCCGGATCGGCGTGGCCATCTACCTCGGCCAGTACCACGGGCAGCGGCACGTCCAGCGCGCCGGCCACGTGGCGCAGCAGCAGCACGGAGGCGTTGCCGGTGCCGGTTTCCAGGTTGGCGAGGTAGCGTTCGGACACCCCCGCGCCACGCGCAAGATCCTTGCGGGACATGCCGCGCGCCGCGCGCAGCGAGCGGATGCGCTCCCCGAGGTGCGTCAGATAGGGATCGCGCTCGGCGGCGCGGTTGTCGGCGTTCGCTTCGGCATTCGCTTCGGCATTCAGTGACGGTTCGGGGTCGCGACGCATGGGAGAAAGTTCGGGATCAGGCCAGCCAGGGCGGCATTATACGTGCGACAAAGTGCCGGTCGGCGGGTGCTGCCTACTGTTATATAGTGCATACCCTCGCTTGCATAATAGTCGATGTGAAATAAAATGCATCGACATCGGCGGCAAAGACTGCCGGTCACGAGATATCCAGAACAAGACCATCGCTGTAGCCGATCCCGCCGCACCCGTCGAACCATCGCCGGGGCGGCCAGAGGAGTGGAGACATGACGCCCCCGACCCCCAGCGCCGAGACCGTTGTCGCCGCGCTGCCCGCCCGTTACAACGCGGCCGATGACCTGTTGTCGCGCCACCTCGCCGCCGGCCGTGGCGCCAAGGTGGCCTATATCGACGATACCGGCCCGACCACCTTTGCCGAACTCGACGCGCGCTGCCGCCGCTTTGCCGGCGCGCTGCGCCAGGCGGGCTTCCGGCGCGAGGAGCGCGTGCTGCTGTGCGCGCTCGATACCATCGATTTCCCGACCGTGTTCCTCGGCTGCCTGCTGGCCGGCGTGGTGCCGGTGGCGGTGAACACGCTGCTGACCGTGGATGACTACGCCTATATGCTCGACCACAGCAGCGCGCGGGCCGTGGTGGTGTCCGCGCCGCTGCTCGGGACCATGCAGGCCGCCATCGACAAAGCCGGCGCGCATTACGATGTGATCGTTGCCGCACCCTGCGGGGAGGGCACCGGCCTGCCGACCGTGGCCGCGATGCTGGACAGCGCGCCGCCGCTGACGGAAGCCCTCGCCACCGGCCCGGACGACATGGCGTTCTGGCTCTATTCGTCCGGCTCCACGGGCCGCCCGAAGGGCACGGTGCACACGCACGGCAACCTGTTCCACACCGCCGACCTCTACGCGCGGCAGGTGCTGGGCCTGCGCGAGGACGACGTGGTCTTCTCGGCCGCCAAGCTGTTCTTCGCCTACGGGCTGGGCAATGCGCTGACGTTTCCGCTGTCGGTGGGCGCCACGACCGTGCTGATGGCCGAGCGGCCCACGCCGCAGGCGGTGTTCCAGCGGCTGACTACGCACCGTCCCACTGTCTTCTGCGGCGTGCCGACGCTGTTCGCGGGCCTGCTCGCCGCGCCGGACCTGCCGCCGCGCGCCGCCGTGGCGCTGCGCGTCTGCACCTCCGCCGGGGAGGCCCTGCCGCGCGACATCGGCGACCGCTTCCTGGCCCACTTCGGCTGCGACATCCTCGACGGCATCGGCTCCACCGAGATGCTCCATATCTTCCTGTCGAACCAGCCCGGCAAGGTCCGCTACGGCACCACGGGGCTGCCGGTGCCCGGCTACGAACTGAAGCTGCTCGACGAGCGCGGCGAGCCGTGCGCCACGGGCGAAATCGGCGACCTCTATATAAAAGGGCCCTCGGCGGCGCTGATGTACTGGTGCAATCGCGAGAAAAGCCGCGACACCTTCGTCGGCGCCTGGACCCGCAGCGGCGACAAGTACCTGCGCGATGACGCGGGCTACTACACCTACGCCGGCCGCAGCGACGACATGCTCAAGGTGGGCGGCATCTACGTCTCGCCGTTCGAGGTGGAGGCGGCGCTGGCCCAGCATCCGGCCGTGCTGGAGGCCGCCGTGATCGGCGTGGCCGATGCCGCCGAACTGGTCAAGCCGAAGGCGTTCGTGGTGATGCGCCCCGGCCACCAGTGGCACGACGGCATGGCGGCCGAGTTGCAGGCTTTCGTCAAGTCGCGGCTGGCGCCTTACAAATATCCGCGCCAGATCGAGTGCGTGGACGAACTGCCCAAGACCGCCACGGGCAAGATCCAGCGATTCCGGCTGCGCCAGCGTGAAGACGCCGCGCGGCACGCCTGAGGGAGCCGCCATGGAGACCACCGTGGACACTGCGCTGGTAAAGGTGCCGTTCGATGGCCGCACTATCGACATCGAATACCAGTGGATCGGCGCGCGACGGCGGCACCGCCCACTCGTGGTCTTCCTGCACGAGGGGCTCGGGTCGGTCAGCATGTGGCGCGACTTTCCGCGCAAGCTGTGCGAGGCGGGCGATTTCCGCGGGCTGGTCTTCTCGCGCTACGGCTACGGCCGCTCCACGCCGCGCCCGCCGGACGAGCAGTGGGGCGTGGACTTCATGCACCGCCAGGCGCGCGAGGCGCTGCCGGCCCTGTTCGATGCCCTGGAGATCGGCCCCGGCCGCCGCCATGGCAAGCCCTGGCTGCTGGGCCACAGCGACGGCGGCTCCATCGCCCTGATCCACGCGGCCAGCTTCCCGGACGATGTGGATGGCCTGACCGTGCTCGCGCCCCACATCATGGTGGAAGACATTTCGGTGCGCAGCATCGCCGCCACGCGCGAGACCTACCTCCACACCGACCTGCGCGCCCGGCTGGCGCGCCACCACGCCCACGTGGATTCCGCCTTCTGGGGCTGGAACGATATCTGGCTCAACGCCGATTTCCGCCACTGGGACCTGCGCCCGATGCTCGACCATATCCGCTGCCCGGTGCTGGCCGTGCAGGGCGAGGATGACGAGTACGGGACCATGGCGCAGATCGAGGGTATCCATCGATATGCCCCGCAGACCGTGCTGCTTAAACTCGCGCGCTGTGGACACTCGCCCCACCGCGACCAGACGGGGGCGTTGACGGCGGCCTCGGCGGCGTTTATAACGGCACATACTTCAACCTTAAAATAATTCGACCCCGGGGAGGAGAACCCATGCAACGCACCGCTTTGCGCAGGCCGCTGTTTTCATCGCTGCACACCACGCTCGTCGCTTCGATTTCCGCCACGCTGCTGGCCACCGGGGGCAGCGCGCTGGCGCAGTCAGCCCAACCCGCCCCGGGCGCCAAGATCAAGGTGGGCTTCATGCTGCCGTACACCGGCACCTACGCGGCGCTGGGCTCGGCCATCGAGAACGGGTTCCGCATGTATGTGCAGCAGCAGGGCGGCAAGCTGGGCGGGCGCGACATCGAATACTTCAAGGTGGATGACGAATCGGACCCGGCCAAGGCCCCCGAGAACGCCACCAAGCTGATCAAGCGGGACCAGGTGGACGTGGTGGTGGGCACGGTGCATTCGGGCGTGCAGATGGGCATCGTCAAGGTGGCCAAGGAAAACAACACGCTGCTGATCATCCCGAACGCCGGCGCCGATGAGGCCACCGGGCCGCTGTGCGGGGCCAACATCTTCCGTACCTCGTTCTCGAACTGGCAGCCCGGCTACGCCATGGGGCAGGTGCTGGCCGAGCGCGGCATGAAGAAGGTGGTCACGCTGACGTGGAAGTACGCGGCGGGCGAGCAGTCCGTGAAGGGCTTCAAGGAAGCCTTCGAGGCCAAGGGCGGCAAGGTGGTGAAGGAGCTGAGCCTGCCGTTCCCGAACGTGGAGTTCCAGGCGCTGATCACCGAGGTGGCCTCGCTGAAGCCGGACGCCGTGTTCGTGTTCTTCGCCGGCGGCGGGGCGGTCAAGTTCGTCAAGGACTGGCAGGCGGCCGGGCTCAAGGACAAGATTCCGCTGTACGGCTCCGGCTTCCTGACCGACGGCACGCTGGAGGCGCAGGGCACGGCGGCGCAGGGGCTGGAAACCACGCTGCACTATGCCGATGGCCTGACCAACGCCCGCGACAAGACCTTCCGCACCGACTACGCCAAGACCTACAAGCTCCAGCCGGATGTGTATGCGGTGCAGGGCTATGACGCCGCGCAGCTGCTGGCCGCTGGCGCCAATGCCGTGAAGGGCGATATGTCGCGCAAGCCGGAGGTCATCAAGGCCATGGAAGCCGCCAAGGTCGACAGCCCGCGCGGCGTGTTCACGCTCTCCAAAGCCCACAACCCGGTGCAGGACTTCTACCTGCGCAAGGTGGATGGCCGCGAGAACAAGGTCAGCGGCGTGGCGGTGAAGGCCCTGGCCGATCCCGCGCGCGGCTGCCGCCTGTAAGAGATGGCGTCTCATAGATAGGACAGCCCGCGCAGCATGGACATCGTTTCCTTCCTCATCCAGTGCCTGAACAGCGTGCAGTACGGGCTGCTGCTGTTCCTGGTCGCCAGCGGGCTGACGCTGATCTTCGGCATCATGGGCGTGATCAACCTCGCCCATGGCAGCTTCTACATGCTGGGCGCCTACCTGGCGTTCACGCTGGCCAGTCTCACCGGCAACCTGTTCATCGCGCTGCCGCTCGGCATCGTGCTGGCCGTGGCGTTTGGCTACGTGCTCGAATGGGCGTTCTTCAGCTACCTCTACCAGCGCGACCACCTGCAGCAGGTGCTGATGACCTACGGCCTGATCCTCGTGTTCGAGGAGCTGCGCAGCATCCTGGTGGGCGATGACGTGCACGGCGTGCCGATTCCCGGCCTGCTCGACGGCGCGCTGCCGATCGGCAACGACATGACGTATCCGGTCTACCGGCTGTTCATCTCGGCCGTCTGCCTGCTGGTGGCAGCGGCGATGTACTGGGTCATCCGCCGCACCCGGCTGGGCATGATGATCCGCGCCGGGGCCACCAACCGCGAGATGGTGCAGTCGCTCGGCATCAATGTGAACGTGCTGTACCGGCTGGTGTTCGCGCTGGGCGTGGCGCTGGCGGTGCTGGCGGGGATGATTGCCGCGCCGGTGTCGTCGGTCTACCCGGGCATGGGGGGGCAGGTGCTGATTGTCTGCTTCGTGGTGGTGGTGATTGGCGGGATCGGGTCGGTCAAGGGGGCGCTGGTGGCTTCGCTGCTGCTCGGTTTCGTCGATACCTTCGGCAAGGTGTTCTGGCAGGACGCCGCCGGCGTGCTGATCTACGTCTTGATGGCCTTGATCCTGCTGTGGAAGCCCCAGGGGCTGTTCCGGGCCGGCTGACCTGCGTGCTCCATCGATGAAACCGACTCTCTCCGCTCCCCCGCTGCAAGACGTGCGCCGGCCGCCCTGGCTGGCGGCGCTGGGCTGGCTCGTGGCGCTGGCCGTGCTGGCCGTGGCGCCGCTGCTGCTGACCGCCGACAGCCACAAGTTCTATATCGAGCTGCTGAGCAAGGTGATGATCATGGCGATCTTCGCGCTCTCGCTCCAGCTGCTGATTGGCTACACCGGGCTGGTGAGCCTGGGCCATGCCGCCTACTTCGCCATGGCCGCCTATGCCACGGCCATGCTGGCACCCGAGGGCGGGGCCGGCAACGGCTGGCTGCTGCTGCTGGGCGCGCTGGGCGCGGCGGGGGCACTGGCGCTGGTGGTGGGGGCGCTGGTGCTGCGCACGCGCGGCGTGTACTTCATCATGGTCACGCTGGCCTTCGCCCAGATGGTCTATTTCGTGTTCCACGATACAAAGATCGCCGGCGGCAGCGACGGCACCTATATCTACTTCCGGCCCGAGTTCAGCCTGCTGCGGGACCGCCCGCTGACCGTCAACGACCCGGTGAACTTCTACTGGCTGGTGCTGGTGGCGCTGGTGCTGACGGTGGTGGCACTGGCGGTGCTGCTGCGCTCGCGCTTCGGCCACGCGCTGGTCGGCATCCGCCATAACGAGCAGCGCATGCGGGCGGCCGGCTATGCCACCTATCGCTACCAGCTCGGCGCGTTCGTTGCCGGCGGCGTGTTCGCGGGGCTGGCGGGCTATCTCTATGCCATCCAGTTCGGCTTCGTGAACCCGGAAATCGCCTCCTGGCACCAGTCGGGCAATGCCATGCTGATGGTGATCCTGGGCGGCGTGGGCAGCCTGGCCGGCGCGGTGCTGGGCGCGTTCTCGTTCGTGCTGCTGGCCGAATGGTTCAGCACGCTGACCAAGCACTGGCAACTGCTGATGGGCGGCTTCATCATCGTGGCCGTGGCGCTGCTGCCGCGTGGGCTGGTCAGCGTGCCGGCGGTGCTGCGCCAGCGCTCGCCGCGCCGGCGCGGCAATGGCGCGGATGCCGGAAACGCCGGCGAGGCCGCCGCGGACAGCCACGCCCGCAGCCGGGAGGCCGTATGACGCAAGCCATCCCCGTATTGCAGGCCGAGGGCCTGACGCGCCGCTTCGGCGGGCTGACTGCCGTGGACAGCGTGAACCTGACCTTGCGCCTGCACGAGATCCACGCGGTCATCGGCACCAACGGCGCCGGCAAGTCGACCCTGATCAATATGCTCTCCGGCGAACTGCCGCCGTCCACCGGCCGCCTGCGGCTGCAGGGCGAGGATGTGACCGGCTGGAGCCAGCCCCGGCTGGCGCGGCAAGGTATCGGCCGCAGCTACCAGCGCAACAACATCTTCCTGCCGCTGACCGTGCGCGAGAACTGCCGGTTGGCGGCGCAATCGCGCGCGCAGCGGGCCTGGCGGCTGTGGGAGCCGGCGCAGGCCTGCCGCACCAGCCGCGCGCTGGCCGACGAAGCCATGGAACGCGCCGGCCTGGCCGCGCATGCCGGGCGCCTCGCCAGCGAACTCGCCCATGGCCAGAAGCGCCAGCTGGAAGTGGCGATGTGCCTGGCCACGCAGCCCGTGGCGCTGCTGCTGGACGAGCCGCTGGCCGGCATGGGTGCCGAGGAATCCGCGCGGATGCTGGATCTGCTGCGCGGCCTGCGCGACGGCCACGCGATCCTGCTGGTCGAGCACGACATGGAGGCGGTCTTCGCCGTGGCCGACCGCATCACGGTAATGGTCAACGGCGCAGTCATCGCCACCGGCGATCCGGCCGCGATCCGCGCCAACGAGGCGGTGCAGCTGGCCTACCTCGGGGAAGAAGAAGGGGCCCACGCATGAGCGCCGCATCGCCGGACATCATCGACGCCATTGGCGTGAACGCCTGGTACGGCTCCAGCCACGTGCTGCGCGGCGTGGACTTCCGCGTGGGCGCGGGCGAGACCGTGGGCCTGCTGGGCCGCAACGGCATGGGCAAGAGCACGCTGCTGCGGACCCTGCTGGGCCATGTGCGTCAGCGCGAGGGCGATATCCGCGTGGCCGGCCGGGATGTGTCCCGCGCCCAGCCGCACGAGGTGGCGCGGCTCGGCATCGCCTACGTCCCGGAAGGGCGTGGCATTTTTCCGAATTTGTCGGTCCGGGAGAATTTGCTGATGGCGGCGCGGGTAGGCTGCCACGGCCGCAAGGACTGGGATGAGGCGCGCGTGCTGGACCTCTTCCCCCGGCTCAAGGAGCGGCTGTCCCATGGCGGGCAGCAGCTGTCGGGCGGGGAGCAGCAGATGCTGTCCATCGGCCGCGCGCTGATGACCAATCCGGACTGCCTGGTGCTGGACGAAGCCACCGAGGGGCTGGCCCCGAAGATCGTGCGCGAGATCTGGCACGTGATCGAGACGGTACGGGCCACCGGCATCGCCTCGGTGGTGGTGGACCGCAACTACCGCGCCGTGCTGGCCCACGCGGACCGCGTGGTGGTGCTGGAGAAGGGGCAGGTAGTGCTGGCCGGCCCGGCCGCCGACCTGGCCGCCGCGCCGGCGGCGCTCGACCGTTACCTGGGTGTTTGAACTACTCTCCATAAAGTAACGTATCGATCTCTTTTGTGGCCATGCCGCAACGCCTTTGCGCGGTGCTGCGCACCCTTCGGCACCCAATCCGCCCGAATCCGCCCGAATCCGCCTTGACCCGCCGCCGCTTCTTTCCCATCCTTGATCGGGCACCCAGCCCACGATGGGCATCTTCCACAGTGGTCGTATCAGTTCACTTCATCTAGAATGCGCCCGTTTGTGCAATGCAATAGAGGCCAATAAGCCCCGTCGCGGCCGGAGCCGCTTGCGCGAGAGAACCCGTGCCCAGGACGTCACATTGCCTGGGATGCCAACCATGGCCGGGGAGGCGCGAGCCGGTCCACCAGACCCAAATCCATGACTCAATCCACAACCAGTCACTATTTCGTCGAAAGTCCGAGTACCCGGGCCCTCGTCATCGCCGCCATTGGGGTCGTCTTTGGCGACATCGGCACCAGCCCCCTCTATGCGCTCAAGGAGTGCTTCAGCAAGGAGCACGGCATTCCGTTCACGCCGGAAGCGGCGCTGGGCATCATCTCGCTGCTGTTCTGGGCGATGATCATCGTGGTCTCGCTGAAGTACGTGGTCTTCATCATGCGCGCGGACAACGACGGCGAAGGCGGCGTGCTGGCGCTGATGGCGCTGGTGCTGCGCACCGCCGCGCCGCGCTCGCGCAAGGCGCGCATGCTGATGATGATGGGCATCTTCGGCGCGTGCATGTTCTACGGGGATGCGGTCATCACGCCGGCCATTTCGGTGCTCTCGGCCGTGGAGGGCCTGGAGATCGCCGCGCCGCAGCTGGGGCACTTCGTGATCCCGATCACGCTGGTGATCCTGACCGTCCTGTTCCTGATCCAGCGGCACGGCACGGCCACCGTGGGCAAGTTCTTCGGCCCGATCATGACGCTGTGGTTCGTCACGCTCGGCGCGCTGGGCATCTACAACCTGATCCAGGCGCCTGGCATCCTGGCGGCGGTGAACCCGCTCTACGGCGTCAATTTCCTGATCGACCACTCGCTGCAGGCGTTCATCGTGCTGGGCGCGGTGTTCCTGGTGCTGACCGGGGCGGAGGCGCTCTACGTGGACATGGGCCACTTCGGCGCGCGGCCCATCCGCATCGGCTGGTTCATCCTGGTCATGCCGTGCCTGATGCTGAACTATTTTGGCCAGGGCGCGATGCTGCTCCAGAACCCGGCCGCTTCCGTCAACCCGTTCTACCTGATGGTGCCGGAGCCGCTGCTGATTCCGATGGTGCTGCTCGCCACCTGCGCCACGGTGATTGCCTCGCAGGCGGTGATCTCCGGCGCGTTCTCGCTGACCAGCCAGGCGATCCAGCTCGGCTTCGTGCCGCGCATGCGCATCCGCTACACCTCGGCGGCGGAAATCGGCCAGATCTACCTGCCGGTGATCAACTGGACCCTGCTGGCGCTGGTGATTGCGGTGGTGATCTCGTTCAAGAAATCGGAAAACCTGGCTGCGGCCTACGGCATTGCCGTGACCACGACGATGCTGATCACCTCGTTCCTGGCCGCCTTCATGATGCGCAGCGTCTGGAAGTGGAACCCGGTGCTGGTGGCCCTGCTCGCCGGTGGCTTCCTGCTGGTGGACCTGACCTTCTTCGCCGCCAACCTGCTCAAGGTGGCCGAAGGCGGTTGGTTCCCGCTGCTGATGGGCAGCGCGGCGTTCTTCCTGCTGATGACGTGGTACAGCGGCCGCAAGCTGCTGCGCGCGCGCAGCCTGGAGGACGGCATTCCGCTGGAGCCGTTCATCGCTGGCCTGCTGGCGCACCCGCCGCACCGCGTGGAAGGCACGGCCGTGTTCCTGACCGGCAACACCGAGTCGGTGCCGGTGTCCCTGCTGCACAACCTCAAGCACAACCGGGTGCTGCACGAGCGCGTGGTGTTCCTGAGCTTTGTCACGCGCGACATCCCGTTCGTGGATGACGACCATCGCCTGACCTGCAAGGACCTCGGCGGCGGCGTGTTCATCCTCAAGTCCGAGTACGGCTTCAAGGAGACCCCGGACGTGCAGCGCGTGCTGGACCTCGCGCAGCGCAAGCTGGGCATGTCGTTCGAGCTGATGGAGACGTCGTTCTTCATCGCGCGCGAGTCGGTCATCCCCTCCAAGCTGCCGGGCATGTCGATGTGGCGGGAAAATCTCTTTGCGTGGATGCATCAGAACGGCGCCAAGCCGTCTGACTTCTTCTCGATCCCGGCGAACCGGGTGGTGGAGTTGGGCACCAAGGTCGAAATCTGACCGCTCCGGGGCGGCGCTTCGCCTATACATGAGAACCCGGCCAGCGGAGTAGGGCCCGCTGGCCGGGTTTCTTTTTGCCCCCGGGAGCCTCTCATGTTCAGATTCTGCACGGTACGCACCTGGCGCCGGATGGCCGTCGCCATCGGCTTGATGACCGGCGCCAGCCAGTTCGCCAGCGCGGGCACGCCTGTGCCCAACCCGTTCCTGGCTGCCCCCACCTACGCCATCACCCATTTCGATTCGTCCCAGAGCGACACCTTCCCCTATGCCGTGACCGGCGGCTCGCGCACCGTGGCGCCCCCGCCGCCGCTGCAGCTCTCCCAGGCGACCAACGGGCCGGTCAACATCATGACCTTCGCGTCGACATCGCCCAACTACATGTGGGGCGTGTCGCCGACGGGCGTGACCTATATCTCGGTGGCCAACGACGCCTTCACGCCCGTGGCGCGGGCGCTCCTGCCGGGCGCGACGGCCACGCTGCAGACCACCTTGCTCGGCCTGCTGACCAATCCGATCGGCACGGTCGCGCAGGCCCAGGCCATCGTGGCGCAGTTGCTGCCCACCGGCGGCATTCCCAGCGCCTACGGCGTGGTGGACAACAACAACGTCCTCTATATCAATAGCGGCAACCAGATCCTGGCCCTCGCGCTGAACGTGCCGGCCGTGCCGCTGTTGGGGATCAGCGTGGTGCGGTCGCTGAACGCCGCCACGTTTCTCCAGCCCGGCGAGAACCTGGCCGGGGTGGTGATGACCTATGACGGCAAGCTGGTGGTGCTGGGCACGCGGTCTGTGTCGATTGTCGACCGGTCGTTCACGGGGCCGGTGCATACGGTCACGCTCGGCGCGGACGAGAGCGTCAGCAATTCCGCCGCCGTCGACGAGAACAACGGGATTTATGTCGTTTCCGACAAGATTCTGAGGAAACTCGTCTGGACAGGCAGCGCGCTGTCCCAGAACGCGGCGGACGGCGCGTGGAGCAGCCCCTATCCCAGCGGCGACACCTTCCCGACCGTCTTCGGCTCAGGCTCGGGCAGCACGCCTACGCTGATGGGCTTCGGCACCGATCCCGACAAACTCGTGGTCATCACCGACGGCCTCACGCGCATGAGCCTGCTGGCGTTCTGGCGCGACCAGATTCCCGCCGGCTTCACCAACCGCCTGGCGGGACAGATCCAGGTGAATTGCGGCTTGCCGGCCGCGTACCCCATCCAGTCCGACCAGTCGGTCGCGGTGAACGGCTACGGCGCGTTCGTCGTCAACAACGTGTCTGCGGCGGATGGGAGTACCGGAAGCGGGACGAGTGCGATCGTGGATGGGCTGATCCGGGGGCCGCTGCTGCCATCGCCGATCGGGGTCGAGCGCTTCGCGTGGAACCCGCAGACCCATGCGTGGACCTCGACCTGGGCGCGCAGCGATATTTCGTCGAACTCGATGGTGCCCGCCGTCAGCGCGGGCTCGAACCTCGTGTTCACGAACGGGTACTACCAGAATGGCTGGGGATGGGTGGTCACCGGGCTGGACTGGAACACCGGCGCCACCGTGCACCAGACCATCCTGGGAACCGGGATCTGGGGCAACGGCTTCTACGCGGTGGTGCAGTTCCTGCCGGATGGCGACCTGCTGTTCAACAGCATCATCGGACCCACGCGGGTCCAGCAGCCGAGCGGGATCATCAATCCGCTCTGAAGGAGTGGGGCGGGGCGGGGCGGCCGGCCCGGTGTGCCGGGTGGCCGCCCGAGGGCGAGGGGTGGGGATCAGCGCTTGAGCTTGGCGAACGCGGCGGCCATGGCGCCGGCCACCTCGGGTTCGCGCTTGCCGCCGCCGAATCCCTTGCCGCCACCACCGCCACCGCCATGGCCACCGTGGCGCTGGCCGCCCCGGTGCTCGCCGCTCCGGTCGCCACCGGCGCGTGGCGCAGCCTGGCCCGGCTCGTCGTCCAGACGCATGGTCAGGCCGATGCGGTTGCGCTTGACGTCCACCTCCATCACCTTGACCTTGACGATCTGGCCAGCCTTGACCACCTCGTGCGCGTCCTTCACGAACTTGGTGGAAAGCGCCGAGATGTGGACCAGACCGTCCTGGTGCACGCCGATGTCCACGAAGGCGCCGAAGGCGGCCACGTTGGTCACCACGCCTTCGAGCACCATGCCCGGCTGGAGATGCTTGATGTCCTCCACGCCGTCCTGGAACGTCGCGGTCTTGAACTCAGGGCGCGGGTCGCGGCCCGGCTTCTCGAGTTCGGTCAGGATGTCACGCACGGTCGGCAGGCCGAACGTCTCGTCGGTGAACTGCTGGGCGGTCACGCCGCGCAGGGCGTCGCGGTTGCCCATCACGTCGGACAGGCCCTTCTTGATGTGATCGAGAATGCGCTGCACCACCGGATACGCTTCCGGGTGGACCGACGAGCGATCCAGCGGGTTGTCGCCCGTGTTGATGCGCAGGAAGCCGGCGGCCTGCTCGAAGGTCTTGTCGCCCAGGCGCGGCACCTTCTTGAGCGCATCGCGGTTCGGGAACGCGCCGTTGGCATCGCGGAATTCGACGATATTGCGCGCCAGCACCGTGTTCAGGCCCGATACGCGGGCCAGCAGCGGGGCGGAGGCGGTGTTCACGTCCACGCCCACGGCGTTCACGCAGTCTTCCACCACGGCGTCCAGCGCACGTGCCAGCTCGCGCTGGTTCACGTCGTGCTGGTACTGGCCCACGCCGATCGACTTCGGATCGATCTTCACGAGTTCAGCCAGCGGGTCCTGCAGGCGGCGGGCGATCGACACCGCGCCGCGCAGCGACACGTCAAGCTCCGGGAACTCCTTGGCGGCCAGCTCGGAAGCCGAGTAGACCGAGGCGCCGGCCTCGCTGACCACGATCTTGGTCAGCTTCAGTTCCGGGGCGCGCTTCATCAGGTCCTGCACCAGCTTGTCGGTCTCGCGGCTGGCCGTGCCGTTGCCGATGGAGGCCAGCGCCACGTTGTGCTGTTTCGCCAGGCGGGCCAGTGTGGCCAGCGAGCCTTCCCAGTCGCGGCGCGGCTCGTGCGGGTAGATCGTGGCGGTGTCCAGCAGCTTGCCGGTATGGTCGACCACGGCGATCTTGCAGCCGGTGCGGATGCCCGGGTCGATGCCCATCACTGACTTCGGGCCGGCCGGCGCCGCCAGCAGCAGCTCATGGAGGTTGCGGCCGAAGATCTTGATGGCCTCGTTTTCGGCGGTTTCGCGCAGCTGCGTCAGCAGTTCGGTCTCGATATGCGGCTGCACCTTCACGCGCCAGCACCAGCGGCACACATCGCCCAGCCACTTGTCAGCCGGGCGGTTCCGGTTCTCGATGCCCACATGGCGCGCGATCATGCCTTCGCACGGGTGCGGCACCATCGCGTCCTGTTCCTCGCCCAGGCCCAGCTTCACCATCAGCACGCCCGCGTTGCGGCCGCGGAACAGCGCCAGCGCCCGGTGCGACGGCACGGTGCGGATGGTCTCGCTATAAGCGTAGTAATCGCGGAATTTCTCTTCCTCGGCGCCTTCCTTGCCTTCCATCACCGTGGAGGCGACCACACCGTGGTTCCACAGGTGCTCGCGCAGCTTGCCTAGCAATTCAGCGGTTTCGCCAAACTGTTCGGAGAGGATGTCGCGCGCGCCGTCCAGCGCGGCCTTGACGTCGGGCACGCCGCCGTCGGCGGTGGGGTTGCCGTTGACGAACTTGGCGGCCTCGGCCTGCGGGTCCAGCGTAGGATCGGCCAGCAGCGCCTGGGCCAGCGGCTCCAGGCCGCATTCGCGGGCGATCTGGGCGCGCGTGCGGCGCTTGGGCTTGTACGGCAGGTACAGGTCTTCCAGCGTCTGCTTGGTGTCGGCGGCCTCGATGGCGGCGCGCAGCGCGTCGGTCATCTTGCCTTGTTCCTCGATCGACGCCAGGATCGTCGCGCGGCGGTCTTCCATGTCGCGCAGGTACAGCAGGCGCTCCTCGAGGTTACGCAGTTGCGTATCGTCCAGGTTGTCCGTCACTTCCTTGCGGTAGCGGGCGATGAACGGCACGGTGGCGCCTTCGTCCAGCAGCGCGACGGCCGCCGCCACCTGGCGCGGTTGCACGGACAGTTCTGCCGCGATGAGCGACACAATCTTTTGCGAGACGGAAGCAGGCAAGTTGGACATCGGGAAACTAGTCGGTCGAAAGCGGGGCATTTTGCCACAAGCGCAGGGCACTGCCGGTGACGGGAAGACGGCTTTTCACGTGCCTGTTCCGCGACACCGCCCCCGCGCACCCCGCCAGCCCCGTGCCAGCCTGGCTTCGGCCCCACCCCAGCCCCACCCCAGCCCCGGATCGGACACATGTTGCAACGTTTGCCGGTGGGGCTGACAAGCCCCCCGGATGCTAGAATTCGGCCATGATCGTCAAGCCCCGTTCGGCCGCCGTGGCCCATCTCGTCTCCACCCCCGTCCTTGCCGCAATGTGCGCCGCCTGCTTGCTGGCCGCGCCGGCCCTTGCGCAGACCAGGAACCCGCCCCCGCGCGACTTCGAGGCCGAGCGCAAGGCGATTGGCGACTCCCGCGCGTGGACCAATTACCGCTTCGCCGAGGCCGAACGTGCCTGCTACAGCAAGTTCCTCGTGAACCGCTGCATCGACCAGGCCAAGGACGTGCAGCGCGATGAACTCCACGTGCTGCGCGCCAAGGAACTGGAAGTGGGCGATGCCGAACGTGCCTGGAAGGCCGCCGAGCGCGACCGCGAGCAGGCGCTGCGCCAGGCCGAGTACGAGGCCGGCCAGCCGGGCCGCGCCGCCAACGAGGCCGCCAGCCGTGCCTCCTACGACCGCAAGCAGCAGGAACAGGCGCTGCGCGACGCCCAGCAGGGCGCCGACGCGCCCCAGCGCGCCGCCAACGCCGAGAAGTACAACCAGAAGCAGTCCGACTTCGACGCCAAGATGAACGAGGCGCGCCAGAAGGGCGCCGACCAGGCCCGCCAGCGACAGGAAAACACGCGGGCCTACCAGCAGAAGCAGGCGGACGCCGCCCAGCGCCAGAAGGACCTCGACGAGCGCCGCGCCAATGCCGAGGAAAAGAAAAAGCAGGGCCAGGGTTCCACCCCGAGCCCGTTCGGGTTCTGACCGGCGTGACAGCGCAGGCTGTCGGCGCCGGCCGGACGATCCACGGGGAGCCGCTACATGGATGAGAATCTCAACACACTGGCGCGGCAGATCATCGAACTGCAAATCGAGCATCGCGATCTCGATTTCCTGATCGATCACCTGTCCGAGGACGCCGCCCACGACGAACTTCAGCTGCGCCGACTCAAGAAGCGCCGGCTCAAGCTCAAGGACGCCATCACGCTGTTGCAGCTTCAGCTCGAGCCGGACGTACCGGCCTGATTTCCCGCAGGCGCGCCCCACGCGCCACGCCTTTGCAGAAAGCCCATTTTGTCTGAACCGACCGACGACGCGCTTCCCGAATCCGCCGAAACGCCATCCCCTGAAGCGCTGCCGCAGGACGACCACACCTCGCTGAACGAGGCGGTGGCGGCGGCATCGGCCAACCAGGCGGCCACGCAGGCGGCGCAGCTGGCGACGATCTTCGCCGATACCGGCACGCTGGCCACCGGCATCCCCGGCTACCGGCCGCGCGCGTCCCAGCAGAAGATGGCCGAGGCCGTGGCGGGCGCTATCGCCCAGAACGACTCGGTGATCGTCGAGGCGGGCACGGGTACGGGCAAGACCTTTGCCTACCTCGTCCCGGCGATGCTGTGGGGTGGCAAGGTGATCCTGTCCACGGGCACCAAGAACCTCCAGGACCAGCTGTTCCTGCGCGACATTCCCACGGTGCGCAAGGCGCTGAACGTGCCGATTTCGGTCTCGCTGCTCAAGGGGCGTTCCAACTACCTGTGCCACTACCACCTCGAGCGCGCGCAGGCCAATGGCCGGCTGGCGTCGAAACAGGACGCGGCGTGGCTGCGTGACATCGGCCGCTTCGCCAAGACCACCACCTCGGGCGACAAGGCCGAACTGGCCGCCGTGCCCGAGAACGCGCCGGTCTGGCAGCTCGTGACGTCCACGCGCGACAACTGCCTCGGCAGCGAGTGCCCGCAGTACAAGGAGTGCTTTGTGATGCGCGCCCGCAAGGAGGCGCAGCAGGCCGACGTGGTGGTGGTGAACCATCACCTGTTTTTTGCCGATGTGGTGCTGCGCGACACCGGCATGGCCGAATTGCTACCCGCCGCCAACACGGTGATCTTCGACGAAGCCCACCAGTTGCCGGAAACCGCGACGCTGTTCTTCGGCGAAACGCTTTCCACCAGCCAGCTGCTGGAACTGGCGCGCGACACCGTGGCGGAAGGGCTCTCCCATGCGCGCGATGCCGTGGACTGGGTGGCGCTCGGTGGTCCGCTGGAACGCGCCGCGCGCGACCTGCGGCTGGCCTTCGGCAAGGACAACCTGCGGCTGGCGCTGGGCCAGATCGAATCCGACCCGCGCACGCGCGAGCCGTTCTTCGAGACGCTCGACGCGCTGGACAGCGCGCTGTCGGATTTTGTCGAGGCGCTGGAAAGCCAGGCCGAACGCGCGGAGTCGCTCGAACAGTGCCACCGCCGGGCGGTGGAACTGGCCCAGCGGCTGGCGGCCTGGCGCGACGACCGCGTGGCGCCGGCGCCCGCCCCGGCCGCGCCGGCAGACGCCAGTGGGGAAGGTGAGGGCGATGGCGGGGACGATGGAAAGCTGCCGCCGGTACCCGTGTCACTGGGCCCGGAGACTGTGCGCTGGGTCGAGGTGTTCTCGCACACCGTGCAACTGCATCGCACGCCGCTGTCCATCGCACCGATCTTCACGCGCCAGCGCGAGGGCCAGCCGCGCGCCTGGGTTTTCACCTCGGCCACGCTGTCCGTGAAGGGCAACTTCACCCACTACGCGGCCCAGCTCGGTCTGGACAAGGACCGCTCGCTGACGCTGCCAAGCCCGTTCGATTACGCGAAGCAGGGCCTGCTCTACGTGCCGCGCAACATGCCGGCGCCGCAGTCGCCCCAGTTCACCGAGGCGGTGGTCCATGAGGCGATGCCACTGATCGAGGCCGCCGGCGGACGCACCTTCCTGCTCTGCACCACGCTGCGCGCGGTGCAGAAGGCATCGGACATGCTGTACGACCTGTTTGCCGAGCGCGGGCTGAACCTGCCGCTGCTGGTGCAGGGCCAGGCGAGCCGGACCGAGTTGCTGGATCGCTTCCGGCAACTCGGCAACGCGGTGCTGGTCGGCAGCCAGAGCTTCTGGGAAGGGGTGGATGTGCGCGGCGAAGCGCTGTCGCTGGTCATCATCGACAAGCTGCCCTTCGCCCCGCCCGACGACCCGGTGCTGGCCGCCCGGATGGAGGTGCTGCAGAAGAAGGGCCTCAGTCCATTCGCGGTGCACCAGTTGCCGCACGCGGTCATCACGCTGAAGCAGGGCGCGGGGCGACTGATCCGCTCCGAGTCCGACCGGGGCGTGCTGGCGATCTGCGACACCCGGCTCGTGGAAAAGCCCTATGGCCGCCAGATCTGGCAGAGCCTGCCGCCGTTCACGCGCACCCGGGAGGCAGACACCGTGATCCGCTTCCTGGAGGGATTGCGGAAGGCGGGGCCAGAGTCAGAGCCGGAGCCAGAGCAGGCGCCGGCGGACGAATAAGGGCAATAAAAAACCCGACGGGATCGTCGGGTTTTTTATTGGCTGCGGGCGCGTCTCAGAACACTTCCCACCAGGACTTGTCTTTCCGGCGCGCGCCGTACTTCACGAAGTCGCTGTCCGGATAGTTGCGCTCCATCACGCGGGCCGCGTCATCGCGCAGATCCTTCATGCCCAGCGAATCGTACGAGCGCACCATGATGTACAGCGCTTCCTCGTTGGCCGGCGCGCCGTCGTAGTCCTTCAGCGCCTGCTGGGCCCGGTTCACGGCCGCCAGGTAGGCGCCGCGGCGATAGTAATAGCGGGCGGCATGCACTTCATGCTGGGCCAGCGCATTGACGATGTACTGCATCCGCAGCGTCGCGTCCGGCGCGTACTTGCTGTCCGGGTAGCGCGTGATCAGGATCTGGAAAGCGTCGTAGGCGGCACGCGCGGCTTTCGGGTCGCGTTCGCTCAGGTCCTGGCCCGAGAAGCGGCCCAGCCAGCCCAGGTTGTCGTTGAAGTTGATCAGGCCCTTGAGGTAGTAGGCGTAATCAATGTTGGGATGGCTCGGGTGCAGCTGGATGAAGCGGTCGACGGCGGCCAGCGCGGCGGCAGTCTCGCCATCCTTGTAGTTGGCGAACGCGGTGTCGATCTGCGCCTGCTGGGCGTAGCGGCCGAACGGGTAGCGGCCTTCCAGCTTTTCATAGAGCTTGACGGCGCGTGTATAGTCGCCGCCATCCAGCGCATCCTTGGCTTCCGAATATAATTTGTTCGCCGACCAGCCGGCCGTTTCGTCGGGCTGGTCGCCAAGCAGGCCGCATGCAGACAGCATGACGCAGCCGCCTGCGAGCAAAATCGCTCCAAATCTCGCGCGCCAGTTCGCGCGTTTCATGCTCTGCAATTGCATTGGGCAACCTGTTCCGGATGAAAAATAGCGTCAAGCATTATAGCCCAAGCCCTAAGGCCGAAAACGGTCCGGCGAACGATTCCCCGGCGGATCTCGATTCCCCGCTGGATGCCGACGATTTCAATGACGATCTCGGCGATGTCAGCGATCTCGGCGAAACCGGTGGCGCGGTGATGGCCACGCCCGCCACCGCCGTGGATCAGCCGCCTTTAACTCTAGAAGTGGATAGTGCATCACATGGCGAGCGGCTCGACAAACTGCTCGCGCGGCATTTCAGTGAATTCTCGCGCAGCCGCATCCAGCAATGGATCGAGGAAGGCGCCGTGCGGGTGGATGGCGAGCCGAGCCGCGCCAAGGCTTCGGTCCAGATGGGCCAGCAGATCGAGATCCAGCCGCAGGTTGCGCCGGAGTCCCTCGCCTTCACGGCGGAGGACGTGCCGCTGGACGTGGTGTTCGAGGACGCCACGCTGCTCGTCATCAACAAGTCGGCCGGGCTGGTCGTGCATCCGGCCGCCGGTAACTGGAGCGGTACGGTGCTCAACGGCCTGCTGCACCGCGACCCGGCCGCGCGCCAACTGCCGCGCGCCGGTATCGTGCATCGGCTGGACAAGGAAACCTCGGGCCTGATGGTCGTCGCCCGTACGCTTACCGCGCAGACCGACCTCGTGCGCCAGCTGGCCGCCCGGACCGTCAAGCGCACCTACCTCGCGCTGGTCTGGGGCGAGACGCCGGACGAGGGCACCATCGACGCGCCGATCGGCCGCGACCCGCGCGAGCGTACCCGCATGGCCATCGTCCATACCAATAGCGGCAAGCCGTCGCGCACGCACTTCAAGACGCTGGGCACGGTGCCGCTGGGCCGCGGCAAGGTGTCGATGGTGATGTGCCAGCTCGAAACCGGCCGCACGCACCAGATCCGCGTGCATTTCGAGTCGATCGGCCATCCGCTGGTGGGCGACCCGGTCTACCACAAGGCCACCAAGCGCGGCCAGCGCCCGGCCATCCGCGTGACGCTGCCGGTGCCGTTCGAGCGCCAGGCACTGCATGCGTACAAGCTGGGACTGGTGCATCCGGAGACCGGGCGCAAGGTGTCCTGGGAGGCCGAGCCGCCCGAGGACATGCAGGACCTGATCGAGGCGCTCGACTTCGAAGGCTACGCGGCGCGGCAGCTCGAGGACGACGATGACGACTTCGATGACGATGACGACCACGACGTCGAGATCATCTACGTGAAGGATGACGATGACGATTGAGCGGCAATCCGGCTGGATCGTGCCGGACTGGCCGGCGCCGGCCCGCGTGCGGGCGCTGTCCACGACCCGCCAGGGCGGCGTGAGCGTCGGCCCCTACGGGCTGGCCGATGGCAGCCCGGGCGGGCTCAATCTCGGTACGCATGTGGGGGACGACCCGTCCGCCGTGGCGGAGAACCGTCGTCGGCTGGCAGCGCATTTGCCTGCCATGCCGCGCTGGCTGGAGCAGGTTCACGGCTGTGCCGTGGCGACCGCCGATGGGATGGAAGGCGGGGAGGGCGGCGTGCCGCGTGCCGACGCCAGCATCGCCACCACCCCCGGCCATGTCTGCGCGATCATGACGGCGGACTGCCTGCCGGTGTTGCTGTGCGATGCGGCGGGCACGGTGGTCGGCGCCGCCCATGCCGGCTGGCGCGGGCTCTGCGACGGCGTGATCGAGGCCACCCTGGCACGCATGGCCGCGCAGGCAGGCCCTGGTTCGGAGTGGCTGGCTTGGCTGGGCCCGGCTATCGGCCCATCGGCGTTCGAAGTGGGCGTCGAGGTCCGGGAAGCATTCCTGGCCCAGGCCCGCGAGGCGGAGCGGCCGGCTGTCGAGGCGGCATTCCGCCCTGGCGCGCCGGGCAAGTATTGGGCCGACCTGTACGCGCTGGCCCGTACCCGGCTGGCGCGCGCCGGCTGCACGCGCGTCTACGGCGGCGATGCCTGCACCGTGGCCGACGCGGCGCGTTTCTATTCCTATCGCCGCGACCGTATCACGGGCCGCATGGCCACGCTGGTCTGGCTAGCGGCCTGACGCGTCAGCTTCCTCCACGGGCTTCGGCCCGGCCTGCCCGGCGGGTCGTTTGGCTGCCCGTTCTGCTGCACGTTCGGCGGCCTCGCGCGCCTGGCGCCTGCGCCGCCGGCCGGGCGTTCCCATGATGTAGACGACGATCGATACCGGCGCCACGCCGTAGCACAGGAACGTGGCCACCCCGGCCACGAGGTTCGTCTCGGTAATCGACATCATCAGGGCTACGTAGATCCAGCCGATTGCGACGATATACATCAGGCGTTCATCTCTTTCTGTTAAAAGTACGGTGCCGTCACGTGGCGGCCGGAAACGGCCCCCGGACTGCCCGCGAACCCGCCTCAGGCTTACCGTCCGGTAGGTCGGGGATGCGTTTCCCGCACGCGCGTTCGCAATGCGGAATTCCGCATTGACAGCGTCTACATTGCAAGGCAACAATGCCTTCAAATGTATCGGAACCGAGGAAGTTCTCCAGGGTTTCGCCGGCAAGCATAGCGTATGACCTGGCGCCGCCGATGCGGCGTCCCGGTCTGGGTGACCAGATTACCCAGAGGCGCAACCCGGATTCGGGGCGGGTCGGGAGACAGTTACCCCGAGCCCGTCTTCACATCACGACGGCAGAGAGACGAATACATCATGGCGACCGGCAAAGGTGCGGCAGCTTCCAGCGCGGAAGACAAGTCCCAACCGTTTCAGTTTGCGCCGGGGCCATTCGATCCAGCTGCATGGCTGGAGTGGTCCCGTCAGTGGGCTCCCGAAATCAACGGCAAGCTGCCGCCCGGTTTTCCGTCAGGCATGCCGAACGGCGTGCCGGGCGCGTTTCCGGGCTTTCCCGGCGGCGATGCGTTTGCCAGGGCGTTCCAGGGCGCATTCCAGGGCCCGGCCGGCGCCGGTCTGAAGATCCCGCCCACGTTGCTGGCCCAGATCCAGGAACGTTACCTGAAGGATTTCTCCGAACTCTGGCGTGAAATGGGCGCGGCTGCCGTGCCGAACGGCGCTGCCGGCAATGGCAACGGCGATGCCGAGGCCGCCAGCCAGCGCCTGTCCGATCGCCGCTTCGCCAGCGCGGCCTGGCGCAACAACGCGCCGTACCGCTACGCCGCCGCGTTCTACCTGCTGACCGCCCGCACGATGACCGAGCTGGCCGACGCCGTGGAGGCCGACGCCAAGACCCGCCAGCGCATCCGCTTCGCGGTGTCGCAGTGGGTGGACGCGATGTCGCCCGCCAACTTCCTCGCCACCAATCCCGACGCCCAGCAGCGCCTGATCGAATCGGGCGGCGAATCGCTGCGCACCGGCATGCGCAACATGCTCGGGGACCTGACCCGGGGCAAGATCTCCCAGACCGACGAAACCGCCTTCGAGGTGGGCCGCAACGTGGCCGTGACCGAAGGCGCGGTGGTCTATGAGAACGAATACTTCCAGCTGCTCCAGTACAAGCCGCTGACCGACAAGGTCCACGCCCGGCCGCTGCTGCTGGTGCCGCCGTGCATCAACAAGTTCTACATCCTTGACCTGCAGCCCGAAAGCTCGCTGGTCCGCTACGTGGTGGAGCAGGGCCACACGGTCTTCCTGGTGTCGTGGCGCAACCCCGATGCGTCGATGGCCGAGCGCACCTGGGACGACTACATCGAGCACGCGGCCATCCGCGCGATCGAGGTGGCACGGGACATCAGCGGGCAGGACAAGATCAACGTGCTCGGCTTCTGCGTGGGCGGCACCATCGTCGCCACGGCGCTGGCCGTGCTGGCCGCGCGCGGCGAGCGCCCGGTGGCCAGCCTGACGCTGCTGACCGCGCTGCTCGATTTCACCGACACCGGCATCCTGGATGTATTCGTCGACGAACCGCATGTGCAACTGCGCGAGGCCACCATCGGCGGCGCCGCCGGGGCCCCATGCGCGCTGCTGCGCGGCGTGGAGCTGGCCAACACGTTCTCGTTCCTGCGGCCGAACGACCTGGTCTGGAACTACGTGGTCGACAACTACCTCAAGGGCAACACGCCGGTACCGTTCGACCTGCTGTTCTGGAACGGCGACGCCACCAACCTGCCGGGGCCGTGGTACTGCTGGTACCTGCGCCATATGTATCTGCAGGACGAACTGAAGGTGCCCGGCAAGCTGAGCGTCTGCAACGCGCCGCTGGACCTGGGTGACATCGACGTGCCTACCTATATCTATGGCTCGCGCGAGGACCACATCGTGCCGTGGACGTCCGCGTACGCTTCCACCGGCCTGCTGAACAACAAGCTGCGCTTCGTGCTCGGCGCGTCCGGCCATATCGCCGGCGTGATCAACCCGCCGGCCAAGAAGAAGCGCAGCCACTGGATCAACGAGGCGCTGCCCGGTTCGGCCCAGGAATGGCTGGCCGGTGCCGAGGAGAAGCCCGGCAGCTGGTGGCCGGACTGGATGGCCTGGCTAGGCAAGCAGGCCGGCGCCAAGCGCGCTGCGCCGGCCGACTACGGCAACGCCCGCTACCGGGCCATCGAACCCGCACCGGGCCGCTACGTCAAGCAGCGCGCCTGAACGTTTTCCGCCGGGGCCGGTTCCGTGGGACTGGCCCGGGGTTTCGTACCGATTGGCTTCATGCTTTCTCGAAAGGACTTCAAATGACCGACATCGTCATCGTTTCCGCAGCCCGCACCGCAGTTGGCAAGTTTGGCGGCTCGCTGGCCAAGATTCCGGCGCCGGAGCTGGGCGCCCTCGTCATCAAGGCCGCGCTCGAGCGCGCCGGCGTGAAGCCGGACCAGGTGAGCGAGGTCATCATGGGCCAGGTGCTCACGGCTGCCGCCGGCCAGAACCCGGCGCGCCAGGCCTCGCGCAAGGCCGGCCTGCCGGACATGGTGCCGGCCATGACCATCAACAAGGTATGCGGCTCGGGCCTGAAGGCCGTGATGCTGGCCGCCAATGCGATCATCGCCGGCGAGGCGGAGATCGTCGTGGCCGGCGGCATGGAGAACATGAGCGCCGCGCCGCACGTGCTGCCGGGCTCGCGCGACGGCTTCCGCATGGGCGACACCAAGCTGGTCGACTCGATGATCGTCGATGGCCTGTGGGACGTGTACAACCAGTACCACATGGGCATCACGGCGGAGAACGTCGCCAAGGAGTACGGCATCACGCGCGAGGCGCAGGACGAGTTCGCCGTGGGCTCCCAGAACAAGGCCGAGGCGGCCCAGAAGGCTGGCCGCTTCGACGAGGAAATCGTGCCGGTGCTGATTCCGCAGCGCAAGGGCGACCCGGTGGCGTTCAAGACCGACGAATTCGTGCGCCAGGGCGCCACGCTGGACAGCCTGTCCGGCCTGAAGCCAGCCTTCGACAAGGCCGGCACGGTGACGGCCGCCAACGCCTCGGGCCTCAATGACGGCGCCGCCGCCGTGGTGGTGATGTCGGCCGCCAAGGCCAAGGAATTGGGCCTGACCCCGCTGGCCACCATCAAGGCTTACGCCAACGCCGGCGTGGACCCGGCCGTGATGGGCATGGGCCCGGTGCCGGCCAGCAAGCGCTGCCTGTCGCGCGCGGGCTGGGGCGTGCAGGACCTGGACCTGATGGAAATCAACGAAGCCTTCGCCGCGCAGGCGCTGGCCGTGCACCAGCAGATGGGCTGGGACCAGTCGAAGATCAACGTCAACGGCGGGGCCATCGCCATTGGTCATCCGATTGGCGCGTCCGGCTGCCGCATCCTGGTGACGCTGCTGCACGAAATGAAGCGCCGCGACGCCAAGAAGGGCCTGGCCTCGCTGTGCATCGGCGGCGGCATGGGCGTGGCGCTGGCCGTGGAACGGAACTAAGCGAGACTGATCCGGCCGAAAACGAGTATTTGAGTTGCACTGAGGGGTAGCCGGCGGCAGGAGACATGGATTTGTCCGCCGGCGTCTATAACAGAGATCGGTGCCATTGCATCGATCAGCGAGCCAACAGGAGTGAATATGACTCAGCGCATTGCATATGTGACCGGCGGCATGGGCGGCATCGGAACCGCCATTTGCCAGCGCCTGGCCCGTGACGGCTACAAGGTGGTGGCGGGCTGCGGCCCGAATTCGCCGCGCCGCGAGAAGTGGCTCGAACAGCAGCGCGCGCTCGGCTTCGAGTTCGTGGCGTCCGAGGGCAACGTGGCCGACTGGGATTCGACCAAATCCGCCTTCGACAAGGTCAAGGCCGATGTCGGCGAGGTGGACGTGCTGATCAACAACGCCGGTATCACCCGCGACGTGGTGTTCCGCAAGATGACGCGGGCCGACTGGGACGCGGTGATCGACACCAACCTGACGTCGCTGTTCAACGTGACCAAGCAGGTCATCGACGGCATGGCGGACCGCGGCTGGGGCCGCATCGTCAATATCTCGTCGGTGAACGGGCAGAAGGGCCAGTTCGGCCAGACCAACTACTCGACGGCCAAGGCCGGCCTGCACGGCTTCACCATGGCGCTGGCGCAGGAAGTAGCCACCAAGGGCGTGACGGTCAACACGGTGTCGCCGGGCTATATCGCCACGGACATGGTCAAGTCCATCCGCCAGGATGTGCTGGACAAGATCGTGGCGACGATTCCGGTCAAGCGCCTGGGCCTGCCGGAGGAAATCGCGTCGATCTGCGCATGGCTGGCTTCGGACGAATCGGGCTTCTCCACGGGCGCCGACTTCTCGCTCAACGGCGGCCTGCACATGGGCTGACCGGCCGCTGGCTGCGCGACGCGCGGCCGGCCTGCTGCGGCGCACCGAGCGCGCTGCAGCAGGCCGGAAGCGTGCCGCGGCGCACCTCGCAAAACGGGCCGCCTGGCTGCCAGGACGGCCCGTTTTGCATACGATGCTGCGGGTTTTCCTTAATCGGGGTGGCTTTTCTTAGTGCTTTCTTGAGCATAGAATCAGGTCAGCGGCGCCCCCGGCACCAAACTAGAGCGCGGCGCGGGCGCCCCCGATTGCGCAGTGCATCGCATGCGGTGCAGCAGCGCGCAGCAGCAGATGCGCACCCCATGCATCAGCGACGACAAAGGATAGAGCACCGATGGCCACGACCAAAAAAGGCGCAGAGCGACTGATCAAGAAATACCCGAATCGCCGGCTCTACGACACGCAGACCAGCACCTACATTACGCTCGCGGACGTCAAGCAGCTGGTCATGGATTCCGAGGAATTCAAGGTCGTGGACGCCAAGTCCGGCGACGAACTGACGCGCAGCATCCTGCTGCAGATCATCCTGGAAGAGGAAACCGGCGGCGTGCCGATGTTCTCGAGCGCCATGCTGTCGCAGATCATCCGCTTCTACGGACATGCCATGCAGGGCATGATGGGCACCTACCTGGAAAAGAACATCCAGGCGTTCATCGACATCCAGAACAAGCTGGCCGAGAACTCGAAGGGCCTCTACTCGGGCGAGGCCTTCAGCCCGGACATGTGGTCGCAGTTCATGAACATGCAGGGCCCGATGATGCAGGGCATGATGAGCAACTACATCGAGCAGAGCAAGAACCTGTTCGTGCAGATGCAGGAACAGATGCAGAACCAGGCCAAGAACATGTTCGGCACGTTCCCGTTCAACCAGCAGGAAAAGAAGTAAGCCACCGAGGCACACCCAGGCCGGCCCGCCGGTCGTCCGGATTCCCCCATCGCCGCGCGCGCCTTTATTGGGGCGCCCGCGGCGATGTCGTTTGTCATGAAGCGAGTGGCTCCCGCTTCTGCATCACGACGCCCAATCGCCCGCCCTGGGTTAAAATTCGCCCCACCTTCGGCCTTGCGCCGGCCCCCACAAGACGCAGTCAGGAAGTACAAGTGAAAAGTGACGAAAAATCAACGGCTTACGCGGCCGGCGTAGCCAATTTGCCCCGCGTGGGGTTTGTCAGCCTGGGCTGTCCGAAGGCGCTGGTGGATTCCGAGCAGATCCTGACCCAGTTGCGCGCCGAAGGCTACGCGATCAGCGGTACCTATAACGATGCCGATCTGGTCGTGGTGAACACCTGCGGCTTCATCGACGAAGCCGTGCAAGAGAGCCTGGACGCCATCGGCGAGGCCCTGGCCGAGAACGGCAAGGTCATCGTCACGGGTTGCCTGGGCGCCAAGAAGGATGCGGCCGGGCACGACATCGTCTCGTCGGTTCACCCGAAGGTGCTGGCCGTGACCGGCCCGCATGCGCTGGGGGAGGTCATGCAGGCCGTCCACACGCACCTGCCCAAGCCGCACGATCCGTTCACGGACCTCGTGCCGCCGGCCGGCATCAAGCTCACGCCCAAGCATTACGCCTACCTGAAGATTTCCGAAGGCTGCAATCACCGCTGCTCGTTCTGCATCATCCCGTCGATGCGGGGTGATCTGGTCTCGCGTCCGGTGGCGGAAGTGATGCTGGAGGCTGAAAACCTGTTCAAGTCGGGCGTCAAGGAGCTGCTGGTGATCTCGCAGGACACCAGCGCCTATGGCGTGGACGTGAAGTACCGCACCGGCTTCTGGAATGGCCGCCCGCTCAAGACCCGCATGACCGAACTGGTCGGCGCGCTGGGCGAACTGGCCAGCCAGTACGGCGCCTGGGTGCGCCTGCACTACGTGTACCCGTACCCGCACGTGGATGAGATTATTCCGCTGATGTCGCAGGGCAACGTGCTGCCGTACCTCGACGTGCCGCTCCAGCACGCCCACCCGGACGTGCTCAAGCGCATGAAGCGCCCGGCCAATGCCGAAAAGACGCTGGATCGCATTCGCGCCTGGCGCGAGATGTGCCCCGAGCTGACCATCCGCAGCACGTTCATCGCCGGGTTCCCGGGCGAGACCGAGGAAGAGTTCCAGACGCTGCTCGACTTCATCGCCGAAGCCGAGCTGGACCGCGTGGGCTGCTTCGCCTATTCGCCCGTGGACGGCGCCACCGCGAACGACCTGCCCGGCGCGCTGCCGGACGAGGTACGTGACGAGCGCCGCGCGCGGTTCATGGAGGTGGCCGAGGAAGTTTCCGCGCGCCGCCTGCAACGCAAGGTCGGCCAGACGCTGCGCGTGCTGGTGGACGAGGTGAACCAGGATGGCGGCGTGGGCCGGTCGTCCGCCGATGCGCCCGAGATCGACGGTCTGGTCTATATCGACCCGGCCGCGAAGCCGTCGCAACGCTACAAGACCGGCGACTTCGTCCACGTGAAGATTACCGGCGCCGATGGCCACGATCTGTGGGGTGAAGTGGTTTAAACGTCACTGCCGGGCCCGGGACATTAGGTAAAAGTACGGTCGTTCGTTTTGGGGTGGCCGGGACTATACTGTGCGCCGCAACATGAACTCATGGAGACAAGACATGACGCGTGAAGTGGTGGTTGTCAGCGGTGTGCGCACCGCAATCGGCACCTTCGGCGGCAGCCTGAAGGACGTGGCCCCGACCGATCTGGGCGCGCTGGTCGTGCGCGAGGCACTGGCCCGCGCCAACGTGTCCGGCGACGACGTCGGCCACGTGGTATTCGGCAATGTGATCCAGACCGAACCTAAAGACATGTACCTGGGCCGCGTGGCGGCCGTGAACGGCGGGGTGTCGATCAACGCCCCCGCACTGACTGTGAACCGTCTCTGCGGTTCGGGCCTCCAGGCCATCGTCAGCGCCGCCCAGTCCATCCTGCTCGGCGATGCCGACGTGGCCATCGGCGGTGGCGCGGAGAGCATGAGCCGCGCGCCGTACCTGGCGCCGATGGCGCGCTGGGGCGCGCGCATGGGCGATGCCAAGCTCGTCGACATGATGCTCGGCGCGCTGCACGACCCGTTCCACGCCATCCACATGGGCGTGACGGCCGAGAACGTGGCCAAGGAGTACGACATCTCGCGCGCCCAGCAGGACGAGGCTGCGCTGGAGTCGCACCGCCGCGCGTCGGCTGCCATCAAGGCCGGTCATTTCAAGGACCAGATCGTTCCCGTCACGCTGAAGTCCCGCAAGGGCGATGTCGTGTTCGACACCGACGAGCACGTTCGCCACGACGCCACCATCGACGACATGACCAAGCTCAAGCCGGTCTTCGTCAAGGAAAACGGCACGGTGACGGCGGGCAATGCGTCGGGTCTGAACGACGCGGCGGCCGCCGTGGTGCTGATGGAGCGCGCCGAAGCCGAGCGCCGTGGCCTGAAGCCGCTGGCGCGCCTGGTGTCCTACGGCCACGCCGGCGTGGACCCTAAGACCATGGGTATCGGCCCGGTGCCGGCCACCAGGATCGCGCTCGAACGCGCCGGCCTGTCGGTCAAGGATCTCGATGTGATCGAGGCCAACGAGGCCTTCGCTGCCCAGGCGTGCGCCGTGACCAAGGCGCTCGGCCTCGATCCGGCCAAGGTCAACCCGAACGGCTCGGGGATCTCGCTGGGCCATCCGATTGGTGCGACCGGCGCGCTGATTACCGTCAAGGCTGTGCACGAACTGCAACGCGTGCAGGGCCGCTATGCGCTCGTGACGATGTGCATTGGCGGTGGCCAGGGCATTGCTGCTATCTTTGAGCGTATCTGAGTCCTGATCCGGGGTTTGCCTTGCTGCGTCCGATGCCTTTCCGCCTGACCGTTGTTGCCGCGTTCGCGGTGTTCGTTCCGCTGGCCGCCCAGGCGGCTGGCAGCGAGTCGTTGTCAACAGGTGGGCAGGGCGGGCAGGGCAGTCTCGGCATCAACGAGGCCATCCGCGCTGGGGAAGCCCGGCGCGGGACGTCGCTGTCCTCGGGCCCGGTCGGCTCGCTGGCGCCGCGCTCCGAGTACGCGAAGTTCCCGGTCTACGTCGGCAATGTCGGCGACAAACAAGTGCGGCTGCGCGTCGGCCCCAAGACCGATACCCGCGACAGCCTGCAGGGCGAGTACGCCTCCGGCGACGGCAAGGGCGGTGTGCGCCTGTTGTCTGGCGAATGGAACGAAGGCGCCTTCCTGATGGAAGAGTCCGATGACGGCACGCGCGTCTCGGGCAACTGGGAAGGCCGCATCGACCAGAGCGGCGCGGTGAGCGGCACCTGGACCGACGCCTTCAACCCGGCCATCGTGCTGCCGTTCTTCATCCGCCCGCTTGGCGGCTACCTCGTTATTCCGCCATTCGACATGCGGCCCAGCAGCGGCGTCACCTATGCGCCGCCCGTGCCGAAATCCTCGATCTCGATCGGCAACTCGCGCTGAGCCAGATCAGGCGCGGTGACGGTGGCCTCTCGGCCAGCCCGGCATTTGCTGGTAAGCTCGGACGTCTGATCCGACCTTCCGCAAACGAGGATTTCGCCGTGTCCGACCGTTCCCAATCCGACGCCTCCCGCTACCTCCAGACGCTGGCTGTCCAGCCCGAACTCGACATCGCGCCGGGCTTCGACTCGTTTTCCACGCCGACCTATCGCGGCTCGACCGTGGTCTTCCGCAATCTGGACGAATTGCGCGCCTATGGCGACCCCACGAAGACCTACTGGCGCTACGGCCTGCACGCCACGCCCACCAGCGAGGCGCTGTGCCAGCAGCTTGCCCAGATCGAAGGGGGCCGGCATACCCTGCTGCTGCCGTCCGGCATGGGCGCCATCTCGCTGGTCTATTTCGCGTTCCTGAAATCCGGCGACGACGTGCTCGTGCCGGACAACGTCTACGGCCCCAATCGCGACCATGGCGAATGGCTGGCCCGCGAATTCGGCGTGAGCGTGCGCTACTACCACCCCATGGCGGGTGCCAGCATCGCGTCGATGATCCGGCCCAACACCAAGCTGATCTGGCTCGAGGCGCCGGGCTCGGTGACGATGGAAGTGCCCGATACCGAGGCCATTGTCGCGGCCGCCAAGGCGCGCGGCGTGCTCACGGCCATCGACAATACCTGGTCGGCGGGCGTCTACTTCCAGCCGTTCGCGAAGGGTATCGACATCTCGGTGCAGGCACTGACCAAATACCAGTCGGGCGGCAGCGACGTGCTGATGGGCGCCGTGATCACGGCCGACGAATCGCTCCACAACCGCCTCAAGCGCACGCGCATGGTGATGGGCTGGGGCGTGTCCGCCGATGACTGCTTCCTGGTCCTGCGCGGCATGGCAAGCATGCCGGTGCGGCTGGCCGCGCATGACCGGTCCGCGCGCGAGATTGCCGAATGGCTGACCAAGCGGCCCGAGGTGACGCGCGTGCTCCATCCCGCGCTGCCCGATTGCCCCGGCCATGCCGAATGGCGGCGCGACTTCACCGGTGCGAGCGGGCTGTTCTCGATCATCCTGCACAGCCGTTTTGGGCGCGAGCAGGTGGACGCCTTCGTCGAGGCCCTGAAGCTGTATGCGATTGGCTGGTCGTGGGGCGGGGCGCACAGCCTGGCCGTGCCGTACCACGTGGACACCATGCGTCCGGCGGGCACGTGGCCGCCGGCTGGCTGGGAGAATGCGGGGGAACTGGTGCGGCTCTACATCGGCCTGGAAGATTCACGCGACCTGATCGCGGACTTGAAGCAGGCGATGGAACAGCACTTGCGCTGAGGGGAAAGCAGAAGGCGTCTCTCCCCGATGGAGAGAGACGCCGGCACATCAAGACGCGTCGGCCTTGCGCAGGGCCGGTTGCGCGGCCTGCTCGGGTGTGGCCGGACGCAGCGCCCAGACCGATTCCGCCGGGCCGTTGTGCGCACGCCGCTGCGTGGCACGGGCCAGCACCACGTAGCCCACCGCCAGCGCGATGGCGCCGATATCGAAGCCAGCCACGCCCCAGCGCCCGTGCAGGGCGGCCACGATGAAGTGGTCGCCGGTCAGCAGGGCATTGGCGAGCGGCACGGTCAGCGAGGCCAGTGCTGCCACATAGAGCAGCTCGACGGCCGCCCGCACGGGCGGACGCACCAGCGACCAGCCCACCGCCAGCAGGAACACCGGCCAGAACACATAGCTCACGGCGCGCTCGGGCCACAGCAGCGCGGCCGGGAAGCACAGCGCCACGCCGATACAGGTGCCGATGCACACGCCCACCGTGGCCTGCGCCAGCAGGCGATGCACGCGCGGCTGCTCGGCCTGGCGCGTCTTGCGGCGCGACTCGATCCACAGCAGGTTGCCCGAGTAGAACAGGAACGCACCCGCCAGGCCCGCCAGCAGGTAGACGATCCGCACGGGCAGGTCGCCGTAGGTGCCGTAGTGCAGTGCGAAGATGCCGCTATACAGCGTGTGATTGGTGTCACGCGCGCCGGGGGTCTGGTTGGCGATCAGCTTGCCGGCGTTCGGCTCGTTGGCCGCCGCGTGGATGCCCACGGAGCCGCCATTGCCCAGCGCCCGCTCGCTGTCGCCACGGACTTCGGCCACGGCATTGGCATCGCCATAGCGCTGGAAGCGGATGGCCTCCGGCGTGAAGCGCTCGCCGCCGTGCTCGCGTGCGATGGCCAGCAGCTGCGCCGCCGGCATGGTCGGCGAGGCCCGGCCGGCGGCCGTCATTTCCGGCGTGGCCGCAATCGCGGTGGGCACCTGTTCCATCAGCTTGCCGTTGAAGGTGAGCATGTTGAACACCATCACCATGACCAGCGACAGGCACAGGAACGCCCCCGTGACCGCGAACACCATGTGGAACGGCAGGCTGAACAGGCCGACCACGTTGTGCGTGTCCATCCAGAACCGTTTCAGGTTGCGGCCCGGCCGCACCGCGAACAGGTCCTTCTTGAGGCGCGGCAGGTGCAGCAGCACGCCGGACACCAGCGCCAGCCCGTACAGCACCGAGATGATGCCCATGAAGTACGTGCCGTTCAGGCCCAGGCCGAGCGAGTAGTGCAGCGAGTTCAGGAACGCCGACAGCTCCCCGGTGACACGGTCGAGCGAGGTGTCGCGCTGTGCGGCGGCGTCGCCGTTCAGGGCCGTGCCGTTCATGGTGTGCCACGCGCCGGTCTTGTCCTGCCAGTAGGCGTTGAAGTCCGGCTCTTCCTTGCTCGGCAGCGACACGTAGACGCTGGCGGCGGCATCCGGATGCACGGCCACCAGTTTCTGGACGAAGGCGTCGACGGCCGGGCCATCGACGTGCACCTCGGTGGCGTTGCGGCCTTCCAGGCGGGCCGGGTTCTGCCAGATGTGCAGCTCGTGGTGGAAAACCGTGATGGCGCCCGCGAAGAAGGCGATGAACAGCGCCCAGCCGGCCATCAGGCCAACCCAGGTATGCAGCGTCTGGTAGAGGCGGAGGGTATTGGGTTTCATGGGGAGGTCCTCACGACCCGGCCAGCGCGGACGCGGCGGGCATGGTGTTCGTCAGGCGCAGCGCCCACAGGACGCCGAAGCAGATCAGGTTGGCGCCGCCCAGCCAGAGCCACGCGGCCGCGCTGGTGCGGAACAGCAGGCTCAGGCTGATCAGCGTTACCCAGCCGACGAAGCTGAGCAGCACCGCCGCTACCACGCCGCCATGCCAGCCGCCTGGCAGCCAGAGGATGCCCAGCGTGCACAGCGCGATGGCCAGGGGCAGGCCCAGCAGTGTCCCGGCAAGCCATTTCGTGCCCATCATGCTGCGCTCCCTTCCCGGCGGTGCAGCCCGCGGCGATGGTGGGCCCAGGTGCCGATGAACGGCCACAGGGACAGGCTGCAGGTCAACGTGACCAGCGTGGCCGCGATGGCCACCGGCCAGCCCTCGGGCACGCTCATGGTCCAGGCGCTGGCGATGGTCAGCAGCACGCCGAGCCAGCCCAGCAGCCGGGGCGGCAGGGGTGCGCGGCCTTCACCGCCGGCGGTGACAAAGAGAACCTGGTTCGGCGCGGCGAGATACAGGCACGCAGCCGCCGCCAGTCCTAGCAATACAGCGAACGCTTGCATGCGAGCGACATCGGAATGGTTGGAATACCGAATAGTAATGATTCGCATTTGTTTTCACAAGGAAATCAATACGTTGCGTTACAGTTCGGCCGCCGAAAAGGGACGAAAAACCAGGGGAAATGCGATGCGGGCGCCGCCCGGAGCCAGATTCCGGGCGGGCAAGAGGAGGGATTTAGTGCGGGAAGAGGTTCAGCAGGCCGTCCAGGCCGACGTGGTTGAACGCGACGCTGGCCTGCGCGCGCACCACCGGTTTGGCGCGGAAGGCGACGGAGAGGCCGGCCACGGCCATCATCTTCAGGTCGTTCGAGCCGTCGCCCATGACGATGGCCTGCGACACATCGGCGCCGATCTGCTCGCAGACCCCACGCACCGTGCGTGCCTTGACGTCCGCATTGACGATTTCGCCGACCACCTGCCCGGTGAGCTTGCCGTCGACAATCTCCAGCGTGTTCGCGCGCGTGAAGTCCAGCTTCAGGCGCGGCTTGAGCTGGTCGGTGAAGTGGACAAAGCCGCCTGACACCAGCAGTGTGCGCATGCCAAGTGCCTGCACCGTCTGCAACATCCGCTCCGCACCCGGAGACAGGCGCAGGCGCTCCGCGTAGACGCGGTCCAGCACGCTCGCATCCAGCCCCTTGAGCAGGGCCACGCGGCGACGCAGGCTTTCGTTGAAATCGGTGATCTCGCCGCGCATGGCGGCTTCCGTGATGGCCGAAACCTCGGCCTTCAGTCCGCAAAAGTCGGCAATTTCGTCGATGCACTCGATCGTGATCAGCGTCGAGTCCATGTCCATGGCCACCAGCCGGAAGTCCGAGAGCTTGCGCCCGGCCGGCACCACAGCCCAGTCGATGCCGCGCGGGCCGCAGGCTTCGTCCAGCGCTTTATGCAACGCGGGCGTCAGCGGGGCGCAGTCGTCGGCGGCCGCGACGTTGGCCGCGCGCAGCGTGAAGGCGGAGGCGTCGGCGATGGGGCGGATGGCGTCGAGATCGGCGGGCGACAGCGGGGACAGGCTCTGGAGAATCAGGGGCATGACGGCAGGGGGGAAGTCGGGGCGGGGCGCGCAAAGCGAGGAAGGCGATATTGTAAGCGCACCGCCTTCCTGCTCAAACGCTCAAGCAGCTCAGGCGGCCACGCGCAGGCTGTCCACCACCTTGTGCAGGAAGGCCTCACACGCTTCCAGCTGGTCGAGCGCGACGAACTCGTCCGGCTTGTGGGCTTGCTGGATGTCGCCGGGGCCGCAGACCACGGCCGGGATGCCGGCGCGCTGGAACAGGCCGGCCTCGGTGCCATAGGCCACCTTGTTGGTGTCCCGGTCAGCGGTCAGCGCGCGCACCAGTTGCGTGATGGCGTCGGCCTCGGCGGCGTCGAGCGACGGCGCGGCGGCAATCTTCGCCAGCGTCAGCCCCGCGTCCGCATGCTCGGCGCGCATCTTCGGCAGCAGCACGCCATTCGCATATTCCTGAATTCGCGCGAAGATCGCCTCGGGATCGACGCCCGGCAGGTTGCGGAACTCGAACACGAACTCGCACAGCGCCGGGATGGTGTTCAGCGCGATGCCACCCTGGATCGTGCCGGTGGAGGCCGTCGTGAACGGCACGTCGAAGGCCTGGTCGTACGGGCCGTTGGCCTTGAATTCATCGGCGATGTCGCGGATGAAGCAGATCAGCCGCGCCGCGTATTCGATGGCGTTCACGCCCTTCGGCGTCAGCGACGAATGCGCGGCCTGGCCCTTCACGCAGCAGCGGTAGGCGTTGATGCCCTTGTGCGCCACGATCACGCGCATGCTGGTCGGCTCGCCGACGATGCAGCCGCCCGGCCGCACGCCACGGTCTCGCAATTCGGCCAGAAGATACGGCGCGCCCATGCAGCCGATCTCCTCGTCGAACGACAGCGCGTAGTGCACCGGCTCGCGCAGCCTGGCTTCCAGGATGGTTGGCAGCAGCGCCAGGCTGGTGCCGATGAAGCCTTTCATGTCGCAGGTGCCCCGCCCATAAAGCTTGCCGTCGCGGATCACGGGCTTGAACGGGTCGGTGGTCCAGTTCTGGCCGTCTACCGGCACCACGTCGGTGTGGCCGGACAGCACGATGCCGCCGTCGGTGGCGCCATTGGCCGCCGGCACGGTCACGAACAGGTTGGCCTTGTCGCCCTGCGGGTTGTAGCTCAGATGCGGCCGCAGCCCCTTGGCCAGGAAGTGGTCGCGCACGGCCTCGATCAGGCCGAGATTCGAATGGCGCGACGTGGTGTCGTAAGACACCAGCCGCTGGGTCCAGTCGAGCGCGCTGCCGCGCGGCTTGGCTGCGGTGGCGGAAGATTGGGCGTTGGCGTGGGCAGGCATGGGGCGGAAAGATGATTGATTCGTCAAGGAAGCGATGCTACACCGTCACGCCAGTTGGCGCAGCGTGTGCTTGATGGTCTGGGCGCGCACGGCCACATCGGGCATCTTGGCCTCGATGCGCAGTTTGTCCTGTCCGGCCAGCTTGATATGGCGGTTCTTCTGCACGAGGTCGATGATGCGGATGGCGTCGATCGGCGGGTTCGGCACGAACTGCATGCTGATGCTGGCCTCGCCCGCATCGATCTTGCGCACGCCCAGCGGCACGGCGGCGATGCGCAGCCGGTGCGTCTCCACCAGCGCCTGCGCCTGCGGCGGCAGGCGGCCGAAGCGGTCGATCAGCTCCTCCTGGATGTTGTCCACGCTCTCGGCCGTCTCGCAATTGGCCAGCCGCTTGTAGAGCGACAGGCGTTCGTGCACATCGGCGCAATAGTCGTTCGGCAGCAGCGCCGGCGTGCCGAGGTTGATCTCGGTGGTCACCTGCAGCGGGGCCATCAGGTCCGGCTCCTTGCCCGCCTTGAGTGCCTTCACGGCGGCGTTGAGCATGTCCGTGTACAGCTGGAAGCCGATTTCATGGATTTCGCCCGATTGCTTGTCGCCCAGCACCTCGCCCGCGCCGCGGATTTCCAGGTCGTGCATGGCGAGGTAGAAGCCGGAGCCGAGTTCCTCCATCTGCTGGATGGCCTCCAGCCGGCGCTGCGCCAGTTTGGTCAGGCCGTCCACGTCATGCACCAGCATGTAGGCATAGGCCTGATGGTGCGAGCGGCCCACGCGGCCCCGCAGCTGGTGCAGCTGGGCCAGGCCGAACTTGTCGGCGCGGTGGATCAGGATGGTGTTGGCGGTCGGCACGTCGATGCCGGTTTCGATAATCGTCGTGCAGAGCAGGATGTTGTCACGCCGCGCCACGAAGTCGCGCATCACGCGCTCCAGCTCGCGCTCGTGCATCTGGCCATGGGCCACGGCGATACGCGCCTCGGGCACCAGTTCCATCAGCCGGGCGCGCTTGTTCTCGATGGTCTCGACCTCGTTATGAAGGAAGTAGACCTGCCCGCCGCGCTTCAGCTCGCGCAGGATGGCCTCGCGGATCACGCCGTCTTCCTCGCGTCGCACGAAGGTCTTGATTGCCAGCCGCTTCTGCGGCGCCGTGGCGATGACCGAGAAGTCGCGCAGGCCCTCCAGCGCCATGCCCAGCGTGCGCGGGATGGGGGTAGCGGTGAGCGTCAGCACATCCACCTCGGCGCGAAGTGTCTTGAGCGCCTCTTTCTGGCGCACGCCGAAGCGGTGTTCCTCGTCGATGATGACCAGGCCCAGGCGCTGGAACTTCACGTCGTCGGAGAGCAGCTTGTGCGTGCCGATGACGATATCGACGGTGCCTTCGTTGATCTGCTTGATGGCCGCGTCGATCTCCTTCCTGGTCTTGAAGCGCGACAGCTCCACGATGCGCACCGGCCATTCGGCAAAGCGGTCGGACAGCGTCTGGAAGTGCTGCTCCGCCAGCAGCGTGGTCGGCGCGAGCATGGCCACCTGCTTGCCGCCGAGCACGGCCACGAAGGCGGCGCGCAGGGCCACTTCGGTCTTGCCGAAACCTACGTCGCCGCAGACCAGCCGGTCCATCGGCTTGCCCGAGGTCATGTCCGCGATCACGGCGGCGATGGCGGCGGCCTGATCCGGGGTCTCCTCGAAACCGAAGCTTTCGGCGAAGGTCTCGTAGTCCTTGGGCTGTAGCGGGAAGGCAAAGCCCTGGCGCAAGGCGCGCCGCGCGTACAGGTTGAGCAGCTCGGCGGCGGTGTCGCGGATCTGCTGCGCGGCGCGGCGCTTGGCCTTGTCCCACTGGCCCGAGCCCAGGTGGTGCAGCGGCGCGGACTCCGGATCGGCGCCCGAGTAGCGCGAGATCACATGCAACTGGTGCACCGGCACATACAGCTTGCTGCCCTTGTCGTAGTCCAGGTGCAGGAATTCCTCCTCGCCCTGGCCCAGGTCCATCGTCACCAGCCCCTGATAGCGGCCGATGCCGTGCTCGCTATGCACCACGGGGTCGCCGATCTTCAGTTCGGCGAGGTCGCGCACCATCGAATCGACGGCGCTGGCCTGCTCCTGCTTGCGGCGGCCCGTGCGGCGCGCGGTGCCGGCGTAGAGTTCGGCCTCGGTCACGAAGGCCAGTTGCGCCCGCGGCAGCGCAAAGCCGCTTTGCAACGGCGCCACGGCGATCGAGAAATGCGCGTCGCCGGCCAGATAGGCGGCGAAGTCATCCACGGGCTGCGGGCGCAGGCCGCTCTCGGCGAAGAGCTGCATCAGCGTCTCGCGCCGGCCGGCAGAGTCGGCGCACATCAGCACGCGCGTGGCCTTGTTCAGCAGCAGGGCTTCGAGGTTGACCAAGGGGTCTTCGGCGCGGCGGTTGACCGAGACATCGGGCAGGGCGGCCGAGAACGGACTCTGCTCGGCCGTGGCCTCGCGCTGCAGCACCACGCGCGCCAGCGGCTTGGCGGCCACGAAGAACTGCTCCTCGGACAGGAACAGGTCCGCCGGCGGCAGCAGCGGGCGTTCGCGGTCGTGCCGCATGAAGGTGTAGCGCTGGGTGGTATCGGCCCAGAAACGGCGGATCGCCTCGTCGATATTGCCCGCGAAGGCCAGCTGTGTGCCGGCGGGCAGGTAGTCGAACAGGGTGGCGCTCTCCTCGAAGAACAGCGGCAGGTAGTACTCGATACCGGCAGACGGCACGCCGTTGCCAATGTCCTTGTAGATCGGCGATTTGGTCGGATCTCCCTCGAACACCTCGCGCCAGCGGCCCCGGAAGGCGGTGCGGGCGGCTTCGTCGAGCGGAAACTCGCGTCCCGGCAGCAGGCGCACTTCCTTCACCGGGTACAGGCTGCGCTGGGTGTCCGGGTCGAACGCGCGGATGGTCTCGATCTCGTCCCCGAACAGGTCGATCCGGTACGGCAGGGCCGAGCCCATCGGGAAGAGGTCGATCAGCCCGCCGCGCACGCTGTACTCGCCGGGGCGCATTACCGCGCTGACGTGCTCGTAGCCGGCCAGCGTGAACTGGGCCTTGAGCGCGCTTTCGTCGAGTTTCTCGCCCTGCTTGAAGAAGAAGGTGTACGCGGCCAGGAAGGCCGGCGGCGCCAGCCGGTAGAGCGCGGTGGAGGCGGGTACCAGCATCACGTCGCACTGGCCGGTCTGGATGTCGTGCAGCGTGGCCAGCCGCTCGGATACCAGGTCCTGGTGCGGCGAGAAGCTGTCGTAGGGCAGCGTTTCCCAGTCTGGCAGCAGCCGCACGCGCAATTCGGGCGCGAACCACGGGATTTCCTCGGCCAGGCGCTGGGCGTCGGTGGCGTTGGCGCACATCACCGCCAGCATCGGCAGCGCGCCCTGGTGTTGGCGCGCGTAGGCGGCCACCAGCAGGGCGTCGGCGGAGCCGGTCAGGCCGGCCACCGCGTGACGCATGCCGGGCTTGACCAGCGACAGGTTGGCGAAGGATGTGACAGCGTGGATGTCAGGCATTGGCAGCAAGGGCGATCGAAACGACGGCGCCCCGCCGGCAGCGCGGGCGGGGGTGCGTCATCATGGTCCGGCCCCGGAACGGAACTCCGTGGCGGTGGACAAGGGCCGTATTATAGAATGCGCACCGGCCGGTTCGCCGCCCGTCTTATTCTGACTTCGCCCCACGATCCTGTGTCTGCTCGCCGCTTCGCCCTCATTCCCTGTGCCGGTACCGGCAGCCGCGCCGGCGGCCACGTCGCCAAGCAATACCAGACCGTGGCCGGCCACCCGATGATCTGGCACGCGCTGGCCGCCTTTTCCGCCTGCGAGCGCATCAGCGCCACCGCGCTGGTGCTGGCGCCGGACGACATGCCGCTGGAATCCCGCTTCGGCGCGGAGGCGTTCGCGGGGCTGCGCTTCGATACCGCCTTCGTGGGCGGCGATACGCGCCACGCCTCGGTGCTGGCCGGCCTGCATCACCTGGCCCAGCTCGGCGCCACGGACAGCGACTGGGTGCTCGTGCACGACGCCGCCCGCCCGGGGCTGACCCCGGCCATGATCGACACGCTGATCCGCGCCGTGGAGGCCGACGACGAGGCCGATGCGGCCATCGGCGGCATTCTGGCGGTGCCGGTGCCCGATACGCTCAAGCGGGCGGACGCAGGCACCCAGGTTGGCGTGCGGATCGGCTCCACGGTGCCGCGCGAGGGCCTCTGGCAGGCGCAGACGCCGCAGATGTTCCGCGTGGGTGTACTGCGCCAGGCGCTGCAGGAGGCGCTGGCCGCCGGCGCCGTGGTGACCGACGAGGCCAGCGCGATCGAGCGCCTGGGCCTGCATCCGCGCCTGGTCAACGGCTCGCTGCGCAATTTCAAGGTCACCTACCCCGAGGATTTCGCGCTGGCGGACATCCTGCTCGCGCCGGCAGCCTCGCCGGCCGACCGTTAAGCATTTTTCAGAGGAGTCGCATTGAATCCGTTCGATATCCGCATTGGCCAGGGCTATGACGTACACGCCCTGGTGCCGGGCCGCAAGCTGATCCTGGGTGGCGTGGACATTCCGCATGACCGTGGCCTGCTCGGCCATTCCGATGCCGACGCGCTGCTGCACGCCGTGACCGACGCGCTGTTCGGTGCCGCCGCATTGGGTGACATCGGCCGGCATTTTCCCGATACGGACCCGAATTTCGCCGGTGCCGACAGCCGCGTGCTGTTGCGCGAGGCGGCCCGGCGGGTGCGAGAGGCCGGTTTCGAGATCGGCAACGTGGATGCCACGGTCATCGCACAAAAGCCAAAACTGGCGCCGCATATCGGCGGCATGGTGGCGAATCTCGCGGAAGACCTTGGCCTGCCCGTCACGCGCTGTAACGTGAAGGCGAAGACCAACGAGAAGCTGGGGTTCGAAGGCCGCGAAGAGGGCATCGTCGCGCAGGCCGCGGTGCTGATCTACCGCAAGACTGGCGACGCCCAGGATTGAAGAAACTGCGCGGTCAGACGGGGGGCGGTGCGTCCTCGGGCAGGATCGCGAAGGTGTAGTCGTTCAGGCGCGCCATGGCGCCGCTGCGAGCGCCGGCTTCGGTCCGCTTCTGGAAGCCCATCTGCTGGCACAGTTTGTTGGCGGAGGCCATCTCGGGCATGGTGCGCACCACCAGCGTACTGGCGCCGATATCCCGCGCCCGCTGGATGCAGATCTGCATCAGCCGATGTCCCAGCCCCTGGCCACGCGCCTGCGGGCTGACCGACAGCAGCCGTGCCTCGGGCTGCGTCAGCGTCACGGTGCTGTCGTCCAGCGCGGGCAGCGTGGCGCCCGGATGGCAGAACAGCACGGCGCCGCTGATGCCGTGGTCGCTCTCGGCGACCCACCATTCCATGTCGGGATTGTCCTTGGCGGCCAGCACGGACTGCATGCCGCGCTGGAACGAGGCGCGGCAATCTTCCATGATCGCAAGCTCGTATTGCCCATAGGCTTGCTGCGTGACCGCGGCGATGTCGCCCCAGTCGTACGCTGCCGCCAGGCGGAAGCGAAAACGGGGGGAGGTATGCGAAGGCAAGGTACTCATGGCCTCTGGTATCCGTGTCCTTGCGTGGATTGTAGGCCGGTCGAGGCACAAGTGCATGGTTCCCGATCGCCTGTTTGCGTGTCAGACAACATGCCGCCCAGCGTATTGACATCGAAGAAAAAAACCTGCCGCCCCTTGCGGTGGCGGCAGGTCTTCCCGGCCACGCGGGCAATGCCTGCCCGGCAAGCCTTATTCGGCGGCGATCACGTTGGCGGCAGCCCCGATCACGGCGGCGATGCGGCCCACGTCGCGCAGCTGCTGCGCGCTCATGCCTTGCTCGGTCTTCAGCAACTGATAGTGCGACTTCACGCAGAAATGGCACTTGCCGATGATCGACGCGGCCAGTGCGTACATCTCGAAGCGGCGCTTGTCCACGCCACCATGGGTAGCGTAGGCGTTCATGCGCAGGCCGGCGGGCTGGCTCGACAGGTCCGGGTCCTCGGCCATCTCGATGTACGGATACCAGACATTGTTCATGCCCATCAGCGCCGCAGCCGTCTGGGCGGCGGTGACTTCCTCGGGCGACAGCACGTTCGCATTGCGGATGGCATCGACGATGATCTTGCTCTTGGCGGCGAAGGCGGCGGCGAGTGCCACGCCCACGGCGTCATTGCCTTCCAGCGACGAGCGCGCGATCGTGCCATCCACATTCAGGCGGATGTCCTTCGCGTAGTCGGGAATCAGGTTCTTAATCGTGCTGAGGAATTCCATTTATTTCTCCTATCGTCCAGGGCTCAAAAAACCCGCATTTGCGGGCTTTGACGCGGAAGCGCCGTATCGGCCACTTCCGCGCGCGCCGGTCCGCCCGGGCAGGGCGGTTGGCAGGTCAAACAAATTACAGCGTGGCGCCGCCGACAGCGCGGTTGCACGGGCACAGCTCGTCCGTTTGCAGGCCGTCCAGAATACGCAGGACTTCGTCCGGGCTACGGCCGACGTTCAGGTTGTTCACCGACACGTGCTGGATCACGTTGTCCGGATCGACGATGAACGTGGCGCGCAGGGCCACGCCGGCAGCCTTGTCACGCACGCCAAGCTGGTCCACCAGCGAGCCGGTCACGTCGGCGAACTGCCACTGGTTCAGCTTGTTCAGGTCCTTGTGTTCACGGCGCCATGCCAGCTTCACGAATTCGTTGTCGGTCGAGCCGCCCAGCACGATCGCGTCGCGATCGGCGAAGTCGTCGTTCAGCTTGGCGAAGGCCACGATTTCGGTCGGGCAGACGAAGGTGAAGTCCTTCGGGTAGAAGTAGATGATTTTCCACTTGCCTTCGAACGACTTCTCGGTGATGTCTTCGAAAGCCGACTGGCCATTCTCTTCGTGGTTGTTGAAACCCGGCTTCACGCCAACGATTTGGAACGATTCGATCTTGTCACCAACGGTCTTCATCAACTTCTCCTGATACGGTTGAACAGAGTAACGCACGCGACACGCCGGGCGGGGTGGGGCAGCACGGGACTGCAGAACGCCACGATACGGCATCGCAACAAAGCCAGATTATGACCTGTCCGATACGCGCAGGGCCAATTGATTGTCTCAAAGAGACCGATAGGCATCGGCCTTTCCCTGCACAGCGCGCGCCAAAGACGAATGGCGAGTATGCCATGTGCGGACGCACATGACGAAAGCCGCCACAAAAGTTTCATCTTGTGGCGGCGATCGGGTCGGGGCCGTATCAGGCCGTACGTATCAGGCGGCGCGCAGGGCGCCCTGCAGGCGGCGCGTGCGGAAGATGACCAGCGTGGCCACCAGCCCGCAGGCGGCGGCGAACGTCAGCCACAGGCCCGGCGCGGCCTTGTTGCCGGTTTCGTGGATCAGGTAGGTGGAGATGGCCGGCGTGAAGCCGCCGAACAGCGCCGTGGCCAGGCTGTAGGCCAGCGAGAAGCCCGCCGTGCGCACCGCCGGCGGCATCACCTCGGCCAGCGTGACCACCATCGCCCCGTTGTAGCTGCCGTACAGGAACGAGAGCCACAGTTCCACCATCAGCAGGCGGCCGAAGGAGGGCTCGGCCACCAGCCAGGACACGGCCGGGTAGGCGGTGAGCAGGGTGGCGATGGTGAAGATCACCAGCAGCGGCTTGCGCCCCACGCGGTCGGAGACGGCGCCCATCAGCGGCAGCCAGATGAAGTTGGAGAGCCCCACGCACATCGTCACGACGAGGTTGTCCACGTCGCCAAGCTTGAGCACGGTCTTGCCGAAGGTCGGCGTGTAGGCGGTGATCATGTAGAACGACACCGTGGTCATCACCACCATCATGCAGCCGGCGAGGATGATGCCCCAGTTGTCGAGCATCGAGCGGTAGATCTCGCGCATGGTCGGCTGGTGCTTGCGGGTGCGGAAGGCTTCGGTTTCCTCCAGCGAGCGCCGGATCATGAACAGGAACGGCACGATCAGGCAGCCGACCAGGAACGGCACGCGCCAGCCCCAGCTGTCCATCTGTGCCGGCGCCAGCGTGGCGTGCAGGATCACGCCCAGCAGCCCGGCGAAGATCACCGCCACCTGCTGGCTGGCCGACTGCCACGCCACGTAGAAGCCTTTCTGGCCCGGCTTGGCGATCTCGGCCAGGTAGACCGATACCCCGCCCAGTTCCACGCCGGCCGAGAACCCCTGCAGCAGCCGGCCCGCCAGCACCAGCAGCGGGGCGGCCACGCCGATCGACGCGTAGCCGGGCACCAGCGCAATCAGCAGCGTGCCCATCGCCATCAGGATCAGCGTGAGAATCAGACCCTTGCGGCGGCCGTGGTGGTCGATGTAGGCGCCGAGAATGATGGCGCCGAGCGGACGCATCAGGAAGCCGGCGCCGAAGGTGGCCAGCGAGAGCATCAGCGAGGCGAATTCGTTGCCGCTCGGGAAGAACGTACGGGCGATGGCGGCGGCGTAGAAGCCGTACACCATGAAATCGTACATTTCGAGGAAGTTGCCGCTGACGACGCGGAACACGGTACGGGCGCTGTGCTGGGAAGCCGGCGCGGAGGCGGTGCTGGACATGGCTGTCTCTCGGTCAGCGCCGGTGCGGCCGGCGACATGTTGTGGGATCGCAATGGCCGCCAGTGTGCGCCGCCGGGCTGTCAATGCCCTGTCAACTGCCTTTCAATCTGCTATCAAATGCTGTCGAAAACCTGTCAGCCGGGGCGGGGAGTGCCCCATCATGCGCGCCGGAAGCAGGCGCGCACCACCAGCCCGGTCTTGGGCGGCGGCCGATTGGCCAGCACCAGCCGCCCGCCGTTACGCTGGAGGATGCGGTTGACGATGGACATGCCCAGCCCCGCGCCCTTGGCCTCGCTGCGGGCGCTGTCGAGCCGGTAGAACGGGCGCGTCAGCAGCGAGAGCTGCGCATCGGGCACGCCGGGGCCGTTGTCCGCCACGGTCAGCACGGCATCCTTGTCATCGAGCCGGGTGGAGATCTCCACCTCGGCCATGCCGCTTTCCTCGTCCTTGGCGTAGCGGCGCGCGTTCTCCACCAGGTTGTCCAGGATGCGCTGGATCTCCATGCGGTTGGCCACCGCCATGACCGGGCCGTTGGCGCGCACGTGCACGCGCACATCGTCGTGCGCCGCATAGACGCCCACGGCGTCCTGCACCAGCGCGGAGAGATCCACCGGCTCCACCATTTCCTGGCCGGGGCGGGCGTAGTTGAGGAACTGGCCGATGATGGCGTCCATCTGCTCGATGTCGGCGATCATGGCGTCGCGCGTGATGTTGTCCACCGGCGACATCTCGGTCTCGAGCCGCAGCCGGGTGAGCGGGGTGCGCAGGTCGTGGGAGATGCCGGCCAGCATGACCACGCGGTCGTCGTCGAGCTGGCGCAGGTCCCGCACCATCTGGTTGAAGCTGCGGTTGGCCTGGGCCACCTCGCTGGCGCCGTGCTCGCGCAGCGGCGGCGGATCGCCGCCCGTGCCGATCTGGCGCGCCGCGTTGGCCAGCCGCTTGAGCGGGTAGTTCACGCGCGCCGTGATGAAGGCCGCGCCGATGATCGACAGCAGCAGCGCGGCGATACTCCACCACAGCCACTGGATGCCCGGCACGCGCTCGAAGCGCTCCGGGCTGATGGCGACCCAGTAGTCGTCCCCCTCGATCTCGAAGCTGACCCACACGCCCGGAATGTCGTTGACGGTGGTGGCGAGCACGGTGTCCTCGCCCAGCCGCCCGCGAATCTCCTGCTGCACCAGCTGGGTCAGGAAGGGGTTGGCGGTGGGCGCGGCGAAGTCGTCGTCCTTCTCGCGCGGATAGACCTTGATGCCCTCGTTCTGCACCAGGTCGAGCAGCAGGAAACGCCGCCGCGCCGGGTCGGAATAGAGCAGGGCCGCGCGCGTGAGCTTGACCACGCTGACCACCTGCATGGCGATCTGCTGGGCGCGCGGCGCGCGTTCGAAGAGCCGGTAGCTCTGGAACCAGATCCCCAGCGAGATCGCCAGCAGGAGGGCGATCAGCATGAAGGTGCGCCAGAACAGCGAACCAAAGAACCGCGTTGCGGTACGGCCGAGAGCGGTCGCCACGATGCTGACTGCGGACGAACCGGGACTACTTCACGCCATCGGGAATGAAGACGTAGCCCAGGCCCCAGACCGTCTGGATGAAGCGGGGGTTGCCCGGGTCCGGTTCGATGAGCTTGCGCAGGCGCGAGATCTGCACGTCCAGGCTGCGGTCGAATACTTCGTATTCGCGGCCGCGGGCCATTTCCATGAGCTTCTCGCGCGAGAGCGGCTGGCGCGGATGCCGCGCGAACACCTTGAGCACCGAGAACTCGCCCGTGGTGAGCGTGATTTCCTCGTCGTTCTTGGTCAGCGTGCGGGTGGCCAGGTTCAGCACGAAATCGCCGAAGGCGAAGGTCTCGGGCGTCTCCGACGGGGCGCCCGGCACTTCGGCGGGGCCCTTGCGGCGTAGCACGGCGTGAATGCGCGCGATCAGCTCGCGCGGGTTGAACGGCTTGGGCAGGTAGTCATCGGCGCCCATTTCCAGGCCGACGATGCGGTCCACGTCCTCGCCCTTGGCGGTCAGCATGATGATCGGGGTCTGGTCGTTGGCGCCGCGCAGGCGGCGGCAGATGGACAGGCCATCCTCGCCCGGCATCATCAGGTCCAGCACCAGCAGGTCAAACCGCTCGCGCAGCCAGAGCTTGTTCATGGCGGTGGCGTTTTCCGCCACCAGCACCGTGAACCCCTGCTCGCCAAGGTAGCGGCGCAGCAGGTCACGCAGGCGCGGGTCGTCGTCCACGACGAGAATCTTGTGGCTGGTATTTTCCATGGCGGTATCTTAGCGACTTACGCTTTCGCTCAAAATGGCTTAACAAAACGTTACATACTTTACCCTGTGGTATGGCGGCGTGCATCTTTTGTGCAATTACACTCCGCAGACCGTATCCCGATGCCGATTTGGCGCGACGGGAATTCACGGTGACCAAGGGGCGTCCCATCTCTCTGACGAAGGCGTTGGCATAGTGCCTGCGTCGTCCTCCAGGCGGATGTGCGACCACTGTCAAGATCGCCATTATCCAATGAAAGTGAAGCAAAACCGGCACGGACATACCCTGCACCGCACGGCGTGCGCGCGGGCGGCTTGCCATGCCGGCGCGGCCATGCTCATCGTACTGCTGCCAGCGCTTGCGCAGGCGCAGTCGGCGGGCATGGCGCAACTGCTTCGCCCCGGCCAGCCGGGCCACGCCAGCGGCGGTGCGCCCACCCCCGCCGTGCCGGGCAAGCCGGGCGGCGGGGAGCGCCTGGACCAGCGCGAGGCCCGCACCCGTGCCGAAAAGTACCGTACGGAGCGCGACATGGCCGACCGTGCCGGCCGCCAGGGCCCGCCGGGCGGGCATCCCAAGCTTTCGCCCGACGAGCGCAAGACCCTGCGCAAGAATCTCCACGACCTCGGCCGCGAGATGTACGAGGGCGGCTGACCGCCCGGTTTCCCGCTATCGGTCAGTCCTGCGGCCGGAAATGTCGCAGGAAATCCACGAATACCTCGGCTGCCAGCTGGGCATCTTCCACGGTGATGGTTTCCAGCGGGTTGTGGCTGATACCGCCGTTGCCGCAGCGCACGAACAGCATCGCCACGTCGGTCATGCGTTGCATCATCATCGCGTCATGGCCGGCGCCGGACGGCAGCTCGAAGGCCTCCAGCCCGCGCTTGCGCAGTACCGCGCCGAACTGATCCATCAGCCAGCGCGCGCACGGCGCGTTGTTGACCGGCGTGACCCGTTCGACGGTGGCGGTCAGGCCACGGCGCGCCGCGATCCGCTCGATGCCCATCACGATGTCGGTGATGGCGGCTTCGCGGATGCCGTCCTCGCCGGCGCGGATGTCCATCGAGAACACGCACGCGGCCGGAATCACGTTGCTGGAGCCATTCGGCACCTGGAGCTGGCCCACCGTGCCGACCAGCGTCGGCACCTGCGCGCAGCGCGACTCCACCAGCAGGATCATCTCGGCGGCGCCGGCGGCGGCATCGCGCCGCATGTCCATCGGCGTGGTGCCGGCATGGCTGGCCAGCCCCTCCACGCGCACCTGGAAACGGCTGCTGCCCGCGATCTGGGTGACGATGCCGAGCGCCAGGTCGCGGTTCAGCAGCACCGGGCCCTGCTCGATATGCACTTCGACGAACCCCGCCAGCGTGGCCGGATCGACCGCCGCGGCGCGCAGGGCGTCCAGGCTGCCGGCGCCGGGCAGGCCGGACTGGGCCAGCGCCTCGCGCATGGTTACGCCGTCCGGGTCCGCGCGGTCCAGCAGGGCCGGGTCGAAGCGGCCCGCCAGCACGCTGCTGGCCAGGAAGCTGGTCTTGAAGCGCAGCCCTTCCTCCTCGGCGAAGCCGACGATCTCGAAGTGATACGGCAGCCGGATACCCGCCGCGTTGAGCGCGCCCACCACCGCAATCGGCAGCAGGATGCCGAGCCGCCCGTCATACCGCCCGCCGTTGCGCACGGTGTCGAAGTGGGAGCCGGTCATCAGCACCTTCGGCGCGGCCACGGCCGGATCGGCCGCATACCGGCCAATCACATTGCCGATGGCGTCCACGCGCACTGCCATGCCGGCGGCCTCCATCCACTGCACCAGCTGCGCCTGCGCCCGGCGATGCGCCGGCGTGAGGTACGCGCAGGTCAGCCCGTCCTCCATATCGGAGTGGGCGGCGAGCGCGGCGGCGCGGTCGAGGATGGATTGGCCGAGCGAGGCAAGTGCGGTAGTCATGGTTTGGAGCGGGAGCGGGGTCAGGATCGGTGCGGTTCGATGGGGTTCAGCGGTTGCGCAGCCAGGTCTTCCAGGCGATCCAGAGCATGCGCATCGGTGTCAGCGCGATGCGCTGCGTCAGCACCTGGAACTGGCTGGCCTCGATCTCGTCGAGCTGGGCATGGGAGAGGGCCGCCATGACCAGCGCGGCGCGCTGGGCGCGGCGGTCCTGGCGCGGCAGCAGCGCCAGCGCCTCGCGGTAGAGCGTGCGGGCCACCTCGGCCTGCTCGCCCATCAGGGCCACGAAGCGCTCGGAGTGGCGGGACTGCAGGATGTCGGCGGCTGGCACCTCGTGGCGCTGGAGCGTATCCACCGGCAGGTAGATGCGGCCCTGGCGGGCATCCTCGCCCACGTCGCGGACGATGGTCGCGCGCTGCATCGACAGCCCCAGCTGGCGCGCGAAGTCCAGCGTGCGCGGATCGGAAAACCCCAGCGCCCGGGCCGACAGCACGCCCACGGCACCGCCGGCGCACTGGCAGTAGCGTTTCAAACCGGCTTCGTCCAGGTAGCGGGTCTGGGTCAGATCCATCTCCAGGCCGTCCAGTACGTCAGAAAATTCGGATTGCGGCAGGCCGCACGGGGCAATATGGGGCTGCAGGGCCTGCGTGACCGGATGTGACGGCTGACCGTCATAGAGGCGGCGCAGTTCACCGCGCCACCAGTCCAGCCGCTGGTGGGCCACGCCAGCATCGTGGCTCTCGTCGATGATGGCCTCCACCTCGCGGCGGAAGGCGTGCAGCGCCGTGATGGCGTGGCGGCGTTCGGGCGGGAGGAACAGGAAGCTGTAATAGGGGAGGGAGCCGCCTGGGGCGGCCTTGTCCTGGCAATACTGATCGGGCGTCACGCCAATCTCTTATGAATACTGTCTGGTGGGGCCATACGGACCGGGGCAGGTCCGCGAAAGCGCCAAATTGTAACATCGGCCCAACCGGGCTCAGCCCCGGGGCTCGCCATTCGCACCGAGTTTTGGCCCCTTCGTCGCCCGGCGTTTGACGCACTCGGGGCCGCTCGCTATATTACTGACCGGCCAGTTATTTATTCTCCGGCAGGCACCGCAGCGTTGTCCGCCGCGAGACGCTTTCCCCACTGGCTGCTCCCCGCAGTCTCCAGCTTGTTCCGACGTTCCACCGACTCAAGACGCTTAACCCATGCCAGTGCCTTATGCCAGGCCGGATGTTGCGGCCGCCGACGTTGATGTTTCCCCGATGCCCGCCGGGCCCCGCCGGACGCCGAGGGCCGCCATGGCCGCCATGGTGACCGTGGCGACGCTGGCGCTCCTGGCCGGGCTGTCCGGCTGTGGGAAGAAGGCGGAGCCGGTGGAGGCCGTGCGGCCCGTGCGGCTGCTGCAACTGCATTCGGGTGCCGGGAAGACTGCTTTCGAGTTCTCGGGCGAGGTGCGGCCGCGCGTGGAGTCGCGCCTGGGCTTCCGCGTGCCCGGCAAGATATCGGCCCGTCTGGTGGACGTGGGCGCGAGCGTCAGGAAGGGCCAGCCGCTGGCCCGCCTCGACCCGACCGACCTGGCGCTGGCCGAGGCCTCGGCGCGCGCCCAGTTCGATGCCGCCAAGACCGACCGCGATCTGGCCGACTCCGACCTGAAACGCTACCGGGACCTGGCCGCCAAGAACTTCATCAGTGCCGCCGAGCTAAGCCGGCGCCAGGCCACCTACGATTCCGCCGCCTCGCGGCTGGAGCAGGCCCAGGCCAACCTCCGCAACCAGAGCAACCAGACCGGCTACGCCGTGCTCGCCGCCGATGCGGATGGCGTGGTGACGGCTGTCGATGCCGAGGTCGGCCAGGTGGTTACGGCGGGCCAGTCGGTGATCCGCGTGGCACAGATCGCCGAGAAGGAGGTCGCCATCGGCCTGCCCGAGGATCAGGTGGACATGCTGCGCGGCATCGCCGATGTGACCGTGCGCACCTGGGCCGAGCCGGACCGCCCGCTGCCGGGCCGCGTGCGCGAGATTTCCGGCGCCGCCGATCCGGTCACCCGCACCTACCCGACGCGCGTCAGCGTGCCCAACCCGCCCGCCGACCTGCGCTTCGGCATGACCGCCGTGGTCACCTTTACCCGTACCGGCGAGTCCGCCGCCATCCGCATCCCGCTGACCGCGCTGCTGCAGGACCGCGGCACCAATCAGGTGTGGATCTACCAGGGTGCGGCCAGCGGCGGCACGGGCACGGTCAAGCCGGTGCCGGTGACGCTGGGAGACCCGCAGGGCAATGAGATCGAGGTGCGCCAGGGGCTGGCGCCGGGCCAGACCATCGTCACGGCCGGCGTGCACCTGTTGCAGCCGGGCCAGAAGGTCAAGCCGATGCAGAACGCCACGTCCGCCCAGCCGGCCCAGTCGGCCAAGCCGGCGTCCAACCCGGCGTCCAACCCGGGCGCCGCCGCCGGCAGCAAGGGCTGACCGATGGAACATTCGCGCTTCAACCTGTCGCGCTGGGCGCTCGAGCACCAGCCGCTGACCCGCTACCTGCTGGTGGTGCTGCTGATCGGCGGCCTGCTGGCCTTCTTCCAGCTGGGTCAGGACGAAGACCCCCCGTTCACCTTCCGCGTGATGGTGGTGCAGGCCTACTGGCCCGGCGCCACGGCCGAGCAGATCGCGGTGCAGGTGACTGACAAGATCGAACGGCAGCTTCAGGAAGTGCCGTACGCCGACAAGATCCGCAGCTTCTCCAAGCCGGGCGAGACCACGGTGATCTTCCAGCTGGCCGATAACTCGCCGGCCAAGGACACCGCGCAGATCTGGTACACCGTGCGCAAGAAGATCGGGGACATCGCCCAGACCCTGCCGCAGGGCGTGCGCGGCCCGTTCTTCAACGATGAATTCGGCGATGTCTACGGCTCGATCTACGCGCTCTCGGCAGATGGCTTCAACTACAAGGAGCTGCGCGAGTACGCCGACCTCGTGCGCCAGGCGCTGCTGCGCGTGCCCGCCGTGGCCAAGGTCACGCTGCTCGGCCTGCAGGACGAGAAGCTCTATATCGAGTTCAACCAGACGCGCTTCGCGCAGCTTGGGCTCGACATCAACGCCATCGCCAACCAGATCTCGGAGCAGAACAATCCCACCGGGAGTGGCGTTTTGGTCACGCCGACCGACAACCTCCAGGTCCGCGTGACCGGCCAGTTGGGCGATGTGCAGGACCTGGAGAACCTGGTGCTGCGCGGGCCCAACGGCATCGCCAACATCCGGCTGGGCGACATCGCCCACGTCTATCGCGGCTATATCGACCCGCCCGCCAGCCGCATGCGCTTCAACGGCAAGGATGTGATCGGGCTCGGTATCTCGATGGAGAAAGGCGGGGACATCATCGCGCTGGGCCAGGAACTGCGCCGCGTGACCGATGGCCTGCGCGGCCAGTTGCCGATGGGCATCGAGATGGACCAGGTGCAGGATCAGCCACAAGCGGTCAAGCGCTCGGTGGGCGAGTTCGTGCACGTGCTGATCGAGGCCGTGGTGATCGTGCTGGCAGTCAGCTTCATCGCGCTGGGGCTGCATACCAGGCCGCTGCGGATCGACGTGCGCCCCGGGCTGGTGGTGGCGCTGACCATCCCGCTCGTGCTGGCCGTGACGTTCCTGTTCATGAACATCTTCGGCATCGGCCTGCACAAGATCTCGCTCGGGGCGCTGATCGTGGCGCTCGGGCTGCTGGTGGACGACGCGATCATCGCCGTGGAAATGATGGTGCGCAAGCTGGAGGAAGGCTTCTCCAAGATGGAGGCGGCCACCTTCGCCTACACCTCCACGGCCATGCCGATGCTGACCGGCACGCTGATCACGGCGGCCGGCTTCCTGCCGGTGGGGCTGGCCAAGTCCACCGTGGGCGAGTACACCTTTGCGATCTTTGCCGTGACGGCGCTGGCGCTGGTGCTGTCGTGGCTGGCGGCGGTGTACTTCACGCCCTACCTCGGCTACCTGCTGCTCAAGACCCGCGCCAGCGACGGCGGCCATCACGAGGTGTTCGACACGCCGTTCTACGCGCGCTTCCGGTATCTGGTGAACTGGTGCGTGACGTGGCGCAAGACCGTGATCGCCGTCACGCTGGTCAGCTTCGCGCTGGGCCTGTGGGCGTTCAAGTTCGTCGAGAAGCAGTTCTTCCCGGATTCGAGCCGGCCCGAGCTGATGGTGGAGCTGTGGATGCCCGAGGGCACCAGCTTCGCGCAGATGGAGGCCGAGGCCAAGCGCTTCGAGACCGCCATGCGGCGCGACAAGGCCGTGGACAGCCTGACCACCTTCGTCGGCACCGGCGCGCCGCGCTTCTACCTGCCGCTGGACCAGATCTTCCCGCAGAGCAACGTGGCGCAGGTGATTGTGATGCCGGTCAGCGTGGAGGCGCGCGACGCGCTGCGCAAGCGCGTGATCGAGGTGCTCGCCACCCAGTTCCCGCAGCTGCGGGGCCGCGTGAAGCTGCTGCCGAACGGGCCGCCGGTGGCGTACCCGGTGCAGTTCCGGGTGATCGGGCCAGACGCCGCCGGTGTGCGCAAGATCGCCGACCAGGTCCGCGCGATCATGGCCGCCAATCCGAACACGGTGGGCGTGAACGACAACTGGAACGAGAACGTCAAGATGCTGCGCCTGGAGATCGACCAGGACAAGGCGCGCGCGCTGGGCGTGACCACCAACGCCATCGCCCGTGCCACGCAGGCCGTGCTGACCGGCGTGCCGGTGGGCCAGTACCGCGACGCCGACAAGCTGATCGACATCATCATGCGCACGCCGAAGAACGAGCGGGACGCGATGTCCGACATGGCCAACGTGCTGGTGCCGACCAACACCGGCCGCGCGGTGCCGCTGACGCAGGTGGCGCGCGTGACGCTGAAGTCCGAGCCGGGTGTGATCTGGCGCGAGAACCGCGACTTCGGCATCACCGTGCAGGCCGATGTGGTGGATGGCATCCAGGGTCCGACCGTGACCGCGCAGGTCAACCCGCAGCTCAACAAGCTGCGCGCGGACCTGCCGCCGGGCTACCTGATCACCGTGGCCGGGGCCGAGGAGGAGAGCGGCAAGGCGGGCGCGTCCATCGCCGCGCAGCTGCCGCTGTGCATCTTCCTGATCTTCACGCTGCTGATGCTGCAATTGCACAGCTTCTCGCGTTCGGTGATGGTGTTCCTGACCGGCCCGCTCGGGCTGATCGGCGCCGCCGCCACGCTGCTGCTGCTGCGCGCGCCGATGGGGTTTGTCGCGCAGCTTGGCATCACGGCGCTGCTGGGCATGATCATCCGCAACTCGGTGATCCTGGTGGACCAGATCGAGCAGGACATCAGCGCCGGGGTGCCGCCGTGGCAGGCCATCGTCGAGTCGGCGGTGCGCCGTTTCCGGCCGATCATCCTGACCGCCGCGGCGGCGGTGCTGGCGATGATCCCGCTCTCGCGCTCCACCTTCTGGGGGCCGATGGCGGCCGCCATCATGGGCGGGCTGATCATCGCCACGGTGCTGACGCTGCTGTTCCTGCCGGCGCTGTACGCGGCGTGGTTCCGCGTGAAGCCGCCCGAGGGCGGCAGCGGGGTGATGGCAGGTTGATGGCAGGGGAGGCGGGGTGATCCCCGGGGGAGAAGAAAAAGCGCCGGTTACGACTGGCGCTTTTTCATTTGGGCGGTCAGCCGCACGATGTCCACCGCGATCTGCGCTGCTCGGCGGGGATCGGCGGCCACGGGTTTGCCGGTGCGGGGGTCCTTCACCGACGGCATGCGGGCCATTTCGCGCAGCAGGTCGGCCAGCAGCGTCATGTCCTGCACCAGCGGCGCGCGCGGGTCGCCCGGCGGCAGCGTGATGCGGACCAGTTCCGACACGGCCTGATCGAGCGCCGGGGCGTGCACGGTCCGGCTGCGGTCGTCCGCTTCCTCGGGCGTCATCCGGCCGGCCTTGGTCGCCGCATTGTCGGCCTGCATACCCTGGAAGGCGGTCATGAAGGTCTTTTGGGCGCGCTCGATCTGGCGGCTGGCGGCCAGGCCGTCGCGCATGGCCTGGGGCACGCGCGGTGCCAGCGCGGCGGTGCCCACCACCAGCACGGCGGCGACGGCTGCGGCCAGCGCCAGGCCGCGCCGCAGCTTGCGGGCGTAGCGGGCGGGGTCCAGCCGCACCGGCAGGCACAGCGCGATCAGCGCGCCGCCGATCAGGCCGCCCACGTGCCCGGCGTTGTCCACCCGGGTCGACAGGAAGCCCTGCACCAGCGAGTAGCCGATCATGACCGCCGCGTCGGTCGTCAGTTGCCGATGGATGCCCTCGGGCAGCAGCCGGCGATGGCGCAGCACCCCGGCCAGCAGCGCGCCGCCCACGCCGAACACGGCGCCCGACGCCCCGACCGACACCGCCGTCTGCGCCCCGAAATGCAGGCTCAGGGCGCTGCCCACCAGCCCCGCGCCGAGATAGATCAGCAGGAAGCCGCGCGTGCCGTAGAACCGCTCCACATGCTTGCCGAGCACGAACAGCACCAGCATGTTGGCGCCGATGTGCTTGAGGCTGCTGTGCAGGAAGGTGGCCGTCAGCAGTCGCCACCACTGACCCTCCTGGACCAGCACGGCGAGATTGCCGCCCCATTCGACCAACCGGGCGGGCGCCGTGGCATCGAGCGTGGCGCCGTGCGTGAGCGTGAACAGCCAGATCGCCACGTTGAGGGCGATCAGCGCGTAGAGGCCCCAGGTGTGTGGCAGCGCCTGCATCTCGGCCCGGAAGGCTTGCTCGGCAGCCAGCGTGTTGTTGACCGTGACGCCGGCCGTACGCATGTGATGGGTGACCAGTGCCTGGGCAAGCTGCTGGTCTGCCTCGCGCATCAGCGCCAGCCGGATCTTGAACGATGCCGGGGTCCGTCGCCGGGCGCCCGGCACGGGCTTGGGAAAGACCTCGATCACGGGACCGCCGCGCAGGTTGCGCACCGCCACGGCGGCAATCTCGGCCCAGCGCAGGTGCGGGCGACGGCGCGGGAAGGCCGTGGAGCCGATGCCGCCGGCATCCACCGTCAGCAGCGGCTTGCGCAGCGGCGCGTGCCGGCCCCAGGACCATTCGAACAGGATCAGCAGGCCGAAGAAGCCGGCGCCGAGGACGATCGGGCTGGGCTTGCCGCGCGAGAAGAGCAGGAGCAGCGCCCCCAGCCCGCCGAAGCAGAGCCAGAGCAACGCGCGCACGAGCAGCGCGGACCCGAGTCGGCGCACATGGAACGCGCCGCTGCGGCGCGAGCCGATGGCCGGTGCGCGCATGAATTGCGATGTCTGCATGATTCTTCCCGACAAGACGATGTCATCGCGTCATCTCGCTGGCCCCGGTGCGGCAGGGCCACGGCGCGCGTCACGCGACGATATGCGGTCGTCCATCGGGAAGCATCTCCCCCGTCGGGAGGGTTGCGGCCCTAGTCGGCTAGTTCGAAGACCACGTCCTGCGCGCCCTCCCAGAGCACCTTGGTGCCGAGCGCGCGGAGGTTCTCCCGGCCCTCGACGATGGTCAGGAAGTGGTTGCCGGCCAGCTGGCCCATCTTGCTGGCGAAGCAGCAGCTGCCGTAGGCCAGGATGATCTCGGTTTCGCTGTAGCCGCCCGGGTAGAACAGGATGTCGCCCACGGACGGGTGGCTGGTGTGGTTCTCGAAGCCGACGCCCAGCTTGAATTCGCCGAGCGGAATCCAGCAGCCTTCGCCGCTCCAGCGCACGTGGATCAGCTTCTGGCGGTAGGGCAGCAGCGTCAGGAAGGCGGCGACGGTCTCGGGGGCGTCCGGGTGGGTGTCGGCCAGGAAGGTCTGGCCGGCGGCGGTGATGCGGAGTCGGGGCATAGCTATATCTATATAGAGGGGCGATTGGGGGCGGCGGCGCGCCGGATCATACCAGCGCCGTCATCAGCGTCTCCGCCAGGGCGATCAGGCTGCGGTCGCTGCCCTTCGGGCCGAGCAGGGAAATGCCGAGCGGCGCGCCGGCGCGGCTGGAGAGCGGCAGGCTCAGTTGCGGGAAGCCAGACAGCGGCGTCAGGCACAGCGTATGGGCGGCGGCGGTGCGGTAGTCCTCCAGCGTCTCGCCGGCGGCGTTGCGCAGCGGGGCGATGTCCGGCATGGTCGGCAGCACCAGCACGCCGTCATGGCCGAGCAGGCGGCCCAGGTGGGCGGTGAACTCGCGGCGCACCGCGCTGGACTGCTCGAACTGGGCCTCGGTGACCCCCTTGCTGAACACGAAGCGCGCGGCCACGTCCGGGCCCATCTGCAGGCCGTAGTTCTCGATCAGCGCGCCATCGGCCTGCCAGGCTTCCCAGCCCTGCACGTAGCGGAAGGCCCAGTACAGGTCGGACAGCGGGCGGTCGGCCACGTCCACCGGGGTCGCACGGCCCAGCACGGCCTCGATGCGCGCCACCGTGGGCGCCAGCGCGGCGCGGGCTTCGGGCGTCGGCAATTCGAACAAGTCCGATGCCAGCAGCAGGCGGGGCCGGGCCGGCAGCGGATCGGCATCCTTGCCGAACAGCACGTCCGCCACGCGGGCGAAGGTGCCGATGTCACGGGCGAAGAAGCCGCAGGTATCGAGCGTCTCGCACAGCGGCATGCAGTGCTGGAGCGAGATACGGCCATGCGAAGGGCGGATGCCGAACAGGCCGCAGTGGCTGGCCGGGGCGCGCACGGAGCCGCCGGTGTCCGTGCCGAGCGCGAAGTCGCACAGCTTGTTGGACACCGCCGAGGCCGACCCGGACGACGAACCGCCCGTCACGCGATCGGGCGCGCCGCCGTTGACCGGGCCGCCGTAGTGCGCGTTCTGGCCGTTCATCGAGAAGGCCAGCTCGTCGGTATGCGACTTGCCGACGAACATCGCGCCGGCATCGAGCAGCTTCTGCACCGTGGGCGCGGTCACCGTCTTGATGCCGGAGCGCGCCAGCACGTGCGGATTGCCGCCGCCGGTGGGGTAGCCGGCCACGTCGAACAGGTCCTTGACGGCGAAGGTCAGCCCCCGCAGCGGGCCGGCGGCCGCGTTGGGCACGGGCGCGTCGGGGTAGGGCATGAAGGCGCGGGCGGGATGGGTGGCCAGGGTCATGGCGTTCGGCTTCCTTCTTTTTCGGAGAATGGATGGAGTTTAGGCGGCGGCCGGCGAGGCAGCGGCGGTATTCGAAGGTTCGGAGGTGTCGGCCACCAGCACGCAACTGACGCGATGGCCGTTGCCCAGCGCCACGCTGCGCGGCACCTCGGCCAGGCAGGCGGGGCGGGCGTGCGCGCAGCGCGGGGCGAAGGTGCAGCCCGGCGGCAGCGCGGCGAGGTCAGGCGGGGCCCCGCCGATGGCCTGCAGCCGCTGGCCGCGATCCATGCCGTGCTGGCGGCTTTGCAGCAGCGCCATCGTGTACGGGTGGCGGGCCTCGCGCAGCAGCGTGCGGATCGGGCCTTCCTCGACGATGCGGCCGCCGTACATCACGGCCACGCGGTCGGCAATCTCCACCGCCGCACCCATGTCGTGCGTGACGAAGACGATGGAGAGGCCCAGCTCGCGTTGCAGCTCGCGCAGCAGGATCAACACCTGGATCTGCACGGTGGCGTCCAGCGCCGTGGTCGGCTCGTCGGCCAGCAGGATTTTTGGCTGGGCCGACAGCGCCAGCGCGATCATCGCCCGCTGCCGCATGCCGCCGGACATCTCGTGCGGATAGGCGGCCAGCCGTCGCTCGGGGCTGGGAATGCGCACCGCTTCCAGCGCCTTGAGCGCCAGCGCGCGCGCCTCGGCGGCGGACACCTTCTTGTGCGTCCGGATGCACTCCACAATCTGCTGGCCCACCGTGTACACCGGGTCCAGCGCCAGCAGCGGCTCCTGGAACACCATGGCGACGGTGCCGCCGCGCAGCCGGGCCAGCGCGCGCTTGTCCAGCGCGAGCACGTCCTGGCCGTCCACGCGGATCTCGCCGCCGATGCGGGTGCGGCGGGGCGGATGGAGACGCATCAGCGCGCGCAGCGTCACACTCTTGCCGGAGCCGGATTCGCCGATCAGCGCCACGGCCTCGCCGGGGGCCACGTCGAGCGACACGCCGTTCACGGCACGGATGGTCTTGCCGCCGCCGGCGAAGGTGACGTGGAGGTCCTTGACCGAGACGGCAGGGGTATTGGGGGCTGTCATAGGGGTCTCCCGCAGGTCAGGTGGGTCAGGGCGTGGCCGCGTGCAGGCCCGGGGTCATGCGCCGCAGCGGCAGCGAATGGCCGCCGTCGGGCATCGCCATCAGGCACGACACGGGATGGCCGGCCAGTTCGTCGGCCAGCACGGGGGTGCGGCGCTCGCAGACCGGCTCGGCGCGGGCGCAGCGCGGATGGAAGCTGCACCCGGACGGCGGATTGATCGGGTTGGGCGGGTCGCCCGCCAGCGGCGCGGCCAGCGTGCGGTGGTCCGGGTCCATCGACGGCATCGACGCCAGCAGCGCGCGCGTGTACGGGTGCGAGGGATTGGCGTAGATCGACTCGGTATCGCCAATCTCCACCACCTTGCCCAGGTACATCACCATCACGCGGTCGCAGAGGTAGCGGATGACGTTGAGGTCATGGCTGATGAAGACGTAGGTCAGGTCGAACTCGGCCTTGAGGTCAAGCAGCAGGTTCAGCACCTGGGCTTCCACGGATTTGTCGAGCGCGGACACCGCTTCGTCCAGGATCACCAGCCGGGGCCGCAGCGCCAGCGCGCGGGCGATGTTCACGCGCTGGCGCTGGCCGCCGGACAGTTCGTGCGGATAGCGCCCGGCAAAGCGCGCCGGCTCCAGTCCCACGCGCTCCAGCAGGTAGCGCGCCCGCTCGGTGGCCTCCCGCGCCGGCAAGCCGTGCACGCGCGGCGTGAAAGCGATCGATTCCTCGATGGTCAGGCGCGGGTTCAGCGACGAGTAGCTGTCCTGGAACACCATCTGCACCTGGCTGCGGAACGCCTTCATCGGCAACTGGGGCGAGCCCACGCCCTGGGCGTCGAAGATCAGTTCGCCGCTGTCGTGGGCGGTGAGCTGCATCAGCAGCCGCGCGGTGGTGGACTTGCCGCAGCCGGACTCGCCGACCACGCCGAGGGTTTCGCCCTTGAGCACGTCGAAGCTGACGCCGTCCACGGCGCGGACCTCGCCAGCCTTGCGGAACGGGATGGCCGACTTGAGCGGGAAATGCTTGACGAGATCGCGCGCGATCACGAGCGGCTGGGCCGGGCCGCCAATGTCACGGGCGTGGGCAGGCGCTGTGAGAAGTTCGCTCATGTTCATTCCTTGATTTCCATGGCCGAGCGGATGCCGTCGGCCAGCAGGTTGAACGAGATCGAGGTCAGGAAAATCATCGCGCCGGGCAGGGCGGCGACCCAGGGCTGGGTGTAGATGGCGGTGCGCAGGGTGTTGAGCATCAGGCCCCACTCGGGCTCGGGCGGCTTCACGCCGAGGCCCAGGAAGGAGAGCCCGGAGGCCAGGATCATCGACACCGAAATCAGACTCGTCGCATAGACGAAGATCGGCCCAAGTACGTTATTCAGCACATGGGCGCGCACGATGGTCAGCGAGCTGGCCCCCGAGGCGCGCGCCGCATCGACGAACTCGCGGTTGCGTACCTGCGTGGTCACGCTCTCCGCCACCCGCACGATCTGCGGCACGAAGACGATGGTCAGCGACAGCAGCGCGTTGCCCACGCCGGCGCCCAGCGTGCCGGACAGCGCGATGGCCAGCAGCACCGACGGGAAGGCGTAGAGGATGTCGGTGAGCCGCATGATGATGGTGTTGGTCCAGCCACCTGCGTAGCCGGCCACGATGCCGAGTGCGCTGCCGATCACAAACGCCAGCAGCACGGGCGTGATGCCCATGAACAGCGACAGCCGGCCGCCCAGCATCAGGCGCGAGAGCAGGTCGCGGCCCAGTTCGTCGGTGCCGAGCGGATAGCCTGCGGTGCCGATCGGCTTGAGCCGCTTGAGGATGGAGGACGCGTACGGGTCTGCCGGCATCAGCGCCGGGGCGAAGATCGCCATCACCACCAGGGCGATCAGGATCAGCGCGGCGGCCATCGCCAGCTTGTTGCGCAGCAGGCGGCGGCCCACGGTGGCCCAGTAGCCGGGCGAGCGCGCCACGGGCAGCGGCGCCACGGCCTTGTTCAGTGCGATCTGCATGGGGGCCTCCTTAGTTGCGCTGGATGCGGGGGTCGAACAGCGTCTGCAGCGCGTCCACCAGCAGGTTGAGCAGGACGAAGAACACGGCCAGCACGAGGATCGTGCCCTGCAGCAGCGGGAAGTCGCGCTGGAAGATGGCCGAGTTCAGCAGGAAGCCGGTGCCGGGCCACGAGAACACGGTCTCGATCAGGATCGACCCGCCGAGCAGGTAGCCGAGCTGGAGGCCCATCACGGACAGCGCGGTCGGCGCCACGTTCTTGACCACGTGGCGGAACACGGCCACGTCCGACAGGCCGCGGGCGCGCAGGCCGACGATGAACTCGTTGGACAGGATTTCGGCCACCAGCGCCCGGATCGTGCGGGCGACGATGCCCATCGGGATCACCGACATGGTGATGGCCGGCAGCAGCATGTACTGGAAGTGCTCCCAGTCCCACGCCCAGTCGCCCGAGCCGCCCGGGCCGGCGCCAGTGGCAGGCAGCCAGCCGAGCAGCACCGAGAAGGCGATGACCAGCACCATGCCGAGCCAGTAGTGCGGAATGCTGACGCCGAGCACGGACAGGAACGAGGCGATGCGGTCGGCGATGGAATCGCGCATATAGCCGGCCACGAAGCCGAACAGGCAGCCGAAGGTGAAGCCGATCAGCGTGGCCACGGTGGCCAGCCGGATCGAGTTGATCACGGCGGTGGATACCTCGCTCATCACCGGCCGGTTGGTGGCGATGGAGGTCCCCAGGTCGCCATGGAGCGCGCGGGTCAGCCAGTGCAGAAATTGTTCGAGGAACGGTTTGTCGAAACCGTACAGCGCGGTCAACTGGCGCCGGAGGTCTTCGGAGGCATCGGGCGGCAGCACCGAGACGAGGGGGTCCCCGGGGGCGATGTGGACCAGCGAGAAGCAGAGCAGGGCAACCCCAAGCAGGATAGGCAGCGCATAGAGAATGCGGCGAAGCAGGTAAGTCATGGTCTGTGGCCGGCTGGTGTGGGGGGTATTTCTCCCCTCTCCCGGTGGCGGGAGAGGGGGCACGGCAAGCGTCAGTCCATCGACATCGTCGCAATATCGATAAACCAGCTCTGGGGCTGCACCACGCCCTTGACCTTCTTCGAGATGGCGCGCGGGCCCACGTCATGGGCGATCAGCACGAACGGCGACTCTTCCACGATGCGCGCGTGCAGCTTGGCCAGCGCGGCGTCACGGGACTTTTCGTCGAACGAGGTGCGGGCGTTCTCGATCAGCTTGTCGAACTCCGCATTGCCGAAGAAGCCCCAGTTGTTCGAGACCGGCGGCTGCGTCTTGGTGCTGACGAAGCGGACCATCGCGAAGAACGGGTCCATCGCCGCGAAGCTGACGTTGATGGCGTTGGCGCCGTGCGCGCTGGCGTCCTTGGCGCCGATGCGCCAGTTGGTGAACAGGGTGTTCCACTCCACGACGTCGAAGTCCACGTCGAAGAAGCACTCCTTCAGGTTCTGCTGCACGTACTCGTTCATCGGCAGCGGCTGCATCTGGCCCGAGCCGGACGCCGACACCTGCACCTTCACCTTGAGCGGCTTGGCGGCCGAGTAGCCGGCTTCGCCCATCAGCTTGCGGGCGGCGTTGGCGTCGTACTTGATGTCGAACGTGGGGTTGCCCCACCACGGGTTGCCGGCTTCCACGATGCCCTTGGCCTCGGCCATGTAGCCGCCCAGCAGCGTCTTCAGGCCCGCGCGGTTCACGCAGAGGTTGGCGGCCTGGCGCACGCGCTTGTCCAGCCACGGCGAATTCGGGGCGAAGGAGAGCTGCCACGGCCACATGTGCGGCTGGGCGTTGGCGTAGACCTCGAAGCCGCGGCTCTTGATCTGGGCGATGGCGTCAGGCGCGGGGGCCTCGATCCAGTCGACCTGGCCCGACAGCAGCGCGGCCGTGCGGGCGTTGGCCTCGGGCATCGGCACCATCACGACCTTGTCGATCTTGGGCACGCGCTTGCTGTCCCAGTAGCTGGCGTTCTTGGCCAGCTCCAGGCGCTCGCGCGGCACGAAGCGGGTCATCTTGAACGGGCCGGTGCCGGAGGCGTCGGCGGCAAAGGCTACCCAGGCCTGCTTGCTGCGTTCGGCCGCATCGGTCACCGAGGCCGGCACGGCGGCGAACTTCTTCTCCCACTGCGTGGGCGAGGCCATGAACAGGTTCGAGATGTTGTACGGCAGGAACGAGTCCGGCTCGGACGTGACCAGTTCCACGGTCAGGTCGTCGATTTTCTTCGCGCTGCGCAGCGTGGGCATGCGCGAGGCGGTCACGCCCACCTGGCTCGCATCGAACTGCTTGGCGGTCTTGTCGAGCACCTTGTTGACGTTCCAGACCACGGCGTCGGCGTTGAAGGCGGAGCCGTCGTGGAATTTCACCCCGGGGCGCAGCTTGAAGGTCCACTTGGTCTTGTCGGCGGCGTCCACCTTCCACTCGGTGGCGAGGTCGGGAATCAGCAGGCTGGGGCCGTTGCTCTTGGAGAGGTCCCATTGCGTCAGGGCGTCGTACATCGGGATGCCGGTGAAGCGGTTGCCCTCGAAGCCCTGGTCGGGCTGGCCGAGCGTGCGCGGGATGTCGGCAGCGGTCATGCCGATGCGCAGCGTCTTCTCGGCCATGGCGGCGCCGGGCAGGGCGAGCAGCGAGAGGGCCAGGACTGCGGCGGAGAAACCTTTCGCGTGGGCGGACGTTTGGTGGTTCACAGGCAATGCTCCTGAGTGGGGGAAGGGCTGCCTTCGGTCTAGCAAGTCATGTGCCAGTCGCGTCGCCCCGGCGCGTGGTCTGGTTCTTGCACCGGGCCGTGGTCATTCATCATTCACTCACGAAGCAGACAAGGCAGACATGGATTCGAAAGTTCTTCCCCGCATCAATGGCGCGCGCCTGTGGCAATCGCTCATGGATCTGGGCGCGATCGGCGCCACGGCCAAGGGCGGCGTGTGCCGCATCGCGCTGACCGAAGAAGACCGCAAGGGGCGCGACCTGGTGGTGCAGTGGTGCCGCGAGGCGGGGCTGGACGTGCGCGTGGACGAGATCGGCAATGTCTTTGCGCGCCGCGCGGGCACGGACCCGTCCGCGCGCGCCGTGGCCACGGGCAGCCATATCGACACCCAGCCCTCGGGCGGCAAGTTCGACGGCAACTTCGGCGTGCTGGCGGGGCTGGAGGTCATGCGCACGCTCAACGACCTCGGCATCCAGACGCGCGCGCCGCTGGAAGTGGCGTTCTGGACCAACGAGGAAGGCACCCGCTTCACGCCGGTGATGATGGGCTCGGGCGTGTTTGCCGGCGTGTTCGATGCCGACGAGGCGCGCCGCCAGCAGGACCGCGAAGGCGTGAGCGTGGGCGATGCGCTGGCCGCCATCGGTTACCACGGGGCCCAGCCTGCCGGCGATGTGCCGGGCGGCATGTTCGCGGCCTACTTCGAGGCCCATATCGAGCAGGGACCGGTGCTGGAGGCGGCCGGGCTGCCGATTGGCGTGGTGTCCGGCGCGCTGGGCCAGCAGTGGTACGACGTGACCGTGACCGGGCAGGACGCCCACGCCGGCCCGACCCCGCTGGCGCTGCGCCACGACGCGTTGCTGGCCACGGCGCGGATGATCGAGGCGGTGAACCGCATCGCCCGGGACGCCGCGCCGCATGGCCGGGGCACCGTCGGCTATGTCGAGGTCAAGCCGAACTCACGCAACGTGATTCCGGGGCGGGTGGACTTCACGGTGGACTTCCGCAACCTGTCGCAGGACGGGCTGGACCGCATGGACGCGGCGATGCGCGCGGCCTTCGCCGGCATTGCCGACGCGGCGGCGGTGAGCGTGGCGATTCGCCAGGTGGTCAAGTTCGAGCCCTGCCTGTTCGCCCCGGCCTGTGTGGACAGCGTGCGGCGCGCGGCGGCGGCGCTGGGGCTGCCGAGCATGGACGTAGTGAGCGGGGCGGGGCATGACGCCGTCTACGTGGCGCAGCGCGCCCCCACGGGCATGATCTTCGTGCCTTGCAAGGACGGCATCAGCCATAACGAGCTGGAGGATGCGCTGCCCGAGCACATCGAGGCCGGCGCCAACGTGCTGCTGTTGGCGATGCTGGAGCACGCGCGCTGATCGCCGGCGGCAGCTTCAGTGCCCGATCGACCTTGAAATCGCCCACGCGCACTCGATGACGAGGGGTCCCAGCTTGCGCTGGGCCTCCGCCATCGTCCACCGGCTGGCCGGCGGCGACACATGCACCGCCCCCACCGCCACCCCCTGGCTGTTCACGATGGGCGCCCCCACGCCCATATCGCCCAGAAACAGCTCCTCCTCGTTGCAGGCATAGCCCAGGCCCCGGCACGCCACCACCTGCGCCAAGATCGCGTCCACATCGGTCAGCGTAGCGGGGGTGCGCGGCGCGCGCGTGGAGGCCTCCAGCATCGCGCGCACCTGCGCATCGGGCAGCGTGCTCAGGTAGGCGCGGCCGGAACTCGTGCAGTACATCGGAATCCGCATGCCCACTGGTGTCAGCACGGGCATGTGCTTGGCGGTCATCAGTTGCGCCACGTAGACCATGTCCAGCCCCACGGGCTCGGTCAGGTTGGCCGTCTCGCCGCTGGCGTTGGCCAGTTGGGACAGGTAGGGGCTGGCAATGGGAATCAGCGCATCGGCGGCCAGGTAGTTGTAGCCGATCTCCATCACCTTCGGCGTCAGGCGGAAGCGGCGGGTCTGCGGGTGCTTGTCGATGTAGCCGAGGGTTTCAAGCGTATGGACCGTGCGCTGGGCCGAACTCTTGGTCATGCCGGTGAGCCCGGCTACTTCGGAGAGCGTCAGCGTGCGGTGGACGGCGCTGAAGGCGCGCAGGACTTCGAGCCCTTTTTCGAGCGATTGATTGAACAGCGGATCGGCGGACATGGGAGACGGACGGCGGGGTGGATCACCAGGGTTCGGCACCATCGTCGTGACATCCTGCACCACGATGGCTGCATATTGCACCAAGATACTCACGAATCGATTATCGATTTCATGATATGTCGCCATGATACCTGCCGCCCCTGTGGCTGGCGCGTCGCTAGTGTTTACCCCTAGGATTTTCCGGGTTGTGTCCAGTGAAATATCACACTAATATCACTGCAACTTCAACGAACGTTGAGACGAAGCGAGCAATCCTGTGGCGAACCCCATTCGACTGGTCGGCGGTGCCGACCCCCAGCCGGCAACTCCTCCTGCAACGCCCCCCGCGCCCCCCACGCCAGCCCAGAGCGGCGCGGCCCTGCGCGAGCAGGCGTACACGGAGATCAAGCGCCGCATCATCGCGTGCGAGTTCCGTCCCGGCGAGCCGCTGATCGAGGCCCAGGTGGCCGCGCTGCTCGGCCTGGGCCGCACGCCCGTGCACCAGGCGCTGCATCGGCTCGAAGTGGAAGGGCTGGTGTCCATCCTGCCGCGCAAGGGCGTGCTGGTGACGCCGCTGTCGCTGAACGAAGTGCTCGACATGATCGAGGTGCGCGCCACCAACGAGATGCTGTGCGCCACGCTGGCCTGCGAGCGCGGGCACGACAGCGACTTCAAGGCCATGCGCGACATCGTGGACCGCTCGCCCGACCTGATCGCCCGCCGCGACATCCCCGCGCTGGCCTCGCTCGACCTCAAGTTCCATACCGCCATGTCCGCCGCCTCGCGCAACCGCGTGCTGGCCGAACTGCTGCGCGGCCTGCATGAGAAGCAGGCGCGCTTCTGGTTCCTCTCGCTGTCCGATCCCCAGCACCTGGAGAACGTCTACCAGGAGCATCTGGAGATCGTTGACGCGCTCGAGCGCCGGGACATCCCGGCCGTGCGCCAGGCGATTCGCGAACATATCGACGAATTCCGGAAGAACATCATCCGGACCCTCTGACCGACCCTTTTCCCTCGTAACCAGGTAGTACGCCATGCCGACACTGCACCTCCAGGTAGCCGGCGGGGGCCCGCTCGCCCTCGACGTCCAACGACTCATCATTGCCGGCTGGACTGGCCGCGACGCCGCCGCCGTCCAGCATCACATCGAAGAACTGCAGGCGCTGGGCGTGAAGCCGCCCGCCACCGTGCCGACGTTCTACCCGCTGGCCGCCTCGCTGCTGACCACCGATGATGTCCTTGAGGTGCCGCGCGACGACTCGTCGGGCGAGACCGAATTCGTGCTGCTGCAGGGCGCGGACGCGCTGTACATCGGCATCGGCTCGGACCATACCGACCGTAAGGTCGAAGCCTATGACGTGACCGTCTCCAAGCAGATGTGCGGCAAGCCGATGGGCCGCGAGGTCTGGCGCTTCGACGAGGTGGCCGACCACTGGGACCAGCTGGAAATGCGCTGCTGGCGCGTGCGCGACGGCCAGCGCGCGCTGTATCAGGAAGGCAAGGTCACGCGCCTGCTGGACCCGCGTGACCTGGTGCAACGCCTGACCGGCGAGTCGCAACTGCCGCCGGGCACCGCCATGTTCTGCGGCACCCAGGCCGTGATTGGCGACCTGGGCCACGGCGACGCCTTCGAGGTGGAGCTGCACGATCCGGTGCGCAATCGCACGTTGCGCCATGCGTACCGCGTGGCGTCGCTGGAGGTGGCGGAATGAGCGCCGCCCCGACCATCGCCGCGCTGGCGGCCTCGCTGGCGGCCGGGCGCACGACCAGCGTGACACTGACCGAAGACGCGCTGGCGCGGATCGCCCATCACCAGCGTGCCGGCGGCGTCGCCTTCCTGCACGTGGATGCCGAAGGCGCGCTGGCGCAGGCCCGCGCGGCGGACCAGGCGCGCGCCGCCGGGCTCGTGGCATCGCC
>NZ_CAJPVH010000020.1 GCF_905397395.1 Cupriavidus campinensis
CCGTGGTCCACCCGCCGCTGGGCCTGTGGCCCGCCGCCAACGAATGGCGTGCCGACTACCGCACCGCCACGGGCGAGCAGCGGCGGCTGGCGCTGGGCGGGGCGGTCGATGTCGAACTCAATACGCGCACCAGCATCGCGGTGTGGCCCGGCGCCGGCGGCACGCGTGGTATCGACCTGATCGCGGGGGAAGCTGCCATCGACCTGACCCACGCCGAGACGCCCTTCGTGGTGGCGGCCGGCGCCGGTCGCACGCAGGCGCTCCAGCGCCGGGCCGCGCGCTTCGAGGTCCGGCACCTGGGCGGCGCGGTGTGCGTGACCTGTATCGACGGCCAGGTCCAGGTGGCCCATGCCAGCGGCACCGCGCAACTGTCAGCCGGCCAGCAACTGCGCTACGACGACCACGCGCTGGGCCGCGCCGAGCAGCTCGACGCCGCGCGCATGCCCGGCTGGCGCGCGGGCTACCTGCGCTTCACCGATGCGCCGCTGGGCGAGGTGCTCGACGAGATCAACCGCTACCGCACCGGCAAGGTGGTGCTGCTGGATCGGCAACTCGCGGCGAAGCCGGTCACCGGCCGTTTTCAGATCCATGCGCTCGACAAGGCCATCGTCCAGATGCAGCGTTCTTTCGGCCTGCATGCCCGCACGTTGCCGGGCGGCGTGGTGCTGCTGAGCTAGGTTTTTCGCAGGCACGCCGGTCCGGGTTTTCCCGGATCGCTGTCACGAAATCTTCAAGGAAAAGCTTGCCGATTCCCTTCGGCCCAATGGTCTAGGTCCCAGGAGCATCGACGGCGCTTGCCGTCGGTGGACATGACGACAGGGCCGCCACGCCACGCAGATTGCGAGAGGCGGCCCGCCAACGTTGCTTGACGGGATTGAGATCACCATGCAGATGCGCGCTCACAGCGGGAACATGCCTTCGCCACAATACGGCGGCGGCTTCCGGCTTCCGAATCCACGCCGCCGGCCGCTGGCCCATGCGATAGCGCTGCTGGTGGCAGCGGGCGGCATGCTCGATAGCGCGCACGCCCAGCAGGCCTTCAGCCGCGACTGGATGGCCCAGAAGAACATGATGCAGGGCACGGCGGCCGCGACCGGCCGGCTGCCGAACGGCATGCCGGCCTCCGCGCTGACCAACCCGTCCGCGCAGCAACAGCAGGCCAGCCAGCAGCTCCAGCGTTCGATCCAGAACCTCGCCACCACCGCGCAGGCCATCGCCGCCATGCAGGCCGCGCAGGCTGCGGCGCGCCAGGCCGCCGCGCAGGACCCGTCCGTCCCCGACGGGCTGGCCGAGGGCGGCCTCAAGGTCGATACCAACAGCCTGACGGCGGGCTGGCAGAACGCCCGGCCGCTGGACAAGGCCACCGGGCAGAAGGTTGTCGATGGCCGGACCGTGGTCTCCATCGAGCAGACCGGCGACCGCGCCATCCTGAACTGGGAAACCTTCAACGTGGGGCGCAATACCACGGTGGAGTTCCACCAGCAGGCCGACTGGGCCGTGCTCAACCGCGTGAACGACCCGCAGGCGCGGCCCAGCCAGATCCAGGGACAGATCAAGGCCGACGGCACGGTGATGATCGTCAACCGCAACGGCATCGTCTTCAAGGGCACCAGCCAGGTCGACACGCGCAACCTCGTGGCCGCCGCCGCCGGCATGACCGATGCCCAGTTCCAGAAGGGGCTGTTCAGCGAGGCCAAGGGCAGCGGCTACGTGCCCACCTTCGCCAATGACCTGGTTTCGACGGCGACCGCCACGTCATTCGGCAATGCCACGGGCGACGTAGTGGTGGAAGCGGGTGCCCGCATCGCCACGCGCACGCCGCAGAGCGTGACCGAGGGCGGCGGCTATGTGCTGCTGGCCGGCCGCGAGGCGCACAACCGGGGCACCATCGTCACGCCGAACGGCCAGACCACGCTGGCCGCCGGCGACAGCTTTGTGATTCGCCGGGGCATGGGCACCGACGCGAACAAGACGTCCACCACGCGCGGCAATGAGGTGGACGTGCTGCGCAACACCGGCACCACGGCCGGGCTGGTCACCAACGCCGGCCTGATCCAGGCCGCCACCGGCGACATCACGCTCAAGGGCCATACGGTCGAGCAGCGCGGCGTGCTGCTCTCCAGCAGCTCGGTCACCACGCGCGGCACGGTGCACCTGCGCGCCGAGGGCGACGACAAGAGCCGCGTGACGCTGGCCCCGGGCAGCGTCACCGCCATCCTGCTGGCCGACAGCAACGAGACCGCGCTCGACGTGCAGCGCGACGCGCTGATCAAGGATTCCGCCACCGCCAGCGAGGGCGGCTACAACCGGCGCGACCAGTCGCTGGTGCAGATCGCCTCGGGCGGGGACGTGCTGTTCGACGCCGATTCGCTGGCGCTGGCCACCGGCGGGCAGATCCAGGTCAATGCCGCGCGGCGCACGCTGCTGGCCGATCGCGCCGTGCTGGACGTGGCGGGCGCCGTGGGCGTGCGCGTGGCGATGGAGTCCAACAACGTCGAGATCAACGTCCAGGGCAACGAGCAGCGCGACGCGCCGAACAACCGGGACTCCGGCAAGCTGAACAACACCACCATGTGGGTGGACCGGCGCTATCTCGTGCGCGTGCCCGCCGGCACCAACGGCGCCACCACGGACCGCTGGTACACCGGCGGCGGCCTGCTGGAAGTCAGCGGCTACCTCAACACCAGCGGCCACGGCATCGGCGAATGGGCCGCGCTGGGCGGCACCGTGCTGTTCGAAGGCGGCGAGCTGGTCTCGCGGGCGGGGTCGTCCATCAACGTGGCGGGCGGCTCGCTGGACGTGCAGACCGGCAAGATCAAGCAGACCTGGCTGCGCGGCAGCGACGGCCAGCTCTACAACCTCGCCACGGCGCCCGGCGACATGACCTACGAGGGCGTCTATCGCGGCTTCGAGGCGGCGCACAAGCGCTGGGGCGCAAAGGCCACCGAGCAGTTCTACAACCCGCTGATCGCGCCGCGCGAGCGGCTGGAGAACGGCTACACGGTGGGCCGCGATGCTGGCCGCGTGGTGGTGTCCACCGCCTCGGCCGTGATGCAGGGCGATATCGACGCCACCGTCTACCAGGGCCCGCGCCAGAGCCAGGCGCGCGATGCCGGGCTGGACGGCTATCAGCAGTCCCAGATCGCCGCACCTCGACATGGGCAGCTGGTGATCGGCAAGCTGGTGCCGTTGTTCGATCCCGCCACCAACACGATCCGGGAAATCCCGACGGCGGTGGCCGGGCAGGTCGACATTGGCGCGGTGCAGGGCATCGCGCAGGGCATCGGTCTGGACGACGCGCTGCCGGCGGACCAGAGCGGCGGCCATATCCGCCTGGATGCCGGCTGGCTCAACGGGCTGGAACTCGGCGGCTTCACCGTGTTCGCCAAGGACGGCATCGCGGTGGATGCGCCGCTGGCCGTGGCGCCGGGCGGCGCGCTGGGGCTGCATGCCACCACGGTGGACATCGGCGCGGACCTTACCGCGCGTGGCGGCACCATCGCGCTCGGGGACATCGTCAGCCGGGGCACCCCGGGCAACTGGATCGACCGGCCAGTCACCGACGCGCCCACCGGCGCGGCAACCGTGACCGTGGCGCCCGGCGTCACCCTCGATGCGCGCGGCCTGTGGACCAATCTCAAGCAGGACCCCAGCAACATCGACGGCCTGCCCTATGTGAACGGCGGCTCGGTCACGGTCAGCAGCTCGGGCGACGTCACGCTGGGCGCGGGTAGCCTGATCGATGTGTCGTCCGGCGCGGCGCTGTTGGCGGACGGCGCGCTGCGCGGCGGGCGCGGCGGCAATATCACGCTGCGCTCGAACCAGTATGACGTGGCCGGCACCGGCTCGGGCACGCTGCGCATGGATGGCGACCTGCGCGGCTACGGGGTGAACGGCGGCGGTACGCTGACCATCGACTCGGGCCTGGGCGTCGCCATCGGCGGCGGCCTGCTGGCCGAATCCGGCGTGCTGCGCGCCGGGGAATCGGTGCCGGTGCACCTGACGCTGGACCAGCCGTTCACGATCAAGGCGGGCACGGTGCTGCCGGTGGACTACACGTTCACGTCCGACACTGCCGCGCCGGGCCAGGTGTCCCCGGGCACCATCGCCATCGCGCCGAGCCGGCCGCTCACGCTCGCTACGCCGTGGGTGGTGCCGCAGGGCGTCGGCTTCAACCAGTTCGTTGTGTACGACACGAACGGCGCCTGGTACGCGAGCGGCACCACGGTGCCTGCCGGGACCGTGCTGGTGCGCACGCAGGGCGAAATGGGCGCCGGCTACATAGTGCCGGCCAACGTGTTCCCGAATGGCATGCCGGTGGCCATGTACAGCACCACGGTCAAGGCGGGCACGGCGTTCCAGACCGACCATGCGATGGCCGCCGGGGACCGCCTGCCGGCCGGCGTGGTGCTTTCCACCGACGTAGCGGTCAAGCCGCTGCTGGTGCTGGACACCGACCTGTTCCAGACCGGGTTTTCGAAGTACGACGTATCGGGCCAGCAGGGCTCGCAGATCGCCAACGGCGCCACTGTCGACGTCATCATGCCGGTGCTGCGCCACGACACCACGGCGGCGCACAGGGTGCCCACCGGCGCGGACCCCGCGCAGGCGCTGGAGCGCTGGCTGCCGCCGCTGTGGGAGGAAGATCCGGTCCATGGCGTGCTGACGCAGCGGCGCGGCGCCGACCTCGTGCTGGGTGGCGGCAACGTCTACGGCCAGGCGCCGGTGACGGTGGGGCAGGGCGCCACGGTCACGGTCGATCCGGGCCACGCGCTGACGCTGCAGGGCAACGGCCAGATCACCATCGACGGCACGCTCAACGCGTGGGGCGGCAGCGTGGCCGTGTTGCAGACCGCGCTGGGCGTGGGCAACGCGGCGTCACCCAGCGGCACGCCCGACGCCCGCTCGATCTGGATCGGCGGCGATGCCGTGATCGACGTGGCAGGCCGTGCGGTCACCGCGCGTGACGTGCAGGGCCGGGCCTATGGCGAGGTCGCCAACGGCGGCACCATCGAGATCGGCGCGCGCCACGTGGACGGCGCACGGGAGGTCGATGCGGCCGATGCCTTCGTGGTGGTGCGGCCCGGTGCGCGGCTGGACGCCTCCGGGGCGTCGGCCGTGGTGGACGTGGCCGGCGTCGGCCCGGTCAACGTGGCCAGCAACGGCGGGGTGATCGCGCTCAGTTCCATGCGCGGCCTGTTCGTGGATGGCGACCTGCGTGCGGCCGCCGGTGGCGCGGGCGCGGCCGGCGGCACGCTGGCGATCAACCTGGAGACGCCGTCCTACCTCGGCGTGGACCGCAACACCCTGAAGGGCGCGGCGGTGGACGACGCAGTGCGCGTGCCGCGTGAACTGGTGGTGGCGCAGGTGCAGGGCGATAGCGGCCTTTCCGACGCGCTGCGCCCCGGCATGCGCGACACCGCGCTGCGCTACGGCACCGCCCGCGTGGGCGTGGACCGCGTGGCGGCGGGCGGCTTCGACAATCTGGCGCTGCTTGCCAACGGCCTGATCAGCTTCGATGGCGACGTGAACCTGGCCATGGGCCAGAGCCTGAGCCTGACGGCCAGCGCCATCGGCCTGGCCGAACAGGCTGCGGCCGGCACGCGTGTCAGCCTGGCGGCGCCCTATATGCGCCTCGCCGGCGCCACGCGCAGCCAGGGCGAAAACGGCATCATGCCGAACCCGGTGCGCGGCTCCAAGAATTCCGGCGCGGCGGGCGGCACGCTCGGTGTGCCGCTGGTGGCGGACGGCACCAGCTTCCTGGCCGATGCGCAGTTCCTCGACATCGTGGGCGAGTTGAGCGTTGGCGCGCGCGGCGAGATCATCCAGAACGCCGTCGATCCGCTCAAGGTGGAGCGCGATGCGTTCGACCAGATGACGCTGCGCAGCGCCTCGGACATCCGCATGTCCGGCGCCGCGCTGCTGTACCAGCCGGGCGACCTGACGCTGGCCGCCTCGCAGATCTACCCGGCCATGCTGGACAGCGGCAGGGTCCTGGTCGGGCAGATCGACGGTGTCAACCAGTGGGGCAGCCCCATCCGCACCTTCGATCCGACCCGCGTGCTGAACATCGAGCGGGTGGGGGATGCACTCCCCGCCACGCCGTATTCGGTCTTCGGCACGCTGAGCCTGTCCGGTCCCACGGTCAACCAGGGCGGCGTGGTGCGGGCGCCGCTCGGGTCGGTTTCGATCGGGACCAGCGGCAACGGCACAGAGACCGGCGTGGTCAATGTGCTGCCCGGCAGCGTGACCTCGGTCAGCGCGAACGGGCTGGTGATGCCCTATGGCGGCACGCTCGACGGCCTGAGCTATATGCACAACGGCGCGGACGTGGTGTTCCCCGGCGTAGGCGCGGGGCCGACCATCAACCTGACCGGCCACGCCATTGACGTGCAGCCGGGCGCGCTGCTGGACATGTCGGGCGGCGGCGAGCTGACCGGCGCGGCCTTCCTGGCCGGGCGCGGCGGTTCTACCGACGCACGGATGAACCCGCTGGTGCAGGTGTCGCCGAAGGGCGGCTTCACGTTGCCCGGGGTGGACACCAACCCCATCTATGCGATCGTGCCGGGTGCGCAGGCCGGCTATGCGCCGATCGTGGCCGAACACGGCGCGAGCGACCCGGCCATCGGCCGCCAGATCACCATCGGCGCGGGGGTGCCGGGGCTGCCGGCCGGCACCTACACGCTGCTGCCCTCGACCTTCGCGCTGCTGCCGGGCGCGTTCCGCGTGGAACTCAACGGCGCCAGCCAGGCTGGGCTGGGGCAGGGACCGGCGCTGGCCATGCGCAATGGCTCGTACGCGACCTCGGCGCAGCTCGGCACGGCCAACACGACCCTCCGCGATGCGCTGCCGACGCAGGTTTTCCTGACCTCGGCCGATATGCTGCGCCGGCTGTCGCAGTACAACGAAACGAGCTACGCCGAATTCGGCCTGGCGAACGCGGCCCTCAACGGCGTGCCGCGGCCCATGCTCGAGCGCGACGCCAAGGGCCTTCAGCTCGAATTCATCGCCGATATCCAGGCCGGCAAGATCGGTGACGCGCCCGCGCTGCGCTTTGCCAGCGGCACCACCGCCTACGGCACGCCGACGGGCGGCTATGGCGGCAGCGCGCTGGTCGTCAGCAACTCCGGCGACTACGAGATCCTGGCGGCCGGCGCGACGCCGAGGGCGCTGCCCGGCGGGGATCTGTTGAACCAGATCTCGCTGCACGCGGACGACCTCAATGCCATCGGCGCCAACCGCCTCGGCATCGGCGGCCTGCCCGCCGTGGTGCGCTCCGCCACCAACTCGCAGCGCGACAACATCGCCACCTTCACCGGCAACGCGCGGAACATCGTGCTGCGCGAAGGCGCGGTGCTCAAGGCCGGCGAGGTGTTCCTCGTCACCGGCCTCAAGTCTGGCGGCATCGTCATCGAACAGGGCGCGGGCATCAACACGCTCGGCCAGGGCAAGGCCGCGTGGGATTCCATGGACGGCTACGTCTACGATCCGGCCCGGCTGTCCGTGCTGGCGGTGTCCAACGGCTGGCTGGACCTGCTGCCGCCTGCCATCGGCAATGACCCGGCGCAGGGCCCGGGCCGCATCGACATTGGCGCCTGCGCGGCGGGCGCCGTCTGCAACGGCACCACGCAGCTCTATTCGGAAGGCACCATCGCGGCCGCCACCGACCAGACTTTCGAGCTGCGCGACACGGCGCGCTACGGCACGCGCAACCTGACGCTGGCTGTCGGCGGCATCAACGTGGGGAGCGAGGCGTCGCTGGCGGCCATGGCCGCGCGCAACGCCCTGACCCCCGGCCTGACCCTCAACCAGGGCGTGCTCGACCGCCTGCTGCGCGGCGACACCAGCGCCGGCGCACCGGCACTGGAAAACCTCGTCCTGACGGCGCGCGACGCGGTCAATTTCTACGATTCGATCGAACTGTCCACCATCGATCCTGCCACCGGCAAGTCCTCGCTGGAACGGCTGGTGCTGACCACCCCGGCCATCTACGGCCTGGGAGACGCCGACGCCCGCGCCCGCATCCGTACCGACACGCTGGTCTGGAACGGCACCAACACCGCGCCGGGGCAGGTGGCGGCCGGTGGCGCAGGCAACGGCAGCGGGCAGTTCATCGTCGATGCGCGCCAGATCGAATTCGGCTACGGCCCCGGCACCCGTCCGGACACCATCCACGATATGGACCGGCTGGTGCTCGGCTTCGGCGGCGTGGCGTTGAACGCCAGCGAACGCGTCACGGCCAACCAGACCGGCTCGCTCGCGGTCTACCAGACGCGCGGCGCCTGGGATGCGGCCACCAACGCCTACGCCTACAGCGGCGGCGACCTGACCATCCATACGCCGCTGCTGACCGGCGCGGCAGGCTCGGTCAACAAGATCCGCGCGGGCGGCGCGGTGAACGTGGCCGCGCCTGCCGGGGCTACCGCGCCCGCGCTGACGAATGCGGAGCTGATTGCCGCGCTGGGCGCGGAAGTCTCGCTCGCCGGACGCAGCGTGGCACTTGACACCACCGTGGCGCTGCCCAGCGGCAAGCTCACGGTGTCCGCCGAGGGCGATGTCGTGCTCGGCGATGGCGCCCGGCTGGACCTCGCCGGCCGCAAGGTCGATTTCTTCGACGTCAGCAAGTACAGCTGGGGCGGCGACGTGGTGCTGGAAAGCCAGTCCGGCAACATCCTGCAGACGGCTGGTTCGCGCATCGACCTCTCCGCGCTGGAGAACCGCGCCGGCAAGCTCACCGCCGTGGCGGTGGGGGCTGGGGCCGGGGCCGGCACGGTGGACCTGCGCGGCGCCATCGTGGGCGGCAGCACCGGCTACTACGATGCGGGCGGCACGTGGGTGCCGTACGCGGCCGGCGGCGCCGACATTCGCGGCCAGCACGTGGCCGACTTCATCGGCCTCAACCAGCGCCTGACGGCGGGCGGGGTCACCGGCAGCCGCAACTTCCAGATCAAGCAGGGCGACCTGACGGTGGGTGACGAACTGAAGGCGCGCGAGATCAGCGTCTCGGTGGATGGCGGCCGGCTGGTAGTCAACGGCATCGTGGACGCCAGCGGCGAGCAGGTCGGCAGCATCCGCCTGGCCGCGCGCGATGGCGTGACGATTGGCGGCGGCGCGCTGCTGGACGCCCATGGCCGCGTGCTGCGCGTGGACAGCTACGGGCAGGTGATCGAGGCGCCCAACCGCGCCGTGATCGACATCAACGCGGGCCAAGGCCGGCTGACGCTGGCGGACGGCGCGCGCATGGACGTGCGCGCCGGCACCGACGGCACGCCGCTGTCGCTCGGCACGGTGGAGCTGAGCGCCCGCCGGCTGGGCGGCGCCACCGGCAACGACGTCGACATCGACGCATCAGGCAGCGTGCGCATCGACGGCGCGCGCGCGATCACCGTCAACGCCTTCCAGACCTACAACGACGCGCCGCTGGTTTCCGGCGGCACGGCCGATGGGCGCGACTACCAGTCCATCACCCAGGGCTACCTGGACCAGAAGCACGCGGAGAGCCTGACCTTCATGGGCAACGCGCTGGCCAACGGCGACCTGATGACCCGCAGGCTGGCCGGCCTGCGCACCTACGCGGATGCCTTCCACCTGCGCCCGGGCGTGGAGATCGTCTCGATCACGCCCGATGGCGACCTGCATATCGACGGGGATATCGACCTGTCCGGCTACCGCTACGCGAGCGTCAACCCGCATACGCAGCAGACCGGCGTGCGCGGCTCCGGCGAGGCGGGCGCGCTGGTGATGCGTGCCGGCGGGGACTTCAAGATCTTTGGCAGCGTGTCCGATGGCTTCGACGGCGCCGCGCTGCCCGTCACGCCGGACGACAACGGCTGGATGCTGGTCAAGGGCCGCGTGCCCTGGGGCGGCGACGTGGTGGTGCCGACCGACGGCAAGGTCACGCTGGCCGACGGCACCTTCTTCCAGCCGGGCCGCGCGCTCAACTACGCCTTGCCGATCCAGGCCATGAGCCTGCGCGCCGGGACCGAGCTGCCCACGCGCGCCACGCTGACGGCGGACCTCGTGCTGCCGGCCGGCACGGTGCTGGGCGGCGCGATCCGCGACGGCGCGGGCAATGTGATTCATCCGGCCGGCACGGTGCTCTCCGCCGCGCTCACGCTGACCACCGGCATGCAGCTCGACGCGGGCAACCGCCTGCCGGGCGCCGCGCACGTGGCGGCCATGACGTGGCCGGCCGGCGTGCCGCTGCCGTTCCCCGATGGCGCCGTGGTGGACATGCCCACCTACGGCCCGGTCAACGGCGTGGTGCTGGCGGGCGACCTGATGCTGCGCAAGGGCGCCATGATCCCGGCCGAAACCGTGGTGAAGCTGCCCGGCGACGCCACCACCGTGCTGATGCGCGACGCGGATGCCAGCGGCAACCAGGGCCGCACCTGGGCGCTGGCGCCGATGCTGGAGCAGGGCTCGCAGGCGTGGTCGATGCGGCTGGTGGGCGGCGCCGACCTCACGGCGGCCGACCCCCGCGCGCTGCAGCCGCGCAGCACGCGCGGGCAGCTCCTGCTGGCCGATACCCACTACGGGCTGGCCCAGCAGACCGTGCTCAAGCCGGGCACGGGCATCCCGGGCAAGTACATCTGGGGGCCGGAGGCCTGGATGTTCGGCGAAGTGCCGGGCACGCCGATCAACCTCGAGGCGTATGGCGGTGAGGAAGCAGTGGCGGGGCTCAACGACCTGGGCCTTGGCATCCTCGTCGAGAAGATCGCCGATGGCACGCCGCCGGTCTATGAGGACAAGATGATGCCGGGGCGCCAGCAGATGTTCAGCGTGCTGCGCACCGGCACCGGCGACCTCGACCTGCTGGCCGCGGCCGACTTCACCATGACCTCGCCGTTCGGCGTCTATACCGCCGGCACGCAGTCGGCCGGCGTGGATGCCGCCTACAACCAGGCGCGCGCCAAGGGCGCGGACGGCACGCTGCTGGGCGCTAACGGCGCCTACCTGGAGCCGTTCATCAACGGCGGCGCGCAGAGCACGTACCAGGCGTGGTATCCCGAGCACGGCGGCAACGTGCTGGTGCGCGCGCAGGGCGATGTGCGCGGCGACATCATCGGCACCAAGCCGGGCACCATCCGCAACGACGATGCGCTGGGCCAGATGCGCATCCACTTCGACACCTCGGCCGTGGGCGGCTGGCTGTGGCGCCAGGGCACCGGCAGCGCGGCAGCGCCCGGCGAGGGCGTGCCCACGGCGTGGTGGGTCAACTTCGGCAGCTATGTGGCGGCCAAGGACGACCAGTACGCGGTGCAGGGCACCCTGCCGTTCCTGGTGGGCTTCACCGGTATCGGCACGCTCGGCGGCGGCAATCTGGTGATGGAAGCCGGCGGCAACGCCGGCATGCTGGAATCGCGCATGGGCAATGGCGCGCCGGTGCTCTCGCGCAGCCAGGGTCTGGTGCTGGCCGTGGGCAGCACGGGCCGCGTCTCGGCCGATGGCAGCACGCTGACGCAGACCGGCGGGGGCGACCTCGACATCCGCATCGGCGGCGGCCTGAACCCGGTGGCGGAAGTCCGCAACCAGCCCGAGAGCAATGGCGAGATCACGCCGCTGACCCGCTTCTCGAATCCGCGCCTGGACCTGAACAGCACGTTCGTCAACCTGCGCGGCGCGCTGCGGCTGGAAGCCGGCGCCGTGGGCGGCATCGAGCTGCGCTACGACCGTGCCGATCCGATGGAGACGCGCGCCTACCAGCCCTATGTGGCCACCTCGTCCATCGCGGGCGGCGGGCCGGTGCTGGTGGTGGGCGATGCCGGCGTGCGCATCGAGTCGCGCGGCGATCTGGTCATCGGCGGCGTGGCGGATCCGGGCCGCGTGGCCCAGTTCCACAACGGCACGCCGTTCACGCTCGACGGCACCGCGCAGGATGGCGAGGGCTGGAGCTGGTTCTCGCTGTGGACGCCGTCCACCGCCATCGACCTGTTCAGCGCCGGCGGCAACCTGACGCCGTCCACGTCGTGGACGGACGACCGGGACCGCAGCAACCACAGCGCCACCGACGGTCGCTTCGTGATGCCGTCGATCCTGCGCGCGGCGGCGCCCAACGGCAGCCTGTACTACGGCAATGCGAGTTCCGGCCGGGTCAGCAACAACAGTCCGGAGCAGTCGCCGGTCGGCCTGATCCTGGCACCTTCGCCGGTGAGCCCGCATTTCGCGGTGACGGGCACCGGCGCGCTGGAACTGCTGGCCGGGGATTCGATCTACGCCGCCGGCTATGCGGTCACGCAGTCCGGCGCCAATCCCACGCTGCTGCCGAGCCCGTTCAACCCGGGCTTCCTCGGCGTGGTCGGCAACGCCTGGTACGGCCAGCACGTGGTCGGCAATATCGACCCGCAGGCGCTGGCGCCCAGCGTGCTGTTCTCGAAGGGGGTGGAGAGCGAGCAGTTGTATCCGCTGTTCAGCCTGACGTCGCCCACCGCGTCCGGCTATACCCGCGAGGGGCAGCCGCCCGCGCGCTTCTATGCGAACGAGGGCGATATCGTCGGCCTGCGTACCGGCACCATCGTCTACGTGGGCAGCCTCACGGGCACGGTAGGCACCCAGAGCCCGTTGTACGAGGGGGGCGGGCCGGTGGCGATCCGCGCGGGGCGCGATATCGTCAACGCCGGCACGCCGCTGGGCACCTTCGCGATGGCACCGGAAGACGCGCTGGGCTGGTTTGGCCAGTACTACAGCAGCGAGCCCAACGCGCCGCTGCGGCCCACCCGGAACACGATCGCCACCACGCGCGGGAACCTGATCGTGCATGGCAACGACGATGACATCTCGGTGATCTCGGCGGGCCGCGACATCCGCGGCGGCAGCTTCTACGTGGCGGGCCCCGGCCTGCTGGAAGTGACCGCCGGGCGCGATCTCTATCTGGCCGACAAGGGCGAGCTGCGCAGCATCGGCGCGGTGGCGGGCTCGGCGCAGCACGACCGCTCCAACGGCGCGGCCATTGCCGTGGCCGCCGGCGTGGGCGCCAGGGGGCTCGATGGGCTGGGCTTCGACGCCTTCGCCGCGCGCTACCTGGACGCGGCCAATCAGGCCGACAGCGGGCGCCCGCTGGCCGACCAGCCGGGCAAGGCCGTGACCACTTACGGCGGCAAGCTGACGCTGGGCGACTGGTTGCGCGCCGAGTTCGGCTACACCGGCGACGAGGCCGGCGCCCCGGCCTTCCTGGCCGCCCGGCAGGCCGAGCTGGACCAGTCGCGCCAGACCGCGCTGGCTGCCGGCACCACGGCGCCCAGCCGCGACCTGCAACGCGAGTACGGGCTGGCCGGCCAACTGCATCTGGTCAACTGGCTGACGGACCGATTCGGCGGCAGCAACGGGCTGGGCGTGCATTTCGATGCCGCCACCATGGACGCGCGGCAGTTCCTCGCCGCGCTGCCGCCGGAACAGCAGCGCGCCTACCTGCGCAACGTGTACTACGCGGAACTCAAGGCCTCGGGCCGCGAGTTCAACGACGCCACGGGCCCGCGCGCGGGCAGCTACCTGCGCGGCCGCGAGGCCATCGCCACGCTGTTCCCGGGGCAGGCGGCGGACGCTCAGGGTGACTATCAGGGCGACCTGACGATGTTCAGCAGCGCGCGCTTCTACCAGAACGGGCAGGACAGCCTGGACGGGCGCTTCACCACGCGTCCCAAGCCGGGGACGAAGTATCTGAGCAAGGCCGAGTGGCTGGCCGCGGGCAGCCCCGGCAGCGTGCCGTTCTACGACGTGCTCGACGCCGGCATCCACACCAACTTCGGCGGCGACATCAGCGTGTTCACGCCGGGTGGCCGGACGCTGGTCGGCGTGGACGGTGGCTTCGTGCCGGGCGAGGGTTCCGGCGTGCTGACGCAGGGCGCGGGCGAGATCCAGATGTATGCCCGCGACAGCATCCTGCTGGGCCAGAGCCGCATCTTCACCACCTTCGGCGGCAATATCCTGGGCTGGTCGGCGCAGGGCGACATCAACGCGGGGCGCGGCTCCAAGTCCACCGTGGTCTACACGCCGCAGCGGCGCACGTATGACGACATCGGGCTGGTGGCGCTGTCACCGACCACGCCGAACACCGGCGCGGGCATCGCCACGCTGAACCCGATCCCGGAAGTGCCGCCGGGCGATATCGACTTGATTGCGCCGCTCGGCACCATCGACGCGGGCGAGGCCGGTATCCGGGTCTCGGGCAACGTCAATCTGGCGGCGCTGCGAGTGGTCAATGCGGAAAACATCCAGGTGCAGGGCAAGGCGGCGGGCATGCCGGTGGTGGCGGCGATCAACGTGGGGGCGTTGAGCAACGCCAGCGCGGCGGCGTCGCAGGCGGCCAGCGCGGCGCAGGATGCCGTGCAGCGTGACCGCGCGGCGGCGCGTCAGGGCTTGCCGTCGGTGTTCACGGTGCGGGTGCTCGGCAACGGCAATGAGGGCGACGGGGGCGCCGGCGCCTATGCGCCGCGTGGGCGCGAAGGGGCCAGTGCCACGCCGCCGAAGTACGATCCGCAAGGCGTGGTGCAGGTGCTGGGGCAGATGGACTTGGGCGAGTCGCAGTTGCGCATGCTTACCGCCACGGAGCGCAAGAACCTGGAACGGTAAAGGACCGTACAGCGGCCCTTACTGCGACCCTTACTGCAGGGGGATGCCGGCGCGGGAAGCCAGTTGCTTCCAGCGCTGGATTTCCTCCTGCTGGTACTGGCGCATCTCGGCCGGGCTGGACATGATGACCGTCGTGGACTGGCGCTTGTAGTAGTCCTTGAGTTCCGGTGTCTCTGCCGCCTGGTGGAACAGCGTGGCCCAGCGGCGCACCAGCTCCGGCGGCGTCTTGGCCGAGACCGCCGCGGCCACCCAGTTGTAGGCCAGGAACTGCGGAATGCCTGCCTCCTGCGCGTTCGGCACATCGGGCAGCAGGTGGGTGCGCTGCGGGGCCGTGTACGCCAGCGCGCGCAGCTTCCCACTCTTCACCAGCTCGATGGCGCCGCTGGCGTCCACCACCGCGAAGTCCACGGTGCCGGAGAGCGTCACGTTGATCGCATCGCCCGCCCCCTTGTAGTTGATGCCGGTGGTGCGCATGCCGGTCATGTCGTTGAGCCATTCCGAATACAGCGTGTACGACATCGACCCGCTCGCGTAGTTGAGCGCGCCGGGGCGCTTCTTGCCGTCCGCCACCAGCTCCTCGACGTTCTTGTACGGCGAATTCGGCGGCACGATGATCAGGCACGGGCCGCGCGTCAGCAGGCTGATCGGCGCGAAGTCGGTCAGCGGGTCATAGGGCAGCTTGCGGAACGTGGCGGCGTTGGTGGAGAGCGTGGAGTTGCTGCCGATGAAGACCGTGTAGCCATCGGCCGGCGCGTTGAGCGCGGTCTGCACGCCGATAAAGCCGTTGCCACCCGGCTTGTTCTCCACCGTGACCGGCTGGCCGGTGAGGTCGCCGATCTTCTTGGCGAAGATGCGCGCGCCGGTGTCCGTGCCGCTGCCCGGCGGAAACGGCACGATGAATTTCACGGGCCGGTTGGGGAAGCTGGCGGCATCGCCCTGCGCCAGGGCGGGGAGGGCAGCGAGCGGGGCCAGCCCGATAGCCGCCGCCAGCGTGGCCAGCGTGTGCAGCGTACGGCGCCGGGTTTGGTGAGGGATGGCGCGAACCTTGTCCTGTCGGTGTCTCATTGTGGTCTCCTCCGCAACGGTGATCCGTCGTCGTTTGATGGAGGAAGAGCCTACTGGCTCGCGCCGCACCGAGGCAAGGTTCGGCGGGGCATATCCGTTATGCGCGGGCCGGTATGCGCCGCGCAGGCACGGGTCCGGCTACGGGAAAACCATGCCTCGGGCTCCCGCGCATGCATTTCGGATATGCCGTCCGTGCGATAGGTGCGGCGTCTGCGGCTTGCTAATCTCGTCGTCACTTTCGCGGGGCCCCCGGCAACGCGACACACCAAAACGACAGGAGACAGCGTGGACACAGCCGCCAGGATAGTGATCCGCCCAGCCGAGCCCGATGGGCCGCTGGCACCATTGCGGGCCGAGGTGCGGGCATTTCTCGCCCGGGTCATCCCGGACCGGCCAAGGCCGTTGCGCGCCAAGAGCTGGAGCGGCTTCGATGCCGAGTTCAGCCTGGCGCTTGGCGCGCAGGGCTGGATCGGCATGACCTGGCCGCGCGAGTTCGGCGGCCAGGGGCGTTCGATGCTCGAACGCTACGTGGTCCTTGAGGAATTGCTTGCCGCCGGCGCGCCGGTCGGCGGCCACTGGGTGGCCGAGCGGCAGAGCGGGCCGCTGCTGATGCGTTACGCCGATCCGGCCGTTGCCGCCGAGATCGTGCCGCGCATCACCCGTGGCGAGGTCTATTTCTGTATTGGGATGAGCGAGCCCGACTCGGGCTCCGACCTCGCCTCGATCCGCACCCGCGCCGACCGCGTGGCGGGTGGCTGGGTCATCAACGGCACCAAGCTCTGGACCTCCAACGCGCACCGCTCGCACTACATGATTGCGCTGGTGCGCACCGATCGCGGCGCCGACGACAAGCACAAGGGCCTGTCGCAGTTCCTGGTCGACATGACTGCGCCGGGCCTGCAGGTACGGCCGATCCGCAGCCTCTCCGGCGAAGAGGGCTTCAACGAGGTGGTGTTTACCGATGTGTTCGTGCCGGACCGCATGCTGATCGGCAAGGAGGGCGACGGCTGGGCGCAGGTGACGGCGGAGCTGACGTTCGAGCGTAGCGGCCCCGAGCGCTACCTGAGCAGCTACGCGCTGCTGCCCGAGATGCTGGACCACGCCGACGCTGCCGATAGCCGCCAGGCCACGGAGCTGGGCCTGCTGGTGGCGGAACTGACCACCTTGCGGCAGATGTCGCGCGGCATCGCGGCCATGCTGAATCGCGGGGAGAACCCGCAGGTGGCCGCCGCCAACGTCAAGGACCTTGGTGCGCTGTTCGAACAACGGATTCCCGAAGTGGCGCACCAGCTGTTCGGGGATGCCCTGCAGGGGAGCGGCTCGCCGTTCGCGGCCACGCACCGCTATCTGACACAGGTTGTGCCGTCCTTCTCGCTGCGCGGCGGCACGCGCGAAATCCTGCGCGGCATCATTGCCAAGGGACTGGGGGTCCGATGAACGAACTCGAACGCATGCTGGCGGACAGCGCCAGCCGTCTCTTTGCCGATGCCGTGACGCCGGCCCGGATCGACGCGATGGAACACGGCCTGTGGCCGGCCGAACTGTGGGACCAGGTAGAGGCCAGCGGCCTCACCCGCCTCTTTGTGCCGGAAGCGGACGAGGGCGCGCAGGCCAGCTGGACCGAGGGCCTGCCGGTGCTGCTGGCCGGCGCCAACGCCCCGGCGCCGTTCCTGGACACCGTGGTGGCAGGCTGGGTCCTGAACCAGCTTGGCGTGTCGGTGCCGGGCGGCCCGATCGGCATGGCCGACCTTGCCGTGCCCGTCAGCGCGTGCCTGCATGGCGATGGATGGGAACTGGACAGCCCGGTGGCGGTGCCGTGGGGCCGCTACGTGGGCCATGTGCTGATCCGGGCGATCGACGCCGAGACCAAGGCGCCGCTCTGGCTGCTCGCCGCGACCGGCGCCGCGGCGGTGGAAACCGGTGTGAACCTCGCCAACGAGCCGCGCGACCGGCTGACCGTCCAGCGCGTACCGGACAGTGCCGCCGTGCGCGGCGATCCTGCGGGATGGCCGGCGCCGCCGCAGGCGCTTGGCGCACTGACGCGGGCCATCGGCATCGCTGGCTTGCTGGAGCGCATCCTGAACCAGACCGTGCAATACGCCAACGAGCGCACGCAGTTCGGCCGCCCGATCGGCAAGTTCCAGGCGGTGCAGCAGCAATTGGCCATCCTCGCCAACGAGACCGTGGCCGCGCGCATGGCCGTGGCGTCCGCCTGTGCGGCGGTCGACGCCGGGGACTGGACCCAGGCGGCGATGGTCGCCAAGGTGATCTGCGGGCAGTCCGCCGGCCGCGCGGCCGCCATCGCGCATCAGGTGCATGGGGCGATCGGCTTCACGCACGAGCATTCGCTGCACCAATCCACGCGGCGCGTGTGGGCCTGGCGTGCCGAGTGCGGCACCGAGGCGTACTGGGCGGCCGAGATTGGCCGGCGCGCGATTGCGCGCGGCGGCGATGCGCTGTGGGCGGACCTGACCACCGCCGCGGCCTAGCCTTCAGACGACACACGGGGAGACACCATGACATGGCTGAAGACGATGCTGGCCGGGGTGGCCGCCACGCTGCTCGCCCACGCGCCGATGGCGCAGGCGGGCGAGCGCGCGCAGGACTTCCCCTCGAAGCCGTTGCGGATCATCGTGCCGTTCACGCCCGGCAGCGGCTCGGACGCCTCGGCGCGCTTCTACGGCGAGGCGCTGGCGCGCGAACTCGGCCAGGCGGTGGTGGTGGAGAACCGGCCCGGGGCCAATGGCGTGATCGGCATCCAGGCGCTCAAGAGCGCGCCGGCGGACGGCTACACGATCCTGCTGGCCAGCAATTCGCCGATGTCGGTCAATCCCCTCGTCACGAAGCAGTTGCCCTATGACCCCGTCGCCGATCTGCGCCCGGTGGCGGGCCTGAGCCGCAATATGAATGTGTTCGTGGTGCCGCTGACGTCGCCGCTGAAGACCATGGGCGACCTGGCTGCGGCGGCGAAGAAGCAGGAGCGGCCGTTCAACGTCGGCACCTACTCCGCTGGCTACCAGCTGGCGGCGGTCTGGTTCGGGTCGCTCGCGGGCATCCGCTTTACCAATATCCCCTACAAGGGACAGGCGCAGATCATGGCCGACATCCTCGGCAACCAGCTTGACCTGGCGCTGGTGGATACCGGCGGCGCGCTGCCGCTGCTGAAGCAGGGCAAGCTGCGCGCGCTGGCGGTGTCTGGCGAGCGCCGGCATCCGGAGCTGCCGGATGTGCCCACGGTGCGCGAGAGCGGCTATCCGGACTACATCCAGTACAGCTGGGTGTCGTTCTACGTGCGCGCGCAGACGCCGGACGATATCGTCGCCCGGCTGGCCACGACGATGCAGGCCATCCTGAAGACGCCGGAGTCCGCCGCCTACGTGGCGCGCTCGGGGTCCAGCCTGATGCCTTACGACCCCGATGCCATGCGCAGCTTCCACCAGACCGAGATGGCGCGCTTCCGCCGGGTGGCGCAGGCAGCGGGCATCCGTCCGGAGTAGCCGCGATGGGACGCAGCCGTCATGGACTACCCGGGACGTCAGCGCGCCAGCGGCGCGGCGGCTTGCGTCAGCAGCGTGCGCAGCACCGACACGAAGGGGTGCGTGTGGACGTTGTTGTGCCAGCACAGGTGGACCGGCACGGTCAGCAGCGGGTCCACCACCGGCGCGAAGCGCACGCCGGTGTGGCGGCACAGCAGCGGGGCGAGGTAGCCGGGCACCATCGCGTACATGGCGGTGCCCGCCACGGCGTCGGCCACAGCCAGATAGCTGGTCAGCGTGCCGACAATGTTGCGGGTGGTGCCGTGGGCGCCGAAGTAACGGTCGATCAGCTTGGTCACGAGGCCGAACTGCGAGACGTCCAGGCAGGGCAGCGGCGTCAGGTTGGCCGGCGTCGGGTGGTCGCCGATCTGGCGGTTGCCGGTGGCGCACAGGCAGCCGAACTGCGCGTTGAACAGCAGTTCCGCGCGCAGCGATTCGTGCTCCTCGGCGGGGTGGAAGGCCACCATGACGTCGATGGCACCGCTGGACAGCGCGCTGACGCCGCTCGGCATCGGCACCGGCTGCATGCGCACGCGCGCACGCGGCGCGGTCTGGCGCAGCGCCTCCAGGAAGCCGGGCGCGATCACGGCCTGCAGGGAGTCGTTAATGCCGATGGCGTAGGAGCCGGTTTCCAGCGTGGGATCGTAGTCGGCCGCCTGGGTGTAGATTTGCTCGATCAGGCGCAGCACGCTTTCGAGCATCGGCTGCAATTCCTGGGCGCGGCGGGTCGGCAGCATTTTCAGCGCGCTCTTGATCAGCAGCGGGTCGCCGATTTCGTCGCGCAGCCGCTCCAGCATGCGGCTGGTGGACGGCTGCGTGCTGTCGAGCCGCTTGGCGGCCTCGCTCACGCTGTTGCCCTCCAGCAGTGCGGCAAGCACCACCAGCAGGTTGAGGTCTTTCTTGCGCAGGTCCGCGAGCGGCAGGCGTCTGCCGCCCGTGGTGTTGCCTGATGTGTCGCCCCCCGGTCCGGCGAGGCTGTCTCCTTGCTCCATCGATGTCCCTAGGTTTTGTATGTTGAGGCCGGACCTGGCCCCTGGCGGGGCGTCCGGTGGACCCCTGCAGTGTATATCGATCCAGACATAACCCACTATTCGTGGCGCCCGATGCGCGCCATCCAACCGAAGGAGCCCCCCATGCCTACGCAACGTGCCGTGTCCGAGCTTTCCACCGACATGGTCCAGGTCGCCATGACAGGCCATGTGGCGCAGGTGACGCTGCGTCGCCCGCCGCACAATTACGTGGACGAGCCCTGCATGACGCAGCTCGCCGAAGTCTTCGCCGCGCTCGACGAAACACCCCAGTGCCGCGCCATCGTGCTGGCGGCGGAGGGCAAGGCGTTCTGCGCCGGCGCCAACTTCGGCGCGCAGGACAGCAGCGTGGCGCGCGACCCCAGCCCGTTCTACCGGCAGGCCATGCGCCTGTTCCGCACGGCCAAGCCGATCGTGGCCGCCGTGCATGGTGCGGCCGTTGGCGCGGGCGTGGGGCTGGCGCTCGTTGCGGATTTCCGCGTGACCAGCCGCGACGCGCGCTTCAGCGTGAACTTCAACCGGCTCGGCTTTCATCCGGGCTTCGGCCTCAGCGTGACGCTGCCGCGCCTGATCGGCGAGCAGCAGGCGGCGCTGCTGTTCTACACGGGCCGGCGCATCGATGGCGCGCGCGCCGTGGAGATCGGCCTGGCCGACGTGCTGGCCGAGCCTGGCGACGAACTGGCGCAGGCCCACGCGCTGGCGCAGGAGATCGCCATCTCCGCGCCGCTGGCTGTGCGCAGCACCCGCGCCACGCTGCGGCAGGGGCTGGCGGACCGCATTGCCGAGGTCAACCGGCAGGAACTGGCGGCGCAACTGAAGGAGTTCGCCAGCGAGGACTTCCGCGAAGGCGTGGCGGCGATGGCCGAGCGGCGCCTGCCGCAATTCCAGGGGCGCTGAACATGGAGCGGACTGCCAAGAGCGATCGATCGATGCCCGACGCGCCGGCTGCCGCCGGCCCGCTGCACGGGGTACGTGTGCTGGACCTGTCCTCGGTCGTGCTGGGGCCGATGGCAACGCAGCTGCTGGCCGACATGGGCGCCGACGTGATCAAGGTAGAGGCGCCCGAAGGCGACCTCATGCGCGCCAACGGCGTGGTGCATCACGCGGGCATGAGTTCGATCTTCCTCGCGCTGAATCGCAACAAGCGCTCCATCGTGCTCGACCTGAAAAGCGCGGCGGGGCGCGAGGCGCTGGCGCGGCTGATCCCCACGGCGGACGTGCTGATCCACAACATGCGGGTTGGCGCCATCGAGCGGCTGGGCCTGGGCTATGCGGCCGTGGCGGCGCTGAAGCCGGACATCGTCTACTGCGCCGCCACCGGTTTTGGCCAGGACGGGCCGCACCGCGACAAGCCGGCGTTCGACGACATCATCCAGGCCGCGTGCGGTTTCGTGGGGGCCGCGTCGGGGGATGGTGCCGCGCCGGACTACATGCCGAGCCTGATCGCGGACAAGACCACGGGCCTCGCGGTGGCCAACGCAGTGCTGGCGGCGCTGTTCCATCGCGAGCGGCACGGCACGGGGCAGTACGTGGAGGTGCCGATGCTGGAGACCATGACCGCCTTCGTGCTGACCGAGCATATGGGCGGCATGACGTTCCCGGCCAATCCGGGCAAGGCTGGCTACGCGCGGCTGCTCGGCGGCGGGCGCAAGCCGGTGCGCACGGCGGACGGCTGGATGAGCCTGCTGCCCTACACCGAGAAGCACTGGCACGCCTTCTTTGCCGAGGTGGGGCGGAACGACCTCGCCAGCCGCTACGACATCGCCAGCCGGCGCGCGCGCAATGCGCATATCCAGGCCCTGTACGGTCATCTGCGCGAACTGGCGCCAGAACGGACCACGGCCCAATGGATGGCGATGTGCGAGCGGGTGGACATCCCCGCCACACCGATCTACGGGCTGGATGAACTGCCCGCGCATCCGCATCTGCGCGAGGTGGGGTTGTTCCAGGAGTCCACGCATCCGGTGGTTGGGCCGATTCGCCAGATCCGCCCCACGGCCAGGTTCTCCGCAACCCCGACCGCGATCCACCGCCCGGCGCCGGCGCTGGGCGAGCATACGGCCGAGGTGCTGGGGGAGACGGGGATGGACGTCGCCGAGATCGCGGCGATGATTGCCGGGAACGCCCGCTAGGCGTCGAGCGTGGGCACCGTGAACTGGAACACGGCCCCGCGCGCTTCGTTCTCGCAGAGCTCCAGGGTGCCGCCATGGGCCTGGATGATCGATCGGCAAATCGTCAGTCCCATGCCCATGCCGCTGGACTTCGTGGTGCAGAAGGGTTCGAACAGGCGCGCCGCGTGCTCGGGCGGCACGCCCGGTCCGGAGTCACGCACCGTGACCACCACGGTGTGGTCCGCATCGGCGGCGGTACGGACGGTCAGTTCCCGGGGGCCGTCCTCCACGGTGCTCATCGCTTCCACGGCATTCATGATGAGGTTCAGCAAGGCCTGTTGCAGCTGGACGCGGTCGCCCTTGACCGGTGGCAGATCTTCAGCGAGCTGCATCTGCACTGCCACGCCATGCTGGACGACTTCGCCGCGCGTCAGCGAAATGACCTCGCGAATCGCCTCGTTGATCTGCACCCCCTCCTTTTGCAGCGGGGCGTTCTTGAACAGGTCGCGGATGTGGCTCATCATGTCGCTGGCCTGCCGGGCATCCTTGTTGATCCGCTCGAAGGCGAGGCGCGCTTCCTCCAGATTCGGCGGCACCGCGCCGAGCCAGCGCAGGCCCGCGCTGGCGTTCATCGCACAGGCGCCGATCGGCTGCTTCAGCTCATGGCTGATGGAGGCCGTGAGCTGCCCCATGGTCGTGACCCGGTTGACGTGCGCCAGCGCGTTCTGGGTTTCCCGGTAGCGGCGCTCGCTCTCGCGCGCTTCGGCTTCGGCGAGCTTACGTTCGGTCAAATCCAGCACGAACGCGACGCCCTGCTTGCCGCCGTCCTCGAACCGGGCCACGCCCATCATCACCGGCACCCGGCTGCCATCCTTGCGGAAGTATTCCTTCTCGAACGGTTGCAGGTGGCCGCTGCGCTTGAGCACCGGCAACCGGTCTCGCAGATCCACCTCGAGCCAATCCGGCGGGGTCATCGCGGTCCAGCGCATGCCGCGCGACCGCAAGTCCTCGCGGTCGTAGCCAACAAGGCGCAGGAAGGCGTCATTGGCCTCGACGATGACCTGGGTTTCCACCTCCCACAGGAAAATGCCGATGATGTCCGAGTCCACCAGGCGCCGGATCCTGGCCTGGCTTTCCGCGAGCTGGCCGCTCAAGGCCATCAGCATGTTCAGGTCGGCCTGCAGGATGTCCCGGCACATTGCCAGTAGGCGGAGAAACTGGTCGCTGTAGGCGTTCTTCTTCCGGTCGAGCACGCAGATCGTGCCGAACACTTCGCCATCGGGCCAACTGATCGGGAGCCCCATGTAGGAGATCATGCCCAGCTTGATATCCGGGTTGGCATTCCAGTCCACGTCCGCGATGGCATCCGGCACCAGCAGTGGCTGGCGGGTCTCCATCACGGTCTCGCAATACAGTCCCGTATCCAGCGGGGCGGTCTCGGCCGCCTCATAAGGATTGCCTGCCGAGTGGCTCGATACCAGCACTTCGATATTGGGCGCCTTCGCCCGCATGATCAGTGCGGACGGCACGCTCATGATCTCGGCGAGCAGGTTGACGATGTCTTGCCATTTGTCGACGGTTTGCGGGGGGACTTCGAGGGCGTGGGGCATGGGGGAGGACAGGGAAGGGCGAATCTGGTGTTCTGCAGCTGGAGCTCGGTTCAGATGGTAGCGCTAAACCCGAACAACTGAGATGACGGACGCGATACCGGCGGATCTGTGGCGTTTCAGGCATTTTCTGTCGCCTTCGCCACGTGCACGCACAAACGTCCATTCAGGGCTTGTTTTTTACTGACCTGTCAATTATTGTTCGGGCAAACAATGCGCAGTCCGGCCGGATTTTACAGGAGCCGACGCTGCGCCACTTTTTTGCACGTTTAACTGACAGGTCAGATAATGTTCGAACAATCAAACGGAATGCCGCCCGGGGCGCGCCGCCTGGCCGCACCAGCGCTGCCGGCGCTGCCGGCGCTGCCGACGCTGTCGGCCCCGGTGGCCATGGTGGTAGCAGCGGTGCTGGCGGGCTGTGCGAACTACGCCGGCATGCGGAGCGAGAGCCAGATGGCGCAGCCCGGCCAATACGCCACGGCGCAGAGCCTTCCGGCGGAGCAGGGCCGGTGGCCGGCGGCGGATTGGGCCGACCAGTTCGGGGATGCGCAACTCAAGACGCTGATCGCGGAAGCGCTGCAGGACAGCCCGACGCTCGACAAGGCCCGCGCCCGCGTGGCGGCGGCGGTGGCGTTCAGCGAGACCGCCAACGCCAACACGCTGCCGCAGGTGGGCGCCGGCTATAGCTGGACGCGCCAGCGCCTGACCGAAAGCACCTTCATTCCGCCCGCGTTTGCCGGGACCTGGCAATCGGAAAACAAGGCCTTCCTCGGCGCCAGCTACGAGCTGGACCTGTGGGGCAAGAACCGCGAGGCGCTGCGCTCGGCCGTGTCGAAGGTGCACGCCAACCAGGCCGAAGCCGAGCAGGTGCGGCTGACGCTGTCGAGCACCATCGCCCGCAGCTACAACGAACTGGGGCGGCTCTACGCCTTGCTCGACATTGCGCGCGACGAAGGGGTCCAGCGCACCGAAGTGCTGCGCGTGGCGCGGGGGCGGGTGAGGATGGGGCTCGACACCGAAGTCGAGCTCCGTACCGCCGAGGCCAATCTGGCGGCAGCGCAGGTGACGGTCTCCGCGCTGGAAGGCAATATCCAGCGCACGCGCTACCAACTGGGCGCGCTGCTGGGGCAGGGGCCGGATCGCGGCCTGGCGATTGCGCGTCCCACGCTCGGCGTGGGCGACGAGATCCATCTGCCGGCCAACCTGCCCGCCGACCTCGTCTCGCGCCGCCCGGACATCGTGGCCGCGCGCTGGCGCGTGGAGGCCACCACGCACGACATCAAGGTGGCCAAGGCCGAGTTCTATCCGGATATCAACCTGAGCGCGGCCATCGGCCTCGATGCCTTTGGCTGGGGCCGCTTCCTGCGCGCGGCGAGCCGCACGGCATCGGCCGGGCCGGCCATCCATCTGCCGATCTTCGACGGCGGCGCGCTGCGTGCGCAGCTCAAGGGGCGCTATGCCGAGTTCGACTTCGCGGTGGCGAACTACAACGACACGCTGATCCAGGCGCTGACCGATGTGGCCACGCAACTGGCCGATATCCGCGCGGTGGACGCGCAGTTGGTCAACGCCACGCGGTCCGACGAGGCCGCGCAGCGCGCGCTCCGGCTGGCGATGGCCCAGTACCAGGGTGGCCTGACCACGCAGTTGACCGTGCTCAACGCCCAGACCACGGCGCTGGCCAGCAGCCAGGTGGTGACCAACCTGCGCATGCAACGCCGCGACCGCCAGATCGCGCTGGCTACCGCGCTTGGCGGTGGGTACACCGAGACCGCCGCGACCGTCGCTGATGCCCAGCCGACAGCGGCAGCCCGCTGATCCGCCCTCCTTTTCCTCGATAACGGACCCTCTCATGACCTCGACTTCCTCCTCCGCCGGCCAGCCGTCCGGCACCGCGCCGAAGACCCGCAAGCGCCTGCTGGCCCTGCTGGGCTTGACCACGCTCCTGGCCGCCGCAGGCTATGGCGCCTACTACTACGGCGTGGCCCGCTTCCACGAACACACCGACGATGCCTACGTCAACGGCAACCTCGTGCAGCTGACGCCGCAGGTGAGCGGCACCGTGGTGTCGGTCAATGCCGACGACACGCAGATCGTGCGCGCCGGCGAGCCGGTGGTGACGCTGGACCCGGCCGATACCCGCATTGCGCTGGCCAGCGCCGAGGCCGCGCTGGGCCAGACCGTCCGGCAGGTGAGCGCGCTCTATATCAATAACGATGTGCTGGCCGCCACCGTGCGGCAGCGGGAGGCCGACGTGGCGCGCGTGCGTGACGATCTGCGGCGCCGCACCGCGGTTTCCGAATCCGGCGCCGTGGCGGTGGAGGACATCGCCCATGCCCGCGATGCGGTCAAGTCCGCCGACGCCGCGCTGGAGACGGCCCGCCAGCAACTCGCCTCGAACCATGCCCTGACCGACGGGGCCGCCGTGGCCGACCACCCCAGCGTGCAGGCCGCCGCCGCACGCGTGCGCGACGCCTACCTCGCCAATGCCCGCAATACGCTGCCGGCGCCGGTCACCGGCTATGTGGCGCGCCGGTCCGTGCAGGTGGGGCAGCGGGTGGCACCCGGCAATCCGCTGATGGCCATCGTGCCGCTGGACGGCGTCTGGGTGGACGCCAACTTCAAGGAAGTCCAGCTTAAGCACATCCGCATCGGCCAGCCGGTGGCCCTGCATGCCGACCTCTACGGCAGGACGGTGACCTACCACGGCAAGGTGGCGGGCTTCTCCGCCGGTACCGGCAGCGCGTTCTCGGCCCTGCCGGCGCAGAACGCCACGGGGAACTGGATCAAGGTGGTGCAGCGCCTGCCGGTGCGCATCGCCCTCGACCCGGCCGAACTGCGTGCGCATCCGCTGCAGATCGGGCTGTCCATGCAGGTGGACGTGGAAACCAAGGCGCGCGGCGATGCCCTGGATGCCACGCGCAACGCCACACGCAACGCCACACGCAACGCCACACGCAGCGCCGCCGAGCCGGCCCGAACCACGTACAGCACCGACGTGTTCCGACAATACGGCGCCGAGGCGGACGTGGAGATCGCCCGCATCATCGCGCGGAACCAGGGGCAGGGCGGCGAGCAGAGCGCTGCGCGCAAGCGTGAGCGAGGCGGCGAGCAAACGCGCACGCGCACCGCGTCTTAACCCTGGCACCACTCCGCCATCACCCCGCCATCACCGCTACCGGAGCCGCATCATGTCTACCGCGACCGCCTTCCAGCCGCCCCCGCCGCTCACTGGCGGCAGGCTGGTACTGGGCAGCTTTGCCGTGGCGCTTGCCACCTTTATGAACGTGCTGGATTCGTCGATCGCCAACGTGGCGATTCCCACCATCTCCGGCAACCTCGGCGTGTCCGTCCATGAAGGCACGTGGGTCATTACACTGTTCGCGGCCGCCAACGCCGTGGCCATTCCGCTGACGGGCTGGCTCACGCAGCGCGTGGGGCAGATCCGCCTGTTCGTCGGCTCGCTGCTGCTGTTCGTGCTGGCGTCATGGCTGTGCGGCATCGCCCCGAACCTGACCGCGCTGCTGGCCGCACGCATCCTGCAGGGCGCGGTGGCCGGCCCGCTGATTCCGCTGTCGCAGGCCATCCTGCTCGGCTCGTTTCCGAAGGAGAAGAGTTCCCAGGCGCTGGCGCTGTGGGCCATGACGGCCACTGTGGGGCCAATCGCCGGCCCGGCGCTGGGCGGATGGATGACTGACAGCTATTCCTGGGCCTGGATCTTCTATATCAACGTGCCGGTGGGGCTGTTCGCCGCCGCCGTGACCTGGGCGGTCTATCGCGACCGCGAATCGCCGGTGCGCAAGCTGCCGATCGACACGGTCGGGCTGGCATCGCTGATCATCTGGGTGGCGGCGCTGCAGATCATGCTCGACAAGGGCAAGGATCTCGACTGGTTTGCGTCGCCGGTGATCATCGCGCTCGGGGTGGTAGCGCTGCTCAGCTTCCTGTTCTTCGTGATCTGGGAGCTGACCGAGCCGGACCCGATCATCGACCTGCGCCTGTTCAAGGGCCGCAATTTCCTGGTGGGCACGGCGGCGATTTCGGTAGGCTTTGCCTTGTTCTTCGCCAACCTCGTGGTGCTGCCCCAGTGGATGCAGCAATACCTGGCGTATCCGGCGGTCAATGCGGGCCTCGTCACGGCGCCGCTGGGCATTTTTGCCGTGCTGCTGGCGCCGGTCGTGGGCAAGCTGCTGCCGAAGGCGGAGCTGCGCGTGCTGGCCACGCTGGCCTTCCTGGGCTTTGCCGCCGTGTTCTTCATGCGCTCGCAGTACACGACTGGCGTGGATACCTTCACGCTGGTGCTGCCCACGCTGCTGCAGGGTATTCCGATGGCGCTGTTCTTCGTGCCGCTGACGGCCATCATCCTCTCCGGCCTGCCGCCGGAGAAAATTCCGGCGGCAGCTGGCCTGTCGAACTTCGTGCGGGTCTTCTTTGGCGCGGCCGGCACGTCGCTGGCCACCACGGTGTGGAACGATCGCGCGGTGCTCCACCACGCCCGGCTTGCGGAGCAGGCCAGCCCGGGCAATCCGCGCTATACCGCCGCGCTGGAGTCGATCCAGTCGGCCATGCATCTGTCGCCAGGCCAGTCCGTGGCGTTCTTCGAACGCGGCTTGAATGCGCAGGCCATCATGCTCGGGCTCAACGACATCTTCTGGGTCTCGGCGGTGATCTTCGTCGCCATCGTGCCGCTGATCTGGCTGACGCGGCCCACCAAGGGCGCAATGTCGGGCGCCGCTGCGGCAGCCCACTGAGGGGCCGCCTGCGGCTCAGGCGTCTTCGGTGAACTTGCGCAGCAGGCGCAGGAACTCGCTGAACTCGTCCCGGGTGAAATGGCGCAGGCGGTGGTTCAGCACGTCCGGGGCGATGTCGGGAATGCGGCTGGCAACGTCCCGGCCCTTGTCGGTCAGGATCAGGTTGACCACGCGGCGGTCTGCCTCGCTCCGTTGCCGCTGCACCATGCCCTTGCTCTCCAGCTTGTCGAGCATGCGCGTCATCAGGCCGGTGTCGATCTCCAGCAGCTTGCTGATCTCCAGCGGCGTGCTGGCCGCGCCTTGCGTGAGCGACAGCAGGATGCCCATCTGCTGGCCGGTAATGTCCAGCGGCCGCAGCGCCGCGTCGACTTCCATCAGCAGCCCGTTGCGGGCCTTGTTCAGGTGGAAGCCAACGCTCTGCGTCAGCTGGAAGTTCTCGCGGTTGTAGTGTTTCACGGCGCCTCGGGTAAGCCAGGAGCCGTCAATGTATCTGATGCGTCAGTCAATGGGAAGGGCGGGCGCCAGCATCGGCGCGCTCAGCGAATCACCTTCTGGGTCAGGCTCACGACGATGGCCAGCACGGCCACGACGGCGAGCGCGCGGAAGTGGTCGAGATTGGCCAGCAGGGCGGATTGCTGCGCCAGTACCTGCGCGATCTGCGCCGTGGCGAGTTCGGCGGCGCGCGCCGGATCGGACGACGCGGCAATCGCCGCCGTGAAGCGTGCGTGGGCGTCCTGGAACTGCGGGCTGCCCGGGTAGATGGTGTCATGCAGCGTGCTGTAGTGCCACGTGGTCAGCCATTGCTGGCCCACCGTGGCGATGGTCACCCCCAGCGCCTGGCCGATCTGCCCCAGCATGTTCTTGGTCTGCTGCGCGTTGGAGAACACGGACTCGTCGTGCGCCACGCCGCTGAAGGTCTGCATGGCCGTGACCGGCATCAGAATCATGATGAAGACCCCGTACAGCGCGAGCGCGGGCAGCACGTCGCCCCACAGGTCGGGCGCGGGCGGCATCCGGCTCATCATCCAGGCCGAGACGGCCAGCGCCAGGAAGCCGGTGACGAAGTACTTGCGCGGACTGGGCCAGCGCGGCAGCAGGCGCGAAACGGTCAGCCAGGTCAGGACACCCGCCGAGAGTCCCATCGCATAGAACTGCCCGGCGGTGGACCAGGCATGCCCCAGCGAGCGCTGCAGGGCGATGGGCAGGAGGTAGCCGTTCGCGCCCAGGGTGACGTAGCAGAACGTGAACAGCGCCAGCCCGCTCAGGTAGCGCGGTTCAACCAGATTGCGCAGCTTCAGCAGCGGGCGATCACTGCGGGACTCCGCCCAGATGAAGCCGAGCAGGGCGGCGCCGCCCGCGACGGCGCCGATTACCAGCCAGAGCCGGTCGGCGTAGAAATCGTAGTAGGAACGCTGCAGGACATACAGGACCAGGAAGCTGCCCACGGCCAGCGCCGCGAGGCGCACCGGATGGGCATCCGAGCGTTGCGCGGGCGGCGCCGTGGCCTCGGGCAGGACGCTGGTGGCCGGCAGCAGTGCCAGCGCGCACCCGGCCACCAGCCAGAAGATCAGCGGCCAGCGGTCTGCACTGACGATGGCGGAGGCCAGCCAGGGTGCCAGCGCCATGCCGCAGCACACGCCGGATGCCAACGCCTTGATGCCGAAGAACCGGGCCGGGCCGGGCGGGATCAGGTTCACCGTCAGCCGCGATGAGGTCACCATGCCGGCACAGCCGAGCGCCATGACCATGCGGGCGACCAGGAAGGTTTCGTAGCTGTCGGCATGGGCGCACAGGAGCGCCCCCAGCGCCGCCGCTCCCAGCGACCCCTGGAGATAGCGCCGCCATCCCGCGCGCTCCACGATCCAGCGTTGCAGGGCGATCACCACCACGGCCACGCTGGCGTAGGCCGCCGCGAGGGTGCTGTACTGGTCCGGGCTCGCGCCAATCTCCCCCATGATCGGCGCGGCGGCAAAGGCGACCATGCCGTTCTGGAGGAAGTCGATCGTGGTCAGCGCGGCTATCGTCAGCAGCAGGCGGCGGGGCGGCGCCGCAGTCATGGCGGAAGTCATGGCGTGCCTAGGAGTTCTCTTCGATGATGCGGCGCACGGCCTCGTCGGCGTGCGCCAGCTCGTCCGCGAACACCGTGGTGCGGTAGTTCTGGCCCGGTGCGTCAATGGCCACCAGCCGCTTGCCGTCCCGCGCGCGCGTATCGACGGCCACCTTCATCGACAGGCCGATCTGCAGCGGGTGGGCCGTCACTTCCGCCGGGTCCAGCGCGATGCGCACCGGCACGCGCTGCACCACCTTGATCCAGTTGCCGGTGGCGTTCTGCGCCGGCAGCAGCGCAAACGCACTGCCAGTGCCGGCGTCCTGCCCGATGACGCGGCCGTGATACACCACCCGTCGGCCGTACAGGTCGGTGGTGAGCGTCACCGGCTGGCCGAGGCGGATATCGCGCAATTGCGACTCCTTCAGGTTGGCCGTGACCCACAGTTGATCCAGCGGCACCACGGACATCATCGACACGCCCGGGCTGACGCGCTGCCCCACCTGCACGGAGCGCTTGGTCACCACGCCCCCCACCGGCGCCGCGATGCGCGTGCGCGAGAGGGCGATGCTGGCATTGCGCACCTGCGCGGCGGCGGCGAGCACGTCGGGGTGAGACCCCACCGACGTCCGCTCCACCAGCGCCTGGTTGCGCTTGAGCTGCTCGCTGGCCATGGTCAGCGCGGCCTGCGCAGCGCGTACGGCATGCCGCGCGTGGATCAGTTCCTCGCCCGAGATCGCCCCGCTTGCGACCAGCGCCGTGCGCCGCGTCATGTTTTCCTGCTCCCGCGCCAGATCTACCGTGCGTATCGCCACATTGGCGCGATCCTGGCCGACCGCGGCAAACTGCCCGCGTACCTGCCGCACCGTGCGGGCCAGCTGGGCCTGCGCCGCCGCGAGCGCCAACTGGGCATCCACGCCATTGAGTTCGACCAGCGTCACGCCCGTGGTGACCAGATCCGTGTTGTCGGCGAGGATCGCGGTGACCACCCCGCCCACCTGTGGGGTGACCTGCACCACGTTGCCTTCGACATAGGCGTCTTCGGTCGAGACCTGGTCCCGGCCATATTGCAGCCAGTAGCCGGCTGCGGCGGCGAGCAGGAGGGCGAGCAAGGCGCTGCCGGCGATGCGCCAGCGCCGGGCCGGGCGGACCTCGGCCGGTTTTGCAGGGTCTTGCGCGGGATTGGGTTGGCTGGCGGGATTCAAGATGCGCTCCGGGTGGCCGCACCGCCGCGCTGGGCCGGGGGGGCAGGGGAGGCCGGGGCTGTCGCGGTGTCATACCCGCCGCCAAGCGCGCGGATCAGTTCGAGGTGCAACGTACGCTCCTGGGTTTCAATGTCGATCAGCAACTGCTTCTGCTGCAGGACCTGGCCCTCGGCGGACAGCACCTGCAGATAGTTGCCAACGCCGCTGCGATAACGCGACACGGCCATGTCATAGGCCTCCTGCGTCAGTTGCAGCGCCTGCTGTTGCTCGTTGGCGCGCTCGGCCAGCCAGCGCAGGGACACCAGCTGGTTGACCACATCGTGCAGCGCAGTGACCAGCGTGGCGTTGTATTGCTCCGCGGCAGCGTCGTATTCGGCCTGCCGCACGCCGAGATTGGCGCGCAGCCGGCCCCCGTCGAAGATCGGCAGCGAGAGCGCCGGGCCAATGCCAAAGGTGCGGCTGCCCGCGGTCAGGAAGTCGGACAGGCTCAGGCTCTGCAGGCCGGCAAAGGCGTTCAGGCTGATGTTCGGATAGAACTCGGCCTTGGCGGCGCGGATGTCGTGGCTCGCCGCTTCCACGCGCCAGCGCTGCGCCACCACGTCCGGCCGGCGGCCGATCAGTTCGGCGGGCAGGGTGGCCGGCACCGCCGCCGCGTAGCGGTCGCGCAGTTGCGGGGGGCGGACCTCGGCGCCGGCATCCGGGCCCTTGCCCGCCAGCGCCGCGAGCTGGTTCCGGGTCAGCGCGATGATCTCGTTGATGGCGGCAAGGCGCTCGCGCGTGGCGGGCAGGGCCGCCTCGGCCTGCTTCATGTCGAAGGCGGAGTCGAGCTGCGCATCCACGCGCCGGCGCGTCAGGTCCAGCGTGTTCTGGCGCTGGCGGTAGGTCTGCTCGGTCAGCGCGCGCTGGGCGTAGGCGGCGTCGAGCCGCAGGTAGGTGCGCACGACGGACGTGGTCAGTATCAGTTCCGCCGCGTGGTAATCGACCTCGGCGGCGCGCACGCGGTCCAGCGCGGCGTCGAACGCGGCCTGGTTCTTGCCCCAGAAGTCGAGTTCGTAGCCGAGGCCAAGCTGCACGTCACTGGACCACTTCCAGCTGCCTGCGAGCGGGCGTGGCACGAGACCGTTCTCGCTGAAGCGCTGGCGCGTGGTCCGGGCGCTCAGGTTGACCTGCGGATACAAGGCGGATTCGGCACCGCCGGCGAGCGCATCGGCCTGGCGCACCCGCGCGGCGGCGATACGCAGCGTGGGCTGCCCGGCCAGCGCCGCTTCGACCAGCGCGGTGAGCTGCGGATCGCCAAAGCCTTCCCACCAGGCGCGGTCCGGCCAGGCGGCCGGCGACAGGGGCGTGCCCGCGAGCGATGCGGTGGCGGTCAGGCGGTTGGGATCTTCGACCGTGGCCTGCGTCTTGAGCCCCGTCATGCTGGCGCAGCCCGGCAGGAACGCCGCCGCGCCCAGTACGCCAAGGCATACCCAGGCCGGCACGGTACGCGTCTTTGGCTTCGCCATCACCTTTCTCCGCAACCTTCGCCCGGACGACATGGCCGGGGCTGAACATCGGCCCCGACGACAGGCCGGTTGCCTGCTGGCAATGTAGGGGGCCGTGACGCCTGCCGGTAGTGCCCTGGCGACACGCACGATGTTGCCGCGCGGGCACCAATCGACGCGCGGACAGTGCTTGACGATAGCCGACCAGTCGTCTATATTTCGCTCCATACCAGCCGAGCACGACAACCATGCCAAGACCCGCCAACCCCGAGATCCGCGAGCGACTGCTGTCCAAAGGTGGACGTGTGATCCACGAACTGGGCTTCAACGCGTCCGGCGTGCAGGACATCGTGGCGGCTGCGGCGGTCCCGAAGGGCTCCTTCTACAGCTACTTCGACAGCAAGGAAGCCTTCGCGGCCGAAGTTCTCTGTGCGTACTGGGCGTCTATCGAGCGCCGGCACGGGGTGGTGATGTACGACGCCCGGATCAAGCCGCTCGAGCGGATCGAAAAGCTGTTCGAACTGCTGGTGGAAGACCACGCCGCGCAGGCTTTCAAGCTGGGCTGCCTGGTCGGGAACCTGTCTCTCGAACTGTCCAATGCCAGCGCCGAGGTCCGCAAGGCGCTGGAAGGCATCCTCGCCAGCTGGCAGGGGATGCTGGTAGCCTGCATCGAGGAGGCCAAGGTGCGGCAGGAGTTGCGCCAGGACGTCGATGCCGCGCCGCTGGCGGCGGTGGTGATCGAAGCGTGGGAAGGGGCCGTGTTGCGCGCGAAGGTCGAGCGCAACGGTGCGCCTTGTCAGCGCTTCCTGGATGTCACGCTCAAGCGCTTGTTGTCCTGAAATTTTTTTGCGCCTATTAATAGACGACTGGTCGTATATAAAAAGGCGTGCAGTGGTCCATCCCCTTTCTCAACCCTGTAGTAAAGCAAGGAGTGTCGCCATGTCTTCCAATCAGAGTCTCCCGAATCGCGTGTCACGCCGTAACCTGCTGCTCGGCAGCGCCGCCGCAGCCTCCGCGCTGGTGGCCACCAGCCTTCCCGGCGGCGCCGAAGCCGCACAGGCTGCCAAGGGGGCCAGCGCCGCGACAGCGGGCAAGCCGCACGGCAGCTACATCACCGCCCGCGACGGCACGCAGCTCTACTACAAGGATTGGGGATCGGGTCGGCCCGTGGTGTTCAGTCATGGCTGGCCGTTGAGTTCCGATAGCTGGGAGTCGCAGATGCTGCTCGTGGCCAGCTCGGGTTTCCGCGCCGTGGCGCATGATCGCCGTGGCCATGGCCGCTCCAGCCAGCCGTGGCAGGGCAATGACATGGATCACTATGCCGACGATCTCGCCACGGTGATCGAAACCCTCGACCTGCGGGACGCCATCCTGGTGGGCTTCTCCACCGGCGGCGGCGAAGTGGCGCGCTATCTCGGCCGCCACGGCACGCGGCGCGTGTCCAAGGTCGTACTGGTCTCGGCCGTGCCGCCGTTGATGGTCAAGACGCCGGCCAATCCGACCGGCCTGCCGCTGGAGGTCTTCGACGGGCTGCGCGCGGCCCAGCTTGCCAACCGCTCGCAGTTCTACCGCGACGTGCCGTCCGGCCCGTTCTACGGCTTCAACCGACCGGGCGCCAAGCCGTCGCAGGGGCTGATCGACGCCTGGTGGGCGCAAGGGATGCAGGGCGGACACAAGAACACCCTGGACTCGATCAAGGCTTTCTCGGAAACCGATTTCACGGAAGACCTCAAGAAGATCGACGTGCCCACGCTCATCATCCACGGCGACGACGACCAGATCGTGCCGATCGACGCTGCCGGCCGCGCCTCGGCGAAGCTGGTCAAGAACTCCCGGCTGATCGTCTACCCGGGCGCGCCGCACGGGCTGACCGACACCCACAAGGAAAAATTCAACGCCGACCTGCTGGCGTTCCTCCGTAGCTGACCTGCGCAACCCAACTTGAAAGGCCCCCGCCATGTGCAATCACAACCCTGCCTACACTGACCCGGCCGAGCCGGCCCTGCCCAGCGCCAGCCTGACGCTGGACCTTGCGCGCACCGCGCTGGTCGTGATCGACCCGCAAGTCGACTTCATGAGCCCCGAAGGCCGGAGTTGGGGCGTGGTGGGGGAGAGCGTGACCGAGCAGAACCTGGTGCCCAACCTCGTCCGCCTGTTCGCGGCGGCGAAGCAGGCCGGCATCTGCGTCGCCATCTCCCCGCACTATTACTTTCCGCACGACCACAAGTGGAAGGTGCTGGGCCCGGCGGAGATGTTCCAGCATGCCGTGGGCATGTTCGACCGCCCCGGCGCGCTGACGCTGGAAGGCTTCCGCGACTCGGGCGCCGATTTCATGCCCGAGCTGAAGCCTTACATCGAGGACGGCGAGACCATCATCTGCTCGACCCACAAGCTTTATGGGCCGCAGGCCAACGATCTGGTGCTGCAACTGCGCAAGCAGCGGGTGGATCAGGTCATCCTCGCCGGCATGGCGGCCAACCTGTGCGTCGAGTCCCATCTGCGCGACCTCCTCGAACAGGGTTTCGAGGTGGCGGTGGTGCGCGATGCCGTGGCCGGCCCCAAGCTACCCGAGGGCGACGGCTACCATGCGGCGCTGGTCAACTTCCGCTACATCGCCAACGCGCTCTGGGACACCGACGAGACGGTCAGGCGCCTGGCGCCGTAAGCCGCCTGAGGCCGCCGGGTAGTCAGTTCGGAGGCGCCCTACAACACCCTCCCAAACCACCACAGCGACAGCAATCCGGCGCAGCCGGCCAGCAAGGCGCCCAGCGCCGCGAAGAACGCGGTGATCTCCACCTGGTTGCGTTTGTCGAATGCCAGCCTGGCGCTGAGGGCGCGGTACACCTTCCTGAGCTGGCTCGCGTCTTCCAGGCGGAAGTACTCGGCGCCGGTGATGTCGGCCACCTGTTTCAGCACCTGCTCGTCGAGCTTGACCCGGGCTGACCAGCCATCCACCGAGAGCACCACGCCGTCGGTGGTGCCGACCCCCACCGTATAGATGCGGACCCCGTGCGCGGCGGCGAGTTGGGCGGCCTGGGCTACCGCCGGGCCGGCGTTGCTTTCGCCGTCGGAGAACAGGACGATGGCGCCCGAGGCGTAGGCGCCGGGGCGCTTGTCGTCGCCGCCCAGCGCATCGGCGGTCTTCTGCGGGGGGATGTCGTCGTCCATGAGGAGCGCCGCGTCGGTGGTGGCCTCCGGCAGCAGGGTCGTGAGCGCGATCAGCAGGCCGTTGCCCAGCGCCGTGCCGCCTTGCGGTTTCAGGCGGTCGATGGCGCTGGCCACGTCTTCCCGGTTGCGGCTGGGCGCCTGCGCCACCGCCGCCGTGGCGGCCATTGCCACCACGCCCACCTTGACCCCCGAGGGCTGGGCATCCAGCAGCACCTTGGCGGCCTGCTGGGCGGCGCGGATGCGGGTAGGCTTCACGTCCTGCGCGCGCATGCTGCCGGACAGGTCCATCACCAGCATGACGGTTTCGATGCGGGAGGGCAGCATCAGCACGGCCTGCGGGCGGGCGATGGCGAAGATCAGCGCGCTCAGGGCCAGCAGGGCCAGCACGGGCGACACGTGCCGGCGCCAGCCGGCGCCGCCGGTGGGGGTCAGGCCGACGGTGCGCAGCGCGGGATAGTGCACCGCCACACGGCGCCGGCGCGCATCGAGCCAGACATAGGCGGCCCCCAGCACCAGCACGAAGCCGAGCAGCCACAGCATTTCCGGCCACAGGAAACTGAAGAGGGGCAGGCCGCTCATCGCATCGATCATGCTGCCCCCGCGCCGCTCGCGGCCCCTTGCTGCCGATGGCGGCGCTGCCGGGCGAAGTGCAGCAGCGCCAGATCCAGCCGGGCGTAGGTCGACAGGGTCAGGCACTCCACGCCGGCCCGCGCGAAGCCCTGCCGCAGTTCGGCCTCGCGCGCCTCGGCGGCGGCCGCAAAGCGCTTGCGGAAGGCCGGGTCATGGGTGTCGACGAACATCTGCTCGCCGGTTTCGGCATCCTGCAGCACCACCAGCCCGAGGTCCGGCAAGGCGACTTCCAGTGGATCGACCAGCCGCACGGCGACGATTTCGTGGCGCCGGGCCAGCATGGCGAGCGATGCCTGCCAGCCCGGCGCGCTGATGAAGTCTGAGACCACGAACATCACGGAGCGGCGTTTCGCCACGGACCGCGCGCGCTCGAGCAGGTCACGCAGCCGGGTGTCGCCCGGCGATGCGGCGGGCGTGGCCTGCATGCGGTCGAGCAGGTGCAGCAACTGGCGGCGCCCCGCACGCGCCGGTATCACCGACGTGGCGATCTCGCCCGCGCCGCCGTAGAACACCGCGCCCACCCGGTTGCCATAGCGCGTCAGCAGCAGCGCCAGCACGGTGGTGAAGTCGTTCAGCAGGTCGCGCTTGCGCACCGTACCGGAGCCGAAATCGATCGAGCCGCTCAGGTCCAGCAGGAACCAGACCGCCACCTCGCGGTCTTCCTGGAACTCGCGCACATGCGGCGTTTGCAGCCGCGCGGTCACGTTCCAGTCGATGTGGCGCACATCGTCGCCGGGACGGTATTCGCGCAGATCGGCAAGGTCCAGCCCGAAGCCGCGGAACAGGGTGCGGTAGTCGCCCTGGAGCATGCCATCGAGCCGGCGCACCACGGTCCACTCCAGGCGGCGCACCAGCACCTCGGTCTGGCTGGCGCGCGGGCCGCCCAGCGGCGCCTCCGCGGGGGGCGGGACCGGGGGGAGCGGGGCAGCGGCGTCCGGGCCGGCCCGGCGCCTAGCGAGCAGCCGCCCGAACATGGGCTTCCAGCGGCCGCTCTGGCACGGGCAGGGCCTTGAGGATGCGCGCGATCAGCTGATCCGCCGTCATGCCATCGGACATGGCCTCGTAGGAGAGCGCCAGCCGGTGGCGCAGGACATCGGGCACCAGGTCCACCACGTCTTCCGGCACGGCATAGTGCCGGCCGCGCAGGAAGGCCAGCGCGCGGGCGCCTTCGATCAGGCCGATGGTGGCGCGGGGGCTGGCGCCGAAGGACACGTAGCGATCCATGTCGGCCAGACCGTAGTTGCCCGGCTTGCGGGTGGCTGCCACCACGCGCACCGCGTACTGGATCAGTTCCGGGTCGACGTAGACCTTGCGGCAGGCTTCCTGCAGTTCGACCAGATGCTCGGGCGTGGCGATCGCCCCGACGTGGATGCGCGGGCCGGTCACGCGATTGACGATGACGACCTCCTCCTCCTCGCTCGGGTAGCCCACCAGCACCTTCATCATGAAGCGGTCTACCTGCGCCTCCGGCAGCGGGTAGGTGCCCTCGGTCTCGATCGGGTTCTGCGTGGCCATGACCAGGAAGGGCGCCGGCACGCGGTGCGTCTCCCCGGCGATGGTGACCTGCTTCTCCTGCATGACCTCCAGCAGTGCGCTCTGCACCTTGGCCGGCGCGCGGTTGATTTCATCGGCCAGCAGCAGGTTGGTGAACACCGGCCCGCGCACGGTGGAGAACTCGCCGGTGCCCTGGTTGTACATGCGGGTGCCGACCAGGTCCGCGGGCAGCAGGTCGGGCGTGAACTGGATGCGCTTGAAGGTGCCGCGCATGGTGCGGGCGAGGGTGTTGACGGTCAGCGTCTTGGCCAGGCCCGGCACGCCTTCCACCAGCAGGTGCCCGCCGGCCAGCACGGCCACCAGCACCCGCTCCAGGAAGTGGTCCTGCCCCACCACCACGCGCTTCACCTCGTACAGCAGGCGTTCCATCAGGTTGGCGCTGTCTGCAGCGCTGCGGGCTTCGTCGTTCATAGGCCTCCGCGTCTAGAAGGGAGAAGATCCGATGGATGCGCCGGCACTTTCGATGGTGATGGCAAAGCCAATGCCGAGGAAAGTGCCGTCCTTGTTGGGATTGAGGATGGCCGTGACGATGCCCACCACCTCGCCGTTCATGTTGACCAGCGGCCCGCCCGAGTTGCCCGGGTTGGCGGCGGCGTCGAACTGGATCAGCTTGTCCAGTTTCTGCTTGTTGTCCGGCGAGACGAACTGGCGGTCCAGCCCGGACACCACGCCGGCGGAGACGGACGGGCCGATGCCGAACGGAAAGCCCACCGCCACGACTTCGGCACCGGGCGCCAGCTCCCGGCTGGAGCCGAGCGTGGCCGCCGGCAGGTCGTCGGGGATGGATTTGGCCTGGAGGATGGCGATGTCCTTTTCCGGAATCGCCTGGAGGATGGAAGCCTCGGCGATGTGCCCGTCATGGAAGCGGATTTCCACGCGGCTGGCGTCGGCAATGACGTGGTGATTGGTGATGACGATGCCACTTTCGGTCACGACCACGCCGGTACCGATCTGGCGCTCCTCGGTCTTGTGGTCGGGCATGCCTTCCGCGGCGATTTCGTCACGCGGCGGGGCGGGGGTTGGCGTGGGCGAAGGTGCGGAGAACTTTGGCGAGGATTTTGGCGACGGCCTGGTGGGTGCCTTGGCGGATGGCGCCGGCTTGCTGTCAGGCGCCGCCGGTGCCGGCTTCGCCTTGTCTTCCCCTGGCGCGTAGCTGCGGACTTCCACCACTGACTCGCGCACTGCCTCTGCGGCGCGCGCCGTGCGCGACGGCAGGCTTTTGGTTTGCAGCGTATGGAGCACGGCCGAATCGATGTCTGCCTGCGTGGGCGCGCGCGGCGAGGCCGGCTGCATCAGCCAGGCGACGCCCACGCCAGCGATGAACACGAGCGCGACTGCCGCCGAGAGCCATCCGTAGATCGTCACCCGTTTCATTGCTGCTCCCGAGGTCCCGTCCCGCCGTGGAAAATACAGTACCATCGTTCTCACTCACGCGCCAAGGAGCAGGGCATGCAGTTTCTCTGGCCGCAAATGCTCTGGCTGCTGCTGGCGCTTCCGCTGCTGGCCGCCGCCTATCTCTATCTGCTGGCACGGCGGAAGAAGACCGCGCTGCTTTATGCCAGCCTGGCGCTGCCCCGCGCCGCGCTGGGCTCGCGCCAGCGGCTGCGGCGCCATATTCCACCCCTGCTGTTCTTCGGGGCGCTGGCCCTGGCGCTGCTGGCATGCGCGCGCCCCAGCGCCACCATCACCCTGCCATCGGACACCGTCACGCTGGTCCTGTCCATGGACATCTCCCGCAGCATGGAGGCCACCGACGTGGCGCCCACGCGCATCAGCGCCGCGCAGCAGGCGGCGCGGGACCTCATCATCGGGCTGCCGGCCAATGTGCGCCTGGGCATCGTGTCCTTCGCCACCACTGCCACGGTGGTGCTGCCGCCCACCAACAACCGGCAGGACATGCTGGAAGCACTCGAACGCTTCCAGCTCCAGCGCGGCACGGCAACCGGCAGTGGGCTGATCCAGGCACTGGCGGTGCTGTTTCCCGACGATGGCATCGACCTGGAAGACATCCTGTTCAATGGCATGTCGGCCCGCCCCGGGCGCGGCCCACGCTCACTGGACGAGGCCGCGTCGGCCGATGCCGCGCGCAAGCGCGACCAGGAACGGGAGGCGGTGCAGCCGGGCTCGTATCGGCACGGCGCGGTGATCCTGCTGAGTGACGGACGGCGCACCACAGGCCCGGACCCGGCGGAAGCCGCGCGCATGGCGGCCCAGCGGGGCGTGCGTGTCTATACGGTGGGGTTTGGGTCCACGCAGGGCGGCGCGGCGGGGGAATCGAACCTGTCTTATTTCATGCAGCTCGATGAACCGGCGCTGCGCGCGGTGGCGACGATAACGGGCGGGGAGTACTTCCAGGCGGGGTCGGCAGCCGACCTGAGCCAGGTCTATCGCCAGCTCAGTGCCCGCTTTGCGCTGGAACACAAGGAAACCGAGGTGAGCGCGCTGCTGGCGGCGTCGTCGGTGTTGCTGCTGGTGGCGGCGTGCGCCTTGTCGATGCTGTGGTTCCGGCGGTGAGTACCGGCAGCGCCGGCATGCCGAGGCACCCGCAAGGTGCCCCGGCGCCCCGGCGCCTCGGTGCCTCGGGGCTGGATCAGGCGCCGTCCAGGAAGGGGCTGCGCTGGCCGAGCCGCGTGCCCAGTGCGTCAGGCGGCAGGGTAGTGTTGGCCGCCGCGCTCGGGTCCATCGCCGGACTGACGGCCGGGGCGACCGGTGCTGAAGTCGGTGCCGCCATGGGCGCGCCCGCCGTGGGCGGCACGCCGTATTGGACCGACTGGCCCGAGCCTTGCGCGTAGGTGTCGGGTGCAGCAGTCGGCACGCCTGGTTGCGCGCCCTGTTGCGTGCCCTGTTGCGCGCCCACCGTGGACGGCGCGGCCGACTGCATCGGCGGCTGACCCTGTTGCACCGGTGGCGCCGGCTGCACCGGCTGGGCTGGCAGCGTCTGCTGCGCCAGCAGCGGGTAAGACGCGATCATCGCACCAGCCATCAACAGGGATTTCGCCAGATGTTGCTTCATTCGTGTACCTCCTAAAACGCCTACAGGCTTGGGAGTGACCACTGTAGCGTCGAGGCACCTGACATTCTGTTTGATTGTGCAACTGACATTTACGAGCCTTGCACGCCACGCCAAGGCCGGTTAGATACGCGCGCGTACCCCGTTTAGCGGGGCCTACACCCGGAACTCGGCCAGCAGCCGGGCCCGGTCCTGATCCAGCGCCGGCGGGTTCCGCACGCCTGACAGGGCGTCTGCCGTGCCGATCTTGACGGGGTTGCCGGCCACGCGCAGCGCCTTGCCGTTGCCAATGCCGATGTCCAGCAGCATGCCGCGCGCCGCCACGTGCGCGTTCTCGACCAGTTCTGGCACGCCGTTGAGTGGACCATGCGGCACCCCGGCGGCTTCCAGCGCGGCTTCCCACTCCGCCGTGGTGGCATCGGCCAAGCGGGCCTCGAGCGCCTCTTTCAGCGCGGCGTGGTGCTCGTTGCGGGCCGGCACCGTGGCGAAGCGCGGGTCCCGCGCCCATTCCTCTCGCCCCAGCGCCGTGCAGAGTGTCGTGAACAGCGCATCGTTGCCCACGGCGATGACGATGAAGCCGTCCCGGGTGGCGAACATGTCGAACGGGGTGATCGACGGATGCCGCGTGCCCAGCGGCTTCGGCACCCCGCCCGTGGCCGAGTAACGCGCGATGGGGTTCTCCAGCAACGCCACCTGGCAGTCGAGCATCGAGATGTCCACCCGTTCGCCCAGCCCCGTGGCCGCCCGTTTGAGCAGCGCGGACTGGATGCCGATGGTGGCGTACAGCCCCGCGCCGATATCGCCAATCGATACGCCCACGCGTGCCGGGTTGCCGCCGGCCTCGCCGGTCACGCTCATCAGGCCGCCCATGGCCTGCACCACCATGTCGTACGCCGGGCGGTTCCGGTAGGGACCGGTCTGCCCGAAGCCGGAAATCGACGCGAAGACCAGCTTCGGGTAGCGCGCGTGCAGCGCGGCCCAGGTGTAGCCGAGCTTCTCCATCACGCCGGCGCGGAAGTTCTCGATCAGCACGTCGGCTGTCTCCAGCATCTTGTCGAGCACCTTGCGGTCGTCCGGCTGCTTGAGGTCCAGCGCGATCGATTCCTTGTTCCGGTTGATGGAGGCGAAGTAGGCCGACTCGCCATCCACGAACGGGCCCACCTGACGCGAGTCGTCGCCGCCGTCGGGGTGCTCGATCTTGATGACGCGTGCGCCAAGGTCGGCCAGCATCATCGTGCAATAGGGGCCGGACAGCACCCGCGTGAGATCCACCACGGTGAGGCCCGCCAGCGGCAACTGGCCCTGACCCGCCGGGGGCGTGTTGGGGGGGATGGTCGGATTGGTCATTGCATGCTCCATGTCTTTCAATCGATCTTCGCGCCGCTGGAGACCGCCAGGTCCACGCCGATCCGGCCTTCGCGCGCCGCGTATTCCTGGAATTCGGCCACCGAGGCGGAGACGGCCACCTCATCGCCCTGCATCAGGAATTTCTTCTTCAGTTCGGGGTTGGCCATGACCTTGGCGGTGGCCGCGTAGAGCTTGTCGATGATCTCGGGCGGCGTCTTGGCGGGCGCGAACAGGCCGTACCACGCGGAGAGGTCGTAGCCCTTCACGCCGCCCTCGGCGATGGTCGGCAACTGGGGGTTGGCCGGCGAGCGCTGGGCGGACGTCACGGCAATCGGCACGATCTTGCCGGTGTCGATCATCGGCTTGACGGACGGCGCCGTGCCGAAGGTGAGCTGCACATCGCCGGCGGCCACGGCCTGTGCGGACGGCGCGCCGCCCTTGTATGGCACGTGGGTCATCTTCACGCCGGCCAGTTTGGTGAAGTAGACGCCGGCCAGATGGGTGATGACGCCGTTGCCGGAGGACGAATAGTTCAGCGAGCCCGGGTGCGCCTTGGCCTGCGCCACGAGGTCGGCCACGTTGCGGATGCCGGTGTCCTTGTTGACGGCGAGGATCATCGGCGCCGCCACCAGCCGCGTGATGGGGATGAAGTCGGCCGGCTCGTACCTGATGGATTTGTAGAGCACCTTGTCGCCGCCCATCAGGCTGGCCGTGGCGATGTAGAGCGTGTAGCCGTCCGGCGGTGCCTTGGCGACGAACTCGGCGGCGATGGTGGTGCCCGCGCCGGGCCGGTTATCGACGATGACGGGCTGGCCCAGTTCGCGGCTCAGCGCATCGCCATAGAGCCGCGCCGTGTTGTCCGCGCCGCCGCCGGCGGGAAAGCCGATGACAAGGCGGATGGGTTTGGTCGGGTAGGCCGTCTGCGGCGAAGCCTGCGCAGGTACGGCGGTGGCGATGAGGGCCAGCGTGGCCAGGGCGGCCAGGGACTGCGTGGATACGGGGGTCTTTGTCATGGTGGGTGTCTCCTCCGGGTAGCTGTATCGCTACTTGCCGCTGAATACCGGCTGGCGCTTTTCCTTCCACGCCGCCGCGCCTTCCCGGAGATCTGCCGAGGTCTCCGAGCGATGAATGTCCCGCGCCAGCGCGTCGGCATCGAGCGTGCCGCGCGCCAGCGCGTTGAGGTGCTGCTTCATGCCGAGCAGGGCGATGGGCGCCATGCCGGCCAGCTGGGCAGACAGTTGGTCCACCCGCGCGTGGAGCGCCGCCGGCTCGACCATCTCGGTCAGGAAGCCGATGTCCAGCATGGTGGCGGCGTCGATGCGGTCGGTGGTCAGGAACAGGCGCTTGGCGGCGTTCAGGCCGAGCCGCGACACGTAGCGCGCCATGCCGCCGCGATAGAAGTGCAGGCCCAGGCGGGCGGCCGGCATGAACATGTCGCAGCCGGGCACGCCGATGCGGAAGTCGCACGCGAGGCAGAGATCGGTGGCGCCGCCGTAGACGCCGCCGTTGATGGCGGCGATGGTGACCGGGCGGGCGGCCTCGATGACGTCCATGACTTCGCCGAAGTTCAGCGCACCTTCGTCAGACTTGCCGGCCAGCGAGCCGATGTCGTAGCCGCTGCAGAAATACTTGCCGGCGCTGACGAAGCGGAGCACCAGCACGCGCTCCATCTCGTTGACCGCCTCGATATGATTCCGTATGGCGCGTAGATCACCCGGGTTGAGGCGGTTGGCGACCTCGGGGCGGCGCAGCGCGATCGTGGCGACGGCGCCGTCCACAGTGAGCAGAGGCGAGTTATCATCCATTCCGAAATATCTCCCTGGTGTCTTGATATATTCACGAAGCCTACAGATATTTTTTTTCTAGGACAAAAGAGGGTATACCCGTGCAATCACTCCAGGATCGCATCCGAGAAAACGTGGTGTCGGCCATTCAGACCGGCGCGCTGCCCCCGGGGGCACAGATCGACGAGAAGGCGCTGGCCGATGCGTTCGACAGCTCGCGCACGCCGGTGCGCGAGGCGCTGCTGATGCTGGCCGCGCAGGGGCTGGTGACCATCGTGCCGCGCGCCGGCATGTTCGTGCACCGGCCGACCGCCGCCGAACTGGTGGCGATGTTCGAAACCCTGGCCGAGATGGAGGGCGTGGTGGCGCGGCTGGCGACCCAGCGCATCACTGCTGCCGGCAAGAAAGTGCTGGCCAATGCGCATGAGGCGGCGGCCGAGCACGTTGAGCGCGGAGATACTGCGGGCTATATCGAAGCCAACCGCAAATTCCACGACGTGCTGTACCAGGCTGCAGCCAATCCGTTCCTGTCGGAGCAGATCGTGCAGCTGCGCCGCCGGCTGGCGATCTACTGGCAGAAGAAGGGCCTCATCAACGACGCCCGCGTACCCAGCTCCCACCGCGAGCACGGGCATGTGGTGGAGGCGGTGCTGGCGGGCAATGCCGACGTCGCCGCCGAGGCCATGCGGACCCATATCTCGGCGGGCGGCAAGGCCATCGCCGATCTCGTGTTGCTGGCCAGCGCGGGGGTGGAGTAGGGCGCGCAGTGCAATCCGCGCCGTGCAATCCACGCCGTGCAATCCACGCCGTGCAATCCAGATAGCCAGTCCGCCCTATGGTAGAAATGCCACACAAGTTCTGGTAACTCTCCCGGGTCCGGCGCATGCCTGCGCCGCAAGACATCTCACCCATACCCAGGAGTTTTCCGATGCGAGGCTTGTTCGTCGCGATCATCGCGGCCTGCGTTTCGGTCGTCGCCAGCGCGGAGATCGTGTGGCCGCCGAATGCCGGTGGCGGCTTCACCCGCAATGGTCTCTGGCGCAACGTGCAGGCGCGTTGCCTCACGGCCGGCGCGCCGCGCCATGCCGATTGCGCCGTGGTTGACCGCGACCGGGGCCTCGTGCTCTACAAGGACGCCGTCGGCGCCTCTCACTACCTCGTAATTCCCGATCACCCCGTTACGGGCGTGGAAGACCCGCGCGTCTGGACCGGCCCGCGCGCCAACGGCTGGGCCTTCGGGTGGGAAGAACGCCAGATCGTGGCGAGGGCGGTCGGCAAGCCGGTGCCCGATACGCTGATCGGCCTGGCCGTGAATTCCAGGGCCTCCCGGAGCCAGGACCAGCTCCATATCCATCTGGACTGCATCAGCGGCGCCGCTCAGAAGTTTCTGAATCAGAGCGGCATCACGCCGACGTGGGGGGCGTTCACGTTCGCAGGGAAGCGCGTGCTGGCGAAGCGCGTGCCGGCGGACCAGCCGGTGCTGGCCTTCAATCCGTTCGATGAAGTGCGTGGAGACATGGGTACGGCACCGGGCACCGCCATCGCGCCGCAGGACCGGGGCATCTTTCTCGCCTACACCGGCGGCAGCTTTGTCGTAGTGGACGAGCCGGTCGATCTCGCGCCCGGCAACAACGGCCACGCCAGCGACTTCCTGGACCGCCGCTGCAAGCTCGGCCGATAGATCAGGGGCGCTTGGGAAGGGGCTGGCCGGACCTCAGGAGATTCCGAGAAACCCTAGGAAAATCAACGAATTAGCTACACATGACGTAGCGCAAACAGCGCGCTTTGCGCGCTTCCGGCGCCATCGAAACGGAGTACGGTTCTGCCGCAAATCCAAGTCGATGGGGAGGGAAGTGAAAGCAATGGCGCAGCGGACGGAATACCGGGCGGACGATGGCGGTGCCCTGGCGGCGGGGAGGCAGTCTTACTTCCTCGACGTGCCCGGCGCCGAACATGCCGCCGCGCTGTCGGTGGTGTCCTTCACCGCCAAGGAATGGCTTGGCGACACCTACGTCGTCACGGTGCAGTTCACGCACCCGCTGGAACTCCCGCGCGCCGACTATCTCGGCAAGGCCGCCACCTTCCGGATCGACCACGGCAATTCCGTCGATGGCGTCGATGGTGCCGATGGTGCCGATGGTGCCGATGGCGCCGATGGGGCCGAACCCCGCAAGTTTGCCGGCTGCATCACCCGGCTCAGCCGGCTCCAGCGCTCCCGCGACCTGTTCACCTACGAGGCCGTGGTGGAACCGCTCGCTGCGCGGCTGAAGCTCACGCAGGCCAGCCGCATCTACCAGCACCAGACTGCGCCGCAGATCATCGAGGCCATCCTGCGCCGGCACGGCCTGCAGGGGCATCAGTTCACCTTCCGGCTGCGCCGCAAGTATCCGCAGCATGCGTTCCGCTTCCAGTACCAGATGTCCGACTGGGCCTACATCCGCCTGCTGATGGAGCAGGAGGGGCTGTACAGCTACTTCGTGCCCGGCAAGTTTGGCGAGATGCTGGTGTTCGGGGACGACATCGACCACTACCTCTACCAGCCGGAACTGCGCGTGCCGTACCGGGAGACCGCCGGGCTGGAGGCGGGCGTGGAGGCGGTGCTCGCGCTGCAATCCCATGCGCAGACCGTGGCGGCGTCATTTCGCGTGGCGGACTACCACCCGGGCAGTGCGTGGGAGCGCTTCACGGGTGAGGCGAATGTCGCGCGCAAGGAGGCCACAACCTACGGGGAGTCCTATGTCTTCGGCACCCATCACCTGGACTTCGCGGGCGGCAAGTGGGAGGCGCAGCTGCGCCATGAAGCGGCAATGGCCGGCCAACTGGTGTTCTCGGGCGAGAGCAACGTGCTGGACCTGCGCCCGGCGCGCATCCTGCGCATGGACCTGGCGCTGGCCGAGGCACCGAACGGGCAGGTCATCACCGAGGTCATCCACACCGGCGCGCGCGATGCCGCCTATCGCAACACCTTCAAGGCCATCCCTTCGGACCGGCGCTTCCGGCTGCCGCTGGCCGAAGACCGATGGCCGAGGATCCAGGGCACGCTGTCTGCCCGCGTGACCTCGCCGGGCCAGTACAAGTACGCCTACCTGACGCAGCAGGGGCACTACACGGTCCGCTTCGACCTCGATTTCGACACCTGGCCGAATGGCGGCGAAAGCGTGCCGCTGGCGCTGGCCAAGCCGTTCGCGGGGGCGAGGCAGACCGGCTTCCACTTCCCGCTCGTCGATGGCACTTACGTGGACGTGGCCTTCCGCGACGGCAATCCGAACAAGCCGTACATCGCCCACGTGCAGCACAACAGCCAGCACGAAGACCTGATCACGAACCGGGACCGCTGGCTGTCGCGCAACGTGATCCGCACCCAGAGCAACAACAAGCTGCGCTTCGAGGACTGGGAGGGGCAGGAGGGCGTCAAGCTCTCCACCGACTTTGCGCGCAAGTCGCAGCTGAACCTCGGCTATCTGGTCGACGACAAGCGGCAGAAGCGTGGCGAGGGCTTCGAGCTGCGCACGTCCGGATGGGGCGCCGTCCGGGGCGGCAAGGGCCTGTTCCTGTCGGCCGATGACCAGCCCGCCGCGAGAGGCCCGCAACTCGGCATGGACGCGGCCCGGGGTTTGCTCCAGCAGGCGCTCCAGCAGACCGAGGCGCTGGCCTCCGCCGCGCAGGCCGCGCAGGCGGTGGCGGCGGACTACGGCCGCCAGAAGGCGCTGCTCGACAACACCCTCGACACCCTCAAGCAAGCCGGCCTGCTGGCCAGCGCGCCGGCCGGCATGGCGCTGGCGTCTGGCGGCGACCTGCAACTGAGCGCGAGCCAGAACCTGATCGGCACATCGGGCGGCCACGCGGACTTCAGCGCGCTGAAGCGCTTCACCGTCGCCGCCGGCGAACTGGTGTCGGTCTTCGCGCAGAAGCTCGGCATCAAGCTGTTCGCCGCAAGGGGACCCATCGACATCCAGGCGCAGAGCGACGACATGCGCCTGCTGGCCGACCAGAACGTGACCATCAGCAGCGCCCACGGCAGGGTGGTCATCGAGGCCGAAAAGGAACTGCTGCTGAAGTGCGGCGGCTCCTACCTGCGCCTGTCGCTCACGGGTATCGAGGACGGCACGCGTGGCGACCGGATCATCCGGTCGGCCTCCTACACGCTCGATAGAAAACAGTCGCTCTCGCAGGCGATGAATACGTGGAAGCACACGGAGTTCGACGAAGCGTTCACGGTCCGGTGGCCGTTCGACGACGAACCCGCCAGCCATGAGTCGTATGCCGTGGTCCGCGACGACGGCAGCCGCATTCGCGGCAAGGTGGATGCGGAAGGCAGGACATCGCTGCAGAAGAGCCTGTTCGCCGAGAGCGTGGAACTGCTTTGCCCATTGAAATCCTGAGGACGACAACCTTGTCAGCGAGAGAACGCATTATCCCGCCCGAAATCCAGCCGGACGGCTCGGTCCGCTATCGCTCTGTCATGACGCCGCCGGACGACAGCGTCGCGGTCTGTTATCTGGTGTCACGCCGGATGATCCCGGTGGTATTCGTGCCGGGCGTGATGGGGTCGAATCTGCTTGGCCTCCGGCCCCGCAGGCGGTTCAACGGCAACATTGAATTGACGAAGGAGCCAGTGTGGCTGCTCGACAGCATGGCCGATGCGGCGACCTGGATTCCCGTTGGCGCCGAGTTCCGGAAGATCATGCTGGACCCGGGAACGACTTCCGTCTATGGCGGCGGAAAGCTGCCTGCCGGGACGTCGCTGACAGAAGACGAGATGAGACGCCGTGGCTGGGGAGAGGTCGCCCACATCAGCTACGGCGGGTTTCTGGCCTGGCTGGAGAACGCCCTCAACGACACCCACGATTTCCTGACAGGCGTGCGTTCGCAGTTGATGGAGCCGAGCACCGTGCAACGCGTGGGCGTGGAGCCGCTGACCCGCGCGGAGGTGGCGCTGTCCTACAAGTACCGGTACCCGGTGCATGCCGTCGGCTACAACTGGCTGCAGTCGAACCGCGCATCGGCGGAGCACCTGAAGGCGCGCGTCGAGACGTTCATGGCGTACTACCGGAAGCAGGGATTCATGTGCGACCGGGTGATCCTCGTCACGCATTCCATGGGCGGGCTGGTGTCACGCTGCTACACCGAAGTGCTGGGCGGGCGAGACAGGGTGCTGGGCGTCGTGCATGGCGTCATGCCGGCTACCGGCGCGCCAGCCGCCTACAAGCGCGTCAAGGCGGGAACGGAAAAACCGGCTGGCTGGGCACTGGGCTGCGATGCGGAGGAAATGACTGCGGTCTTCGCACAGTCACCGGGCCCGCTGCAACTGCTGCCGACGCCGGAGTACGGCATGCGTTGGCTGAAGTTCCGGGACGGGGACAAGGTGATCGGCTTGCCGAACACGGATCCGTATGACGAGATCTATATCAAGCGTGGAAAGTGGTGGTGCCTCTGCGATGACAAGTTGATCAATCCGGCGGACAAGAAGAAGGAGACCCTCGAGCGCGACTGGAAGACATATGAGTCGATGGTCAAGGACGACGTCAGGCCGTTTCATCAGGCAATCTCCGGTCGATACCATCCGAACTCGTACGCCTTCTTCGGCGACGATGCCAATCACAAGAGCTGGGGCGAGGTGACATGGCAGCGACGCCATCAGGCAGGCCTCGGGCCCGCAAGAGGCTTGCCGGTCGATGACCCGCTGGAGGGCAAGGTAGTGGCGAACAAGGGCACCGGGGAGATCGCCGTCCACACCCGACGCGGTGAAAACACCGTTCGTACGGTCTTCCAGATCCAACCCGCAGCAGAAAGCGGTGACGGTACGGTCCCGCTCCGCTCGGGTGCCGCGCCAAAAGGAAAGACAAAGGTCTGCCTTGCCTATCGTGGCATCGACCACGAAGGCGCCTTCAAGGCGCTACCCATCCAACTCTTTACGCTTTGGTCGATCGTGAAGATCACCGACGCCGTCAAGCTCACCTCCATGGCGTACAGCAAATGAAGTTCAGCCGTAGATGCTTTACCGCCGGCCTTTGCCTGACGCTTGCAGGCTGCGATTTCTCTCCGAAAATGACCGAGCAAGAACAACAAGCCATCCAGGCACTGACTACCCGGCTCGTCCCGCAATGCGTGGGGCGCTATCTCATCGATATGCCGGCGCAAGTTGAATTGAGCGGCATGGTGAAGATTGAAGGTGCCATCGTCGAGACGATGGCCATGTCGCTGGACGAGTTCCGCAAAGCGATGGCGGCGCGGGAGACCGAACTCACCAAGACGCGGAGTATCGACGCCCATCCGTTCCTGTACGTGAACGCGCCGGCTTGGGATGAGCATTCACGCTACTTCCTGCATCGCGGCTCGATCGGCGACGATCCGGGTAATCGGATACTGGAAGGGTATCGCTGGGAGAACGGTGTCCTGATCAGTATCCGACTTCGCTCGTCGGACTACACAAAGCCAGATCAGACCAGGGATCCGCTCGTACGGCAGATGGCGGTCAAAAACGACGTGCCCCGCGCCGCCACGCAGGTGTTCGAAATGCTCACCAGCTTCCGCGGCCGGCCGGATGGCGCGATACCCACAGAGCCCGGTCTCTGCGTTCCCGGCGGGATTCTCCTGGGCAAGTCGAAGGATGACGAGCAGGTCGACGTCGATTTCAATTTGCCGGCCTATCCCGACGTCTACTTCAACGTATTCACCCATTCCAGCCTTCAGGAGAAGACCTCCTTGCTGTGGCGGGGCGGCCCGATTGCCGCTGCGCAACGCGTGCTCGATGACGGGAAGACGTTACGCAGGGGCACGGTGGATCTGCCCGGTGGCCGGGGCGAGGAGATGGTTATTGCGGGGCCGATGATCGTGACGAACGTGCAGGGGCAGGCGTTCCGGCTGGAGAGCAACGCCACGACCGGCAGCCCGGAGACACCGTTCGTCGCCGTCAAGCTGAGCAACGGCGGCCCCACGGGCCTGGAAGAACCGTTGAAGAAGGCCTCGCTGACGGAGGCGCAGGCACTGGCCCTATGGGACGCCGTGTCCCGCACCCTGCGGCCCAGACCCGGTGCTCTCTGAGAAGCCGGCGATGGTCAACGTCAAACAACAACGGTGATGTCATGGAAGTCACGCAACGCATTATCCCGCCCGAGATTCAGGAAGACGGCTCCGTGCGGTATCGATCCGTCATGTCGAAGGGAAAGACCGAGGCGATTTGCTACCTGGTGTCGCGGCGGGTCATACCGGTGGTGTTCGTGCCGGGGGTGATGGGGTCGAATTTGGCTGATAAGGATGAACAAGACAATCCAGTTTGGCTTCTGGATAGCGTGCTTACCGTGATTGGTTGGATGGATGAGAGTGCGGAAGAACGAAAGACGATTCTAGATCCAAATGAGACGATCGTGTATGGAAAAGGGAAGCTTCCGACTGGAAGCACGCTTTCCACAGAGGAAATGCAGCGGAGAGGCTGGGGCGAAGTCGCATATATGAGCTACGGGGAGTTCCTCGCTTGGCTTGAGGAGGCGCTCAACGATACGCATCAATGGCAGACCGGCATACGTTCGACGTTGCTGGATGAAGTGAAGGCGCGCGAGATCGGCGTGGCAGCGCTCACGCGTGAGGAAGCCGCGTTGTCCTACAAATACCGCTATCCCGTCCATGCCGTGGGGTACAACTGGCTGCAGTCCAACGAAGATTCGGCAAAGCGCCTGGGGGCCAGAGTCAATGCCTTCATGGCCTTCTACCGGAGCAAGGGATTCATGTGCGACCGCGCCATCCTCGTCACGCATTCGATGGGGGGGCTTGTCGGGCGCTACTTCACTGAATCGATGGGCGGCAACGAAGTCATCCTTGGGGTAGTGAATGGGGTCATGCCGGCTACCGGTGCGGCGGTCGCCTACAAGCGCGTGAAAGCCGGTACAGAAGGCTCGGCGGGCACCGTTATCGGTAGGAAGGCTGCAGAAGTGACGGCGGTTTTCGCTCAGGCTCCCGGACCCCTGCAATTGCTGCCGACGCCCGAGTACGGCACGCATTGGTTGAAGATCCGTGATGGCAACCGCATGGTCTCGCTTCCACGATCCGATCCCTATAACGAGATCTACACCGTGCGGGGCAAGTGGTGGGCGCTATGCGATGAAAATCTGATCAATCCGCTTGATAAGTACAAAAAGACCGTCGACAAGGACTGGCAACGGTACGTGCAAACCGTTCAGAAGCTAGTCCGCCCATTCCATCGTGCCATCGCGAACCGATATCACCCGAATACGTATGCGTTCTACGGCGACGATACCGCACACAAGACCTGGGGAGAGGTCACATGGCGGCGGCGGCATGCTGCGCCGCGCTTCGGGCCGCGCGCCATTGACGACCTTGCCGAGGGAACGGTTACGGGTGACACAGGCGTGGGAAGCATCTCGATCCTCACGCGCAGTGCCGGAAACCCATTGCGCGTCGCCTTCGACCTGAACGGCGCGGACGAAGATGGCGACGGCACCGTCCCGCGCCGGTCCGGCGCAGCGCCACGGGAGAAAGCAAAGGTCTGCCTGGCTTACCGAGGGATCGAGCATGAAGCCGCGTACAAGGTCTTGCCACTCCAGCTATTCACCGTATGGTCGATCGTCAAGATCACGGATGCCGTGAAACAAACTTCAATGGCCTATCGCAAATGAAACGCTTCTCATCGCTACTTATCGTGATCTTTTCGCTTGCGCTACCGGCTTGTGGGAAGACCCCTCCATTGACGCCTCAGGAACAAAAGACCGTGAATGCCCTGACTTCCAATTTGACCCCGCGTTGTGTGGGACGCCATCTTATCGATTTGCCCGCCGGCGTGACGGTCAAAGGGTCCGCCACTGTGGAAAGCGCACGGCTCGAGACGAAGATCATGCCCCTCGATGCATTCAACGAGGAGATATCCGCGCGCGAAGCGGAACTCAAGGCGGTGAAGAGCATGGATGCGCATCCATTTCTTTATCTCAATGTGCCCGCGTGGGATGAGCACTCCCGCTACTTCATGCACCGGGGTTCGGAACACAGTCACATCGCAATCCGGAAACTCGAAGGCTATCGTTGGGAGAATGGAGTTCGCGTCAAGGTCACGCTGGACGCGTCCGATTTCACCAGCCCCGATCTGGCGGATAACCCGATCGTGCAGCGCATGGAAATCAAGAACAGTGTGCCGCGAAAGGCCAACCATGTCTTTGAACTGCTCACGAATTTTCGCGGCCGGGCCGATGACGAGATTCCAACGGAGCCTGGATTATGTCTCCCTCGCGGATACATCCGCGGCAAGGCGCGCGAGGAGGAACGCACAAAGTCGAGGTTCCGTCTTGCAAGCCATGAGGATCTCGGTTTCACCATTCTGACGGACTCAAGTGTCGTTGAAAGGGACTCGCTTCTGCAGAGGCATCGTCAGATCGAGCAGGCGTTGTCGCAGGTCGAGGGCGGGCGAACGGTTCGTAAAGGAAAGGTCGCATTGACCGGCGTCGACGCAGAAGAATGGCTGTTGGAAGGCCCAAGACCCACCACGGAAGTGCACGGGCACCTCTTTGCGCTGGAGGGGAACGCGCTCGCGGACGATGTACTGACGCCTTTCGTGCGGCTCGAAATGGATACAGCGAATCCGCTTCCGGACTATCGTCCGCTCGGACGCGCATCGCTGACCGACGCCGAGGCCCTCGCGGTCTGGGACGCCATCTCCCGAACCCTGCGGCCCCGGCCGAATGCCTTCTGAGCGCGCCGCGATGATGAAACGATATGTGGTGATCAGCGCGATCCTGGGCGCATCGCTTGCGCTACCGGCTTGTGGGAAGACCCCTCCATTGACGCCTCAGGAACAACAGACGGTGAATGCCCTGACTACCAACCTAATCCCGCGTTGTGTGGGACGCCATCTTATCGATTTGCCCGCCGGCGTGACGGTCAAAGGGTCCGCCACTGTGGAAGACGCACGAATCGAGACGAAGATCATGTCCCTTGATGCATTCAACAAGGAAATCTCCGCGCGGGAAGCGGAACTCAAGGCGGTGAAGAGCATGGATGCGCATCCATTTCTCTATCTCAATCTGCCCGCGTGGGATGAGCACTCCCGCTACTTCATGCACCGGGGTTCGGAACGCAGCCACATCGCAAACCGGATTCTGGAGGGCTATCGTTGGGAGAATGGGGTTCGCGTCAAAGTCACGCTGGAGGCGTCAGATTTCAGCAGCCCCGATCAGGCGGATGACCCGATCGTGCAGCGTATGGAAGTCAAGAACGACGTCCGGCCAAAGGCCAACCATGTCTTTGAACTGCTCACGAATTTTCGCGCTCGCGCCGAGGACGAGATCCCAGCGGAGCCGGGGTTGTGTTTTCCTCGTGGCTTCATCCGCGGCAAGGCGCGCGGCGAGGAACGGTCAAAGTCGAGGTTCCGGCTGGCAAACCATCAGGACGTTCAATTCACCATTCGGACGGATTCGCGTCTCGTTGAAAGGGATACGCTGCTGCAGCGGCATCGGCAGATCGAGGAGGCGTTGTCAAAGACTGATGGCGGACGAACGATCCGAAGAGGAAAGGTCGTCTTGCGCGATGTGGACGCCGAGGAATCGCTGATGATGGGGCCAAGGCCGGTTACGGAAGTGCACGGGCACGTCTTTACGCTCGAAGGAAACGCACGCTCAGATGATGTTCTGGCACCGTTCGTACGACTCAATATGGAGACAGCGAACCCACTCCCAAGCGATGAAAAGCTCGAACGCGCATCGCTGACCGACGCCGAAGCCCTCGCGGTCTGGGACGCCATCTCCCGAACCCTGCGGCCCCGGCCGAATGCCTTCTGAGCGCGCCGCGATGATGAAACGATATGTGGTGATCAGCGCGATCCTGGGCGCATCGCTGGCGCTACCGGCTTGTGGGAAGACCCCTCCATTGGCGCCTCAGGAACAACAGACCGTGAATGCCATGACTTCCAATTTGACCCCGCGTTGTGTGGGACGCCATCTTATCGATTTGCCTGCTGACGCGACGGTCGGGGGCGTCGTCACCTTGCAGGACGCATTGATCGAGACAGAAATCATGTCCATCGACGCATTCAACAAGGAAATATCGGAGCGGGAAACGGAACTCAAGGCGGTAAAGAGCATTGACGCTCACCCATTCCTCTATCTGAATGTACCCGCGTGGGACGAGCATTCCCGCTACTTCATGCACCGGGGCTCGGAATACAGCCACATCGCAAACCGGATTCTGGAAGGCTATCGTTGGGAGAATGGGGTTCGCGTCAAGGTCACGCTGGAGGCGTCAGATTTCAGCAGCCCCGATCAGGCGGATGACCCGATCGTGCAGCGTATGGATGTCAAGAACAGTGTGCCGACAAAGGCCAATCATGTCTTTGAACTGCTCACGAATTTCCGGGGCCGCGGCGAGAACGAGATTCCATCGGAGCCGGGATTGTGCTTGCCGGACGGTCTGATTCTCGGAAAAGCGAAAGAGGACGAACGCGTGACTGCGATGTTCAACGTCGCAAGCCATGAGGACGTCGAATTCACACTTGTGACGGATTCGGATCTCGTTGAAAGGAGTTCGCTATTGCAGAGGCATCGCCAGATCGAGGACGCATTGTCGCAGATCGAGGGGGGGCGAACGGTTCGAAAAGGCAAGGTTGCTTTGGCCGGCGTTGACGCCGAGGAATGGCTGTTGGCAGGCCCGAGACCCACCACGGAAGTGCATGGGCATCTCTTCAGCCTGGAAGGCAACGCGCTTGAGAACGATGTGCTGGCGCCTTTCGTAGGGCTCGATATGGAGACAGCGGTCCCGCTCCCGGACGATCGCGGGCTAGAGCGCGCATCGCTGACGGACGCCGAAGCCCTCGCGGTCTGGGACGCCATCTCCCGAACCCTGCGGCCCCGGCCCAATGGCTTCTGACAGCGGAGGGTCTGTGAAAGCGCATGCCGCGGCAGCCCTCACGCTCTGCGCGACCCTGATGCTCGGGGCCTGCGGCAGGGCGCCCAAGATGTCCCCGCCGGAACAACAGGCCGTCGATGCGCTGACCCACAATCTGATCCCCCATTGCGTGGGTCGCTACCTGCTGGAGATGCCGCCGGGCATGGCGATGCTCGGTTCGACAAAGATTCGCGGCATCATGATTGGGACAGAAGTCATGTCCCTCGGCGCCTTCCAGAATGAGATCGAGAAGCGGGGCGCCCAACTCAAGGCAGTCAAGAGCGTCGATGCTGAACCGTTCCTGTACAAGAACACCACATCCCAGGACGGGCAGCCGGGCTATTTCATGCACCGAGGCGCGGTAGACGCCGATCCGGCCAGGCGGGTGCTGGAAGGGTATCGCTGGGAGAATGGCGCCCGCATCCGGATCGAGCGCGAGGCCTGGGACTTCACCGAGCCGGACCAGTCCGCGAACCCACTGGTTGGCAACGTGACGGTCAAGAACAATGTTCCCCAGCGCGCCGTTGAAGTGCTGAACATGCTGGATAGCTTCCGGGGCCTGGCCGCCGGTCGCCTTCCCACAAAGCCCGCGCTCTGTGTTCCCCATGGCTATCTGCTGGGCAAATCCAAGCCGTACGAGTATGTCGATGTGCGCTTCGATCTGCCATCCCACACAGGGGTCTCGTTCCACATCCTCACCCATTCCAGCCTGCACGAGGCACCATCGCTGTTGCAGCGAGACGGTATTGACGCGGCGACGGGCGCGCCGGACGGGTGGCGCACGCTGCGAAAGGGTGTCGTCAAGCTGCCGATGGAGCTGGCCGAAGAATGGCTGATCGTTCGGCCGACGCGCGCGGAAGGGGAGCAGGAACATCTGTTCCGGCTGGAGATCGGCGCGACGGATGGCAGTCCGGACACGCCCTATTTTGCGCTGACGATGCGCAATCTCCCCTCAACGCCGGCCGCTTTCACCGAAGCCCAGGCACTGGCCCTCTGGGACGCCGTATCGAAAACCCTCCGCCCCCGCCCGAATGCCTTCTAGCCAACCTTCACGTCGATCTTGTCATACCCCTTGATCCGATACACCGCCATGGACACCAGCCAGCTCACCACGAACACGCCGATGATCACGTAGCCGAGCATGCCGAACTGCTCGCCGATGCCGGTGATCCAGTCCCACGGCTGGCCGGTCAGCTCCAGCTTGCGCGCGATCAGTGACAGCGCCTGGATGCCGCCGATCACCACCGCCACGAGGATCGAGACCAGCGTGATGGTCATGTTGTAGTACAGCTTGCGGATGGGGCGCGTGAAGGCCCAACCGTAGGCGCGCAGCATCAGCACGCCGTCTGTGGTATCGACCAGCGACATGCCGACCGTGAACAGCACCGGAAAGACCATCACGCTCCAGTACGAGATGCCCTGCGCCGCCTGCCCGGCTGCGATGCCGAACAGCGCCACCTCCGTGGCGGTGTCGAAGCCGATGCCGAACAGGAAGCCCATCGGATACAGGTGCCAGCTGCGCGAGGTCATGCGGAACAGCGGGCGGAACAGCCGCGCCACCACGCCGTGGGCGGACAGCATCAGGTCCAGATCCTGGGCGGCGAGGGTGCCGCCGCGCCGGACCTTGCGGAAGGCGCGCCACACCGAGCGCAGGATCAACAGGTTGAAGAAGGCCAGCAGGAACAGGAACGTGGCCGAGACGCTCGTGCCGATCAGCCCGCCCACGTCCTGCATCTCACCGAAGTGCGATTGCAGGAACACGGCGGCGAAGGCGACCCCGATGGACATCAGTGTCACCACCGACGAATGCCCGAGCGAGAAGAAGAAGCCCACGGAGATCGGATAGCGACCCTCCTGCATCAGCTTGCGCGTGACGTTGTCGATGGCCGCGATGTGGTCGGCATCCACGGCGTGGCGCAGCCCCAGCGTATAGGCCAGCACCGCCGACGCCATGAGGACCGGCTGGTGGCGGAACGCGATCCAGGCCCACAGCCATGCCACGACGTTGGCGAGGATCAGGAACGCGTAGAGCGCGGTGACCTTGCGCCGGCTGTCGGCGGGCTGGTCATCGAAAATGCTGGCGAGGAAGGCGAGAAAGGCGGCAAAGGCGCGCAGCCCGGTGACGGCGGCCGGGCGCGAGCGGCCATGGGAATGCGCAGACGGATGGTGTGTCATCGATAAGCCGGGCGACCCCGCCCGTGCAACAGGGGTGACGATGATGACCACAGGCCGGTATCCGGGCTTGCAGGGCGGGAGGCTGGCTCCCCGGTTTCGCCGCCTTCCCGCGCCTGCCGTGGCGGCGTGGCGCAGTGACTGCCGGTCCGTGGACCGGCATGGCGATTCCTGACCTGCTGACCGTTGCGGGGGCAGCACAGGCTTTGCCATCGGGCGGATCTCCCGGACCATGGCGCACCTGTTTCCCGTTTAACCCGCGCAAGGCGCGGGCACCTGCAATCGCTCGCGGCAGGCAAAACCTGTGCCGCAGGCGCGGATTCTACGGGTTGCGGCGCCGCATGGAAAGTGACGTCCCCTGCAGCGCCCAAATTGCAGCGGCAGGTAGGCGCGCCCGGTAATCGCTGCAACGATCTGGCCACTTTCGGGTGCGGAAGGCTTGTCTGGCAAGCCGCGACGCGCACTGGCGGCGGCAGGCACCGTTCGTGCTTGGTGCCAGAGATGGGCCCCACATGGACGACCGGAAACCAGCTCCGCCTACTCGAAAACGGGGAGGAATACTTCCCGCGGGTACTGGCGGCCATCGCAGGTGCGCAGCGGAGCGTGCTGCTGGAGACCTTCATCCTGTTCGATGACGAGGTCGGCCAGCCGCTGCGCGACGCGCTGATCGCGGCGGCGCGCCGGGGCGTCAGCGTGGCGTTGACTGTCGACGGCTTCGGCTCGGCCGATCTGTCGCCCGCGTTCCTTTCCGGGCTGGTGGAGGCGGGCGTGGTTGTCCGTCTGTTCTCGCCCCGCCGGCGGCTGGTCGGCATGCGTACCAACCTGTTCCGGCGCCTGCACCGCAAGCTTGTTGCCGTGGATGCCAGCGTGGCCTTCGTCGGCGGCATTAACGTCTCGGTACAGCACCTGATCGATTCCGGCCCGCTGGCCAAGCAGGACTACGCGGTCGAGGTACGCGGCCCCGCCGCACGCGAGATCCATGCGTTCCTGCTGGACGCCATCCACGCCAACTCACCGGGCCCGAAGGCACCGCCCCAGCGCCCGGCACGCCGGATGCGCGAGGCTGGCGCGCTGGCCGGCCCCGGCGCCGCGCTCCTTGTCACGCGCGACAACGACCGGCACCGCCGCGACATCGAGCGCCAATACCTGCTGGCCATCCGTGGTGCGGAGCGCGAGTTGATCATCGCCAACGCCTATTTCCTGCCCGGATACCGCTTGCTCCAGGCGATCTGCGATGCCGCCCGGCGCGGTGTGGACGTGCAGCTGATTGTCCAGGGCAACCCCGACATGATGTGGGTCAAGCGCACCGTGGACATGCTCTACGCCCACCTGCGCGAGGCGGGCGTGCGCATCTTCGAGTACTGCGAGCGGCCCTTGCACGGCAAGGTTGCCGTGGTCGACGACGACTGGGCGACGGTCGGCTCGAGCAATCTGGACCCGCTGAGCCTGTTCCTGAACCTCGAAGCCAACCTCATCATCCGCGACACAGCCTTTGCCGCCACACTGAAGCAAAACCTGCGCACGCGCATGGAAAGCAGCTGCCAGGAAGTGCCCGCCACGCCAGACGGCGCCCGCCCGCGCTGGCAGGGCCTGGCCACGGCACTGGTCTTCCACGCGCTGCGGCGCTTCCCGGCCTGGGCGGGATGGCTGCCGGCCCATACGCCGAAGCTGCTCACGCCGACGCTGGACGCGCCGCCGTCCGGCTGGCAAAGCGGCGTGGCCACGCCCCCGCGCGAACAGGACTGCCCATGACGATGATCGCCAAGGCGCGCCGGCGCATCCCCTGGAAAGCCGTCAAACGCGTGGCCGGCGTGGCGTTCGTCGTGCTGGTGGTGGTGCTGATCTTCCGCGCGCTGGGCGGCATCGACTGGGCCAAGGTGTGGCAGGGGTTGAAGGGCTACGATGCCCGCACGCTGCTGCCCGCCGCCGGGCTGGCGTGCCTGAGCTTCCTGCTCCACGCCTCGTTCGACCTGCTCGGCCGGCACTACACGCGTCACCACCTGTCGACGCTGCGCGTGATGCTGACCGCGTTCATCGCCTATATCTTCAACCTCAATATCGGCGCCGTGGTGGGCGGGCTCGGGGTACGGCTGCGGCTCTACTCGAAGGCCGAAGTCAGCGGCTCGCAGGTGGCCGGGGTCTACACCATCGCCATCGTCACGAACTGGACCGGCTACATGCTGATTGCCGGCATCGTCTTCAGCCTGTATCCGCCAGCGCTGCCGCCGGCCTGGGGCATCAGCGAGCTGGCACTGCGCGGCCTGGGCGTGCTGATGTTCCTTGCCGGGCTGGCCTACTGGCTGGCCTGCGCCAAGGCCACGCGGCGCCGCATCAAGATTCGCGGGCACGTGTTCAGCCTGCCCAGCCTGCGCTTCGCCCTGCTGCAAAGCGCGCTGTCCATCACCAACTGGATCACGCTCGCCGCCATCATCAACCTGCTGCTGCCGAAGGAGGTGAACCTGCCGGCGGTGCTGAGCGTGCTGCTGATTGGCAGCGTGGCGGGCGCGCTGGCGCATATCCCCGCCGGCCTGGGCGTGCTGGAGACGGTGTTCGTGCTGCTGCTGGGCAACCAGGTGCCCCAGCACACGCTGCTGGCGGCGCTGATCGTCTACCGCGCGCTGTACTACCTGATTCCGATGGTCTTTGCCTCTGCGCTGTATGCGTGGATGGAGATGCGGACTGGGCCTCCGCAGCCGAGGACGGACAGCGCCTAACCCTGACACCATGGATATACCTGCCTCGATCATCGTCATTTCCCCGCATCTGGACGATGCTGTGTTCAGTTGCGGCAACCTGATCGCCGCCAGCCACGCGGCAATGGTCGTGACCGTCTTTGCCGGCGAGCCTGCCCCGGCACCTGGCGCGCCGGAATGGGACCTCGCGGCCGGGTTTTCCAGCGGCGCCCAGGCGGTGCGGGCGCGCCGGCAGGAGGATGGCCGCGCCTTGCGGCGGCTCGGCGCCGAGCCGGTCTGGCTGGACTTCCTCGACGGCCAGTACGGCGGGCGCCGCACCGCGGTGGACATCGCCGTGCGGCTTGGCCGCCTGCTGTCCCTGCAGCGGCGCGCCACCATCGTCGCGCCGCTGGGGGTGTACCACCCCGACCACGTGCTCGTGAACGCCGCCTGCATGCTGCTGCGCGAAGCCGTGGCGGTGGACCATTCGGCGCTGGCCGTCGCCGACGACGAGGCCCCGGCCCCGGCCCCGGCCCCCCAGCAGTGGCTGTTCTACGAGGACGCCATCCACCGCCGCATGCCTGGCGCGTTGCAGAGCCGCCTGGCCGGCTGGTGGCAGGAGGGCCTGATCGTTGCCCCCGTGCACCTGCCGCTATCCCACCCCCAGTACCAGTCCCGCAAGGCGCTTGCCGTGGAAGCCTACGAGAGCCAGTTGCGCCTGTTCAATGCGGAGCAACTGGCGGATATCAGTGTGCCGGAGCGTTACTGGACCCTCGATCCGCATCCGAAACCCGCACGGTGAGCGGTCCAGCCAGCGGTAGCCGTTACCCTTCCTTGTAAGGCTTACCCGGCCCTACCAGTACGTGGCGATGTAGGCCACGAGCATCAGCGCGATGCCCCCGAGGATGAGCGGATGGGTCCAGACCCGGCGCGGCTTGCCGCGCAAACGGTGCATTTTCTGCTGCTTGTCCTGCACGTCGCCATGAAGCATGGAATCTCCCAGGTGAGCGACCCATTCGGGCCCGGTCTCTGCCATGTGCAGATTGCGTGCCACCGGCCCGGGCGCCGGAGGCGGCCAGCCGGTCCTGCCGATAGGACCAGCTGGTCCCATTGAACCGTCCGGGCGGCTCCCCTAGAGTCAGTCTCCATAACACCGACACCCACCGGAGACAGGACGTGCACCCCAACCGACGACAATTCCTCGGCCAATTCCTCGGCCAATTCTTCGATCATTGCGCCGTGGCCGCCGTGGCCGCCGTGGCCGCCGTGGCAATGACTGCTTCCCCGCTGGCCATGGCGCAGGACAAGCCCATCACCATCGTCGTGGGCAGCCCGGCGGGCGGCACCACCGACGCGCTGGCCCGGCTGATCGCCCGGTCGATGGGGGACTCGCTCCATCGCACCGTAGTGGTGGACAACCGGCCCGGCGCGGGCGGCAATATCGCCGCGCAGTACGTGGCGCGCAGCACGCCGGACGGCAGTACGCTGCTGATGAGCTTCACCGGCCACACCATCAACGCCTCGCTCTACAAGAACCTGCCGTTCGATGCCGTACGTGACTTCACGCCCATCACCATGGTGGCGCGGGTGCCCAGCGTGCTGGTGGCGCGCAAGAACGCGCCGTTCGACACCACGGCCGGCCTGATCGACTACGCGAAGCGCAATCCCGGCAAGCTGAGCTTCGCCATCGGCGCGCAGGGCTCGTCGCTGCATCTGGCCAGCGAGCAGTTCAAGCTCCAGACCGGCACGGACATCCTCAACATCCCTTACAAGGGCACCAACCCCGCGCTGACCGACCTGCTCGGCGGCACGGTGGACCTGATGTTCGCGAGCACGGTGAACGTGCTGCCCCACGCGCGCAGCGGCGCGATCAAGATCCTCGGCGTCAGCAGCAAGGACCCGCTGCCGCAGTTCCCCAGCGTGCCGGCCATCGGCAGCACGGTGAAGGGCTTCGAGTCGAGCGCGTGGTTTGGCCTGTTCGGTCCGGCCAGGCTGCCGCCGGCCACGGTGGACCAGCTCTATCGCGCCGTGCGCGTGGCCGTGGAAGACCCGGCCTACCGGCAACGCATGGAGACCGAGGCCGCCACGGCGGTGAGCATGACGCCGCAGCAGTTTGGACAGTTCGTCCGCAACGATATCCAGCACTGGGCCAAGGTGATCCAGGCGTCTGGCACGAAGGTGGAATAAGTGGCAATGACCAAGATTGCGCCGCAGACGCTGGCGCAGAAGCTGCTGGCACGCGCCACGGGGCGCCAGCATGTGTCCCCGGGCGAGATCGTCACGTGCGGCGTGGACCTGGCGATGATGCATGACTCGGGCGGCCCCCGGCGCGTGAAGCCGATGCTGGAGAAGCTCGGCGCCAAGGTCTGGGACCCGGACAAGGTGGTGGTGGTGACCGACCACTACGTGCCCGCCCATGACGCGGACAGCCAGGCCATCGTGCAGCTGGCGCGCGACTGGGTGAAGTCCGCCGGCGTGGCGCGTTTCCACGATATGGAAGGCATCTGCCACGTGGTGCTGCCCGAGAAGGGCTACCTGCGCCCCGGCATGTTCGCCGTGGGCGGCGACAGCCATTCCTGCACCGGCGGCGCGTTTGGCGCGTACATGTTCGGCATCGGCGCCACGGAGATGCTGGGCGTGCTGGTCACGGGCGAGATCTGGGTGCGCGTGCCGGAGACCACCCGCCTGCATTGGCATGGCCGGCTCCAGGCGGGCGTCTCGGCCAAGGACATGATGCTGCGCATGTGTACGCAGCTCGGCATGGATGGCGGGCAGTACCAGGCCGTGGAATACACGGGCGAGGCGGTGCGCGCGCTGCCGATGCAGGAGCGCATGACGCTGTCCAATATGACCGTCGAACTGGGCGCGCAGGTCGGCCTGATCGCGCCGGATGCGGTCACGCGGGACTGGCTCGCCCGGGTAGGCGTGGCCGATGCGGACCAGATCGACCTGGCCGCCTGGCAGTCCGACGCAGACGCGCCGTGCCTGGCCGAGCACCGATTCGACGCCGCCGCGCTGGCCCCGCAGGTCTCCCGCCCGCACAGCCCGGCTGGGGCCGAAGACGCCGGCGTGTTCGCCGATGTCTCGGTGGATATCGCCTATATCGGCGCCTGCACCGGCGCCAAGCTCGAGGATTTGCGGATGGCGGCCCACGTGCTGCGCGGCCAGCGCGTGGCCAGGGGCGTACGGCTGCTGGTGGCGCCGGCCAGCGCGGCCGATCAGGCCCGGGCCGCCGCCGATGGCACGCTCGGCGCGCTGGAGGCCGCCGGGGCCGAACTGCTGCCCAATGCCTGTGGCGCCTGCGCCGGCTACGGCGCCCACCGCTTCGGCGAGGACTCCGTGGCCATCAGCACCACCGCCCGCAATTTCAAGGGCCGGATGGGTGCCGCCTCGTCGCAGGTCTATCTGGCTTCGCCCTACACGGTGGCGGCCTCGGCCATCGCCGGCCGCATCACTGATCCCCGCGAGGTCATGGCATGAACGCCACGCAGAAACCCGTCTTCGGCCGCGCCTGGGTCTTCGGCGATGACGTCAACACCGACCTGCTGGCGCCCGGCGCCTATATGAAATACGGCATCGGCGAGATCGCCAAACACTGCCTGGAAGCGCTCGATCCCACCTTCGCGCAGGCGGTGCAACCCGGCGACGTGGTGATCGGCGGACGGAACTTCGGTGCCGGATCCTCGCGCGAGCAGGCTGTCGAGGTGCTGCGCCACCTGGGCGTGGCCGCCGTCGTGGCGCCCGCGTTCGCCGGCCTGTTCTATCGCAATGGCTTCAACCTCGGCCTGCCGCTGCTGATCTGCCCGGAGGCGGGCGTGGTGCAGCCGGCCCAGCGCGTGCATGGCGACATCGACGCCGCGCGCGTGCACGTGGCCGACACCGGCGCGGTGCTCGCCTGCGAATCGATTCCGCCACATCTGGTTGCCATGATCCGCGATGGCGGGCTGGTGCCACATCTCGCGCGCAAACTCGCGGCACGACAACAGCAACAGAACGGACAGTCCCTCACGGAGGCAACACCATGAATCTCAAGGAACGGCTGCAGGCACCGGGCATCGTCACCGCACCGGGCGTGTACGACGCGTTTTCAGCGCTGCTGGTGGAGCAGGCCGGCTTCCAGGCCGCCTATCTGTCCGGCGCCAGCATCGCCTATACGCGCTTCGGGCGGCCGGACATCGGCTTCCTGTCGCTGGATGACGTGGCCTCGGTCACGCGCAATATCCGCGAGCGGGTGGACCTGCCGCTGATCGTCGATGCCGACACGGGCTTCGGCAACGCGCTCAACGTGATGCAGACCGTGCGCGTGCTGGAGCGCGCCGGCGCCTCGGCGATCCAGTTCGAGGACCAGGCGGCGCCCAAGCGCTGCGGCCATCTGGACGGCAAGACGCTGATTTCGGCCCAGGAAATGGCCGGCAAGATCCGCGCCGCCTGCGACGCCCGCCGCGACCCCAGCACGCTGATCATCGCCCGCACGGACGCGGTGGCGGTGGAGGGGCTGGAGCCCGCGCTGGCGCGGGCGGAGATGCTCGCCGACGCCGGCGCCGACGTGCTGTTCGTGGAGGCCCTGCGCAGCCGCGAGGACATGGGCACGGCCATCGCCCGGCTCGGCCACCGCGCGCCGCTGCTGGCCAATATGGTCGAAGGGGGCAAGACGCCGGTCCTGCCAGCGGCGGAACTCGAGGAAATCGGCTTCCGGATCGTGATTTTCCCCGGTGGCACGGCGCGGGCGCTCAGTTTCGCGCTGCGTGACTACCTCGCCAGCCTGGCGGCCCACGGCACCACCACGCCGTACCTGCCGAAGATGCTGACGTTTGCCGAGCTGAACGACGTCATCGGCACGCCGGAGATGCTGGCACTGGGCAAGCGCTACGAGTAAGAGGGCAGGGCGCCGAGGTTGCCAAGGTTGCCAAGGTTGCCAAGGTTGCGGAGGGGGCGCGGCGCGCGTACCGTGGCGAGATGTTCGTTACGCCACTTTATTAAGCCACCTGCCATGTTGCCCGATGTCGACATCACGCTGCCCCGGTTCCAGCAGGTTCGCCTGATCCTGCGCGACCGCCTCCGCGCCGGCTTCTACGAGAGCGGGCTGCCCCTGCCCGGCGAACGCCAGCTGGCCGAGGAATTCGGCGTGGCGCGGGTGACGGTGCGGTCCGCACTGGCCCGGCTGCAGGAGGAGGGGCTGGTGGCGCGGCTGCGCGGCAAGGGCACGGTGCCGACCGTGCCCACCGCGCGTCATGAGGGCCCGCCGGGCGCCGCGCTGGGCACTTCGCATGGCGGCGGCCTGCTCGACAACATCGTCAGCATGAGCCTGCGCACGCGGGTCTCCGTGCTGGAATGGCGCCAGATGGCCGCGCCCGCCCGGGTCAGCGCGGCGCTGGGCCTGCCGCCTGGCGCGCCGGTGCTCAAGGTGGTGCGGGTGCGCAAGTTCAAGACCCATCCCATCGCCTATACCGAGGTCTTCCTGCCCGCCGACCTCGCCGTGGCCATCGACCGCCATACCCTCCAGGACACCCCGATGCTCGTGGCGCTGGAGCAACACGGGGTGGAGGTGGTTTCCGCCGAGCAGACGCTGGGCGCGGCGGCGGCAGACCTGAACGTGGCCCGCATCCTGCGCATCGCGCCGGGCGTGCCGCTGCTGCGCGTGTCCCGCGTGGCCAGCGACCGCAACGGCCGGCCCGTGCAGTTCCTGGTGGGCCTGTATCACCCGGAGCGCTACGCCTACCAGATGCGCCTCACGCGCGTGGGGGCCTCTACCAAGGTCTGGATCGACGCGGACCCGTCCGCGCAGCCGGCGGCCAGCGACGACGTGTGACCGAAACCCCGAAAACCGGGCGCCACGCCGACAGCGCATTGGGAAGACGTCCTACACCCGCCGGGCGCCAGCCTTCCTACACTGTCCATTAGCGCCGTGCCCCCGGGATGCCGGAATCCGGGCGCGGACTGTCTCAACCTGACCGATGGAGACCTCACCATGAACAAGGATCAAGTGAAGGGCCGTATGGAAGAGGCCAAGGGCAAGGCCAAGGAAGTCGCCGGCAAGATGACCGGCAAGACCTCGACGGAAATGAAGGGCAAGGCGCAGCAGGTGGCCGGCCGCACCCAGGCCGCGTACGGCGACGCCAAGCAGGACATGAAGGACACGAAGAAGCCGCGCTAAGGGGCCCGAAATAAAGGGCGCCTGGGCGCCCTTCGGTACTTCGGTACGTAAGAAGGCGGGGGTGACTCCCCGCCTTCCTTATTTGGGGCTGTCCAACCCCGGCAACACCCGCCCAGGATTCAGCAGGTTCTTCGGGTCCAGGGCGCGTTTCACCTGCCACATCAGCTCCAGTTCCACCTGGGACTTGTATTGCCGCAGGTCGTCGCGCTTGGCCACGCCGATGCCGTGTTCGGCCGAGATCGAGCCGTTTTCGGCGTGGGCCAGGCCGTCCACGAGGTCCGAGACGGGCTTGTACCACTGGCCGAGGAAGTCGGCGGCGCTGCGGTCCTTGGGGCGCAGCGGGTTGAAGTGGACGTTGCCGTCGCCCATGTGACCGTAGATGACCATGCGCGTGGCCGGCTCCAGCGCCAGCACGCGGGCGGAGGCGTTGCCGATGAATTCGGCGATGCGCGAGAGCGGCACCGAGACGTCGCACTTGATGCTGCCGCCGGTGCGGGTCTGGGCGTCCGAGATTTCCTCGCGGATGCGCCAGAAGGTCTGCGCGTCGGCGCCGCTCGCCGCCACGGCGGCGTCCTTGACCCAGCCGCGCTCCAGGCCGCTCTCCAGGATCTGCATCAGCGTGGCGTTCAGCGCTTCCTCGTCGGCACCGGAGGTCAGTTCGACCAGCACCATCCAGTCGTGCCGTTCCGGCAGCGGCGAGGCGGTATCGCCCAGGTACTCCAGCACCAGATCCAGCGCCGGCGCGGAGATCAACTCGAACGCCGTCACGGCCGGGCCGGCGAGCTGGCGCGCTTCGCCGAGCAGCTTCACGGCGGCGTCCGGGCTTTCCACGGCGATAAAGGCCACCGCCGATGCGCGCGGCTGCGGCATCAGCTTCAGCACGGCGGCCGTGATGATGCCGAGCGTGCCTTCGGCGCCGACGAACAGGTGCTTGAGGTCGTAGCCGGTGTTGTCCTTGCGCAGCCCGCGCAGCGACGAAAACACCCGCCCGTCCGGCAGCACCACTTCCATGCCCAGTACGAGGTCGCGCATATTGCCGTAGCGCAGCACGGCCGTGCCGCCGGCATTGGTGGAGAGGTTGCCGCCGATCTGGCAGGAGCCTTCCGAGCCGATGCGCAGCGGGAACAGCCGCCGGCTCTCCTCGGCGGCGGCACGGGCGCCGGCCAGCGTCACCCCGGCCTGCACGGTCATGGTGTCGTTGATCGTGTCGATGGCCAGCACGCGGTTCATGCGGCGCAGGTTGATGACCACGGCGGTGCCGCTGTCGTCCGGCACGGCCCCGCCCATCAGCGAGGTGTTGCCGCCCTGCGGCACCACGGGCACGTCATGGGCGTAGCACCACGCCATGACCGCGCTGACCTGCTCGGTGGTGGCGGGCAGCACCACCACGGGCGACTTGCCGCGATACAGGCGGCGGTAGTCGGTGACGTACGACTCGGTGTCGGCGGCGTCAGTCAGGCAGCCAGAGGCGCCGACGATGTCTTGCATCGCGGCGAGGATGTGGTCGGGAGAGGGCAGGGCGGTCATCGCTCGGATTTCAGGCAATCAGCAATCAGGCAATCAGGCAATCAGGCAATCAGGCAATCAGTAGGCGGCGCCGGGGCGCGTGGCGGCGGCGGTGGCCGTGTCGGGCAGGAACTCGGCGGCGAGCTTGCGGGCGGCGTTGGCATAGACCAGCACGTCCACGCCGGTGGCGACGAAGGTGCAGCCCAGTTCCAGGTAGCGGCGCGCGAGCACAGGGTCGGACGTCAGGGTGCCGGCCGCCTTGCCGCTGGCGATGATGGTGCGCATGGCGGCTTCGATCTGCGCCTGCACCTCGGGGTGGCCGGGCTTGCCGCGATGGCCCATCGATGCCGCCAGATCGGCCGGGCCGATGAACACGCCGTCCACGCCATCCACGGCGCAGATCGCCTCCAGGTTCTGCATGGCAGCCACGGTCTCGGCCTGCACCAGCAGGCAGACTTCGTCATCGGCGATGTCGAGGTAGTCCGTGCGCGCGCTCCACTGGGACACCCGTGCCACCGCGCTGCCCACGCCGCGCACGCCGAACGGCGGATAGCGTGTGGCGCGCACCAGCGCCGCCGCCTGCTCGGCGGTATCGACCATCGGCACCAGCAGGGTCCGGGCGCCCACGTCCAGCAGCTGCTTGATCAGCGCGGTCTCGCCGGCCACGGCGCGCACCACGGGCTGGGAGCGGTAGGGCGCCAGCGTCTGCAAGGTCTGGAGGATGCTGCGCACGTCGTTGGGCGCGTGCTCGCCGTCGATCAGCAGCCAGTCGAAGCCGGCCGTGGCGGTGATTTCCGCGAGGTAGGGCGTGGCGGCGGACATCCACAGGCCGATCTGGGCCTGGCGCGCGGCCAGGGCGGCCTTGAAGGGGTTGTGGGCGGGCATCGGGAATCTCCTCTTTTATGGGTTCAGGGCAGGGGCGTCAGAGCAGCTGGCCCTGGCAGAGGTACTTAGTATGCATGTAGTCGTCCAGGCCGTGGCGAGATCCCTCGCGCCCGTAGCCGGATTCCTTCACCCCGCCGAACGGCGCCGCCTCGGACGCCAGCGCGCCCTCGTTGATGCCGACGATGCCGGTTTCCAGCGCCTGGGCGACGCGCCAGATGCGCCGCACATCGTTCGAATAGAAGTACGCGGCCAGCCCGAACGGGGTGTCGTTGGCATGCCGGACCACCTCCTCCTCGCCGTGGAAGCGGAACACCGGCGCCACCGGGCCGAAGGTCTCCTCGCCGGCCAGCGCCATTGCCGGGGTGGCGTTCACCAGCACCGTGGGCGCGTAGTAGTGGGGGCCGTCGGCGCTCCGCACGCGCGCGCCGCCCGTGACCACCCGCGCGCCATGGGCGACGGCATCCTGCACGTGGCGGTCGATCTTGTCCACGGCGCGGGCGTTGATCATCGGGCCGATCTGGGCCGCCCGCTCGGTGGCCGGGCCCACGTGCAGCGCCTGCACCCGGGCGGCCAGCCGCTGGACGAAGTCGTCATGCACGGCGTCCTGCACGTAGACGCGGTTCGGGCACACGCAGGTCTGGCCGCCGTTGCGGAACTTGGCCGCCATCAGGCCGTCCACGGCGGCGTCCAGGTCGGCATCGTCAAAGACGATGAACGGCGCGTTGCCGCCCAGCTCCAGGGACAGCTTCTTGAGCGTGCCGGCGGACTCGCGGGCCAGATGCTTGCCCACCGGTGTGGAGCCGGTGAAGGTGATCTTGCGCACGCGCGGATCGGCCAGCCAGCTATCCACCACGGCCGGCGTGTGCTCGCGCGAGGCCGTGACGATATTGAGCACGCCCGCCGGCAACCCGGCCTGCTGGGCCAGCCATACCAGCGCCAGCGCGGTCAGCGGGGTGTCCTCGGCGGGTTTGGCCACCACGGTGCAGCCGGCCGCCAGCGCCGGGGCGATCTTGCGCGCGATCATCGCCAGCGGGAAATTCCACGGTGTGATGGCGGCCACCACGCCCACCGGCTCCTTGATCACCAGCATCTTGCGGCCCGGCACGGCCTCGGCAATCACGTCGCCGCAGATGCGCGTGGCTTCCTCGGCGAACCATTCGACGTAAGACGCCCCGTAGCGCACCTCGCCCGTGCTCTCGTGCAGTGGCTTGCCCTGCTCGGCGGAGATGATGCGGGCCAGGTCCGCCTCATGCGCAAGGATCAGCGCGTGCCAGCGCTTGATGATCTGGGCGCGCTCCCGGGCGGTGCGGCGGCTCCAGGCGGGGAAGGCGGCTGCGGCGGCGTCGGCGGCCAGCGCGGCATCGGCGGCATGGCTGTCCGGCACGCTGGCGATGACCTCGCCGGTGGCCGGGTTGGTCACGGCCAGCCGCTGGCCGGCGCGGGCATCGGACCATTCCTGGCCGACGAGGTTCTGCGAACGCAACAGGTCCGCCTGAGCGAGGGAATCAAGCATGGGTGCGGGGACGGTGGGTGAGAGGTTAGCTGACGATGCCGAGATGCCAGGGCACGAATTCATGGTCGCCCAGGCCCAGCAGCTCGCTCTTGGTGGATTCGCCGGAGGCGGCGCGCAGGATATGGGCGAAGATCCGCTCGCCCATCTGCGCCACGCTCAGCTCGCCGTCGAGCACGAGGCCGCAGTTGATGTCCATGTCCTCTTCCAGCCGGTGGAACATCGGCGAGTTGGAGGCCAGCTTGATCGTCGGCGCCGGCTTGGAGCCGAACATCGACCCCCGCCCGGTGGTGAAGCAGATCAGGTTGGCGCCGCTGGCGATCTGGCCCGTGGCGGCCACCGGGTCGTAGCCGGGCGAGTCCATGAACACGAATCCGGCCTGGTCGATCGGCTCGGCGTACTCGTACACGGCCTGCAGCGGCGTGGTGCCGCCCTTCATGGCCGAGCCGAGCGATTTCTCGAAGATGTTGGCCAGGCCGCCCTGCTGGTTGCCGTGGCCCACCACGCCGTTGAACTGGGCGTTGTGGCCGGCGGTGTAGCGCTCCCACCAGGCGAGGCGGTCAAGCAGCTTCTGGCCGACTTCGGGTGTCACGGCGCGGCGCGTGAGCATGTATTCCACGCCGTGGATCTCGGGGGTCTCGGAGAGGATGGCCGTGCCGCCGTGGCGCACCAGGATGTCCATGGCCGCGCCGAGGGCCGGGTTGGCGGTGATGCCCGAGAAGCCGTCCGATCCGCCGCATTCCAGCCCGATCTTGAGATGGCTGGCCGGCACCGGCTGCCGCGTGGCGGCATTGGCGGCCGGCAGCATGGCCTCGATCGCCCGGATGCCGGCGGCGATGGTCTCGCGCGTGCCGCCGGTGTCCTGCATCACCAGCGTGTGGAGGTTCTCGCCCGGCACCAGCCCCTGCGAATCGACCAGCGAAGCCACCTGATTGCGCTCGCACCCGAGCCCGACGATCAGCACCCCAGCCAGGTTCGGATGGCGCGCGTAGCCAGCCAGCGTGCGGCGCAGCACGTCGAAATGCTCGCTGGGGGAAGACATGCCGCAGCCGCTGCTCTGGGCGAACGCGGCCACCCCATCGACATTGGGATACGCCGCCAGCCGCTCCGGCGTGAAGTGCGCGGCGATGTGCTTGATCACCGTGGCGGAACAGTTCACCGAGGACAGGATGCCGATGAAGTTGCGCGTGCCGACCCGGCCGTCCGGGCGGACGTAGCCCATGAAGGTGGCGCGCTCGGCCTCGGGCACGTACTGCACCGGGCGCACGTCGCGGCAGAACGCGGGGTCGCGGTAGAAGTCCACCAGCCGCAGGTTGTGGCTGTGCACGTGCTCCCCGGCGGCGATGTCGCGGTCAGCCACGCCGATCACGGTGTCGTACTTGCGCACGGCCTCGCCCTGGGCAATGGCGCGCGCGGCGATCTTGTGGCCAGCCGGCACCTGCGCGCGGGCGCGCACGCCCAGCTCGGGCAGGGGCTGGCCCAGCGTGAGGTCGCTGCGCGCGATCAGCACGTTGTCGTTGGCATGGAGCCGGATGACGGGGTTCGGATTCACGATGGACGTTGCCGTTCAAAAATGCGTTGGGATCAGCTCAGGTCAGCTCTGCTGGAGCATTTCCTTCAGTTTCAGGCGCTGGATCAACTGGGTTTCCTGGTCGTAGACCGTGGACACGTACTTCTTGTAGTCCGGTCCGTCGAGGTACATCACGGGCGCGTCGATGCGGGCGGCCACGGCCTTGAATTCGTTGCTGGCCACGGCGGCGCGGAAGGCTTCGCGCAGTTTCTTCTCGATGGCCGGCGGCAGGCCCTTGGGGGCGCCGATGCCGTTGGGCGCCTCCACCACCACGTTGTAGCCCAGCTCCTTGAGCGTGGGCGTGCTGGCGAAGCGCGGCGTGCGCTGCTCGCCCCAGGTCGCCAGCAGGCGCAGCTTGCCGGCCTCCACATGCGGCGCCCACGAGCTGGAGTCCGCCAGCAGGTCGACCTGACCGGCCAGCACGTCCTGCAGCGCCTGCGCGCCGCCCTTGTAGGCGATGGCGTTGAACTTGACGCCGGCCGCCATCGCAAACTGCTCCATGCCCACGTGCGTGGCGCCGCCGATGCCGGCGTGCGCATAGGTGAGCTTGCCCGGGTCAGCCTTGGCGGCGGCAATTACGTCCTGCAGCGTGTGGAAGCGGGAATTGGCTGGCACGGCGATGCCGAAGGTCTGGCCGGAGGTGCGCGCCAGATAGGTCAGCTCGGTGCGCGGGTCCAGTTGCAGCATGCCAAGCTGGGAGAAGCGCGTGACCGAGATCGGGATCTGGCCGATGGTGTAGCCGTCCGGGTTGGCGCGCGCCAGCGCCTTGGTGCCGATCATGCCGGACGCGCCGGCCTGGTTTTCCACCACCACCGACTGGCCGAGCAGGCCGGCCGCCACCTGGCACAGCGCCCGCATCGACTGGTCCGCCGTGCCGCCCACGGGCCACGGGCAGATGAACTTGATGGGCCGCTCGGGGTAGGCGGCCGCAGCGCGGGCGCCGTTCGGCAGGATCAGGCCGGCGGTGCCAGTGGCAGCCGCCACGGCAGTGGCTGCGCCGCCCAGCAGCAGGCGGCGGCGGGCGAGACTGGTCGGGAGTTCTGAAGGGGAAGCGATGAGGGAAGCGGTGGGGGAAGCGGTGGGGATACCGTGTGGCATGTTGTCTCCGTCTCTTTTGTGTTTGCGTTCTGGGCGATGGTGCTTTGCCATCGCCATGCCCTCATTGTGGTCATGACAGCCATAACAATCCAATCAAGAAATGGCATTGCTTCATAACCTTAAGGTTAGATAGACTGCCCGGATGGCCCATATCGACCGCGCGCTGCGCTCCAATATCAAGCTGCGCCACCTGCAACTGCTGGTGGCGCTGGACGAATTCCGCCATCTGGGCCGTACCGCCGAGTTCCTGGCCGTGAGCCAGCCGGCGGTGTCCAAGGTGCTGGCCGAGGTGGAGAAGATGCTGGGCATGACGCTGTTCACGCGCTCCACGCGCGGCACGGAGCCCACGCCGGCCGGGGAGTCGCTGGTGCGCTTCGCGCGCTCGGTACTGGCGCAGTACGAGGTCACGCGCGACGAAATCGAGTCCGTGGCCAGCGGCGCTGCTGGCCGGGTGCGGGTGGGGTCGATGGGCGCGGCGCTGCCGGTGCTGCTGGCCCGCGCCGTCACGCGGCTCAAGGCGCAGTCTCCGCGCGCCACGGTGCTGGTGGAGGAGGGCGACCTGACGCACCTGCTGCCGCGCCTGCGCCTGAGCGAACTGGATGTGATCGTGGGGCGGCTGGAGCCGGCCTACGCGGCGCCGGATCTGGTGACCGAGCCGCTCTATGACGAGCCGATGGTGGCTATCGTCGGCGCCGGTCATCCGCTCGCCGGCAAGGCCCGGCCGGACTGGGCCGACCTATCGGCCATGCCCTGCGTGCTGCCGCCGCCGTGGGCCTCGCTGCGCGTGAAGATCGAACAGACCTTCTTTCGTCACGGCCAGCAGCCGCCCGCCGATGTGATGGAATCGTCATCCTATCTGGCCGTGACGACCTTCGTTGCCCAGCGCGGCGCGGCGGGGTTCGTGGCGCGGTCGGTGGGGCAGCAACTGGAGGCGGAAGGGCGTTTCCATGTGCTGCCGCTCGATGTGGAGGTGGCGTTGCCGCCCGTGGGCCTGATCCGGCTGCGCGAGCGCCGGCAGGCCCCGAGCGCGGAGCAGTTGATCGACTGCCTCCGGGCGGAGGCAGCGTCGATTCAATCCGCAATCAAACCGCAGAGACGTCCCGCGCCGGCTCCGTCGCGCCGGACAACGGCGGATCGGTAACGATCGAGCGCAGCGCCGGCTCGGGCGCCGCCAGCGCGGCCAGGTCCGGTACCGGGCGGCGCAGGGTGGGGGAGGTGGCGAAGGCGGTTTCCATCGCCTGCGCGATGCCCAGCGTCTGGCGGTCCGCGCGGAAGCCGCCGGTCACCTGGAGCCCGAACGGCATGCCGGCGATGTCCGTGCCGCACGGCAGCGCGATCGACGGATGCGTGGTCAGCGTGACCACGTAGGTCAGCGCCAGCCAGCGGTAGTAGTTGGCCTGCGGCTGGCCGCCCACGGTGTCGGCGTAGAGGCGCGTCCACGGAAACGGCGAGACCGGCGTGGTCGGCGACAGGATCACGTCATAGTCCCGATACGCCGCCTGGAAGCGCTGCAAAATGCGCGTCTGCTCGGCCTGCGCCCAGGCGCTGTCCACCAGCGACATGCGCGCGCCCATCTCGTAATTCGCACGGGTATTCGGCCCCAGGCTCGACGGATCGCGCGTGTAGGCGTCGTGCATGCCGGCCACGAAGCTCTCGGCGCGCAGCACGTCGAAGCAGCGGTGCACATCGCCCAGGTCGAACGTCACCGGCTCGCAACTGCGGAACAGGTGCTTCATCGCGGCGATCTTGGCGCGGAAGGTCTGGCGGATGTCGTCATCCACATCGCAGCAGCCGAAGTCCTCGGTGTAGCCCACGCGCAGCGAGCCCAGGTCGACATTGGCCGGCACCAGAAAACCAAGCGGATCGCTCTCGTAACTCAGCGGGTCCGTCACCGACATTCCGGCCGAGGCGGCCAACTGCAGGCAGGCATCGGCCACCGTGCGGCCCATCGGGCCGACCACCGAGATCGGCGTCCAGCCCAGCAGCTTGCGCGAACTCGGCACCAGCCCCGGCGAGGGCCGGAAGCCCACCACGCCGCACTTGGCGGCCGGAATGCGCAGCGAACCGCCCGTGTCCGAGCCGGTGCAGACCGGCAGGAAGTCCGCCGCCAGCGCAGCGGCGGAGCCGCCCGACGACCCACCCGCATTGAGATTCGGATTGAACGGATTGCCGGTGGCGCCCCACACCACGTTGCGCGAATTGGCGCCGGCGCCCATCTCGGGCACGTTGGTCTTGGCCGTGACGATGGCGCCGGCGGCGCGCAGCCGGGCCACCAGCACGTTGTCCTGCGCCGGCACATTGCCGCGATACAGCGGCGAGCCGAAGGTGGTCAGCAGGCCAGCGGTGGCCTCCAGATCCTTCACGCCGAGCGGCAGGCCGTGCAGCAGGCCGAGCGGCTCGCCGCGCATCACGGCGCGTTCGGCTTCGCGCGCCTGCTCGCGGGCGCGCTCGAAGTCCGTGGCCGTGATCGCGTTGATCTTCGGGTTGTAGGCCTCGATCCGCGCGATGCAGGCATCGAGCAGTGCGACGGGCGAGATTTCCTTGTTGCCGATCAGGCGGCGCAGTTCCACTGCCGACAAGGTCGGCAGGCTGTCTTGCAGGGGCATGCTGTCTCCGGAGCCAGGCGTCAGGGGTGGGTTACTCGGCCTGGATATTGGCGGCGCGCGCGATGGCACGCATCTGGGGCGTTTCCTTGACGATCTTCGCGGCCACCTGCGCGCCGGTGGCGAAGGTCGGCTCGAAGCCGTTGTCGATCAGTTTCTGGCGTGTGGCGGGGTCTGCCGCTACTTCGCCCAGGGTCTTCTCAAGCTTGGCCTTCACGTCGGCGGGCACGCCGGCCGGGGCGACGATGACGAGCCACGTGGCGGCGTCCATGCCGGGGTAGCCGCTCTCGGCCACCGTGGGCACGTCCGGCAGCAGGGCCGAGCGCTTGGCCGTGGTCACGGCAATCGCCTTGACCTTGCCGGCCTTCACCTGCGGGATGGCGGCGGTCACGGTGTCCATGCTGAACGGAATCTGGCCGCCGATCAGGTCGGTCATGGCCGGCGCGCTGCCCTTGTAGGGCACGTGGAGCATCTTGGTGCCGGTGAGGGTTTGCAGCGCCTCGCCCGCGAAGTGCGCCGTGGTGCCGGCGCCGAACGAGCCATAGGAATACTTGCCCGGCGAGGGTTTGACCATCGCCACGAATTCCTTGAGGTTGTTGGCCGGCGTGTCGCGGTTGGCCAGCAGGATCAGCCCGGTCACGCCCATCTGGGCCACGGGGTCGAAGCTCTTGATGGGGTCGTACGGCAGCTTGGCGTGGATAGCCGGGTTGACCGTGAAGGTGGTGCCGGAGGTAACCAGCAGCGTGTAGCCGTCAGGTGCCGCCTTCGCCACAAAGCTGGCGCCGACGATGGTGCCCGCGCCGGGCCGGTTGTCCACCACCACGGTCTGGCCAAGCCGTTCGCCAAGCTTCTGGCCGACGATACGGCCGATCACGTCAGTGGAGCCGCCCGGCGGGAACGGAATCACCAGCTGGATCGGCTTGGTCGGGTAGCCGCCCTGCGCGGCGGCGGTGCCGGCCACGCTGGCAAGGCCCAGCGCGAGGGCGCCGGCCATGGGGGCCAGCGTCAGGCGACGGCCACGCGGGAATCGATACGAAAGGCGGGGGGCGGGGAAAAGCATGAACAGGCTCCGGCAGTAGAGAGAAAGGACACGTCACAGGCTTCGTTGGATCTCATCGTAAGCCGGTCCATGCTTGCGGTGTGCGCAATCTTTCGAATATTCGATTGCCATATCGGCAATCTTCGCTAGACTGGCGACGTTGGTGTCACGTGCCATCCCGGAGATTCCATGTCGTATCGCACCCTGCAGGAAACCGCCGTCCGCTACTTCCTGGAAGTGGTGCGGACGGGGTCGGTCAAGGACGCCGCGCTGAAGCTGAACGTGGCGCCCTCCGCCGTGAGCCGGCAGGTGGCGCGGCTGGAGGCCGAACTGGACACCCTGCTGTTCGACCGCCGCGCACGCGGGCTGGTGCCCAATGCGGCGGGCGAGTTGCTGGCCGCCTACGCCAAGCGCACGCAACAGGACATCGAGCGCGTGACCGGCGATATCCAGGCCCTGCGCGGCCTGCGCGCCGGCCGGGTGCGCCTGGCCAGCGTGGCCGGGCTGGCACACGAGTTCCTGCCCTCGCTGGCGGCGGCGTTCCGGGCCCAGCACACCGGCATCCGCTTCGATCTGGAGGTCTGCCCGCAGGCCGACGTGGCGCGCCGCATCCGCGATGGCGAGGCCGACATCGGCGTGACCCTGAGCGGGCTGCCCGAGCCGAACATCGAGGTGGAGCTGCGCCACCCGGCGCCGGTGCTGGCCATCATGGCGCCCGACCATCCGCTGGCCGGCCAGCGCCAGATCTCGCTCTCGCAGGTCGTGGCCTACCCGCTGGCGCTGGCGCCCGCGGACAGCTCGCTGCGTCAGTTGCTGGACACCAGCTGCAGCCGGCAGGGCCTGAACTACGAGACTATCTTTTCCAGCAATTACCTCGATTCGCTGGTGTCGTTCGCGGCGGCGGGCGGGGGGGCGATCACGTTCTATGGCGAGGTGTCCGTGCGCAGCCGGCTGGCCGCCGGGCTGATCGCCGCCGTGCCGCTGCGCGACCGCGAGATGAACGAGCGCTATATCGAGGTCCAGACCCTGGCCAAGCGCAACCTGCCCGAGGCCGCCCGCGCCTTCCTCCAGCAACTGACCGATTCCCTGATCGGCATGGGGGAGGCCCATGAGCCTGCCTGAGCGGCAATGATTGCCGAACAGGCAATCGAGTATTCGATTCATTGCACATGAGGGATGCACCGCCGCCGGGCCTGCCTTGGCAGAATCGTGGCTGACGCCGCCCCCCTCTATATAGATACATCTCGATATGACCGATTCGTCCGCGCCCGGTAATCCTTCCTCCACCGCCGTCATCGTCCTGGGCGCCGGCATTGTGGGCGTCTCCACCGCGCTGGCCTTGCAGCAGCGCGGCCATGCGGTCTGTCTGGTCGATCGGCAGGCGCCGGGCCGGGCCACGTCCTACGGCAATTGCGGCATCCTCCAGCGCGAGGCGGTGCGGCCCTATGCCTTCCCCCGCGACTGGCAGGCGCTGCTGCGCGTGGCCACGGGGCAGGGCAACGACGTGCACTACCACCTGCGCGCGCTGCCGGCCCTGGTGCCGGCGCTGGCGCGCTACTGGCACGCGTCGGCGCCCGCACGCTATGCCGGCACGGTGGCGGCCTACAGCGCGCTGATCCGCCATTGCCTCGATGAGCACGCGCCGTGGATCGCCCGTGCCGGGGCGCAGGACCTCGTGCGCCATGACGGCTGGCTGGAGGCCTACCGCAGCGAAGCCGAATTCGATGCCGCCGCCCGCGACGCCACGGCTGTGGCCGCCGACCATGCGCTCGATCACGCCCTGCTGGACCGCGCGGCGCTGCACCAGGCCGAGCCGGCCCTGCGCGACGTGCTGGCCGGCGCCATCCACTGGCGCGACCCGTGGACGGTGAGCGATCCCGGCGAGCTGGTCGCCCGCTATGCGGCGCTGTTCGAGCGGCAGGGCGGCACCTTCTGCCACGGCGACGCCGCCACGCTGCGCGCCAGCGGATCGGGCTGGCAGGTGTCCACCGCGGACGGCACGGTCGAGGCCGCGCAGGCCGTAATCGCGCTGGGGCCGTGGGCGGCGGATCTGACCACGCGGCTGGGCTATCGGCTGCCGCTATTCGTAAAACGCGGCTATCACCGCCACTATGCGGCCGAGACGATGCCGTCCAAGCCGGTGCTGGACGCCGAGAACGGCGTGCTGCTGGTGCCGATGCGGCAGGGCCTGCGCGTGACCACGGGCGCGGAGTTTGCCCATCGCGACGCGCCGCCCACGCCGGTCCAGTCCGGCCGGGCCGAGCAGATCGCCGCGCAGATGGTGCGGCTGGGCGCCCCCGTGGAGGCGCAGCCGTGGATGGGCGCCCGCCCGTGCATCGCCGACATGCTGCCCGTGGTGGGCCGGGCGCCGCGCCACTCCGGGCTCTGGTTCCATTTCGGCCACGGCCACCAGGGCCTGACGCTCGGGCCGGCCACGGCGCGGCTGCTGGCCGAGCTGTTCGACGGGGATGCGACGTATGTGGATGCCGCGCCGTACGACCCGCGTCGGTTTGGAGATTGAGCGGGCCGGACTTCGTCCGAGACACCGGCCCTTCACTGGCGCCGGCAGATTGCGGCTGACGCCGCGCCGCCGTCGGTTCGCCGCGCGGGGCTGTTGCGCCGGGCGCCGCCGGTGGTAACCTCCCAGCGTTCCCGATCCGCCCCCGGCCCCTGGCCCCCACCCCACCGTGCGCCATCCTGATCCGCAGATGTGGCGGTCCGCCGCCGACCAACGCGCCTATGAGGACGCCCGCCGCAACGTGCGCGCGCTGCGTGGCTTCTATATCCACCTGACGCTCTACGTGGTGGTCAACACCATCCTCGTGCTCTGGAACGTGTTCGGCGCCTCGCACCGGCCCTGGTCCGGTGCGCCGCTGCTGGGCTGGGGACTGGGGCTGACCGCCCACGGCGTGCTGGTCTGGAGCCGTGTGGGCCTGCTCGGGCGCCGCTGGGAGGAGCGCAAGATCGCCGAGTACATGGCGCGCGAGCAGGTGCGCACGCTCTCCACCGAGAAGCAGCTGGTGGAGGCGCAGATGCGGCTGCTGCAGGCCCAGATCGAGCCGCATTTCCTGTTCAATACGCTGGCCAATGTGGTGAGCCTGATCGAGCCGGCGCCGCGCAAGGCCACGCTGATGCTCGAACACTTCATCGCCTACCTGCGCGCGTCGCTGGCCGCGAGCCGGGCTACGCAGGGCACGGTGGCGCAGGAGGCCACGCTGCTGCGCGACTACCTCGCCCTGATCAAGATCCGCATGGGCGAGCGGCTCCAGTACCGGATCGACGTGGACCCGGCGCTGAACGAGGTGCCGCTGGCGCCGATGCTGCTGCAGCCGGTGGTGGAGAACGCGATCCGGCACGGGCTGGAGCCGAAGATCGAGGGCGGGCACCTGACCGTGCGGCTGACGCGGCGCGGCGGGCGCATGCTGGCTTCGATCGAGGATGACGGCATGGGCTTCCGGCCATCGGCCAGCGCCGGCGTGGGGCTGTCCAACCTGCGCGACCGGCTGGCCGTGCTCTACGACGGCGAGGCGCAGGTGCGCATCGTGGAGCGCTCGCCCGGCACGGCCGTCCACATCGACATTCCGCTGTCCGCCCCCTTCCGAAACGGAGAGACCCCATGACCCGGACGCCCACCGCGCTGATCGCCGATGACGAGGAACACCTGCGCACGCACCTGCGCGGCAAGCTGGAGCGGTTGTGGCCCGAGTTGCGCATCGTGGGAGAGGCGGCCAATGGCGTGGAGGCCGCGCAGGCCATCGCGCAACTGGCGCCGGCGGTGGCCTTTCTCGATATCAAGATGCCGGGGCTGTCCGGGCTGGAGGTGGCGCAGGGCATCGAGACCGACACGCGGGTGGTCTTCGTCACCGCCTTCGACCAGTACGCGCTGGACGCCTTCGAGCGCGAGGCCGTGGACTATCTCGTCAAGCCGGTCACGGACGAGCGCCTGGCGCGGTCCGTGGAGCGGCTGCGCAAGGCCTTCCAGGAGGCGGCGCCCCTGCCGGAGCTGGCGCAGCTGCTGAGCCAGCTCACGCGCGGCCCGGCCCGCCCGGAGGCCGGCGCGCCGCCGCTGCGCTGGGTGCGGGCGAGCCGGGGCAACACCACCAGCCACGTGCCGATCCAGGACGTGCTGTACTTCCAGGCCGACGACAAATATGTGGTGGTGCATACGCGCGACGGCGAGCACCTGATCCGCACGCCGCTGGCCGAGCTGATGGAGGGGCTCGACCCGGACACCTTCTGGCAGGTGCATCGCTCGACCATCGTCAATATGGAATACGTGGCCGGCACGCGGCGGGACGACGCCGGGCGGCTGTTTGTGCGGCTGCAGAATCGGGAAACTCAGGGGGAAACCAAAATCGAGACCGAACTGCCGGTCTCGCGCGCCTACGCGCATCGCTTCCGCCAGATGTAGCGGGGGGCTTAGTCGCGGTTCATGAACTGGTCGATCTTGCGGGACTCCCAGTCGCGCCCACGTTGCGAGACGCGCCACCACACCAGCAGGCCATGGATCGCCAGCCCCAGCCCCCAGGCCAGCGTGGTGGTGAGCGGCCACGGCCAGCCGGCTTCGACCGACCGGTGCGCCCAGTCTGGCGACGGCATGAACAGGAAGCGGAACCAGAGCCATCCGTTCACGGCCAGGTAGATCAACAGGTGCAGATACCAGCCACGCAGCGCGCGGACCATGCGGTGGGCGCGCCAGTACGCCATGGCGTTCTCGTCGTCGGGGCTGGCGGGGCGGTGCATTGCGTCGTGTCGCATCGGAAACCTCATCGGATAGGGTGGATGAGGACAAATTACGCCGCCGGTGGGCGGGATGCCAGGGGGAGGCGCCGAATCGACGGATTCGCTTCGCGAATGACCGGAACGGGGCGCCAGTGACAGGGCGCGTTGCAAGGGAATTGAAAGCTTATGCGGGGGTAACGCGCGAGTATCGCGGCGATTAGACGCATTGGCTGGAACAGTCTGTTGCCCATCCTGTCCATTGCGTTGCAGCAATCACCACCTAATCTTCGTGTGACAGTTCTTTCGGTTACAACAAGGAGGTACCGCCATGAACCTGACGCTCGAAGCCATTCTGCCCGCCCAACGTGAAACCGGCGCGGCCGTGGGGGACTCGGTCACTGCCATTCAACACCAGGACATCGTTGTCGCGTTCTCCGCGCTGATGGCTTCGCAGCAAGTGGCGGTGCTGCACATGCTCTATCCGCGCACCGATGCGCGCACCCACCGCAGCCTCGGCCACCTGGTCAACGCGCTGCACGGCCACGGCCTGCACCGCGTGGCGGAACTGGTGGATCAGGAAGCGCACTACCTCGTCTTCAAGGACCCGACCGAAGCCTGGCGCGCCATGCACGAGATTCGCCATGACTCGCTGGCCATCGGCGTGCACCTGTACTACAAGGGCAAGACCGGCGACGCCGCCGAGGCGGCGCTGGACCTCGACGCTCATCGCGTGCACTGACCCCGAGGGGGCTCCCCGGGGGCTTACTCCGGGGCTTCCATGCGGCAGGCCATTGCCGGCTTGCCCGGTAGTTCAAGCTGGGCCTCGGGGCCCTTGTCCCACAGCATCGCCTCGCCGGCTTCGGTCGTGGCTGCATAGCGGGCCCCCGACGCCGCGCGCGTCTGCGGCAGCAGCAGCTTCTTGTCCAGCCAGGTCAGGTAGGCGTAGCCGGGCTCGGTCTGGACGAAGGTGCCCAGGATCAGCGCGTCGGCGCCCGGGCAGCGCACCGAGAATGGCCCCCGGCTGATGCCCTTGTCGTCCTGCGTGCGCGCGCCGGCGTAGTTCTGGCGCAGCACGTGAATCCGGTCGATGTATTCGGCGGTGGTGCAGGCGCGCGCGTCGGTGGCCTTCCAGCAGTCATTGCGGCCCTTGATCCAGCCGCGCTGCTCGGCCAGCAGTGTCTTCTTGCGGCCCGTGCTCATCGAGCGCGCATCGAGCGCCAGCCCGTACAGGCGCGTCGTTTCCTTGTCGAGCCGCGCCAGTGTGTCGTCCTTGCAGATCATCTGCTCGATCTGGCCTTCGGCCCGCTTGCAGTCGAAGCTGGGGCTGGCGGCGTGCCCCGCGCTTGCCAGCGCGCCGAGCATGGCACATTGCGCGGTGACAGACAGGATGCGGCGTGGAAGCATGGCCAGACCTCCTCCGGGCGTGGTCAGCCCGCGTTGCGTTCCAGGACGACGAAGTGCTTGCGCACGGGCTCGATCACTTCAAATATCCCTTCGAAACCGGCCGGGATCACACAGGCATTCCCGGGGCCGAACTCGCGCGCCACGCCGGCATGGTCAATGATCCGCAGCCGGCCGCTGATGACGTGGAAGAACTCCTCCTTGCCCGCCGGAAACGCAATGCGCCACGCGCCGGGCTCGCACGCCCAGATTCCGCAGTCGAAATCGCCCGCCGTGGCGCTGTAGTGCGTCCACGTGGTGCGGGCCGGATTGCCGTCGACAAGACGATCCGGCCGGGGCCGGTCGTGCGTGGGCGCAGGGTCGGCGCGGAAATCGGTGAGGGCGGGCAGGGCGGGGTGGGAATCTGACACGGTGACAGGTGGGTGGCGGATGAATACAAGCCGCAAGTGTAGCGCGGCCCGTTGGCGTCACACGTGGGCAAGCGAACGGTGTCATGCGGGTGCATAAGGCACCACATGCCCGTTGCCCGCATGTCTACCAAACGTCATACGGCCTGCGGGGGTTCCGCAACAGTAATAAAACGTAATAAAAAAGTTCCAGTCGGGTTGGAACCGTTTTGCCTCGGTTGTTTCATTGAAATTGGCAGAATTTGTCGGGAGTTTGTCAGCTTTAGATGGAAGAAGCACGAGAGGACACCCCTGTCCGCGCATTACGTATGCGAATGATTCGCATTTGTACTTTTATTTACACACTCATACAATCGCGCCCCGTAGGCAGCACCACTCATAACAGGCAGTTCACGGGGAAGAAGCAGATGAGCAAGTATTCGGAGGTATTCCGTCCCAACGTACTGGTGACCGCGCTGGCCGGCCCGATGGCCCTGATGGCCATGCAGGGCGCCGCCGCCCAGGAAGCCGCACCGGCCACGCTGGCCGCCACGCCGCCCGCCGCGTCCCGTTCCGTCCAGCAATTGCAGGATGTGACGGTCAAGGCAGTTCGCGAGGACGGCTACAAGGTCGATCAGGCGGAATCGCCGAAATTCACCGCGCCGCTGCTCGATACCCCGAAGTCCGTCACCATCGTGCCGGCGGAAGTGATCCAGCAATCGGGCTCGGTGACGTTGCAGGACGCCCTGCGCACCACCCCCGGCATTACCTTCGGCGCGGGCGAGGGCGGCAACCCGCTCGGGGACCGCCCGTTCATCCGCGGCTTCGACTCTGGCGCCAGCATCTTCGTGGACGGCGCGCGCGACGCGGGCTCGCAAACGCGCGACACCTTCAACATCGAGAACATCGAGGTCATCAAGGGCCCCAGCTCGGCCTACGGCGGCAAGGGCTCGGTGGGCGGCATGATCAACATCGTGTCGAAGCTGCCGACCAAGGAAAACTTCGTGCAGGGCTCGGTCGGGATCGGCACCGATGCCTACAAGCGTGCCACGGTCGACGGCAACTACGTCCTCAACGACAACACCGGCCTGCGCCTGAATGCCATGGCGATGGACGCCAACACGCCGGGCCGCGAAGCCGTGGGCGGCCATTCCTGGGGTTTCGCGCCGTCGGTTACGTTCGGCCTGAACAGCCCGACCAAGGTCACGCTGTCCTACTACCATCTGCAGGGCCGCGACATGCCGGACTACAGCATCCCGTATGCGCGTCCGTCGGCAACCGCCACCAAGGCCAACCCGGTGGGACCGGCCAACGTGGATCGCAACAACTTCTACGGGCTGACCAGCCGCGACTTCCGCGAGACGCAGACCGACATCGCCACGGCCATCGTCCAGCACGAATTCAGCGAGAAGCTGACCTTCCGCAACACCACGCGCTGGGGCCGCAGCAGCAACGACTACATCGTCACGAACCCTGACGACAGCCGCGGCAACGTGCCGAACGGCTTTGTGTACCGGAGTAGTAAAAACCGTGATTCTTCGACGGACACGCTGATCAACCAGACCGATTTCATCGCCAAGTTCGACACTGGCCGTCTCAAGCACTCGATGCTGTTCGGCTTCGAGTTCAGCCGCGACGACACGGACAACACGCCGTACAACGTGGTGCCGGGCGCCACGGGCACCACGTGCAACACCGCGCTGCTCAACAGCGGCGACTGCACGAGCCTGTACAACCCGAACCCCGGCGCGGTCTGGACCGGCCGCGTCGGCAAGATGGGCTACACGCAGACCACCAAGACCGACACGCGCGCGGTGTACCTGTTCGATACCGTCGAACTCACCAGGCAGTGGCTTATCAACGGCGGCGTGCGTTACGACAGCTACCGCACCACCTCGGCCACGCCGGCGTACACCAACCCGAACACCAACGCGGCCGTGGCGGCGGTGAACCTGGCCAACAATTCGAGCTTCTTCAACTACCAGGCCGGCATCGTCTACAAGCCGGTGGACATTGGCAGCATCTACCTGTCGTACGGCACGGCGTCCACCCCGCCGGGCACCTCCAACGGCGACGGGTCGGACAACCTGTCGGCGCAGGTCCAGAACCTGGACCCCGAGCGCAGCCGCGCCTGGGAACTCGGCACCAAGTGGGACCTGCTCGGCAAGCGCCTGTCGCTGACCGGCGCCATCTTCCAGATCGAGAAGAACAACGCCCGCGTGGCGGTGGACGCGAACACCACGGCCAACGTCGGCAAGCAGGAAGTGCGCGGCTTCGAGCTGGGCTTCGCGGGCAGCGTGACGGACAAGTGGAACCTGTTCGGCGGCTACACCTACCTGGACAGCGAGCTGAAGGACAACGGCCCGCAGAGCGCCAACGCGGCCAACAACGGCAACCAGTTCCCGAATACGCCCAAGAACAGCTTCAGCCTGTGGAGCACGTACCAGGTGCTGCCGGCGCTGACGGTGGGCGGCGGCGCCTACTATGTGAGCAAGGTGTACGGCAATCCGGCCAACTCGACCTATGTGCCGGCGTACTGGCGCTTCGACGCCATGGCGGCGTACCGTGTCAACAAGAATCTGACCCTGCAGCTCAATATTCAGAACTTGTTTGACAAGACGTACTACACCAAGGCATTCACGACCCACTACGCCGCACTGGCCCCGGGCCGCTTTGGTATGCTGACGGCGAACTTCCGCTTCTAAGCCGACCACCCCCGGCGGTAACGCCGGGGGGCATACCATCATGATGTTGCAGATTCCGGACGTATTGTCCAAAGACCAGGTGGCCCGTTGCCGCGCGCTGATGGACGCGGCTGACTGGACCGATGGCAACCAGACCTCTGGCTATCAGTCCGCGCTGGCCAAACGCAACCTCCAGTTGCCCGAAGGGTCGCCGGTGTCGCGCGAGGTGGGCAACCTGATCCAGGACGCGCTGGCCAACAGCGCGCTGTTCTTCTCGGCGGCCCTGCCCCTGAAGGTATATCCGCCGCTGTTCAACCGCTACGAAGGCGGCCACACGTTCGGCAATCATGTCGACAACGCCATCCGCTTCCTGCGCGGCACCGACTTCCGCATCCGCAGCGACCTCTCGGCCACGCTGTTCCTGACCGAGCCCGAGGACTACGACGGTGGGGAACTCGTGGTGGAAGACACCTACGGCCAGCAGCGCGTGAAACTGCCGGCCGGCCACATGGTCCTCTACCCGGCCACGAGCGTGCATCACGTCACGCCGGTCACACGCGGCGCGCGGGTGTCGTCATTCTTCTGGATCCAGAGCATGGTCCGCGATGACGGCGAGCGGGCGATGCTGTTCGAGCTGGACCACCGCCTGCGCCAGGTCACCGCCACGCTCGGCAACGAACACGAGGCCGTGATCGGCCTCACCGGCCTCTATCACAACCTGCTGCGCCGCTGGGCCGACGCCTGAGCGGCCCGGCCGCGATGGCGCTTTACTTCCACAAAAAAGCGGCCGCACAAAGAAATACCCCGACGCGCGGGATCGTCGGGGTAGTAAGAGTTGCCAAGTCGTTTGGGGTCGTGTCGAGTGACCCTGGGGCAAGTGTGACCTGCGACGCTACGCCCGCCAATAACTCAGCTGAGTTATTGCGGGAAACGAAGGCAAATCGGGCAAATTCCACTGCTGCGCTGCGAGATTCTGAACAAAAGAACGAAATTCCATGATGCGCACGGAAAGGCGCCGCCAGCCCCCGTGCACCCGTGGCATCACGCGTTAGGGTGAGGCGGCGCACCTACCCGTTGGCGTCGCGCCGGCCGGCCTCGCTGTGCGTTGCGGGATGGTGGGGATATTGCACCAGCAGCGCGCTCACCACGCCATTGGTCCAGCCGAAGCCGTCCTGCAGGGGATACTCGCCACCCCCGCCGCCCTCGGCGCCATCGCTGCGCGGCCCGAGCCGGTATTTCTCGACCAGCTTGTACGCGTGGGTGTAGAGGCTGGCCACCGTGGCCAGCCAGCGCTGTGCAATCTCGTCGGCCAGCGCCTTGCAGCCGTAGTGCCGCAACCCGTGGATGGCGATCCACTGCAACGGGGCCCAGCCATTGGGCTGGTCCCACTGCTGGCCGGAGTTGCGCTCGGTCGTGGCCAGGCCGCCGGCCTCGAGCAGCCGGGCGCGCGCCACTTCGGCCACCCGTGCGGCCTGCGCCGGTGTGGCCAGCCGCAGGTAGAGCGGCATCAGCGTCGCTGCCGTCAGCAGGTCGCGCCGCTTGCCGCGCTGCCAGTCGAAATCGAAGAATGCGCCGGTGTCTTCGTCCCACATGCTGGCGAAGATGGCGTGGCGCCGCCGGTCTGCGGCTTCCGTGTATCGCTTGGCGGAATCGTGGTCGCCGCTTGCCCTGCACAGCGTGGCCAGCCGGATCTCGGCGTGCCAGAGCAGGGCGTTGAGGTCGATGGGCAGGATGCAGGTGGTGCGGATGGTGGCGAGGTCGCTGGCCGGCGCCTGCGAATACCCGGCTGTCGCATCGGGTTGGGCATCGCACCAGCGCGAACTGAAATCCCAGCCCGATTCGGCCGCCGCGCGCAGGTCGCGGAACACGATATGGTGGGGCCGGCCGCTGCGCCGCGCCGTTTCCACGTCCTCAAGGTAGGCCTCCTCGCGCGGATGGGCGCGGTCATCCCAGTAGCGGTTCAGCACCGCGCCATCAGGCAGCCGCACCACGCGCCGGTAGGCTCCGCCGGGCCGCAGGTGCTCCGCGCCGTCCATCCAGAATGCATACTCGCGCTTCAGTTGCGGCAGGTAGGCGCACGCATCGGTGACATGGCCTTCGAACAGCGTGGTCATCAGCGAGAACACGGGCGGCTGCGAGCGGGTGAGGTAATACGTGCGCGTGCCGTTGGGCACCAGCCCATAGGTATCGATCAGGTAGGCGAAGTTGTCCGCCATGGCGCGCATCAGGTCGTGCCGGCCGCTGGCCGCCAGCCCGAGCATCGTGAAATACGAGTCCCAGTAATAGAGTTCGCGGAAGCGCCCGCCCGGCACCACGTAGGGGCGCGGCAGCGGCAGCAGCGAGCAGAGCGACGGATGCTCGGCGGGCTCGCGCGTCAGCACCGGCCACAGGCCGTCGATATGGTCGCGCAGGGAGTGGTCGGGGTTGGAGACATAGTGCTCGTCCGGAATCGTCTCGCGCGCGAAATGCGCCTGCACGAATGCATCGAGCGAGAAATCCGCCGCCTCGCGTTGGGCGCGATAGCGCTCCAGGATGACCTCCGGCGCCACCAGCGGCACACAGTCGGGAAATGTCTTGCTGTCAGCGAACAGGCCGCTGGCCTGCACGTCGACGAACAGCTCGGCGTAGCGCTCGGCCGGCGACACCGCATCGGCCGCCGCGCAGCCATGGAGCGTGCGCGGACCGGGGCAGGGCAGGTGGGTGACCGTGGGCGCCAGCGCGTGGCAATGCGCGGGGCGCGGGGTGTCGGCGCAGCTGGCCTGCCGGGCGGCAGCAGCATCGGCCGCTGCCGGGCGGGTGTGGGCGACGACGTGCGGCACCGATTGGGGCCCCGTTTGGGCCGCCGGCCCGGGCGTGGCGCCGTCTCGCGCCGTCCTGCCTTGCAGTCGCATGGCCATGCCTCCCAGGGGATTGGTTCACGGTGAGAGTCAGGGGGATTGGGCAAAGTTCAAACCGACCGGTCTTCGGCACCCGCAATGCGGGGAATACGTTTGCGGGGCTTCTGCGCAGCCTGCCACAAGTCATAGGTCGTCTGCATGCCGCTCCACATCTCGCGGCTCGCGCCCAGCGCCTCTTCCAGCCGGATCGAGATATCAGGCGTAATGGCCGCATGGCCATTCACGATGCGCGACAGCGTGGCGCGCGTCACCCCGATATGGCGGGCGAAGGCGGAGATGGTCATGGAATCCAGGCCGTCCAGCCATTCGGCGAGCACCGAGCCCGGGTGGGGAGGATTGTGCATTCGAGTCATGCGTTGTCTCGCGGTCCTTAGTGATAGTCCTGATAGTTGACGACGATCGCGTCGTCACCATCGAACCGGAACGTCAGTCGCCAGCAGTGGTCGACGTGTACCGACCAATGATCAACCAGCGTTCCGCTAAGTCGATGCAATCGCCAGCCTGGCAATCCGAGATCTTCGGGGCGCTTGGCGTGGTCGAGGACAAAGAGTTGCCTGCGTAGCCTCTCCGCGTGATGCGGCTGGATGCCTGCTTTGGAACCCGTCTCGAAGAAACGCCTCAGGCCAGGATGCGCGAAGCTTTTGATCATGTCAGTGTTGGCTCGAAGTGTATAGCCTCGCTATACACTTCGCAAGGCATTGCTGAATGCCGGACGATGGTCGTTTTCGCGTCTTCGCAGGGCTGGCGCGCGCAACGATTTCCCGTTGTCCGGGAGAATCGCTTCGATAGGGCTGGCGGATGCGAGTTCTCGCCCCCGAGCCCATTTGGCCTAACGCGCGCGGATCTGTTACGAAGGGTGCAAATCCTGATGCAGTCCGTTGTGCAGCGGCGACAAACTCGCCTGCAACACCCCTCTCACCGCCCCGCCGCAATCCCCCTGATCCCTGCCACGAACGCCTCCGCCACGGGTTCCAGCGTGCGGTCGCTGTGGCGGAGCAGGCCGATGGGTTCCTCGGTGCCCTGGGTGTCCACGGGCAGGAGCACCATCTCGCCGGCGGCCACGGCGCGGCGGGCGGCAGAGAGGGGCGCGGCCCAGACGGTGTCGCTCTGCTGCGTGAGCAGGCGGCCCAGGTAGGCGTCGGCGGTTTCCACGCAACCTTCGGGCAGGGTGTGGCCGTGGCGTGCCAGCAGGCTTTCGGTGCTGTGGCGCGGGATCGAGCCGACTGCCGGAATCACCAGCGGCCACGCCAGCACCTCGCGCATGGTGGGGCGCGCGTTGTCCGCCAGCGGATGGCCCGCGCGCACGGCCAGCACCAGCGGCTCCGGGCCCAGCGATTCGAACCAGAGGCCCTCCATGACGGCGGGGTCGTCCATGCGGCCGATGACGAGGTCGAGCACGTCGGCCTTGAGGAGGTCGATCAGCGTGCGGTTCATGCCGGTCTGCACGGCCAGCGCCACCTCGGGGTGCGCGGCGCGGAACTGCGAGACGGCGTCGAGCAGCAGCGCCGGCACGATGCTCGGCAGCGCGCCCACCCGGATGCGCTCGTGGCGCGGGGCATCAGCGCCAGCCAGGCTGTCCGCCGCCGCGTCCACGTCCTCGATGATGCGCAGCGCATGGCGCAGGAAGCGCATGCCGGCCGCAGTCAGGTCCGTGCCCGCGCGCTGGCGCACCAGCAGCCGGGTGCCGACCAGTTCCTCGAGTTCGGTCAGCGTCTTGGACACCGCCGGCTGGGTCAGGCCCAGCCGCGCGCCGGCCCGGCCCAGGTGCTGGGTCTGCGCCACGGTGACAAAGCAGTGCAGGTGCCGCAGCCGAATGCGGTTACGGAACAGTTCGGGCGACGGATCAGTGACATCCATAACAAAAAGTCATCTAAATTACGCAAAAACTCAATTTACATGACTTACGGCGTTGCTTACAGTCTAAGTCTCGCCACATTCATCAAAAACGGAGACAGCGCGATGCCCCCACGCCCCGGTCCCTACCGTCGCCCGTACTGGGACACCCAGCCCCCGTACCGCTTCGACCCCTACGCGTCCACCCAGCTGCGCGCGCCGTCCCAGCCGCTGATCGCGCTGCCGCAATCGCTGTCCGAGCTGACCGGCCCGACTTTCGGCCCGGAGTTCGTCCGCGAAGGCGACAACGACCTGACCGCCGGCCATGGCGGCGAGCCGATTGGCGAGCGGATTCTCGTGACGGGCCGCGTGCTCGACGAGAACGGCCGCCCAGTGCCGCACGCGCTGATCGAGATCTGGCAGGCCAATGCCGCCGGCCGCTACGTGCACAAGCGCGACCAGCACGACGCGCCGCTCGACCCCCATTTCACGGGCGATGGCCGCACGCTTACGGATGCGCAGGGCCGCTACCAGTTCCAGACCATCAAGCCGGGTGCCTACCCGTGGCGCAATCATCACAACGCGTGGCGTCCGCAGCACATTCACTTCTCGCTGTTCGGCAATGCCTACGCCACGCGTCTGGTCACGCAGATGTATTTCCCCGGCGACCCGCTGCTCGCGTACGACCCGATCTTCAACTGCGTGCCCGATGCCAAGGCACGCGACCGCCTGATCGCCACGTTCGACTGGGCCACCACCTCGCCTGAATACGCGCTCGGCTACCAATTCGATATCGTGCTGCGTGGCCGTGATGCCACGCCGATGGAGTAAGGCCATGCTCTACGCTACCGCCTCCCAAACCGTTGGGCCGTACCTCCATATCGGCCTTGCCGCGCTGGACTGCGCCGACCTGACCGCCGATGCACCGCAGCTTGCCGGCCAGCGCATCGTGATCGAGGGCCGTGTCATCGATGGCCGCGGCGAGCCCGTGCCGGACGGCATGGTCGAGATCTGGCAGGCCAATCCTGCCGGCCGCTATCGGCATGAGGAAGACACCGGCGACGCGCCGCTGGTGCCCGGCTTCACCGGCTTTGGCCGCGTGCCGACCGGCCCGGACGGCGATTTCCGCTTCGTCACGGTCAAGCCCGGCCCGGTGCCGGACCTCGCCGGCGGCCTGCAGGCGCCGCACATCATGGTGTCCGTGTTCATGCGCGGGCTGGTCAAGCACGTGGCCACGCGGCTGTACTTCGGCGATGAAGCCGCCGCCAACGCCACCGACAGCGTGCTCGGCCTGGTGCCGTCCGCGCGCCGCGCCACGCTGGTTGCCGAGGCGACGGCCCCCGGCACCTACCGCTGGAACGTGGTGCTGCAGGGCGCGGACGAAACCGTGTTCTTCGATATCTGACCCCGGCACGCCTCGCCCTCCGCGAGGCGTTTTGCCGCACAATCGGAGCCTTCCCACCGGTCCGCCCCCGCCGACGATGCCCTCTATTTCCCGCCTGACCGATCCGATGTTCGGCAGTCCCGCCGTGCTCGCGATCTTCTCCGATACCGGCACGGTGCAGCGCATGCTCGATGCCGAGGCGGCCCTCGCGCGCGCCGAGGCGCACTGCGGCGTGATTCCCGCGCAGGCCGCTGCCGTCATCACCGAAGTCTGTGCCGATGCCGGCGTGATTGACCTCGACGCCCTCGCGCAGGCCGCCGTGGCCGGCGGCAACCTCGCCATCCCGTTCGTGAAGCAGCTGACCGCCGCCGTGGCGCGGCGCGATGCCGAGGCTGGCCGCTACGTCCATTGGGGCGCCACCAGCCAGGACATCATCGATACCGGCGCCGTGCTGCAACTGGCGGACGCCCTGCACGCCATCGACACCGACCTGCTGCGCCTGGGCGATGCCTGCGCGACGCTGGCCACCGCTCACCGCGCCACGCCGATGGTGGCGCGTACCTGGCTGCAGCACGCGCTGCCCACCACGTTCGGCCTGAAAGCCGGCGGCTGGGTCGATGCGCTGCGCCGCGCCGTGACCCGCCTGCGCCAGGCCGCCACTCAGGCGCGCGTGCTGCAATTCGGCGGCGCCGCCGGCACGCTGG